>JBBRZE010000041.1:0-43503 GCA_038236995.1 Bacteroidales bacterium | reverse complement strand
CTCTTCAAAAAATCCTTTTAATTCTGCCTCTTCTAAGCTAAATGGCAGACTTCCTACGAAAATGTTCATAATTTAAGTAACTAAAATTAATGGTAAATAATCCGTTGTAAAAATAGTCATTATTCATTGCAAAAAACATTTAGCAAGTTTATTTTGAAATATTTTTATGGAATTGTAAATCAGTGAAATAGGACAATTAAAACGGACCAAAATTACTTATGTTGAGCCAATTGCCCTCCCAAGTGGTCATTTATTCAGTAAATTGAAAGTCAGTTTAATGCAAAGCGCAGACGCTCTTCAAATTGTTCTTAAATATGAAATCTGTTTGCGATTGTTGTTCAATTTCTATCCGGTTTATATCCCAATGATTTGAAATATCATCTATGTCATTAATATTGCGAAGCATATTTAGAAATCATTCAACTTATTTTCAGAGGCACGATGATGGAGAAATAGTGCTTAATTGCTGAAATACAGATAAATGTATAGCAATAAAGTTATTAATTTTTCGTTTTGGTGCAAAAGTATTTTTCATGTAAGTTTGTGACTTTAAAATTGACGAAAGAATGTTTGAAAATCTTACAGATAAGCTTGAGAAATCGTTCAAGCTGCTAAAAGGGCAGGGGAAGATTACCGAAATAAATGTTGCTGAAACCTTGAAAGAGGTTCGCAGGGCTTTGCTTGATGCCGACGTTAACTACAAAATTGCCAAAGATTTCACGGCTAAGGTGAAAGATAAGGCGATCGGGCAAGATGTTCTTAAAGCGCTTAACCCTGGTCAGGTGATGGTTAAGATTGTCCATGATGAGCTTATTGAGCTGATGGGTGGGCAAACAGTTGATATAAACCTTAAAGGAAGTCCGGCAGTTATTTTGATGTCTGGTCTCCAGGGTTCGGGAAAAACTACTTTTTCGGGTAAACTTGCCAGCAGGTTAAAAACGAAACAAGGAAAACGACCACTGCTTGTTGCCTGCGACGTTTACCGTCCTGCTGCAATCGAACAGCTTAAGATCGTTGGTGCTGCTATCGAAGTTCCTGTTTTCACAGAAGAGGGAAGCAAAGACCCGATACGTATTGCAAAAGAGGCGATTAAATTTGCCAAATTGAATGGGAATGATGTTGTAATTATAGATACCGCTGGTCGTCTTGCAATTGACGAGCAGATGATGAAAGAGATTGAGGCGATCAAATCAGCTGTTAATCCCGGCGAGATTCTATTTGTTGTCGATTCCATGACTGGACAGGATGCTGTTAATACAGCCAAAGAGTTCAACGATCGTCTTAATTTTGATGGGGTAGTACTCACTAAGTTGGATGGAGATACCCGGGGTGGGGCGGCCATATCGATACTTTCGGTTGTCAACAAACCAATCAAATTTGTTGGAACCGGTGAAAAGATGGAGGCAATTGATGCCTTTTATCCAAGCCGTATGGCCGATCGAATTCTTGGAATGGGTGATATCGTTTCACTTGTTGAACGTGCTCACGAACAGTTTGATGAAGAGGAAGCGCGTAAGTTACAGAAACGGCTCGCAAAAGACCAGTTCAATTTTGACGATTTTCTGAAACAGATTCAGCAAATCAAAAAAATGGGTAACCTGAAAGATCTCGCAAGCATGATCCCCGGCATGGGAAAGGCGATGAAAGATATTGATATTGAAGACGATGCCTTTAAACACATCGAAGCGATTATCCATTCAATGACAAAGAGGGAACGTGCAGATGCCAGCATTATAGACGGCTCCCGACGCAAGCGTATTGCAACCGGATCGGGAACAACGATTCAGGAGGTCAACCGTTTATTGAAACAATTTGCTGACACACGCAAGATGATGAAAATGGTTTCGCAAGGCGGTAATATGAAACAGGCGTTGACGCAAAAAGGGCGTCATCGTTAGGGAATAGGTGAATTGACTTAAAGTAATTAAGCTTTAGGTATTTAATTATTGAATATTTAAGATATAAATATAGTTCGATGGTACTTATCGACGGAAAAAAAACTTCTGAAATTTTACAGTCTGAAATTGCTGACGAAGTAATTAAAATCAAAAACAGTGGCGGAAAAATACCGCACCTTGCCGCCGTTCTGGTTGGACACGACGGTGGCAGCGAAACTTACGTAGCAGCGAAGGTTAAAGCCTGCGAACGTGTTGGTTTTAAATCAACATTGATCCGGTTTGACGAAAATGTTACGGAAGAGGAGGTTTTAAATTGTGTTGCTCAATTGAATAATGATAAGGACCTTGATGGTTTTATCGTTCAACTTCCATTGCCAAAGCATATATCGGAAGAAAAAGTTATTGAGGCAATTAATCCTCACAAGGATGTTGATGGTTTTCATGCGGTTAATGTAGGTCGGATGGTTGCCGGAATGCCCGCTTTTATCTCTGCAACTCCTTTTGGAATCATGGAGTTGATAAAAAGATATAAAATCGAAACATCAGGTAAGAATTGCGTGGTGATTGGTCGCAGCAATATTGTAGGCAGACCAATGAGCATATTACTTTCCCAAAAGGGGATTGATTGCACTGTAACATTGTGTCATAGCAGAACTAAGAATTTGAAAGAGATTTGTGCTCAGGCGGATATAATTATTGCAGCTTTGGGGAGGACTGAGTTTCTTACCGGCGATATGGTCAAAGAAGGGGCTGTTGTTATTGATGTCGGGATCACACGCGTTAAATCTGACAAGACAAAATCGGGTTGGAAATTATTAGGCGATGTTAAGTTTGATGAAGTTGCCCCGAAATGTTCGTTTATTACACCCGTTCCCGGAGGAGTTGGTCCGATGACCATTGCTTCTTTACTTTATAATACACTTCTTTCATCGAAAAAAAAGATTTATAAATAAACAATTTTTTTTCAATTTATAATTTTAAAGCTGTCGTTGACAGCTTTTTATATTTAGAGCATTTCTTTTAAATTCCGGTTAATGAAAACAAATAACTGGATATGCTGTTAATTGTAATGTTTCTGTCGTGTAAATTTTGAAATAGAACTTAGTTGCATATGAAAAAAATATTCGAAACTAAATGGTCCATACTGTCGCTGATTGCTTTGATATTAGTAACTGTGGTTGCTTGTTCGACAGTGCCTTTGACCGGACGTCGCCAGTTGAGTCTTGTTCCAGAATCGGATATGATGGCTTTAAGTTTCACTGAATATGACAAGTTCATCAAAACCAATAAATTGTCGGCTGACAAAAATAATGCAGCGATGGTAAAGCGGGTTGGTGAACGGATTGCCCGGGCAGTTGAAGCTTACATGGCCAGTGCCGGATTAAGTAAAAATCTGGATGGTTACAAATGGGAATTTAATCTTGTTGAAGATGCTAATGTAAATGCCTGGTGTATGTCGGGTGGAAAGGTCGTGGTTTATACTGGTTTGTTAGCCATCACTCAGACAGAGGCAGGTCTTGCCACCGTAATGGGGCATGAAATAGCCCATGCTGTAGCCAGGCACGGTAGTGAACGTATGAGCGATCAGATGTTGCTACAGTTGGGTGGCACAGCGCTTTCAGCAGCCCTTGCACAGAAACCGGAGCAAACACGGTCAATCGCACTTGCTGCTTACGGCGCCGGTTCGCAGGTTGGAGTTATTCTTCCGTTCTCGCGGCAGAATGAGTATGAGGCTGATTATATGGGGTTGATATTTATGGCGATGGCAGGATATAATCCCAACGAAAGTGTGCCTTTCTGGCAACGCATGTCGCAAAAGGGGGGAAGTAGCCAACCAGAGTTTTTAAGTACGCATCCGGTCGATGCAAACCGGATCGATCGGCTCAGGCAAAAGATGCCTGATGCGATGGCCTATTTCAACAAGACGAAGTGAAATTGTCGCACGCACGTTAAGCGATTATTCACCATACAAGTGGTTGTAAACCATTGAAGGGTGATTTAATTTATTTCTTATTGGTTCATTGGCAAATCAATCATAAATAGGGTCCCTTCCTCATCAGAAGAAGTAAAGCTCACCTTCCCTTTCAGGTATTTTTCACCAACGAGTCTCATACTAAAAATTCCTAAGCCCCGGTCGCTGCTTTTGGTCGAAGTCGACTTATAAAAGATTTGTGCTTGGATTTCCGGAAGGATTGAAACGTCGTTATGTACCCAAAACCGAAAATTCTCCTTGTTTAACGGCTCGCAACCCAGAATGACTTTTTCCCCCTGTTTTGATGCCTCAAGTGCATTTTTCAACATGTTAATCAATACTCTTCTAAGCAGGACACCATCCGTAGGTATCTCCTCATCCACTGAAGATGAAGCAATCATAATTTGTCTGTTAAAGGCTACATCACTGTTAATGATTTCATTTCTTGTTGAATGAAGGATTCGCAAACTACTTGTCGGATAAAACACGGGAATCAATTCGTTGTTTTCTGCTGCTGATAAATCCCGCTGGTACTTTATTTCGTTGATAAGGTCCTGAGATGTATTTTTTAATGATTCGTATAAATCACCTGATCGTTCATCATCGTTTCCGACCAAATTTAGAACATCAAGAATTCCCATGATATTACCAGCTGTATTTAAAACATCGTGAAAAAAGATTCGCTCAACTAGTCTTCGTCTGACATCGTTGCTGATATCGGTAATCGAAAACAGGTAAAATTGCTGTCCGTCAATTGTAAATGGCGATTTATTAACCTTCATATTGTGAAAGTCGTCAAAATGTCCGGCTTCATCAACAAAAGTTAAATGACATCTATCCGTAAAATGATTACACGAAACTTTTGTTTCTTTCAATTCAAGATTTTCACCACATTTCAGACATTGATCTGCAATTTGACTACGATTATTCATGTCGATCGCGTAAATACAATTGAAAATATCTTCAGGCCTTTTACCAATTAAAAGTTCACTGTTGGTATAAGAGAAAAGTTTTAGAAAGTTGATATTTACGGTTTGAACCTTTTCTTCCAGGTTTAACAATGCCGTAGGTTGGGGAAAAGCATCCAATATTTTTTGAATTGAATCACTAATTAAGGGAAAAACATCATTGTCTCTTATGTTTTCGTTTTGATTAATATCTGAGTGTACTATAATGGATTTCATATAATTAAATATTTATAAATAACTTTTCAATGAAATTTAATTTGGTGTCCGGAATAAACCGTTACCTGAAAAGGTTTTCAAATTAATTCCCATTATGGGTTTTACGGTCGAAGACATAAAATGTTTAATTGAATATTACGAATTTCACTTTTTGTGCACTGACCGAATTATTACAGGGTAGTTTATAATGTAAAATAATGCAATAATAGCATCCATATTTTAATTCAATCACATTGAAGTAGCTGGAAAAGACGCCTGTAAATTTGAATCATCCGAAATCATGATGGCCCATTTTTTTTATAAGGTTTTTAATGCCAAAGCAAAACCACCCCGTTGAACGAATGATACGGAAAATGTCCGAAACCTTCAAACAGTGCTTTAAAGCCCTTTCGGGAACATTCGGAACAAATTAGAGATGCGTTGGTTCCCAATTCTGCCGGCCGTCGGTTCCGACATAAACTATTTTTTAAGATTCAAATAAGTTTTTATTTTATATGGTGCAAATGACTGAATCTTGAGTAAAATCTGCTATTTTGCAAAAAAAGAAATATCATGTCAATGTTAAAAATTCCCTATCTGAAAGAAATGTTTCGTGAGGACCCGGCAAATATCGGTGAACGTTTGATAACATCGGAAGCATTGATTTACATTGATAAAATTAACTGGAAAGACTTCCCTCATATGCCTGTTGTAAAGGCCTATCTGGGTTATTGCGATCAACGGATCTGGCTTCATTATCTTGTGGCGAATGATTTTGTCAGGGCCGTTTGCCGTAACGATCAGGAACCGGTCTGGCAGGATTCGTGCGTAGAGTTTTTTGTGAAGCAAGAAGATTTCTATCGCAATTTCGAGTTTAATAGTCTTGGAGTCTGTTTATCTGCATCAGGTCCGGATCGCAATGCGCGCGAAAGGCTCGACAGTACAAGGATGGGGCAAATTCTGCGATTCCCATCTTTAACCATTGAAAGTCTTCCATCTGAAAGTATTCCTTCAAATTGGTCGCTTACAGTTGCCATACCGCTCGAATTATTGGGATTAAAACCTGGAAGTCAGTTTATGGCCAATTTTTATAAATGCGGCGACGAAACCAAAGTTCCTCATTACATTAGTTGGTCCGCAATTGCTGCTCCTGCACCCGATTTTCACCGGCCTGAGTTTTTCGCAGAGGTCGAATTGTCAAGATAAATTTATTGATTTGATATTGAATGAATCTTATGAAGAGCTATTTAAAGTCAGGATTGATCAATTTAGGAATCGGCGCGGTCTTACTTCCAACCTGTGATCTGGTTGCAGCCAGTCCAATAAATAAAGGTGAATTACATCATCCAAATGTTATTTATATTTTGGCCGATGATCTTGGCTATGGCGACCTTAGTTGTTATGGACAAACGAAGTTTAAGACTCCTAACATTGACAAATTGGCTGCCTCAGGGATTCGTTTCACCAATCACTATGCTGGTTGTACCGTTTGCGCGCCGTCTCGATCATCGCTTATGACCGGACTAAACACGGGTCATACCTATATTCGTGGAAATAAAGAGATGAAACCGGAAGGGCAGGAGCCACTTCCTAAGGACGTCTATACAGTTGCCGAATTGTTTAAAGAGGATTTGGGAAGAATGCGCGTTCTGAGTCGAAAATCTGGAAAACCGCTGAATACTGGCCGGCCAATAAGGAAAAGAGTTAATTGCTGATAATGAAATGATTTTTAATCGGATTATCATGAAATATGTTGTAGCTTTTATAATCGTTATATTGAGTTTTCAGGTGCAGATTTTTGCTCAGGAAAGAGATACGATGGTTGATAAGATACCTTCAACCGCTAAATCACGTGCTTTCCCCGAGTTTGCAGGTATGCAAATGCCGCCCGATTCAGTTTCAATTCCGGTTTTACAACAGGATTTAAAGAGCGGTTTTGAACTTCAAAATCCAGCTTTGCCGAATATGAATTTCAATATGACGAACGGATGGAAAACCGAAACGGGATCTTTATTGGGATTGAGTGGCAAAGGCGTTTTTCCGTTTCTGAATAATCCGTTAAGTCTTTATGGTGGATCTATCTTGGATGTCTACCAGGGAACTTATGGGATACGTACTTATCAGTTGAATAACAGACTGTCAGTGGGAACAGCGGGCTATTCCGAGAAAAGCTTTAATGCCTATTCGCAGCAATCGGGGATTTATCGGCAAACCAATTACAGTAGTTCGTTGTTTGTTGGTTATAAGTTCTCTGAGAAGTTCAGCATTTCAGCAGGTTTCACCATTCAACGCAATGGTGATCCATTGAATCGAAATCAGGGAATACGGAATGGAGGAATGTTCCCATAGTTACATGTTGGTAATGAATATTTTATTCTCAAAAAGCTTTTATTGTGGATCAATTACTAAATGAAAAAATACAGAATGCCTACAATGCACTAATCTTTCAGTGCACGAAGAGTTTGCCCGAGGGTGATCTGCCAATTGTTGAAAAGGCTTTCGACTTTGCAGCAAAAACGATCGGAAATTCAGTATGGGAAAATGGTGAGTTTATTCTCAATCACTCGATATCGGTTGCGAAAATTGCAGTTATTGAGCTGGGCTTATCAACTGATGCACTTATTTCATCCTTGCTGCACAATGTTTTTCTCGAAAAAGGGATGGTTTTCTCTGTTGAAGAAGTGAAAAAGCAGTTTGGCGCAAATGTGGCGGATATTCTTGATGGGATTATTAAAATTAATTCTTTAAATACTGAAAATCTTGCATTTCAGAGCGAGAATTTCAGAAGATTGTTGCTTGCGCTGTCAGGTGATGTGAAAGTGATTTTAATTAAAATTGCCGATCAGATGCAGGATATGCGGACGATGGATAAACTCACTCCCGAAATTCAGAAACGTTATTCGATTGATACGTGGCATTTGTATGCGCCGCTTGCACATCGATTGGGCCTATATAAAGTGAACTCCGAATTACTCGATCTTGCACTTAAATACCTTCATCCTGAGGATTATGTATCGATTGCCGAAAGGTTAAAGGAGACTTCTGTCGAACGTGCAAGCTTTGTTTCGGCTTTTGTCACACCTATTGAGAAGAAACTTCAAGGTCGGGGATTCGATTTTGATATGAAAGCACGAACCAAATCGATTTATTCGATCTGGAATAAAATGCAAAAGCAGAAGGTCGATTTTCATGAAGTCTATGACCTTTTTGCAATCCGTATTATTCTTAATTCGGAGCCCGAAAATGAGAAAGCGACTTGCTGGCAGGTTTTTTCAGTGGTTACTGAGGAGTACCTTTCGAATCCTGACCGACTACGGGACTGGATAACTTATCCAAAGTCAAATGGGTATGAATCGCTTCATACTACAGTGCTTGGTCCTGGAAACCGTTGGGTAGAGGTTCAGATACGTACACATCGGATGGATGATATCGCAGAGAACGGGCTTGCTGCCCATTGGCGGTATAAAGGTGGAAAAGGAGGTGGCGAAATTGATAAGTGGTTGAAGAATGTTCGCGAAATTCTTGAAAATCCGCAACTTAATCCGGTTGATTTTATCGATGATTTCAAAGTTAACATTTACGAGGATGAGATTTTCGTCTTTACACCCAAGGGTGACCTGATCAAATTACGGGCGGGGGCAACGTTACTTGATTTTGCATATGAGATTCACTCCCGCATTGGCGACAGGTGTGTAGGTGGCAAGGTCAATAATAAGCTGGTAACTTTGAAGTACCAACTGAAAAATGGTGATCAGATTTCGGTTGAAACTTCAAATAATCAGCGGCCGAAGATGGATTGGCTCGATTTCGTGGCTACCTCAAAAGCGAAAACGCGTATAAAGGCCAGTTTAAACGAAGAACACAAACGGGAAGCTGAAAATGGGAAAGAGATTCTCAGACGGAAGTTTAAAAACTGGAAAATTGATTTTAATGATATTGTTATCCGGGATTTACTAAAACATTATAAGTTAAAGCTTGCGGCTGATCTTTACTACAATATTTCGGTAGGAAAGATTGATACACTTGAAATCAAAGAGCAGATCGTAGGTAAACACGAGGAGTCGCAACAGGAAAAATTGACAGAATTGATTCCTGACCAAGAGGTTAAAGAGTTATCATTTGATAATAGTGATGATTTTCTCGTGATCGACAATAACCTAAAAGATGTAAATTACAAGCTGGCTGTTTGTTGTAATCCAATTTTTGGAGATGAAATCTTTGGTTTTGTAACGATTCTCGAAGGGATTAAAATTCATCGGGTTACATGTCCAAATGCCAAGCAATTGTTTGAGCGGTATCCGTATCGGATCATCAAGGCAAAGTGGAGGCTTACCGGCAAAAGAAATTCTTTTCAGGCCTCTATCCATATTTCGGGATCAGACCGCCTTGGCATTGTAACAGATATTTCGCGGATTATCTCGAAGGAGGTTGGAATCCAAATGCGTTCAATTGCCATTAATTCGGAAGACAAGGCGTTTGACGGCACATTAAGGGTGTTTGTGAATGATCTTGAACATCTGGACTTTCTGATGCAGAAATTGAAGAATATTAAAGGTGTCCATTCGGTGACCAGGGCGGATGCATGATTATTTTAATCCATTATAATAAATATTAGTAAACTTGGAGGAGTTTAAGACTACATTAAAAAGTGCAAAAGAAGCACTTGATCAAAACAGGACGGAAGATGCATTGACAATTCTAAATGAAGCGGCCATTGCTAACAATGGAGAGGTGATATTCCTGAAGGGTGAAATTTATTTTAAACTTCAACGGTGGGGCGAGGCGCTTAATCATTTTTCATTATTGCTTGAACAGAATCCATTGGACACCAGGGCACAATCGTATTGTGTAATGATTCAGAATATTTTGGGATTTTATAACAAAGATTTGTACAATCCTTAAGTTCGTTCTCAATAAATTTTGATAATTATTAAATATTAGTAATTTTGGCGATGACACAATTGCTTAAAAAAGCTAATTATTTAAGTTAAACCATTAAAATTGAGTAGTATGAAGAAAGTGATCTTTATTTTTATTTTATGTCTTAGTTTCGGATTTCTGATGGCCCAGGATGCTGCAACCTTTAAAAATGCAGGAAATGCAGCGATCAAAGCGAAAGACTATGCAAAAGCAGTTGCGAATTATGAAAAAGCGATCGCAGTTTGGGGTACAGCCGCTCCGGATTATGCAATGATTTATAATACTGCAGTTTGCGCTATTCAAATTAAGGATTATGATAAGGCTGTGAAATACTTTGACATGGCAATTGCCGGTAATTACAAACCTGAAGATTCTTTTTTTAATAAAGCAATGGCTTTGAAGTTGCAAAAAAAGAATGAGGAGTACTTAAAGGTTATGAATGAAGGAATTACTAAATTTTCTGAAAACACTAAGTTTAAATCGGATCTTGCTAAATATTATCTTATGGAAGGTAGTGTTCAGTACAATAATGGTGCTAAATTGCTTAAGAGTGCAATCGATAAACTTAAAGCAAAAAAATACAAGGACACCAATGATCCTGCTTATATTGCCGATATCGAAAAAGCGAAAAAAGAATTTAGCGATGCTATCCCATCTTTGGATAAGGCAATTGAGCTAAACCCTGCTGACGCAACTTCAAAAACGATAAAGACGAATTGCGAAAAACAACTTAATACATTGTAATCTTTTTTACATATGACAAAATGCCTGATCAATGATCGGGCATTTTGTTTTTTATATTATTGATTAAAAAAATGGAAAATACACTTTTACTGGTAACGCGGGAAGGCATGGGAGATGCTCCTCATGAACTTCAAACAGTGCTGATCATGAATTTTTTCAGGACTTTGTTGAAAGAAAATCAAATTCCCGGGAACATCTTTTTTTATGCGGATGGTATCAAATTAAATCTTAGGGGTTCTGTAATTGAAGATTTACTTATTGAACTCGAAAAAAGGGGGACTTCAATTATAACCTGCACGACATGTCTGAATTTTTTCGAAGTCTTGCCCGATCTTGCTTCCGGAAAGAAAGGTGGGATGCCCGATTTGATCAGGCTAATCGACAGTTCCGATAAAGTAATTACGCTCTGATCAACATTTGCTTCAACCGCTTTTTTTTTAAGAATGCATGCCTGGTATTTATTCTTCCTCCGAATCGTGTTCCAATCCGGGTGCATATTGAAAGTATAGTTTTTCGATTGCTAATCGAATTGCCTGATTGATAGGTAATCGATTAATTGCAAGATCAGGATCAATGCTGTAAAGTTGCATTGAATAGTTTCGGAAAAGAGGAACTTCATCAGGTGTTTCAATACCAGTTTGACGCGCCAGTGCAACAGCTTCAGGACAGCTCTCTTTAAGAAGCTTACAAGTAACAAGTTCAGGTGTCCCTTCGCGGTTTAGACGATAGCCAAATCCGAACAGCCGGCAAATCAGTCCCCGTTTTTCGTAATTCGTACATCCCCAATTCCCATTTTTCCAGGCATCTGGTGAAAAAAGGACACAATATCCTGTTTTGTCGCTTTGATCGAGCTTTGTTAGAAATTCGTCAACCTTATCGTTTTTGTAAAGCCAGGCTGCCAATGGAATAAATTCGATTGGACTTGCTTCGATATCAGTTTTCCGGCAACATGCACCACAAAGATGGAGACATTTCATCCCTGTTTTTGAGGTCATTTGATCAATGTGTTCATCCAACTCTCTGAAAACCTCTTCAACAGCTATTACCATTTTGTCGAAAGCCATACAGGTATAATTAGTTCTGTAACCTTTTTTTTAGCAATTTGTTTATTCCTCTGCAATTATAAGCATTCAATCGGTAAGATTATTGTCGAATCACACATTACTGAAAGAAAAGTACTTTTTTGTATTAAATGAACAAAAGCAGTCGGGCAATCCTTAATTCAATGTAATACCAATTTTGGGTTTTTGATTTTGGTATTAACGGCTATTATTCCATTTATTGAATAGCAATTAACCAATGATCATTCATTATTAAATATTACTTGTATGGATATCAAGATATTGATTATTACTATAATTTTATTGGCTGCTGCCTTTGCCGGATTGCTGATAAAGGTTTTAAGCCGCCCGGGAGGTGAATTTCCCCGTAGCTCGTGTGCCGGTTACGGAAAAGATGCAATGGAGGGAGATGAAAAGTGTGCAGTTTGCGACTTAAAAAATACCGACAAGTGTCCATCGGATATTTCACGCACGTAAATTTTTGTAAAGCATTAATATTCAATTTGTATTAGTGGCATCACTTTTTTGACATAACCACCGGTGTGGAACACATATGAAAAATTTAAACATCCTATTATCTGTGTATCAGACCATCCTTTTTCACCTGTCAAAAAGTTAAGATCGTATTGATAATAAATCGGAAAAAAATTCCTTTATTTGAAACATAGTTCTGTGATAAATCGTTTTTAACTTAGTATGGTAGTTTTTCATGGTATAGTAACGACTATCACAGAAATGGTCTAATTATTATAAATTTAAAATTAATAAATATGAAGAAAATAACCTTTTTGTTTTTGATGATCGTCGGGATGACGCTTGCATCAGTAAATGTAAATGCACAAGATGCTAAAAGCACCACAACTCCTGCGAAGAAAGAAGCAACCGCGTGTTGCAAGAGCGGTGAGAAAATGGCCGATGGAAAAACTTGTAGTAAGGAGGCAGCTGCTGCATGTGCCAATAAGGGCGCAAGTACAGCAAGCACGGATAAGCCTGCTGCCTGCTGCAAGTCCAAAGCCGGGGCAATAGCATCGGATGCAAAATCGACAAAAACAATCGATTAAGTTTTTGATATTCAATTGTTAAATATTTCCCTGGCAAGGTATATCCTTGCCGGGGATTTTTTTTTAATGGTTGGATCTGGCTTCAGCGGGAATGGTTTCCGCTTCGGGGAGAATGGTTCCCGCTTCAGGGGAAATGATTTCTGCTTCGAGGGAAATGGTTTCCGCTTCAGGGGAAATGATTTCTGCTTCAGGGGAAATGATTTCTGCTTCAGGGAGAATGGGTCTGGCTTTAGCGGGAATGGTTTCCGCTTCGGGGAGAATGATTTCTGCTTCAGTGGGAATGAATCCCACTATAGCGGAAATGGATTAGGCTTTAACGGAAATGAATCTGCCTGAAGGAATTTACCTGATAATTTGATAATCAAAGGAGGGTGATTCCTCAGAACACGTGCTTAGTGCGTGAAATCAAGGTTTATTTCGAAGGAAACTCGCCCGGATGTAAGTAGCCTTTCGCAAAATCCATGGTTGGGTTTAGTGATAAAACAAATATCCCAGAAAAATTGAAACTATAATACCAACAAACTCGGCTGTCAGTGCGCATACAAGGGCGTGTCTGGTTTTCTTAATCCCTACAGAACCAAAGTATAAAGCCAGGATAAAGAAAGTGGTGTCGGCGCCAGCCTGTACAATGCACGACAATCGTCCAACAAACGAATCAACTCCAAAGGTTTTCATCGCGTCGATCATCATTCCGCGAGAGCCGCTTCCGCTCAGTGGTTTCATCAGTGCAGTTGGCAGTGATCCGACAAAGTCACTGTTGATGCCAACAGCTTCCACACACCATCTGATACCTGATATCATATATTCCATTGCACCAGAGGCGCGAAATACGCCAATTCCCACCAATATTGCGACAAGATATGGGATGATTTTTACGGTCGTGTTAAAACCCTCTTTTGCACCATCAATAAATGCTTCGTATACATTGATTTTTTTTCGAATTCCGAGCAGCAAAAATGAAATGATGACCGAGAAAAGTATCACATTACTGAATACTTTCGAATATTGGGAAAGGCTTTCCTGTGGAAGGGTAGTCGTCCAGTAAATCAATCCTGCAACTAAAAGAAGCATCCCTGATAAATAGGAGATAATGGTACGATCCCATAAATTGATACGCTGGTAAATAGATACCATTATCAATCCCGTGAATGATGAACAAAAAGTGGCAATTAATATCGGGATGAAAACATCGGATGGATCGGCCGCGCCAAGCTGCGCGCGGTAAACCATGATGGAGATGGGTATTATCGTTAGGCCAGAAGCATTCAAAACGAGAAACATGATTTGTGCATTCGAAGCCGTATCTTTACTTGGATTGGTCTTCTGCATCTCGCTCATTGCCTGCAAACCCATTGGAGTGGCCGCATTATCGAGGCCCAGCATATTGGCTGCAAAATTCATCATCATAGGACCATAAGATGGATGGGCCTTTCCAAGTTCTGGGAAGAGTTTATTAAAAAATGGTCCGATTAACCGGGAAATGATATTTATTATTCCCCCCTTTTCACCTATTTTCATTATTCCCGACCACAGCGTAAGAACTCCTGTTAGTCCCAGCGAAATTTCAAATCCTGTTTTTGCCATCTCAAACGTCGAATTCACCATTTCGGGAAACACTTCAAGATCGCCTAAGAAAATCAATTTTACGAGCCCGATCACAAAGGCGATTAGAAAGAAGAATATCCAGATGTAATTAAGGGCCATGAAAAATAGGTTTTACAGGACGCGGATGTTGGTTTGAAAAATCAGTTACAACGCGTAAAAATAAAAAAATCCGGGGATGAACCCGGATTTTGAAATAAACTTATTTTTTTGCTAATATTTTCCCGCGAAATCGGCAGCATAACCATTTATTTCGCTGTCAGTGAGATCAGCACCTGAATGGATGATAAACCGGTACCTGAAAATGGAAGATTTTCCTGCTGGAATAGAATAATTCAGTGTCTCTTTTCCTTTTGTGAAAACACTCCAGCCCAGCGGATTGGCTGCGAATAGGCCATATCCTCTCGAATGCCAGTAAGTGGGGTAGCTTTGATTTTTAGGATGATCACAAATTACAACGGCGATTTTTTCGGTGCCTATCGTTCCGTTCAGATCCATCCATTTTGCACGCGTGCTCCATACCGCATCATCTTTTATTCCTTCGCTGCTTCTGTAACTTCCAGATACTCCTTCATTGGTCATTCTTTTCACGGTAGTAGGATTTCCTTGTGCATCTGTCATAATCACTTCATCTTTAGATGGAAGTTCAAGTTGACGAGCAACTCGGATAGCGATCATACCCTCCTTGTTATCCTTCATTGAAACGGTTTTATCCGTTGCCGTAAGTGTTGAGACTCGGTCGATGATACGGGTTTTTCCTTTTGCAATAAAATGATATTCAGTTTTTTCTGAAATAAGTTCTTTTCCGGAAGGATCGATCCAGCTTTCGGTAGTCACCAACAGCGCTTCTCCGTTGCCCTCTTTTAATTGATTAATCTTCATATGTTTCACGGTGCCATAACCGCTTTTTTTATCAGCGGGGATGGCTTCGGAGTTATTCCAAAAATCGAATCCGTCAACATCACCATAATTAAACCAAATTCCAACATGGTGAGGATGATCAACGCGTTCGCCAGCTCTTGGTTTCAACGGGTAACCACGGGTTATTTCAGTGCCTTCTGAAGTCATTACCGGATAAAGTACGGGTTTCATTACATTGTCTGGCCAGATGTAGGAAGTAAATAGTTTTCCATCAATCATTACATCAACCTTTTTATCCGTTTCGCTGACAACAAAACCGATTTTCAGTCCTGCCCCTTTCTTCGCTTTCGCGTTTGCCGAAAAGGAAGCAATCGCAAAAATCAACATGATAGCAATAGTTTGTAACCGCATATGTATTTTAGTTTTAAAGATAGTTGAAGTCGTAAAAATAGTAATTTATTGCTATTTTCACAGCCAAATTACCATCGAATTTTTGAAATCGAACCATTCTCAAGTCATCATATAGTTTTTAACGTGTTTGAAAATAATTAAAACATAAATTGTTCACTTATGAAACGAGCATGGCATCAATACCGCAAAAGGAGATGAATCGAAGATCGGCGAAGCCAATAAACTCTTGCGAGTTCCATGAGTAGGTAGTAGCAATGTTTGGAAAGATGCTTTCCGATCCAAAAGAGATATAGTAACTTAATAATAATATAGACGAATGAAAAGTTTCATATGGATTTTTGCTATACTGATAACCGCTGCGGCCGGATATTACCAGCGAGTCACCGGACCTACGAAACCGCTTAAAACAGAGGTTAGTAATGGGATCCAACGGTTTCCTGTTGTATTTCAGCGTACGCATGGAGGAACTACTGATTGTCCGGTTGAACTTCAGATTAGCGATATTACAGTAAAAGGCTTTCTGCTTTACCGAAAATACCCCTCAAAAGATGAAATGACAAAAATTGAATTGAAAAGGGAAGGGGATAAGCTTATTGCATTTCTTCCGAATCAACCGCCGGCCGGAAAGCTGGAGTACCGGTTAGCGCTTGAAAAGGAGGGGAATCCGATCATAATTGACAAAGGTGCCACGGTGATCATCCGATTTAAAGGAGAAGTTCCACCTGTGGTATTGATTATCCATATAGTACTGATGTTTCTGGGTATGCTTTTCAGCAATGTCACTGGTATATATGCGCTGTTTAAAATACGTTCCTATAAATTTATGACAGTTCTTACATTTGCTATTTTAGCTGTTGGTGGTCTCGTTTTAGGGCCAATTGTTCAGAAGTATGCATTTAATGAATGGTGGGCTGGAATACCATTTGGATGGGATTTAACTGACAATAAGACCTTAATAGCTATTTTGGTATGGTTAATGGCATTGGAAATGCTTCGAAATAAGAACTCGGCTTTTTGGGTGGTTGTTGCCTCTTTGGTCACAATTGTGATTTTTGCAATTCCACATAGTCTTTTCGGAAGCCAGCTGGATCAGGAAACAGGAAAAATTATTCAGGGAGCTATTCTCCCTTTTCTGCAACTCTTTTAAGATATTAATCATCTTTTAGATGGGACACTGCGTATCCTTCCTTACTTTTGAGGACTGAATACAGTTAATAATCAAAAAATGAAAAGAATAACTGCTTTATTTCTATTTATTGTGTTGTCAATCAGTGCATATTCTCAATCTGATAATTGGTACTTCTCTTTTTCGATGGGAGGATCGCGGCCTTTGGGAACATTTGTAAATACAGATATTGACAACATGGAATCCGGATATGCAAAAAATGGTTTTGCTCTTTTATTGGATGCCACCTATCCGGTAAGTAGCCACTGGGGATTTAAGGGAATGGCGATGATGAATACTAATCCGGTTGACCGAAACTGGCTGGGGACGAAACTTGAATCCCGAATGCAGGCGTTTTATCCTGTTATTGAGGAAGCTGACCGCGAATTTCTTTCGTTGAGAGCAAATTCATGGATGTGGAATGCATTGCTTGCAGGTCCTGTATATACGATTAATTTTGACCGTGTTTATTGGGATTTTCAGGTTCTTGGAGGTATGAATGTTGCTTATCTGCCTCAGCAAAAATTATTGTACGAGAAACCAGCAAATAATTGGTTTTATCTCGACAGAAACACATCGACAATCAATGTTTCGTATGGACTTATGGCCGGTACCGCGTTGCGTTTCCCGGTAACAGAGCGGATTAATCTAAGAGTCGGAATCGATTACTATCGCTCAAACGCCAAAGTTCAATATGAGCAGATCAGGGTAACCAAACAGGAAACAACGATAGTGACCGAAAAACTCGGAAACGGAAGTTCCGATATTCCAATTGAAATGATTTCGGGAACCATTGGTTTTGTTTACTATTTGAATTAGGGAAACCCATTCAATCAAAAAATCCGGGAAAGTGCATTCATCACTTTTCCGGATTTTTTGATTAAATACCTATTACTAGATTGCCTTGTCCAATTTATTTGCGATTGGTTTTACCGAGATTTTAGAACCTACAGCTCCTTCCATCCATCGTTGCGGTATCAATCTTCCCTGTTGATAGATACGGTCGATTTCATGCGGGAAGCTTTTACCGTTCAGATATTCTTCCAGTTGAAATTCAATAATTTGTCCATAAGAATAGGCTGCAAGATATAAAGGATTCGAAATCATGTGCGAATAAATGCCTAAAATTGGTTCATCTTTTATTCCGAATACCGGAGAAAAATAGGTATTCCAAACTTCCTTTGTTATTGTAAGAACTGCAATTTTCAACTCAGCGGCTGTTGCTTCAGGATGGGCATAAAGCCATTTCCAGATTTTCATGTCGACCATTCCGACTCCCATGATTTCCATCAAGGACCATCCTGTATCGAGCGTGTTTAATTGTTCCTGGTCAGGATTTGGGTTGTTAATTCCGAGTAGCTGCAAATCGCGACTTTGAAAAATAAAGGCAAGGGCTTCCGTAAAAGCAGTATTTGGAACTCCATTCAGAAGGTAGTAGTCGATATCGTAAAGTGAAATTGTCTGCTCAACATTATGTCCAAATTCGTGAACTGCAATGTTATATCCTTTATAATCCATTCCGTTTTCAGGAATTCGGGTACGCAAATGAGCCTTTTCTCCTTTCATCTGTGCGCCCCATGCATGACCTGAACCACGTGCCGGATCGACCGTTATTTTAGCCGAAAGATACTGTGCCCTTTCCTTTGTCCATCCCAATTTGGTAAGCATACGAGGCATATCCGCTTCAAAAGCTTTTGGATTTGGATACCGCGAGGTTGTCTTTGCATTTAGTTCTTCCTGTGGGATAACACTCCGTGCCTTAAACCCGTCGTACCAGATATCGTACGGACGCAAGCTTCGTCCAAGCCGTTTCTCAATTATTGCAGCGGTTTTTGCCAGTTGGGGCGAACGAAGATAGGCATCGAAGAGTGTTTCAACTTCTTCCTGTGGTATCTCCATTTCTCCCGAGAACTTTCTTAAAATGAAGGTATTCATTTCAGGACTGTAGGTGTCAATCGCCTTTTCAGCTTTGAAATTGTTGAGAATCTGCTGGTATCGCTTATCAGGTTCAGCCGGGCATGAAATCTCTTTTCCATTTTCAAAAACCTTATTGCTGTATGGAGACCACTGAAAATTTTGGTTGTTGATTACTTTTTCGGGAATATCCTGATTTATAATTCTTTCCATAACCTTATAAATCATCTCCTGTTTTTCTTTGCCCGTCTCTTTGTTTCCGTAGTTGGCTTTGATTTCGTCGCGAAGATTCCAGTGGGAGAGGAGTACCATTTTATCAGGGAAGAGTTGCTTACCTGAATCGGTGCGCAGTTTTCCCATTTCAATGTTGTATTCCGAAATGTAAATATCAGCATCTGCGCCAGCCTTGGCAGCTGCCTGTTGAAGTTCAGCGGGTACGCGCGATACGAAAATGTCACCTAACCGGGCCATTGCCCAATCTTTTCGTGTCATCGATTGATCGAATTTTTCTTTCTCTTCAAGTGTATAATAAGGAAAGTTAAGGGCAATATTAAACGCAATTTTGTTGTCATAAAGATCTGAAAGGAGATGTGCTCCGACTGAATAGCCACTAAATTCCTTGTCAATATCGAGCATCGATCCATTGTTTAGGTCAACATTTTCCCTTAGATCTAATGAAATTTTGTTAAAATGACCATAAATTGATTCGAAGTTTTTGCTTATTTTATCAAAAAGCAATTCTCTCTCCGAATCATTCGTGACATAGTTCGTTTTACAAAAAGCGGCAAAATCAGCTGATGTTCCGTCTTCAGCCCGCCATAAGGAGGCTGCATGTTTGACCCCTTTTTCAAGTCTTAAGGGATTTGAAATGCCTGACTTCAATTTTAAACTGTCAATAACTTGGACAATAATTGTTTCCGGAACCTGAAAATCAGGGGCAGTCTTTGCACCTTTTGGTGCTGGCCCGGTACAGGCCGAGAATCCTGCAAATAGTAAAATCATTAATTTTCTCATGTATTTTTGGTTTAAAGATAGAAATTTTGGGTTATTCAAAAACTAAAAACCTTCATCAATTGTAGTCTGTTTTATTAAATCATATTTAACGCAATGTTTTATCTTGGTTCTATAGCAGGATTTCTTCCATATATTATGGCGCTCTCACTGACAATTGTCTGGGGCGGTCATGCCGGTATACCTCTTTTTAATTCAAATTCAGCTTCTGAAGCGCAGAATGAGTTCGTAAAGGAGAATGAATCTCCTATTGAAGGCTTGAGGAATTTTAGTTTTGAAAATCAGGTTATTATTGGTAAAACAACACTATTTAAAGTATGTTTTTATACACGGACGAGGTTGCTAAACTTCTATTTTCCCCGGCTTTTTGAAACGAAGGATTCAGGAATTTCACTCCTTCGGGCACCCCCTCTCTCTATTTTAAACTTTGGTAACTTTCGGCTGTAACTGATTAGGTGTAAATCTGCTTCTACAGTCAATTTTTTCAGTTTTTTGAAAATTTCCATGATTTTTAAATAATTGGTCATTATTGATTTATTAAATTCGTAAAATGAAGAGAATCCTTATATTATTATTAGTTGTAAATTGCTTTGTGATTCAGGGCTTTGCACAAGCCATTCTAATTGAAGGCAGCGTAACAGGTGTTGATGGTAAACCGTTGGAAGATGCGTATGTCTCCATACCTGCTAAAGGCATTACAGGCCTTACAGATCGATCCGGAAAATTTCAATTATCGGGTAAGCTAATCGGTCAGCAAACGATCAGGGCTAGTTATGCGGGATATAAAACCATTGAAAAGAAGATTTCAGTGGTCGAAGGTCAGAAAAATAGCGTCGATTTTATTCTCGAACAGGCTGTAATTGACCTGAATGCAATCGTAGTGACAGCCACTCGTTCCGGTAGGCCCTTAAAGAATGTCCCTATTCATACACAGATTGTATATGGATCAGAATTACAAAAAACGGATGCCATTTCACTTGGCGATGCGCTTATAAGTAATTTCCCTGGTATCGATTCTAAAAATTTATCAGCGGGATCAGGTGGTAGTAGTTTGCAAATGAATGGTTTTGGCAATCAATACATCCTGATCTTGGTTGATGGTGAGCGGCTGAATCCAGGCGACACGAAGGAAAATGTCGATTTGTCACGGATTAATACCGAAAACATCGATAGGATTGAGATTGTCAGGGGAGCTTCGTCTGCGCTTTACGGTTCAGATGCTATTGGAGGAGTAATCAATATTATTACCAAAAAAAATGCAAAAACTTGTGAAGGCTCCATTGGAACCAGGTTCTCCGACTATGGAGAACAGCGCTACTTTGTTGATCTTGGTTTGAAAAGTGGTGGATTATATTCGCATACCTCATTTATATATAATAAGTTAGATGGCTGGGATATTAATCCGGAGGAAGCGGGGAAAACAGTGGAAGCGACTAAGAATTATGCTGTTGATCAGCGGTTTGGTTATCAGTTTTCTGATCGTTTAAATGTAAAAGGTGATTTCGGCTATTTCAGGCGTGTTGATATCAACACAACGCCATTACTTCCTGACAGAAGATACGAGGATTATAACTATCGTCTAACTGGAAATTATAAGCTTTCGGATCATCATCAGCTCGAAGGTGTATGGTATACGGACAAATATATGTCATATAGTCTTGATATTCCAGCCGTTGGCGATGTGACCAAACACTATGATAAAACATTCAGTTCAGCCCGATTACAGGATAATATTAAGCTTTCAACTAGTAATTCCCTGGTTGCCGGATTAGAGTACAATAAGGATGAACTATTTTCGGCCAATGGTTTAACTGATCGCAAAACGGCCCAGGCATTGATTATTTTTGCTGAAAATGTCTGGGATATTGCACCAAAGCTAACGGGGGTTGTCGGAGGTCGAATGACATTCCATTCAGAATATCAAGCAAATGCAACCTGGCAACTTGCGGTGAATTACCGTCCGGGAGAGTTTAACCTTCGCGGGTCTTATGGAAGGGGATTCCGTGCACCAACGTTGAAAGAGCTTTATATGGATTTTAATGTTCCAGGTGCCCCAATCAAAATAATCGGAAATCCAAGTCTTAAACCGGAGAGTTCAAATTATTTTAGTTTATCGACCGAGTATACACATGCTACTTTTAATGCTTCGGTGATTGCGCAGTACAACGATTTGAATAATCTGATTTCCGAAGTTTTTTCACCGCTGAATACCAATAAACCCCCTTTTGTCTATCAATATCAGAATATTGCAAAGGCTGAGATGCTGAATGTGGAGGTACTGCTGAATTACCGGCCTGCTCCACAATTGAAATTAACAGGTGGGTATACATGGACCAAACCATTGACAACGCAGAGCGAGGCTGCTATCAATCGTTTTGAGGCAAGACAACATTCGGCCGTAATGACAGGTGAATATTCGGTTCAAAATGGTAAGTACCGACCATCCATCACACTTCAGGGAAAGTACTATGGCGATGCCAATATTACCTGGACCGACACCCGTGGTCAAAATTCAAAAGTAAAACTGAGTGAATATTTTAACTGGAAATTGACCACCTTACACCGCCTTAACAGATGGGCCAGTCTTACAGCAGGGATAGATAACCTGTTCAATTATACCGATCCACGTTATTTTACCAGTATGTCACCAGGCAGGCGCTTTTTTGCGGGTCTTAAATGTACATGGTAATTTTTTTTCGCCGGTTAAACTAAACATTAAATACTATTTTTGAACCAAATTTAAATGTGATACGATCATGAGAGCAAAAGCAAATGCACTACTATTTGTTGGTATGTTTTTGATTAATTGTGTATTATTTGCAGGAAACGGTGACGGAACGAAGCCGCAGCATTTTTTTGTCGGAACTTACACCGAGGGTGGCAGTGAAGGAATTTACAGTTTTAGTCTTGATCCTGTTACTGGTAAACTTAAAGATCATGGTTTAGCCGCAAAAACAAACAACCCCTCGTTTTTGGCATTGACATCGGACGGAAAGTTTTTGCTCTCGGTACACGAGACGAAAGGTGAGAATGGTAGCACGATGGGCTACATCGAATCATTCGCTGTAAAAAAAGATGATGATCACGTGACCGCTATCGGAAAAGTATCCAGCGGAGGTGCACATCCCTGTTATGTTTCTGTAAATCAAAATGGTTACGTTTTAGCTGCCAATTATACCGGGGGAAATGTCGCGCTTTTTAGGATCAATGATTCGGGTAAACTGAGCGATACACTTAATGTTCAGCAACATTACGGAAGTGGGCCGAACAAAGCCCGTCAGGCAGAGCCACATGTTCACAGTGCTTTCTTTGAACCTGGCTCCGACCGGATTTTCGTCGCCGATTTAGGAATTGACCAGGTTTCTGTTTATAAGATTGATAATTTGGGTTCCAGGTTGATCAAAGCTGCAGTTCCGGCTATTAACATGACACCAGGAAGTGGCCCACGTCATCTGGCATTCCATCCAACGATGAAAGTGCTTTACGTGGTTAACGAACTTGCCTGCTCGGTATCGGTAGTTGCCTTGAGTAAAGATGGCAGTTTTACCGCTGTTGAGACTGTTTCTGCCCTTCCTCCTGGATACGATAAACCGAATACCTGCGCTGATATTCATATCTCTAAAGATGGACGCTTTTTGTACGCATCAAACAGGGGATATAACTCGATTGCAATCTTTTCTGTAGATCCCAACAATGGCAGGATCGTTCAAATCGGACAAGAATTAACAAGGGGTGATGGTCCGAGAAATTTCACGCTGTCCCCCGACGAAAATTATTTGCTTGTAGCCAATCAAAATACACAGGATATTGTTTCTTTTCGTCGTGATCTTAAAACAGGTAAACTTCAATTTACAGATCAGATAAAGGCGTTAAAACCAGTTTGTTTGTTATTTCGAAAATAATTTCTAAACGAATTGAATGAAAAAGCCCGACAGTAATGACGGGCTTTTTCATTGTAAATAAGTCAATTATAGAAAATTCAATCAATATTGTTCCATTTCTGAAAAGAAAAATGATCCTTCACGAAGTGCATTTTCATCGCTGTCAGCCCCATGAATGGCATTTTCTGTAAAAGACGCGGCAAACAATTTCCGAATGGTTCCTTCGGCAGCTTTTTCTGGATTCGTATTACCAATCAACTCACGAAAATCTTCAACTGCATTCTCTTTCTCCAAAATAACAGCGACAATTGGCCCTGAAGACATAAATTCGACCAATCCATCGAAAAAAAACTTGCCGGCATGAATACCATAAAAAGCTTCTGCGCGGGCACGAGTAAAACGGGTCATTTTAATTGCCTTGATACTGAACCCTTTTTCATTGATCATCTTCAATATCGGGCCGATAAAATTATTTTTGACGGCACAAGGCTTAATCATTGTAAATGTGATATTTCCAGACATAAAAGTAGGAGTTATTTGTGAATAGTTAAATAAAATAATTAGGACTGATAAATTTATAAAAATATTTCAATTAACATCATACAACCAATAATGATATCTTTGCATCTTGATTAAAATAAGATTAGTTGGAAAGATTTGATTTAAATACCTGTAAGAGGGTAAACGAATGGCTTAGGAACGATGTAAAGAGGATAGTGATTATTCCTCATGTTAATCCCGATGGTGATGCAATAGGCTCCTCTTTAGGTTTAAATGATGTAATGAATAATGCCGGCTTTGAATCGTGTGTAATAGTTCCCAATGATTTTCCGGTTTATTTAAATTGGCTTGGTTCTGAAGGTATTCCCTGGATTTATGACCAAAATATAGATCGGTGTAATAAGCTCATCGATCAGGCAGATGTCCTCTTTTTCCTCGATTTTAATGATGTAAAAAGGTTGGGAAAGCTGGAAGAATATTTAAGCACAAAAACCAAGAAAATCGTTTTGATTGATCATCATCCTGATCCTCAAATAAAGGCCGATTATCAGTTTTCGGATACGAATGTCAGTTCAACCGCTGAGCTTGTTTACGATTTTGTTGATGCGATTGGCATGCTGGATCACCTCGGTGTACAGGGCGCCAATGCTTTACTTACAGGGATCATTGCTGATACAGGCTCATTTAGTCATAATTCTTCACGATCTCCTATGTACAGTATTGTGGGCGAATTGATAAAGAGAGGTGCAGATAAGGAAAAAATTAATGAATCACTGTACAATAATTTTTCTGAAAAGAGAATGCGTTTGCTTGGATACTGCCTTTCGGAAAAAATGGAAATATTTCCGCAATACAGAACTGCGCTGATTTGGTTATCAGCTGAAGAATTGAAGCGGTTTGATTTTCACCCAGGTGATACTGAAGGTTTTGTTAATTATCCGCTATCGGTCAAAGGGGTTGTATTCTCAGCTTTTTTTATGGAGAAGCACGATCAGGTTAAAATATCTTTCAGGTCGAAAGGAAGTTTTGCAACCAACGATTTTTCGGGAGCACACTTCAGCGGTGGAGGACACCGTAACGCCTCAGGGGGTGAAACGAAACTCTCCATGGAAGAAGCACTTAAGCTTTTTAGATCGTTATTACCCGAATATTCAGAGCGGTTAGAGAAAGATTGTTAATAATAAACCTCCCTTTTCGGTACGTTCACTTGTAAAGGGATAAATTTGAGTTAATTTTGCGCTAAATTTTTGAAGTATGAGAATCAGGTTTTTTAATATGTTTTTATTTGTTGCCATGCTGGCGATCGTGATCTCCTCTTGTAAAACACCCACAGGCCAGGCACAACGTGATCTTGAACAGGAACATCTTTCCAAATACATTGCCAAATTTCATCCAACTGTTACTCCTAAAGCTTCCGGACTCTATTTTATCGAGACCAAAGCAGGTGTTGCTACTGATAGTCTAATCAAAGCAGGTGATCTGGTTAAAGTATATTACCGCGGATATTTGATTGAAGACGATGCAACTAACGGAATTCAGGATGGTTATGAGTTTGATTCCAATTTGGAAGGTTTTGAGCCTTTCTCGGTTACGGTTGGTGCAGGTTCAGTTATAACTGGCTGGGACGAAGCGTTGACCTATATGAAGGACGGTAGCGAAGCGAAGCTCGTTATTCCATCTAAGCTTGCCTATTCAAGTCAGTCACAAACTACAATCCCTGCCTATTCGCCACTCGTTTTTTACATAAAGATTTCTAAAGTCTATCGCTCAACCGACGTTTGGCCTACAATCGAGATAAAGCACCAAACCCAGGTTACCCGTTAATTTGTAATTGTTGATTTCATTGACCGATACCACACTTGAAACAGGCGGAACTGCTTAAAAAATTATTACCCGGTTTTATTCCTCTTTTCGTTTTTATTATTGCCGACGAATTTTGGGGAATGAAGGTCGGATTGATTGTTGCCTTGTTGATTGGTCTTGGCGAGATGGGATTTACCTGGTTCCAGGAAAAACGGCTCGACCGTTTTGTTTTGCTTGATACTGCTTTACTTGTTGCTTTATCAGGTGTCTCAATCCTTCTTGAAAATGAAATTTTTTTCAAGTTGAAACCTGCACTTATTGAATTGATCCTCTGTCTTATATTGGGTTTTTCTACATTTTCCTCAGTCGATATTGTCGGTGCGATGACCAGAAAGTATATGAAGGGAATTGAGATGAACGAAGTTCAGGAAGCTCTCTTTAAACGAAACCTTCGTAATCTTTTTTACATCGTCATCGTTCACACAGGGCTGGTTTTTTATTCAGCTTTTTATATGAGTAAGGAAGCCTGGGCTTTTATCAGTGGCGGTTTGTTTTATATTTTGTTTGCTATTTATTTTGGTTTTGAGTTTTTAAAAAACAGAAAATTCGCAAAAAAAAGCACTCCCGAAAGTCAGGTTTCACCATTTGAAAATGAAGAGTGGCTTCCGGTTGTCGAAGAAGATGGAAAAATCATCGGTAAAGCACCCCGATCACTTTGCCATAAAGGGGATAAAATTCTTCATCCTGTTGTTCACCTTCATGTCTTTAACCCACAGGGCCACATCTACCTCCAAAAAAGGCCGATGGAAAAATTGGTTCAACCAGGGAAATGGGACACCGCTGTAGGTGGACATATCTCATTCGGTGAAGACCTGGAGACAGCCCTTCGTCGCGAAGCTTTTGAAGAGATCGGACTTGAAAATTTTTCAGCTAAACCACTTGGTCGTTACAGATGGGATAGCGATATCGAGTCAGAACTGGTTTACTACTTTACATCCTATGATTTTCAAAAAATCAGACTGCACAGCGAAGAGGTTGTCGAGGGAAGATTTTGGAGCCCTTCGCAGATTGAAAAGCAAATGGGTCAGGGCATTTTCACACCGAATTTCGAATATGAGTATCGACTACTTAAAAAAGGGCAAATTCGATAGTTTGTTTGTTCTTTATCCCTGAATCAGAAATATTGCCGGACGTTTATTTAAATCCGGAACTCCTTTTTTCCATTGCACTACTGTTTGTGTTTTAATATATTCTGTATCAAGAGTGATATCACATGCAATGCAAAGTCGTGTCTGATCATTAAGGGTATTTATAAGATCATTGATTAATTGCGTATTGCGATAAGGAGCTTCAATGAAAATTTGAGTTTGCTTCTCAACACCCGATCTTCGCTCAATCTCCCTAATTGCTTTGACCCTTTCAACCGGCTTAACCGGAATATAGCCAATAAAGGCAAAGTTTTGTCCATTCATTCCTGATGCCATAAGCGACAGCAAAATAGATGAAGGACCAACTAATGGGATTACGCGAATTTGCTTAACATGGGCTTGCTTTACCACCTCAGCACCTGGATCTGCAATTCCTGGGCAACCTGCTTCGGAGATTATTCCAACATCAAAACCTTCAAGTATTGGATTCAGATAAGCTTCCGTTACCTGACTGTCAGTATGCTGGTTTAACTCAAAAAAAGTCAGATTATCAATATTAAGTGTCGGATCCATTTTTCGAAGGTAACGACGCGCGGTACGTATATTCTCGACGATGAAATAACTGATTCCCTTAACAATATTCGAAACTTCAGATGGGATCACGCGTGTTGTATCCGATTCGCCAAGGGTGGTAGGTATAAGGTAAAGATTGCCCATAATTCAAATTTTGGCAAATGTAAGGTTATATAGTGAAGGAATGAAAAGAAGCGTGAAAGAATGATGGAATTAACAGATTTGTAACCAATTTGAATATAAATTTCCTTGCTTTAATTAATTTTTGAGTAAGTTTGAATAACGAAAAGAAGATAATGAGAGTAACGATACTGGGAACAGGGACGTCACAAGGGGTGCCGGTTATTGCCTGTAAATGCGATGTTTGTAGGTCTGCCGACAAAAAAGATAAAAGGCTTAGAAGCGCAATAATGATCGAAGAGGGGGATACCCGGATTGTTGTAGATGTCGGTCCCGATTTCAGGCAGCAGATGTTAACTCATGAAGTTGATGATCTTGATGCAATTTTGCTCACGCACGAACATGCCGATCATATATTTGGTTTGGATGATATCCGAAGTTTCAATTGGTTACGGAAATCGCCGATGGATGTATACTGCGAACCAAGGGTACAAAAAAATCTCCGGAATATTTTCAACTACGTTTTCGCCGCTAATAAATACCCGGGAACGCCGCAAATGGATTTGATAGATCTTGAAAATGAAGATTTTGAAATCGGGCCTTTTAAAATTACGCCGATAAGGGTCTATCATCACAAATTGCCCGTTTATGGTTTTCGTTTTGGTCGGTTCGCCTATCTCACCGATTTTAATGTGATTGAACAACAGGAGCTTGATAAGTTAGTCGGAGTTGATACGCTTGTTATATGTGCTTTGCGGAAAACACCTCATATTTCTCATCTTAATCTTTCAGGGGCACTGGAGTTAATTGCGAAAATTGGTCCGCGTAAATCGTACCTTACCCACATGAGTCATGAAATGGGAAAACATCGTGATTTGCTTGATGAATTGCCATTGAACGTAGAGCCGGCCTATGACGGTTTAGTTTTGGAAATTTAAAACCGCTATTTGCATAATTCAGATTTATGCAAATAACGGTTTCTTTATAAATTTCCGGTGGATTATTAATTAGCTCTTTCCATCCACAATATTTTGAGTATCAATTGCGATCATCCACTCTTCGTTGGTAGGTACAACCATTACTTTCACTTTTGAACCTTCCTTGCTAATAATCCGCTCTTCTCCACGTACTCCTTTATTGATATCCTGATCGATCTCGATTCCCAAAAAATCAAGATCTTCACATACAGATGCACGTGTAGAATCTGAATTTTCGCCAATTCCGCCTGTGAAAATCAACACATCTACGCCGCCCATGGCAGCCGCATAAGCTCCGATATATTTTTTGATTCTGTAATCAAACATTTTAATGGCTAAAAGACAACGTTCATCGCCTTTTTTCGCCGCGGTCATGATTTCGCGTGAATCTGACGATATACCTGTAATGCCTAATAAACCACTGTGTTTATTGAAAAGAATCGATGCTGATTTAGTGCCGATTTTCTCTTTATCCATAATGTACGAAACTGCACCCATGTCAATATCACCTGAACGGGTACCCATAATTAACCCTTCAAGCGGAGTAAATCCCATCGATGTGTCAACGGACTCCCCATATTTAATAGCGCAGGCAGATGCTCCGTTACCCAGGTGGCATGTGATTACCTTGACGGTTTTAGGCTCGACGCCCAAAATCTCACAAGCTCGGTTGGATACATATCTGTGACTGGTTCCGTGGAAACCATACCTGCGTATTCCGTATTTTTTGTAAAGTGCATATGGAATTGCATACATGAAAGCATGCTGGGGCATCGTATGATGAAATGCAGTATCGAAAACTGCTACTTGCGGAATTTCAGGAATTAGAGCTTTGATAGCATAGATTCCCTTTAAGTTTGGTGGATTGTGCAGCGGAGCAAGTTCGATAAACTTCTCGAGTGTCTGAACAACTTCATCAGTAATTAAAACACTTTCGCTAAATTCCTCACCACCGTGTACTACACGGTGGCCAACCGCATTTATCTCATCAAGTGAACTGATACATCCGTGCTTTTCGCTCGATAGTACCCCAAGAATGTATTCAATTCCAATCTTATGATCGAGAATCTCACCTTCAAAAAGCACTTTCTGTCCTGATTCTTTTTCATGTTTCAGAAACGAACCTTTCATTCCAATCTTTTCAACAATTCCTTTTGCAAGAATACGGCTTTCACCAAGCGAATAAAATTGATATTTTATGGATGAGCTTCCACAATTTATTACTAATATTTTCATTGATCGAATTATTTGTCGTTTTTATTTTCGGATAAACTTTCTGCCTTCATTTAAGATCTTTCGGTCGAAAGTGGTCCGGGTCCAATGATTTTACCATTTTCATCGTATTTATAGAAACCGCAGCAGGTATGCACTCCGAAACGTTTCGCTCTGTTCAATTTTTTGATTACAGGAGACGCCATGTAACGGGGATCGCCAAATTCGGAATAAAGATTTTCCATCCAACGGTTTATTTTGTCAATACCAAGAATGTCTGCTAATTCAAATGGACCAAAGCGCATTCCAAACCCAACTTTCCAGACAGAATCGATATCAACCATTGCGCCTACTCCTTCGAGAAGTACTTCGCACGCTTCGTTTAAAAGTGCAGTATACAACCGTATGGAGATCAATCCCGCGGATTCTTCGACCGGAATTGCCTGACGGTTAACCATTTTAACAAATTTCAATACTTTACTGTAAACCTCGTCTGAAGTATATAATCCCTTAACAACTTCACATACCCTGGCTTCTGGTGATTGAACAAAAAAATGGAGACTCACGCAGCGGTCGCGGTATTTCAGTTCGGATGAAAGTTCCGTAATAATGATGGTAGTTGAATTGGTTGCTATAATGCATTCAGGACTAACTACTTCTTCTACTTTCCTGAAAACTTCCTTACGCTCGGTAATTTTCCTTTCACTGGCTTCCGCCCTGATCGCTTCGATAACGAAGTCGCAGTCATTTAAATCTTTGTAATCCAGACTACCTTTGATTCTTGAAAGGATTAACTTTTTTTCACCCGGTGTCATTCCCCAATTTTCGATCCTACGATCTAAAACGATGCCAAGTCTGTTGAAAGCATTTTCAATTCGGGCTTCTGAAAGCTCTATAAATACAACCTCCATTCCATTCGCACTTGCAATCCGTGCAATATTTTGTCCGTCTTTACCACACCCTACTACTCCAATTTTAGAGAAAAGCGTCCGCTGTTGCCGCTTCTTACTTAAACCAAAATTCTCGATGGGCTCAATAATCATGTTTTCCATTTCCAGAAATTCTTATGTTTTTGTTCTAATATGAAATTTTTTATAATGGATAGATTCACTTTGTAACTGTTTCAAGGATATACAATCACTTGAAGTGCTAATGAATCAATCCTTATCCTGCCTGCGTTGCTGTGATTGCAACCATATTTACAATATCGCTGACAGAACAACCTCTTGAAAGGTCGTTAATTGGTGCAGCCATCCCTTGTAGGATAGGTCCGATTGCCTCCGCACCTGCGAGTCGCTGTACAAGTTTGTATCCGATATTGGCTGCCTCAAGTCCGGGAAATACAAGAATATTAGCTTTACCGGCAACAAGACTTCCGGGGGATTTGAGTTGACCAACCTCTTCATTCAATGCTGCATCAAGTTGCATTTCGCCGTCAATCATCAGTTCCGGAGCCATCGCATGGGCAATTCTTGTTGCATTGACTACTTTATCAACTAATGCATGTTTTGCACTCCCTTTTGTTGAAAATGAAAGCATTGCAACACGTGGTTCAATATTGGCAATTGTTTTGGCTGTTTTAGCGGTCGTGACAGCAATTTCGGCCAATTGTTTTTCATCAGGATCTGGCATTACAGCACAATCAGCAAATACTAAAATCCCATTATCACCGATCGATTTATTTTTGAACAGCATAAAAAATACGCCTGAAACCACACTTACACCAGGCAATGTCTTAACATACTGAAGGGCAGGGCGAAGAACATCTCCGGTAGCGTTAATAGCTCCTGCAATCTCTCCGTCGGCATCACCGGCTTTAATCATAATCGGACCAAAAACAAGCGGATTGTTTAACGATTTAAGGGCCTCATCGATGGTTAGACCTTTGCTTTTTCTGATTTCAACCATCATTTCGGCATAACGCTGCCGTTTAGCATTGCTCAATGGATCAATGATTTCAGCTCCTGAAATATCAATTCCCTCTTTTTGAGTTAATTCTGCAATCAGTTGCGGATTTCCCAGAAGTATAATTCTGGCCAATTTTTCTTTAAGGACAATTTCGGCTGCCCTAAGGGTGCGCATCTCAGTCCCTTCGGCAAGAACAATTCTGTTTTGCAGTGTGCGCGCTCTATCTTTTATCTGATCTAATAATTCCATTATATTGGTTTTAAAACTTTTGACCTTGAATATCAAAAAGTACGCAAAATTACAGAATATTGAAGGACAAGGCCAATAAATACTGGATTTTTTTAGGTTAAAAATTGGGATTATTCGTTTAATTTCAACAAAATAATTAAAATTTCACATACAGACAGGGATAAACCGCTACTTTTTTGTGATATTTGTGACTGAAAAATTATCCAATCCAAAATCAGTTAGATATGTATAAAATTCAGACGCTTAACAAGATCGACCAGGAAGGTCTTCAGGTTTTTCCTGCATCAGCCTACACAATTGCAAGTGAAATTGCTGAACCGGATGCCATTGTTTTACGCAGTTTTAGTATGCACGACATGGAGATTCCGTCTTCTGTAAAGGCGATTGCACGTGCCGGAGCCGGAGTGAATAATATTCCCATCGCTAAATGTACTGAAAAAGGAATTGTCGTATTCAATACGCCAGGCGCCAATGCCAACGGTGTAAAGGAGTTGGTAATTGCCTGTCTGTTGTTAGCCTCACGCGACATCATTGGTGGTGTACAATGGGCAAAGAGTATTTCCGGAGAGGGAGAAAAAGTACCTGTACTCGTCGAGAAAGGCAAATCATGTTACGCCGGAAGTGAAATCAAAGGAAAGACACTTGCCATCATGGGACTAGGAGCCATTGGCGTGTTGGTTGCTAATGCTGCACAATCACTCGGGATGAAGGTAATTGGTTATGATCCTTATATTACGGTTGATCATGCCTGGCATTTGCACCACGATATTATCCGTGCGAGCAGTATTGAATCAATTTTAGCCCAGGCTGATTTTATTACACTGCATATGCCATTGTTGGCAGAGACGACTGGTTTTATCAATTCTGATAAAATAAAGCTGATGAAAGCCGGAGTAAAAATCCTAAACTTTGCCCGTGGTGAGCTGGTCCTAGATGCTGACATAAAAGCTGCCATCGAAGCTAAAAAAGTAGGTGCTTATTTTACTGACTTTCCTAATGCTGAACTTCTTAAGCAGGATAAAGTAATTGCCATTCCTCACCTGGGCGCCTCCACTGGTGAATCAGAAGTGAACTGCGCAATCATGGCAGCTGAACAGATACGCGATTTCTTTGAAAACGGAAATATACGAAACTCAGTTAATTTTCCTGCTGCCGAAATGGAGCGGAATGGCGGAACTCGTCTTCTGATCACCAATAAAAATGTTCCCAATATTATCAGCCAGATTACCACCATCCTGGCCCAGGCCGGAATTAATATTGATAACATGCTTAATAAAAACAGGGGAGATATTGCCTACAATATCATTGACATCAACAATGAGAGCCTTTCTGACGCAATTGTTAGCCAGATGAAATCAATTGATGGTGTATTTATGGTCAGGGTTCTGAAATGAAAATGAAACTTGGCAGGGAAGAACGTGGAGCATGCATGACAGTATTGACTGTCACAATAGCCTTTTAATTACTGTTCATGCCATGATAAAACCCTGTTTAATATAGGCAATAACAAATCATACAATTCATATCCAAACAATATTAAAATGAGTAATTCAGTAACAAACAAAGCGGCAGACAACATTCGCATTCTCTCGGCTGCAATGGTTGAGAAAGCAAATTCGGGACATCCCGGAGGTGCAATGGGTGGAGCCGACTATGTGAATATCCTCTTTACCGAATTTTTGAAATATGATCCAAGCGAGATGACCTGGCCGTTCCGCGACCGGTTTTTCCTTGATCCGGGACATATGTCTCCGATGCTCTATTCTGTACTGGCTCTCGCCGGAAACTATTCGATCGACGATCTGAAAGGCTTTCGCCAATGGGGTTCCGCAACACCAGGACATCCTGAAGTTGAACCGGAACGTGGTGTTGAAAACACTTCCGGACCGCTCGGACAAGGACATACAATGGCTGTTGGAGCTGCGATCGCAGAACGTTTTTTAGTTGCACGCTTTGGAGAATGGATGGCTCATAAAACATATACCTTTATCTCTGACGGAGGTGTTCAGGAAGAAATTTCGCAGGGAGCGGGTCGTCTGGCCGGTTATCTGGGACTGAATAACTTGATCATGTTTTACGATTCAAACGATATTCAGCTTTCGACAAATACCAATGCTGTTACGGCTGAAGATACTGAAATGAAGTACAAAGCCTGGGGCTGGAATGTTTTAACAATTGCCGGAAACGATGCGGATGCTATTCGTGGCGCCCTTCGGACTGCAATTGATGAAAAACTTAAGCCAACCATCATAATTGGCAAAACGACAATGGGCAAAGGGGCTGTTAAAGAGGACGGATCAAGTTTTGAACGCCAATGTTCAACACATGGCCAACCTCTTACGCATGCCGGTGCTTCATTCAAAAAGACAATTGCCAACCTGGGTGGCGATCCCGAACGTCCGTTTGTGATCTTCCCTGAAGTTGCTGAATTGTATGCCAAACGTGCAGAGGAATTAAAAGCATGGGCAAATGCCAAAAATGACGAAGAAGATGCATGGGCTGCTGCTAATCCTGAACTGGCCGACAAACTTGACCAATTTTTGACGGGTGAGGCCCCTGAATTTGACTATTCTAAAATCGTTCAGAAAGCAGGAGCTGCAACACGTAACGCTTCGGCGACTGTTCTTGCCGCTTTTGCCAAAGAAATTGACAATATGATTGTCGCTTCGGCTGACCTTTCAAACTCTGACAAGACGGACGGATTCCTGAATAATACCCATGCTTTTAAAAACGGTGACTTTACAGGTGCCTTCCTTCAGGCAGGTGTTTGTGAACTCACAATGGCAGCGGTAATGAACGGTATTGCTCTTCATGGCGGAATCATTGCTGCCTGCGGTACCTTCTTTGTATTTTCCGATTATATGAAACCTGCCGTACGTATGGCCGCCCTGATGGAATTGCCGGTTAAATATATCTGGACACACGATGCTTTCCGTGTCGGTGAAGACGGTCCAACTCACCAACCGGTTGAACATGAAGCACAGATCCGTTTGATGGAAAGTCTTAAAAACCATCATGGTGAAAATTCTGTTCTGGTATTGCGCCCTGCTGATGCGCAGGAGACCACAGTTGCATGGCAATTGGCACTTGAAAATACAAGCACACCGACGGCATTTATTCTTTCGCGTCAGAACATCAAGGACTTGCCTGCTAAAACAAGTCGCTATGAAGAGGCCAAACAGGCAGCGAAAGGTGCTTACACAGTTGAAGCGTGCGAAAATCCGGCAGTCATTTTGGTTGCTTCAGGTTCTGAAGTTGCTTCGCTTGTCGAAGGCGCTGTCTTGTTGCGCGAGCGTGACGGACTTGGCGTTCGCGTTGTTTCTGCCCCTTCGGAAGGACTTTTTCGTGATCAGGACAAAGCTTATCAGGAAAGTGTTTTACCGCACAATGTCCCTAAATTTGGTTTGACAGCCGGTCTGCCAATCACGTTACGCGGACTTGTAGGTGATTCGGGTGCTATCTGGGGTTTGAGTTCTTTCGGATTCTCTGCTCCGTATGAGGTTCTCGATAAACAACTTGGTTTTACTGCCGAAAATATCTATACCCAGGTGAAAGCACTTTTGGCTTAATCAACTTGAATATTAAAATTAAGAACGGGCACCAATCGGTACCCGTTTTTTTATTCAACTAGTTTAGAAAAAGTTCATCCGTAAAAATCCACGCCGGAGTTCCCTTACCAGCGTGCCATGCCGGCAATTTTTTGACATTGGAAACGATAAACTTATAATATTTGAACGACGTCGGTTTTGGAAATTCACAACTATAAGTTTTCACACCTCCGGACTCATTTTTAGTAATTCCAGGGAATTTGACTTCAGAAATGTTTTTAAACGTCTTACCATCATTGCTTCCCTGCACTGAAATTGTGGTTGGCGGGAAAATATAACCGCCAATATTTACAAGTGTATTAAAATGCGCTTCAGATAATTGCCGGGCATTATTAAACCCAATCACAAATTCCATATCAGCATCTTTATAAGCCAGCCATTTTCCATTCGAAGAATTTGATTCTCCTAATTCATAATCTATTAATGTTTTGGCACCGATACCCATATATTTCGGATCAGGATTTGTTATAAAATAGATCGTGTCAGGATGTATCTCCGACTTGTAAAAGGTTCTTTGGACAATGTCACTGCTGATCCAACCAGGTCTGAATGCTTTTACCTTTAAAACGGTGTTGCCTGAAAGCCTGAATGGTTTTGAATACCCGATACTATTAAGACTATCAGGGTCTGTACCGTCAGTTGTATATCGAATCACCGTACCTTTTAACAAATGCTTTAAGTTGACATCCAGATGGTTTGATATGATAGATGAGTCTTGTTCAATGGAGGGTGTACTTATCTTTACAAGCTCATCTTCCATATTATCTCCGGCAATGATCTTAATGGCGGGGTATTTCGAAACGATTCTTTCCACCTTTTTTTTATCAGTATTGTTTGACCAGATATTTACAGATGAGAAATTTGACTGATCCAGGAATTTATTCAGACTTGCTTCGTTGAAATCTATACCGCATATTGAAACTATACGAAGATGTGTCATCGGTTTCAAAATCTCGAGTGAGGCCATATCCAGTCCTGTATAGTTCAGATTAATCTTCTGCAGATTCGTGAATTGGGTAATTGTATTCAGATCCTCTTTTGCAACGGGCATTCCCTGCATATTAAGGCTTACAATCTGTCCTTTAATTTTAGTCAGTTTCTTTAAGTTCTCTTTATCAAAGAATCGTCCCTGAAAGAAATTCACCTCTACATCATCTGATCCGTTGAATAAGTAATTTACAGTGCAATAATTTGAATTGAATTCTTTCAGATCAGGAAGATTCGTTTTTGGTTCCACCGTTTGATTATCTGAAAGCATTGACTTGCCAATCAGAACACGCAAGCTGTCATCCTTAGCCAATTCATTTAATTTAATTTTGAAATGGCTACCACCTTTTATCCATTTACCTAAAATGGCGATTTCGTCAGTAGTGAGTTGCGACTTGCCATCAGGCGGCATATGTTTTTCGTCCGATTGCGGTAAATGAATTCTTTCAAATAACAGGGCTACTCCCTTCAAATCACCCTGAAGTACTTTCCCGTTTTTGCCGCCTTTTAGAATATTCTCTGGCGTATTTAGTTGCAGATCTCCTTTCATTTTCTCTGCACCGTGACAACTGATACATTTTTGTGCCAAAACAGGGGCTATTCCAACCTCATAAACAGTTGCTGTACTATCGGTGAGTGTGCTTTGCTTTACAGGTTCGGAGGGTTTCGGGAAGTCCAGAACATTGATGCCGTGTGTAAGTTGTGCTCCTTTATGAGAAGCGCCCATAAGTACCGTGAAGAATACAAGTGCAATTAACTTCTTTAAGCGGATTTCTAAGTTAGGTGTATATACCAAAACCCAACTTAGGAAAGCAATTGCAATACCGCCCCATTTATGGAAATTAATGATCCCGCTGTCGTATGAACTCTGTTTAGACAGTAAAAGTCCACATATGGCGACAATTACAGCGATGAAGGCATTAATGGTCAGTATCAGTTTCTCTGTATCTTTTGGTATTCTCCGGTGCTGAAAGAACAGAAAATAAGTAACGATCAGTATCCCAAATACGATCGGGAAATGGAGAATCAACGGATGAAACTTGCCGATCCATTGCAGGAATAGATCCAGGTGAATTTCATTGATATAAATGGCAAGAAGGATTAAGATCGGATTTAAAAACCATAAGCATAATTCCAGTATCTGATGAATTTTTTTCTCGCTCATAGTTAGCTAATTATATCCCTTACTACATTGCCAGCAACATCGGTTAACCTGAAACGCCTTCCCTGGTGTTTGAACGTGAATTTCTCATGATCGATACCCATCAGATGCATCACCGTGGCATGAAAATCATGAACATGTACCGGCATTTTGGTGATGTTGTATCCAAATTCGTCGGTTTCGCCAAAAACACCTGGCTTTACGCCTCCACCTGCCATCCAGATCGTAAAGCACCTTGGATGATGATCGCGGCCGTAATTTTCTTTTGACAAAGCACCCTGGCAATAGTTGGTCCTGCCAAATTCCCCTCCCCATATCACAAGAGTTTCATCCAGCAAGCCGCGCTGTTTTAAGTCTTTTACCAGTGCCGCAGAGGCCTGATCAACATCTTTACACTGACCTTCCAATTCTTTCGGCAGATTTCCATGTGAATCCCATCCCTGGTGATACAATTGTACAAAACGGACGCCATTCTCTGATAATTTACGGGCCAGCAGGCAGTTTGCGGCATAGGTTCCAGGCAATAAGCATTCCGGCCCATACATTTTAATGATCGATTCGGGTTCGTTTTGTAGGGAAGTTATTTCAGGGACCGCCATTTGCATCCGGTAGGCCAATTCGTATTGTTTTATCTTGGTCACAATTTCAGGATCACCGATGTTTTTGTAAGCTTCCTCGTTTAAGGATGCAATTTCATCAAGCATGGCTCTTTTATCCGGGCGCGTTATGAAATCAGGGTCTGTTAAGTACTTGACTGGTTCTTCTCCACTACTGAATTGAACGCCCTGGTGTATTGAATCCAGAAAGCCGTTGGACCATAATTTAGAATAGACCCCTTGTCCGTTGCCTTTCCCTTTACTCAGCAACACACAAAATGCGGGAAGGTTTTTGTTTTCACTTCCCAATCCGTAACTTATCCAGGAGCCCATGCTGGGCCGGTTGCCAACCTGCGCACCTGTCTGGAAGAAAGTAAGTGCGGGATCATGATTAATTGCTTCCGTAAAAATGGAACGAACAATGCAAAGGTCATCGCTGATGCTGGCAATGTGGGGAATCGTTTCACTAAACCAGGCACCGTTTTTGCCATGTTGTGAGAAATTAAATTTCGTTCCTGCCAACGGGAATTTTGCCTGGTTGGCTGTCATGCCGGTGAGTCGCTGTCCCATTCGGATACTTGCCGGCAATTCTTCGCCATGCATTTTCTGAAGCATTGGCTTATAATCAAATAAATCCAATTGCGAAGGAGCCCCGTTCTGGAAAAGATAGATCACCCGTTTTGCCTTGGGGGCAAAATTCGGAAGCACATTCGAGAAAAGTTCTTCTTCGTTTTTCCCATCAAATAACCCGGGTATCATTAATGATCCCAAAGCAAGGCCACCAATTCCAAGGCTTAGTTTTGATAAAAACCTTCGCCTGTTTTGGTTCAATCCATGTTCTAAATGTTCTTCCATCGTGCTGTTTATGACTTTGTGATTGCTTCCTCGAGATTATAGATGATAAGAATTGTTTTCATTAAAGCACCTGTTTCTGCCGGATCGTACTTTTGTTTTGGATGCTCAAATTCGCCAACTTCCAGTGTCTGTTTTAATAAACCTGGCTGAGCCTCCAGGTATTCTTTTTGCTTCTCGCAGTAATCAACCAGTTTCTTTTTTTCAAATTTAGAGGGCTTGCGAATAAGAATTGATTCAAATGCCTGATCTATCTTATCCTCAAGACTTCCCGAATTGATTGAAATATTTTCTGCCAGAACCCTTGATGCTTCCAGAATTGTGGGGTCATTCAGCATTGTTAATGCCTGTAATGGTGTGTTCGTGCTCGATCGTTTTGCTTCACACTGGTCCCTGTTACTCGCGTCAAAAACCATCATTCCCGGTGGGGGAGCAGTTAGTTTGATAAAGGTGTACAAGCCCCGGCGGTATAGCGATGGTCCGTGATCTTGTTTATAGGTTGCCAATACTCCGCGACCTGAGGTGGTGCTTTCCCATACGCCTTTCGGTTGGTAGGGTTTGACACTTGGACCACCGATTTTTGTATTCAGCAAGCCACTGCTGCTTAAAACCCAGTCACGAATGATTTCTGCTTTAAACCGGAGGCGCGGAAATCGTGTATAATATACATTTTCAGGGTCCTGTTCCAGTTTTTTTGAGCTTATTTCGCTGGATTGACAATAGGTATTGCTTGTCAGTATCTTTTTAACCAGGTATTTTATATCCCAGTTGTGCTCCATGAAATCCACCGCCAGCCAATCCAATAATTCAGGATGCGAAGGCAGTTCACCTTGTAAACCATAGTCGCTGGAAGTTTTGACGATCCCTTTTCCAAAGATATCCTGCCAAATAAAATTAACGAACACACGTGCGGTTAACGGATTCTCCTTATTCGTTGTCCATTGTGCAAGGCCCAATCTGTTACGAGGGTATTTTAGTGTATCAAAAGGCATAATAGATTCAAGTGCAGTTGGTCTCACTTTTACAGTACCGGGTGCATCGTAACTCCCCCGGTTTAAAATATAGGTGGGTCTTTGTGCTGAACTGTCACCCATTACCGAAACTTGCAACGTCGTTGTATCAACAGCATTAATAAAACTCAGCGCCGTTTTTATATCCTCATTTTTGATCAGCAACTTCGGATTCTTAGCCGGCGTCGACTGGCTGACATCCCCTTCGTACCCTTTTTCTTTGCTTACATTGAAGAATGCATACAACTGGTAATAGTCTTTGTGTGAAAATGGGTCGTATTTATGATCGTGGCACTGCGCACATTCGATCGTGACACCTAGAATGGCTTTGCCATAGGTTCTTGTTTTATCAATATTATACGAAACGCGGTACTCTTCTTCAATCACACCACCTTCTTCGGTGTACTTGTGATTTCTGAAGAAAGCAGTCGCCAGAATATTTTCTTTGGTCGCCTGGGGCAATAAATCACCGGCAATCTGATCGGTCAAAAACTGATCGTAAGGTGTATTTTTATTGAATGCATAAATAACCCAATCTCTCCAGGGCCATTGCGACCGGATATTATCATCCTGGAAACCGTAAGAGTCAGCATATCTCGCCAGGTCCATCCATAAGATGGCCATCTTTTCGCCATAAGCCGGTTTTTGCAAAAGTTTATCCAATAATTGATCGTACCAATTTTCATCTGAAAGACTTTCCCAGTCTTTCAACTCCTTATAGGTTGGCGGAAGACCTGTAATATCGGCAAATGCCCGCTTTATCAGCGTTTCGCGCGGGGCTTTGTGATTTGGCGTGTAGCCTTTCTTCTCCATTTTATCCAGGATGAAGTGATCAATTTCATTCTTTGCCCAACTGTTATCATCAACTTCGGGCAGAGGAGCTTTTAGGGGAGCCACAAATGCCCAGTGCTTTTCATATTTAGCACCCTCTTTAATCCATTTTTTAAAAATGTCAATCTCCGCAGGCGTCAGCTTCTGAAGGTGACTTTCGGGTAAAGGCATCAGGATCGCAGGATCGTTTGATTCAATGCGTCTTATTAATTCACTTTTTTCGGGAGAACCGGGTACTATTGCGTATTGTCCTTTTGATTTTTGAAGTTCGGCAAAAGCGCCCGCAGGTAAATCCAATCTCAAGCCAACTTTTCTTTTGTTGGCATCAGGACCGTGACAGGTAAAGCACTTGTCGGAAAGGATAGGACGAATATCACGGTTATAGGATATCCTCTCTTCCATGGATTCCCTTTTATCCTTTGAGAAAAAGGTTATCCCAGCGATAAGTCCGGCAACACCGATGACAATAATTCCAATGGAGATATATTTTTTCATACTTCATGTACTATAAATGCGATGAGGCTTTATTCGCTCACACTTTCGTTAATTTATAGGGATAGACTTTTCCCGATGCCCACTGCGCAACGTAAATATTCCCCTCGTCGTCAACACAGACATCGTGCGGGTGAATAAAAATCTGATCGGTCTGCGAAAGCGGGGTCAGTTTACCATTCTGATAAACAGGTTCAGAGCCACCCAGGTTTGAGACCACTTTATTCTCTTTATTCAGGATGGTTACAAAACCTGAATTGATGTTATCGAGATTTGGCGACCTTAAAACGGCAGCATACAGGTAATCTCCTTTTATCACAGGCCGGCAAACACAAGCGCCGGGCAGGTGAATGATTTCGATTAATTTTCCATCCAGCGAAAATCTTTTAAATGCATTCCGTGTTCTGTCGGTGATAATTAGCGTGGGCGTGGTGTTGCGGTAGTCGATACAAATGCCGTGGGCGTTGTCAAAAAATTCATCGCCATCGCCTCTTCCGCCAAAAGAATTTTTCAACCGGCCATCCGCCTCATAGTGCAAAATGTGTTGCGCGCCATATCCATCAGCGATATAAAATTCACCGTTTTCCAACACGGTGGTCTCTGTCGGCACAAATGCCTCCCTCTTTTGGTAGGCAGGGATGTCAGGTGGCGGATCTATTGTCAGCAGTATCCGGCCATCAATTGTGGTTTTATAGACCTGGTGCCGTTGGGTATCCGTGATGAATAAAAGGTCTTCCTTTCCGGTATGCTGAACCGTAAGTCCGTGTGCACCGGGGAATTCACTTCCCCACGTACCGATGAGTTTTCCGCTTTTGTTGTATATGATGATGTTATTTTTGATCTCGTTGGTCAGCAGCAGAATTCTTCCCTTCGCATCCTGGATCATTTCATGACAATCATTCACCGGTGTTTTTTCCGGATTGAGCGCTCCCCAGTTTTTATCAAGGCTATATTTCATTTCATGATGACCATATACAGCTGATGGGGTATTACTATATAAGTCCTTGGTTAAAAATAAACCTGCAGCGGAAATCAACGAGTTTTTTACAAATGATCTTCTTTCCATTGTATTCAATTTAATGTGCAACGAATTGCAAAAACGTTGCACGATTTCTAAGAATTGATCGTATTTAGTCGTTTATCCGTTATCCCGATAGGATACAGATGATCTGCTTTACGTTGAAACAAGTAAAGTTGTTCTATAAAGAGAAGCGAAAGTTTCGGTTTTAACGGGACTTTCGCTTCTCTCTGAAAAAAACAGTACTATCTCGATTTAGCAAAGATGAATGGAAGTTTAACAGCGAAGGATGTAAAAGGTTTAAATGGGGTCTGGGGAGGAAGGATAGTTTAGACCAACAGACGAATTGTTTTATATTAAGATTATTTTGGCGAAGGCCAAATATAGTATGGATCTTTCCCGAAATGAATTACAACTCGCTTTTACCAGTGGGTGCAAAAGATCAATTTATCATGCCTTTAGAAAAAATATAAGTTATATTGAAAAAACAGAGACAGGAATACCCTCTGAAAGAACTTACATCATTGAACTTTGTTAGCCATTCTGAAATTTAATTGAAATTATTTTGGCTAAAGCCGATCTGTATTAAACATTTCTTCCACTGGCTGAAGCCAGTGGCAATTCATTTTATTTTCAACATTGAATTGACTCCTGCTTTAGCCAGTGGCAAATCATTTCAATTTCAACATTGAATTGACTCCTGCTTTAGCCAGTGGCAAATCATTTCAATTTCAACATTGAATTGACTCCTGCTTTAGCCAGTGGCAAATCATTTCAATTTCAACATTGAAT
>JBBRZE010000040.1:0-44465 GCA_038236995.1 Bacteroidales bacterium | reverse complement strand
CGCGACACCAACCCGAAGCGGGTTGAACATTTTTAAGATATAGATATTGAACCCTTTGACTTCGTCGATTTTCAATTCAGGGCTCCGATTGTGATCGGATTCTTCTCCCCCAATTTAGCTTCGCTGATTTTCAATTCATTGAGGGTTATTCAAATTAAATCCCTTCAAGATTTTGAGATAATTTATTCCCCGTCGGGGATAGACATGAACAGATGAATTTTAATGCCCTATGGGCAAACTATCTATCTTCCATATTCTCTATTGAGATTTATTTCCTACGGAAAATAGAAAATCCTGGTAACCGGGTTTTTCAGCAGACCCTATCCATATTTACGGCAACTTGAATTTTTTAAACCGGCTTTTAATTTGATTCTCTGAATGAAACATCGGTAGGTGTAGCGGCCATCTTTTCTTCGAGTTCGTTGATATTCAAATCGACTGGGGCATTTACAAATTCAGGAATATTAAAGGAATAAAGTAACCGGTCGTAAAATCCGACATCTTTCTGAGGCAATAAAAATGGTTTTCCGGCCTGCCCGTTTTCATTCATATAAGCGATAAAAGGTCTTGTATATAATCCATCGATCCGTCGGCTGCTAAAAACGAACCACTTTGCGTTTGATGACCAGGAGTGGTAACTCTCGGTATCATCGCTGTTCACTTCATCCATCCGACGTGTAATTCCTGTTTTCAGATCAAGCAAATAAAGATCGGCTTCTTTGTGCCAGATTGAGAAATTCCCGTAATCGATTAAGGTAAACATGATAAATTTCCCATCAGGCGAAGGCCGCGGAAATGTGACACTTTTATTCTGTGCTGTTGCATTGTAAACCGTATCAATTCGGTCTCCAAAGGTTCCGTTATCGGGATTAAACGAGATGCTGCAAAGATTATATTTTACTTCTTTGTATTCGGCCGGCATTTTTTTAAAAGCGGCGCTACAGAAATAAAGGGTTCGGCCGTCTGCAGAAAAAGAGGGGAACGTTTCGAATACACTGTCCTGCATCAGCTTATTACAAATGATCGCCTGGTTCTTCTTAATGTCGTACACAACAACATCCGAAGCGGCATCAGCAACTTCAACTCTTTTATCTTTCGATGCATGAAAAACCTGGTGCGTACTGTTGACCGAATAGGCAATATAATTACCCGACGGATGCCAGAACGGATACACAAAGTTCGATATTGTTTTGGCGGTCTTCGTATTAAAAAGGCTCATCTTCCCATCTGATAATAATACGGTACCCCCTTTTTTACCCCTGATATGAAAGCTCATATCTTTCGGGTTCCCCTGGCGGAAAGCGTGACAATTTACACAGCTTCCGGGAATCAGCGTGTTCTCAACGATGGGGGTCTGTTCAAAACCTGAAAGATTTCGCTGGTAAATACCCATTTTACTATAGACTTCATATCCTGGCGCAATCAACCGGTAGACCAGGCCTTCATCAATCGGAGCTACATTCACATAGATTGAGAACGGGGCATATTGTTTCCATTTGTCGTGTTGCCGGATGGAAACTGTTATCCGAATGCTATCTGATTTGGAATTGGCAAGCATCTTCGTCCATTTATCGGCGGGAATGCAAATCTCTTTCCCATCCTGAATATGGATTACTTCACTGTTTCGCCCTTCAATTACCGCATCTATCGCAGTATAATCTTCTTTTACCTTAAAATTTAAAGGCGCTATAGTAGCAGGAATGGTGACGCCCACATAATCTGGAAAAAGCGCTGGTTTTTCTTTCAATACTTCTGTTGGCGACACCTTATCGTTGCAAGATGAGAGCGTCAGCAGAAGAAAGAGGAAATATATGATATTGTATTTGTTCATTTTTTTATTTTCTGAATTGAAGATAGTACCAATAGGTATTTGAGAACGCGTCAAACTGCGTTGGATCTGGATTGCTATGGTTTGGACTGACCCTTTCGAAAGCTTTCATTCGTTGTAAGGTTATGGGATTCATCTGATAGGGGATTTCCTTTGCAGGGTCGTTATTTGTCGTCTCCCACACATACATCAATGCTTCCTGGTAACTGTTTGGAATTGCCTTGTAGTTAAGTGATCTCCCCAACGGAATGTATTGCATAAAATGTTGAAGATCTTTATTGAGTAAACAATAGGCCATCAGGTATTCGTAGGCCATTTTATTCTCTTTATTTTGATTGAACAACACACCCAGCATCATATCTTTCTCACCTTCGCTGAAAAGAAAGTCCTCCTTTGTGCGGAACTGACGCAATAATCCCCATTCGGGATGTTGGGCAATCGATTTTTCGTCTTTCATCGTTAACAGTGCTTTTGTCGCCCAACCCCTGTAATAGAATGTCTTTTGCAACAAATGAAAATACTTCTCAGCGACGGCATAATCACCATTTATCAGGTTGGTCTCGGCCAAACGCTTCACCGAACGTACACTTTTTTGATAGTCGGGTAAAGCTTCCATCGCTTCAAAAGCATACCGCTGTGCTGTATTTATAAACCCGAGGTGATAATAGACTTCACCGGCGATCATTGGTATCGTAAAATCGCGTGTAAAATCGGGAAGTAGTCCGTCAACACCATTTTGGTAATAATAAAACATCCGTTCGGCAAGCAATCCCTCTTTTGCAAGTGCCAGGTTCAGGCAGGTGACCGAAAGCGGACTTGAAGGTGGGTTCCTGTCGGCAAGTTTTATCACACGATCCCATTTCCGCATTCGCACATTAAAATCGTATGCCATCACCTCTTCCTTCTCCATATCGGCTGCCCTTTTAATAAACGGGTAACCCATAATCAGCAAGGCGATCACCTGTGCCGCAATAATAAAAACAGGCCTCTTTGGTTTCATCTGCCCGGTAAGAAAACGCAGAATGAAAGGAATCACCACAATCAGCAGACCAATTAACCCGATTGTAAAAGGAATGGTTACAGGGAAACGGAAAAAATTGGTTCCCAGCCAGACCTGACTCATTGGATACTGAAGATATAAGTATTTACTGAGTACAGGAAGCGCTAAAGAGAGCAAAACAGATCCGGCTGCAAAGAATGTCAGGTGCAGTTTTTTCATTTCGTGCATAAGACTCTCTTTTAAAATAGCAAAAACCGGAAGCAGCATGAAGGCACCTCCTGTCATCCAATAAAGGACCGGAAGAGAGATCAAAACGAAATAAATACGATAAGGTATTGATTTAATCAGGGAATAAATACAAATAAAGGCTGTGGCAATCAGCATTGCAACCGCCCCGCCAAACAAATAGTTTTCATCACAAAGGATTCCCCAATAGAGGATGGAAGGTATAAACGTGAGTGGAACAAACAACGGTTTTGCGCCCTGTCTTTTTGAGATCAGCCAGACAGCTCTTTGCAGAAGTGTCAATGCGAAAGCAATAATAATCGCCCCGACCCATGCGTAAAAGAAAAACTGTGTGAAGAAGTTGCCGATATAGTCAGAAATCCCGCCTGGTTTAGCCATGTAGCCGAAGAAATAATCGCCCGTAAACAAAAACATCTGATACTGCTCCTGGTAATTCAGATGGAACGGGTATAAAAAGGCAAAAAACAGAAATACGATGACGCCAAATGCCAGCGAAAGTAACTTATCGGTCGAAAATAGCTTCATTTAAAAATGTTATCACTGTATGTAATCCTCCATAAAATATAGAATTCACTAACCGATTAATTTTTAGCGAAAGTATTGAAAATTAACGGAATATTTTATTCATTTCACCTGTTCAGCTTCCTGTTTCCAGAAAATATTCTCAATGTCCTTTGCATCAAATGGTGCCGGGGCTTTCGAAAGTTCAGGGATATTAAACGATTTAAGCGTGTTATCATATACCGATGGATCGCGTTGCGGTAATACGAACGGTTTATAAGCCTTTCCTGATGAATCGATGTAACAGAAATAGGGTTTTCCATAAATCCCATCATCGCGCTTACTTGCAAAAACAAACCAATGGCTGTTTGACGACCAGCTATGGTACGAATCGGAATTGGGACCATTTACAACCTTCAGACTATCAATTTTACCGGTTTCAAGGGTCATCATTTGCAAATCTGCTTCGCGATGCCAGATGGGAAACGTTCCATAATCGGCTACCGTAAAAAGAAGGTATTTTCCATCGGGTGATGTTTTCAGATGACAGGCAGAACCGTTCATCAATTGAGCATTCCAAATCGTATCAACCTTTAACCCAATTGTTCCTTGCTTTGCATCGAAGCTCACACGACAAATATTGTATTTCAATGATTTAATACTATCGGGCAAGGGCATTTTTTTTGCAACGCAGTAATAAATCCATTTTCCATCGGATGAAAAAACCGGGAAAGTCTCCAATGCGGTTGTATCGGAAAGAAAAGGTTGGGTGATGACCTTGTCATGATCCAAATCTATCACAACTATATCAGATGCGGTGTCGTACACTTCGAGCCGCTCGCTTTGGTAAGCATGAAACTCAGGAATAATAATATTTGTGGAGAAGACTGCAAATCGTCCATCGGGATGAAAGTTCCCGTAAACCGCATTCGATATCATTCCATTTCCCTTTGTGTTTATTTTTCGGAGTTTTCCATCCTTGTTTAAGATCGTACCGCCATTTTTTCCCCGGAGATGAAACATTGAAAGGGATGCATTTTGATTCCCGTAGATATGACAGTTCATGCAATTGCCATCGGTAAGGTTGTTGTCTGCAATTACGTGTTCATCAAAGGACGTAATATCACGTTCAACCAATTGTATTTTATTCCATACTTCATATCCAGGCTCAATCAACCGGTAACTCAGATATGAATTGATACTGTCGCTTTTTACATGCCAGAAGAACGGTTCATACTTTATCCATTGTCCGTTAAGGGAAGCTGTAACGGTAACAGACAGACTTTTCCCTTGTTCCGAAGCAAGTAGCGTTTTCCATTTTATTATCGGAATCTCTATTTTTTGCGTTCCATACACTGTTATTGAATCATTGTCGCCTTGAATGGTCACGACCATTTTATCCGGCTCATTCCGCATCAGAAAATTAAGGGGTGCGATATTCACAGGAATGGTCACATCAGTGTAGTCGGGATAAACAGGCGGAAGAATATGAACCAGCTTCACATTTTCGGGCTTGTTGCACGACATCAGGATTAAAGCAATAAAGGTGGATAGAATAAATCGCCTCATTTTTTTTGAATTGTGGCAAAATGATAATAAAACCAGTACGACTTTCCAAAGCGCTCTTTTAATACATTTAAGTCACCCTTCGATTGATCGTACAATTGCGTATAAGCAACAAAATCATTTATTTTTTGGGGAGAAATGGAATAGCTTGTGAACTCTTCTTTCGAAGCCTGCAGGGAATATAGTTTTATCAGCAATGCTTCGCTGTAAAGAGATGGGACCGGTCTTTTTACCAACCGTCCATATTGATCGTACGCCTTTCTGAATGCGTTCAGATCTTTATTGAGCAGGTGATAACAAAGCAAATAGTCGAGCGCCACCAGGTTATTGGGTTGCTGTCCGACAAGAAAATTCAGCGAAGCCAGGTAATCGTTTGATTTACGTAACGTATCGGTGATGGGAAGCTGTGCGCGCTTTTCAGTCAGCCATTTGTTTGAAGCGGAAGCATGGTTTAATACCATACGGCTTTCTGCCCATTTTTTATAGAAGCGTGTTTTGGTTAGTATACGAAGATATTTGTTGGCAGCGGCTGAATCTTCATTAATTAAATTGATTTCAGCCTGACGTTTGATCATTCGTGAGCTTCTTTGGTAAGGCGAAAAGGTATTGCCGAGCATGGCCGAATGTTGCGCAAGGTTCATATCTCCCATCAGGAAAAATACTTCATTGCTTACGAAGATTGATTGCCAGTTTTCGTCGGGTGCCACAGGTAATATTAAGCCGAAAGTGGCTGGCTGGTAAAATTCCAATAGATATTCAGGCAACAGACCTTTCTTTGCCAAAGCCATGTTTGTATAATAGGTTGCATTCCGGGATTTTAAATCATATTTTTTCGAAAGCTCAATAACCTGATCGTTATTCCTCCAGTTGTATTCGTTGTCCAGCGACAGAATTTTTTCAGAATAAGAACTGGCATTCGCCTTTATTCCGAAAAAAAGCAATACGATGAAAGCTATAGAAAGCGTGGAAACGATCATTTGAGGATACCTCGTTTCGAATCTCCTTAACAAAAAAGCTCCAGTAAGTGCGAGCATCAAAAAAGCGGGTAAAAGCATACTTTGCCATTTCATCCCGGGAAAAATATAGGACTGAAGATTAGTGAGACAATAATTAAAACGAAATAAGAATGGAATTGAAAAGGCTGTGGCAACAATCAATAAATATTTCGCCCAATTGAACGGTTCTTTTTTCCAGTCATAAGCCAATATCAAAAATGGGAAAATTAGAAATGAACTTCCAATCAGCCGATAGCCATATAAGGCCATAAGCACACCTGCTATTAAGGATAACCATCGGTTCAAAATCGTACTGTAAATCAGGAAAAGGAGCAGCGTCGCGATAAACCCAACTGTAACAGAAACCGGGTGTAATAAATCGCAGGATAGTATCCAATCAATTCCAACCGGTAATAAGGCCCAGAGCGGTGAATTTTTTGATACCGTAATCCGGTTAATGACAAAAGAGGCGAGGAGCCATTCAATTAAAAACAGGAGTGTGAGTACTGATGCTCCACCGCCACGTAGATAGAAAAACTGTGTCAGATAATCACCGGCATAACTGGTCAGCCATGCAGGTTTATTGAAATAAGAAAGGAAATAGTCCGGCGTATAAAGGAACAACTGAATCTGTTCTTTGAAAAACAGGTGGTAAGGATAGAATAACTGAAAAAAAAGAAAGCTCAGAAATGTAAGACCAATAGCCACAAATCCAAACTGTTTTTTTTCGTAAGAAGTCATTCAGAAAGTATGATTAATAATCATTTAAAGTTAAGATTCTTTTGTTGCTCAGGTGAGAAAGATTCACCCATTATTTTATTGACAAATTTGCCGACCACATTATGAAGATTGTTCCGAACAAACCGATAATTAAAATCCAGGTTCGCAGTATTTAATGAATCGGCTTTCTTTTTAATCCCTGATTGTAATGTTATATCTGCAGCTTTATATTTACCAAGCAACTGATAGTACAGACTGTCAGACATCATTTTATTTTCTTTCCATTTTTGAAGGGAATCATTTAGAGCTGTGCCACCTGTGCGACTACTATTTCCAATATTAACTTTTAACACGCCAGGCTCTTTGACAACGAGCAATTCCTGAAGTGTAAATCTCAATAACGGTTTTGCCCTGATAATAAAAATCTCATTGGAGTCGGTCTCTCCCTCGATGGTGAACATTCCATTCACGACGATTGCAGAATCGACCCTTTCTTTTACCGCTTTTTCCAGTGGCACCAGGTAGATGACTTCTCCTTCATATGTTTTGTCTGGCATTTGACCCTGTATCCTGAAATGATGATCGCCCTGACAACCAGCCAGGATTAAAAGTAGAATGCAGACAGTATTTCGTATCGGTTTAAACATCAAAACAGTTCACATTTTTCAATATGCAATAATACGAATAGAATATGCAATAAGAGGACGGACTGATTTGTCCGTCCTCTTTAAAATTCAATGATTTTTTAAGCTGAATTATTTCGCCTTAAACATCCAGAACCAGCAGGTTCCCCAAGAACCAGCTCCGGGTTCCGGAAATGCCAGAACAAGTTTAGCCGCATCCAATTTCAGAATGTCGTATTCATTGACCGGCGCATTTCCAGCATTTGTCTGTATTCCGCAAAGAACTGTAACGTTCTTCGTCTTTAACTTACCTTTTGCCCAAACAGCTTTCGCATCGTCCAATGTTTTTGCAGACATATCGAATGAGAAGGAGCCTGCAGCAGCTGCGCCAGCGGTCCTTTTCTTTGTAAGCGAAGAACCCTTAACGGAGAAAACCATTTCAGATCCGGCGCCTTCACCTTCAGCACCAGCCTGGGTGTTCATCTGGGTCAAAGAAACTTTCCACCAACCCGGGGCAGTATTTCCTTTATAGCCACCATTGCCCCAAACTCCATCAGCTGATGTATTATCCCATACCCAGCTTTTTTCTCCTGTACCACAAAGCAAACCCCATTCGGCAGGGACGTTGATCAATGTGTCGATCTGTACAGTCAAGGTTTTGGTAATGGTTGTTCCATCATGATTCAAACCTGTAAAGACGATCTCATTGGCACCTTTCAGCACCAGTTCAACGGTTGTTTTTGTACTAATGGTTGTACCATTTCCATAATTCCATGAGGAAAGACAGGCGACACCATCACTGTTCAGATCAATTTTATTCGATTTTTTACCGTTCACCACCTGTGGGGTAGCTGAGATATTCAAATCGGCTGCTGTAATTGATCCCGATAAAACGTCTCTTTTCTCTGCCGGGTCACAAGCAACCATCATCAAAGCAACAGCAAACGTTGAGTATATTAATAACTTTTTCATATTTTTCATATTGAGCTTTTTAATAAAATATCCCGGTTACTCATTCCAACTTACAAATAGTGCTGAAGCATCCCAACCGGCATTCTGTTTCAATACGCCGTTTGAAAGGTCTATTTCAGACTGTGGAATTGGCATAAAACCTTTTGTTGCATTATAACGGTCTGCATAACCAGCACCCTGATTTTTCATCGTAGTCGCAAGACCGCGATTCCAGATATCAGCGCCAACCTGCGCAGAAAGTGCTTCTTTTGCAATATTCCAACGACGGATATCACTCCAGCGTGTTCCTTCGAAAGCAAGTTCCCAACGACGTTCGCTACGAACAGCTGTCTGAGAAAAGCCTACTGCAGGCAATCCTGAACGGGCACGAACTTTATTCATGTTGTCTGCAGTACCGGCAAGTTCAGATTGCATTAAAAGAACATCGGCAAAGCGGATGACATTAAGATCTATTTCATGAGACAACTGGAAGTCATCAGCAGCACCATCTCCGTAATACTCTGTTGAAGAGGTAAAGCTGTTGAAAAGTTCATTCATTGTGCCATCTGCATTATATGATTTCGCACCTTTTGTGGCAATGACTTTCTTCGCCCAATATCCCGATTCTTCCATTTGTTTGTCAGCACCATAGATATAGTCAGCAGTTTTAGAACCGTCTAAGATAGAAGCTTCACGACGTGGGTCATTTGGTTCGGCAGCTTTCCATTCGTTCCAAAGTTTTGGATTTACAGGACCAGAACCCCAGCCTTGTCCGAATGGGTAAACATCTTTGTACTGATTAGCGCCACCATGGCTACGAATAGCAAAGAAAAGCATGTACTGGTTTGAATAACCGGTAGTTGTTGCCCAGCTTGCCAAATGTGAAAATTTGATTGAAAATACTGTTTCAGGATTCGTCCCGTCTTTTACCCAGGCAGGAGCATCTTTTGCAAAAGGATAATCTTTCTTTGACAGGGTATTGGTATAAGGCCACAGACTACGATAGTCGGGTACCAAACTTTGTCCGCTATTGGCGATACAATCCTCTAATCCTGTAATTACCTCAGCCTTTGTAATGGTACCGGAGATCTTGCCGTCAGCACCCATTAAAGGAAGTGCATCTTTCTGATAGAATCCGGTATAGAATAGAAATACACGACCCAAAAGAGCCTCAGCCGCCCATTTTGTTACATGTCCGTTTCCGGTTACAGTTTCATTCCATTTTTTGGCAGGCATAATGCGTATTGCTTCCTTCAGGCCTGCAGCAATAAAACCATAAACCTCTTCTGCAGAAGCTTGTGCAGGATACACTTGTGCTTCACCTACAGTTGCGGGAACATTGGTAATCAAAGGAATGCTTCCAAACATTTCTGCCAGTTCATTGTAGAAAAACGAACGAAGGAAAAGTGTTTCTCCCATCAGCTGATTTCTCATTGTCTCATCGGCAACCTTGTCCAGGTTCGCAATCGCCATGTTGGCACGGCTGATACCAGAGTAACGATCGGACCAGAATGTTTTGAAACGGTCAAGATTCGTGTACAAAAGGTGGTCTACTACCTGAAAGTCTTTGTCATTTTCACCACCACCACCAAACCGATCGTCCGATGCCAGTTCTGAAGCAAAGTAGTAAGTGTTTCCACAATTTGCTACAGGTTTATTTAATGTGGCATACACACCGGTAACCATCTGAATAGCATCATCTGCTGTTTTGGGATAATTCCCGGTATTCTTTTTGGTGTAGCTCTCTGTATCGAGGTAATTCTCACAACTCATGAATAAAAGAGCAGTTGCTGCAAAATATAATATCTTTTTCATATTCGTTATCTCATTAAAATTTAAGATTAACACCTACCATATAAGTTCTTGGGCTTGGGTAGTAACCTAAGTCGATACCTGATACCCAGCTTTTATCGTAACCATAACCAATTTCAGGATCCATTCCGGAATAATTGGTGAATGTGTAAACGTTCTGAGCTGTTACAAAAAGACGGGCTTGTCCGAAAGGCAATTTTTTGAATGTTTTCTTGAAGTCATATCCCAGAGTAACATTCTGAATTTTTACATAATCGCCATCTTCAATATAGATGTCAGAAATATTCTGCCAGTTGGTATTGCTACCCGAAGTCAGACGAGGTAATTTATTTGAGGTTCCTTCACCTGTCCAGCGACCAAAAATTTCAGTCGTATAGTTTTGCAGTGGTGAATCAGCAAATGAGCGGTATGATTTTGCAATCTGTTGTCCAAAAGCGCCGGTACCTGTGATATTGAAATCAAAACCTTTATAAGCAAAGTTCAGGTTCAGACCCAGCGTATAGTCAGGATGTGGATTACCAATCATTGTGCGGTCATCTTCTGTTATTTTACCATCTCCGTCAGTGTCGATAAAGATAAGGTCGCCTGGCTGAGCACCTGCATATTTGGCAGGAGCATTACTTACCTGATCCCAATTTTGGAATACACCGGCGGTCTTGTAACCATAGAAATATCCTACAGGATATCCCTCTTGTGCACGATACATTTCTGTAGTACCCTGACTAAGGACATTCCCATCACCATGAATAATACCTTCTGCATTGGCGATACGAGTTACCTTGTTTACATTGTGAGCTAAGTTCACAGATGCACCGTATTGGAATTCACCTGATTTTTCATTCCAGCTCAACGCAACTTCAAAACCTTTGTTTTCGATATCTCCACCGTTTACTGAAGGAGCGTTCAAACCCCAGACAGCAGGAATGGGAGCAGTTACCAGCCAGTCTTTAGTAGCTTTCTTATACCAGTCAAATGTTAAATTCAAACGGGATTTCAGAAAACGTGCGTCGAAACCAAGGTCTAACTGTTCAGAAGTTTCCCATTTAACATTAGGATTAGCCAAAATATCAGCATAACCACCAACGGTCTGAGTTAACTTGTCGGCACCGAAATAATAACCGTTGCTTGTATCAAATGCTATCGTAGAAAGATATTGGAAGTTATCAATTGCTGCATTACCATTCTGTCCCCAGCTGCCACGAAGTTTCATAAAATCAAGATAGTTTTTAGTCCCGTCCATAAAAGATTCGTTGGTCATTACCCAACCGGCAGACATTGATGGGAAATAACCCCAACGATTACCTGGTGCAAAGTTCGAAGAGCCATCAGCACGCATGGTGAAAGAGGCCAGATAAGTTTCCTTGAAGTTGTAGTTGGCACGTCCGAAGAACGAAGCTAATGCGCCGGATCCCCAAGGTGAACCGCCTGCACCACGTTGTGACAATACCGTAGGTTTTGTATTGTCAACCCATGCGTTGGCAAATAAACCAGGGAATATAGAATTATTACCGCTTGCACTTACGTTGGAACCCATACCCCATTTTTCAACTGACTGGCCAATCATAACATCAAATTCATGACGATCAGCAATTCTGAATTTATATGCTAAGGTATTATCTAATGTTGTGTTATGACCGGAACTTGCATTCTGAGAAACATTATCAAGGGTTACATTCGAAGTGTTGGACAAGTGACGGATTCCATCGTATGAGCGATAAGCGGAAGCAGTCATCTTATAACCAAACTGAGATCTGAAAATCAAATTTTTGATGGGTTGGATTTCGATATAAGCACTTGACTGAAGTGCATAATTTTTAGAGAGGTTCAAACCCCTGTTGGAAAGAGCTGTTGCAGCAAGCGGGTTACCGGTATTGCCGTCAAAGTTCCAGCCATTCGTTAACTTGTCGTTATAATCATAGAAGTTGCCATCTGCATCATAAGCGGGAAGCAAGGGATTACCAACCAATAAATCATGTATTGTATTACCATAGATATTGCCGATAGCAATACCTGATTTATTATTGTAGTTGTAATTCAATGTCTGACCAATTTTGATGACATCAAATTCTTTATTTTTTAACAATACATGGTCAGAATTGATACGTGCCGTATAGCGATCGTATTGAGACTGAACAGGTTTTCCTAAAATACCTTCCTGTGAAGTGTATGAAAATCCCAATGAAAATTTAGACTGCTCGTTGCCACCAGCCAAATTGAACGAATGATTTTGAGTTGGAGCAGCTTCGTTATAAGCCTCCTTCATCCAGTTTGTCCCTTGCCATGAACCATCCATAATTGAATTATAGAGTGTTGCAGGAAGGACATTTGCCCAGTCGTAAGTAGGATTTGCTTCGTTGTAACGAGTTTCGTCCATCATCGACATATATTCTTTGGCATTCAGTAACGAAGGCATTTTGGCAGAATACTGTACTCCATAGTAACCATCGTAGGTAAGCGAGAGTTTTCCTGCTTTACCTTTTTTAGTAGTAACTAAAACTACGCCGTTGGCAGCTCTCGCACCATAAATTGCAGCAGAAGCTGCATCTTTTAGCACGTCAACAGATTCGATATCAGAAGTGTTGAAAGCATTGATATCTCCACCTGCCACACCATCAATTACATAAAGAGGAGACGACGAACCAATGGTACCTAAACCGCGGATCGTTACTTTAAAGCCTTCACCAGGCTGACCAGAACTCTGTGTAATTTGAACACCAGGAGATTGACTTTGTAAAGCACTCAAGGCATTGGTAGTGCTCATTTTTTGCAAATTGTCACCGCTTACCTGAACAGTTGCCCCGGTAACCAGTTTCTTTTTCTGAACACCATAACCAATTGCAACCACCTCTTCAAGTCCGATGGATTCGGAAACCATTTTAACGGAAATAGTAGTCTGTGTACCAATCAAAATCTCCTGCGATTTCATTCCTATGAATGAAAAAACAAGGGTTTTTGAACTTGATGGAACACTTAGCGAATAATTGCCATCCATATCACTCACAATACCCGTTGTTGTTCCTTTGACGATTATTGTTGTTCCGGGAACAGGAGCGCCTGTTTCATCCGTTACTTTCCCAGTGATTGTCATTTGCTGAGCAAATGCCATCCCCGAAAGCATAACCAGTAAAAGGGCCATGGAGAGGAAATGTCCTGCCCACTTTCTTCCTGGCGAAAAACGAAGTCTAATTTGTTTCATAAATACATAAACTTAAGATTCGAAATTAAAAGTTGAAAACTAATTTGACTAATTGTAATAATTTGTTAATAATAAATCCTGCTAATCAATATTCATTATTCATGTTGGAAAACAAAGATTTAAGAATTTCTTACCATTTAGATTAACATTATTTAATATTTATTTAATGGCAAAAATAAGAAAGGATTAATGTTTTTTGTAATACGATCTGATCTTATATTAATGTTTTCGATTCATTATTCATTTTACTTCTGTATTTACCTTTGGCAATCATGCAAATGCACTTGTTCTACGTGTATTGCAAAACGTTTTTTAGTGGCTTATATTATTAATTTATATGCTAATTCAGTTGTACAAATGTTAATTTAAAGTTTATTTATAAAGTAGTAAATCAAGGTATTAATAAATATTTTCCTTTCTGGTTATCCTTACTGAGGATTTAGTTAGAAATAAGAATTCGACCCGGCATTTGAATCCGTTTTATCAAAGTAATACATTTTGGTTCTAAATTAGGCCTGGTAATATTCTAAATGTAGATAATGTTATTTTGCACAGTTTAGTAACTGTTATATCATCTTCTGTTCATCTGGCTTTCAAATTGATTTTAGGTCTCCATGCGATAAAACCTAAAAGCCATATTCAATGATGGAATTAGTGTTTTGCAAAAATATATTCATAAATATAAATAAGATATATAAAATCGTTTATAATAAAATAGTGTGTCGTCATATAGCTTGGAGTTCAGAATATTTGGTATTGGCTGTGTTAAAAGTGAATCTGTTGTTAATATCGGTAGAATACCGGCTGGAAATCCAATTTTGCCACTATTTATTGAAGAAGATAATCCAATAATGAATTCTGATGAGTGACCGCTTTGGTCTTAGATTGTCATTGTAATTTTTGACACAAAATCGTGCTGAAGTTTAATTTTACACACGAATAATCCGGTTAAGACATACCTATAGTAAAATGCCTTTGATGAAGGTTTCAATACAATCCAAAATCATGCAATCAGAAATTCATTTTATTAAATCCTGTTATCTGGATTTAAACAAACACTTAACCACTCAAAATCACTATTCATCTACTTTTTAGATGGGTTCACCGATAATCTTTTCGTTGTCGATACTTCTGAATTTACTTTTGAACAAAAATTAAGAAACAATTAACATTGCGGAAACGTTCCGGGTTAAAAATGTTTCCCTTCTTTGCAGTCGAATTAAATTGATATTGAATTTGCCAATGAATGAAGAATTAGATACTCGGGATGAGAAGTTCGGACCACTGCTCCTTCAGATTAAGGAGCTATTTTTTGAATTCGGGATTAAGAATCTTAATATGGATGATATCAGCCGCAAGCTGGGGATCTCCAAAAAGACACTTTATCGGTTTGTCAAGAGCAAAGAAGACCTGATCGCAAAGCTATTTGAATATGAGATGCTGAAATGGGTTGAAGATATAAAACGCATTGGAAATGAAGATGCGAATGCGATCGAGGTGCTTTTTAACGTGAGTTTACTGATTTATGAGGAGATGAGGCGTTTTAACCCAATGCTGATGTTTGAACTCCGGAAATACTATGAAGCGCTGTTTAATGAACACCATGCTAAAAAATTAGCGCATATATCGAAATCGATGAAGTTTAATTTAGGGCAAGGAATCGAAGAGGGTTTGTACAGAAAGGATATCAACATTGATGCTGTAGTGGCCATCTATATGAACTACCTCGTCGAAATCCATTCCTCTGCTGAAATATGCAAAACGATCGAAGTTACCTTCGATGAGCTATTCAAGGTAATATTCGAAAACCATATCCGTGCAATTTCTACGCCGGAAGGGGTTGCTTATTTCGAAATGAGGAAAAATGAAGTTTTAGAGAATTTAAAAAAAAATATTAACCAATAAAAAAGGAAACATGTTATCAAGAAAATGTCAGATGATCTTGTTGATTTTACTCTCATTAGGAGGAGTGAAGATCACTACTGCACAGGATACCCTCCGGCTTTCGCTCAGTGACGCACTAAAGATTGCGCAGGAGAACAACCTGAATATTAAAAATTCGCAACTTGATCTGAAAATGGCCCAAAAGAAAATCTGGGAAACAACAGCAATCGGGTTACCACATGTAGACGGAACTGCCAAATACACCTTTAACCCAAAGGTACCAACTTTGCCAGCTACGGCTTTCGATCCCAATGCCAAGGAAGGCGATGTAATCGAACTTGGGGTCAAACAGAATATTGTCTACGATCTTACTGCCTCGCAGTTGATTTTTAACGGTGCTTACCTGATCGGGTTAAAAGCTTCGAGAGCTTATTATAATTTTTCGGAAGAGTCGCTCGAAAAAGCAATGCTCGAAATAAACGAGACGGTGACGAATACCTATTTCATGAGCCTTGTCGGAGATGAAAGTCGTAAGATTTTAGTGATCAATCTTCAAAATGTCAACAATACTTTGGCTGAAATCAAGGAGATGTACAAGCAGGGTTTTGTTGAACAGACAGATGTTGACCAACTCGAACTGACGTCGTACACCATCACCAATGCGATATTCCAAATCGACAATAACCTCGATATGGCCGGCAAGCTTTTGAAAATTCAACTGGGTCTTGCCGATAGTACAAATATTAAGCTGACTGATCAGTTGGGAATGGAAGAGTCGCAGGTCGCTCACCTTACCGCATTGGCACACGAACCGTTTATTCTGGAGAATAGTATTGACTTTAAACTGTTGACAACATCCGAATTGCTTGCAAAATACGATTATAAAAGAGAGATGAGCAACTCATTGCCGGTTATTTCGGCCTATTATAACCACCAGGAGAAATGGAAATCACCCGCGTTTGATTTTGCACCCAAAGATGTGATGGGGATTAATTTAAGTATCCCGATTTTCAGCAGCGGACAAAGGTCTGCATTGGTCTCACAGAAACGAATGGCTTTCGAAAAGGCAACGAACAGCAAGCTCTATGCCGGGAACACATTGATAATGCAATCGTCACAATTTCAAAACGATCTGCGCTCTAAGCTGGATAAGTTCCAGATTCAGAAAAAAAGCAAGGAATTGTCTGATGTGATTTACCAGCGTACATTGGAGAAATACAAACAGGGAATATCCTCAAGTCAGGAACTGATGACAATTCAGAATCAGTATCTGACCAATTTAACCAACTATTTTCAAGGTATATATGATGTAGTTGGCGCTAAAACGAAACTTGAAAAATTATTTAATATCAATCAGAAAATCTCAAAATAACCATTTATATGAAAAACATTATTTACACTTTAGCGATTGCCGCTGCCCTGGTTTCGTGTAATCAATCTACCGATAAGAAGGGGGAATTAGATAAACTTAAAGTCCAGCATGATGAATTAGCCACAAAGATTGCTAATCTCGAAGCTGAGGTATATCCGAATGGAATACAGGGAGAATCAAAATCCATAACTGTAAAAATTGAACCTGTTACCAGTTGCATATTTACCCACTATGTAGAAGTGCAAGGTGTTGTTGATGGTGATCAAAACGTTGCAGTTAGTCCGCAGACCGCTGGTATTATCACCGCTGTCTATGTTACCGAAGGTTCAAATGTCAAAAAAGGACAGGTAATGGCAGAACTGGGTGCGGTTGTTCTGAAACAATCCCTTGTTGAATTGAGGACCCAGCTTGATCTTGCAAGCAATCTTTTCGAAAAGCAAAAAGCACTCTGGGCTAAGAATATTGGAAGTGAGATACAGTTCCTTCAGGCTAAAACAAATAAAGAAGGACTCGAAAATAAGATTAAAACCCTGCAGGGGCAGATTGATATGGCCAGGGTGATCTCTCCGATCAGCGGAACTGTTGAAAGTGTTGCATTAAAAGTTGGACAGATGGCTTCACCGGGACAGCCAACCTCTGCTATAAGGGTAATCAATATGAATTCAGCAAAAATTAAGGCCGATGTTTCGGAAAACTATTCCGCAAAAATTGAAAATGGGAATAAAGTAATGGTTCGTTTTCCTGATCTTGGAAAAGAAATTGAATCGAAATTAAGTTTTGTCAGCCGTTTTATCGATCCTACGAACAGAACATTCCAGGTTGAATGTAAAATTCAGTCGGGTGAGGTCGTATTGAGGGCAAATATGATCGCTTATGTGAAAATTAAAGATTATTTGAATGAGAAGGCTTTTTGTATCCCGGTGAATTACGTTCAGAGCAATAAGGAAGGTAAATTCATCTATGTGGCTGTTCAAAAAGCAGATCAATGGGTTGCAACAAAGCGTCAGGTTAAACAGGGAATGGACTACAACGGAGTTACAGAAATTCTGGAAGGACTTGCTGAAGGGGATAAAGTTGTTTCTTCAGGTTACCAAAGCCTCAATGAAGGCGCTCAAATTACATTTTAATCCGTAACAATTACAAGTTATGTCAGATATTAAACACAAAATAAAAGAGTTTCTCCCAACCAGTTGGGCGATTGATAACAAGACCAGCATATATGTACTTGCTGTTCTGATATCAATTCTCGGGTTGATGAATTACGTTCAGATTCCGAAAGAGCAATTCCCGCAGGTGATTATTCCTTACATTATTGTGAACACCCCTTACCCGGGAACTTCACCAGAGGATATTGAGAATCTTGTCACTCGTCCGATCGAGAAACAGCTGAAATCGATTAACGATGTGAAGAAAGTTACCAGTAACTCTGTTCCCGATTTCTCATCAATCGTTGTGGAATTCGACCCTAAAATATCGGTTACAGATGCCAAGCAACGGGTACGCGATGCGGTGGACAAATCGAAAACTGATCTTCCAAACGATTTACCCGATCAACCACAGATTCTGGATATAGACCTCTCCGAATTTCCGGTGATGTACATCAATATTTCGGGAAATTATAGCCTTGATAAACTGAAGAAATATGCTGAAGTAGCCCAGGACAAGATTGAAGGGGTAAAAGAAATTACCCGCGTCGATATCGTCGGTGCACTGGAGCGCGAAATTCAGATTGAGGCAGATATTTTTAAGATGCAGGCAGCGAAAGTGACCTTCAGCAATATTGAACAGGCTGTAGCTGGTGAGAACCTTACGATTTCGGGGGGAACAATTAATACCAACGGGACAAAAAATACAGTACGTATTAAAGGTCAGTTTCAGAAAGTCGAAACCTTAAAGGATATCGTTGTTCACTCGTCGAGCGGAGCTTTTGTAAAGTTGAGCGACATTGCCGACATCAAGGATGATTTTAAAGAGCAGGAAAGTTTTGCCCGCCTTAACGGCAATAATGTGATCACGCTGAATGTGATCAAAAAAAGTGGGGCAAATCTTTTGGATGCTTCAGATCAGATCAAAGATATTGTTGAAAATCAGCTGAAGGGAAAGGGTTTTCCGTCGGATCTGACGCTCACGATCACGGGTGATCAAAGTCGCTTTACACGCAACACGCTTGAAGAATTGAACAACACGATTATCATCGGATTTATCCTTGTTACAATCGTCCTGATGTTCTTTATGGGATTCACCAACTCCTTTTTTGTTGGTTTATCGGTCCCGCTTTCGATGGCGGTAGCCTATCTTGTCCTGCCGGGAATCGGATTTACGTTGAACATGATTGTAATGTTCGGGTTTATTTTTGCGCTGGGGATTGTCGTTGATGATGCGATCGTTGTAATTGAAAATACACACCGGCTGCATCGAAAAAACCCTGATATAAAAGTAGCTGCGAAGATAGCCGCCGGAGAAGTTTTTATGCCCATATTATCAGGAACATTAACAACGCTTGCACCCTTTTTCCCGCTGGCATTCTGGCCGGGTATTGTCGGACAGTTTATGCACTACTTACCTGTCACCCTTATTATAACATTGTTCGCATCTCTTTTCGTTGCTTATATTTTCAATCCTGTTTTTGCAGTATCGTTTATGCAGCACGAATATGACGCTGAGGTTGACACCAAAAAAGATTGGCGGAAGATTCGCAGATTCCTGATCGTGGTTTTTGGAATTTCACTTTTATTCTACGCTACAAAGATGTTTGGTCTTGGCAACTTTCTGATGATGGTGGTTCTGCTCGTGCTTGCCTATCATTTTGCGATTAAGTACTGGATTGCAGGATTCCAGGATAAATTATGGCCTTGGATGATGGGGATTTATGAAAGAACGCTTCGCTATACACTGAGAGGAAACCGGGCAATATATATGTTGGTTTCGATGATCGCACTGTTCTTCTTTACAATTTTTCTAACAGGTATTGTGAAACCTAAAGTATTGTTTTTCCCTGATAACGATCCGAATAATATTTTGGTCTACATCAAAATGCCGGGTGGTACTGATCAGGTAGTAACAGATAGTGTAACTAGAATCGCAGAAAAGCTTGTTTATAAATCCATTGGGTCGAATAACCCTGATGTTGAATCAATTATATCGAATGTTACAATTGGTGTTGAAGAAGAAGGATTTTCTTCAGCAGGAAAACCATACAACAAGGGAAAGATCTCCGTCAACTTTGTGGAGCATAAACTACGGACAACAGGTATATCGACGACCCAATATATGGAAATGATGCGGAAGGACGTTGCTAATATTCCTGGTGCAGAAGTGACTGTCGATAAGAACAGTATGGGGCCTCCTACCGGAAAGCCGATCAATATTGAGGTAACCAGTGAAAACCTTGACTTTCTTGTTTCAGATGCATATGCTTTCAGGGATTATCTTGATTCTTTAAGGATTCCGGGAATAGCTGAATTGAAAACTGACTTCGAGATGAACTCGCCTGAAATCATTATTGAGATTGACCGCGACCGTGCCATGCGTGAAGGTCTCTCAACAGGGCAAATTGGTCTTGAAATCCGCACTGCACTTTTTGGAAAGGAGATTTCAAAATTCAAACAAGATGAAGATGAATATCCTATCACCTTGCGTTATCGTAAAGTTACAAGGGATAACATCAATGCATTGGTCAACCTGATGATTACCTACCGTGATATGAATTCAGGTCAGTTGAGGAGTGTGCCATTATCGACTGTGGCAAAAATTAATTACTCAACGTCTTACGCCGGTATCAAACGTTTGGATCAGAAACGGGTGATCACGGTTTACTCAAATGTTGTTTCGGGTTATTCTGCCAATGATATCGTTCCTAAAATCGAAAGATTGGCTACTACGTTCAGCAAACATGAAGGGACTGAGATCAAACTGACGGGAGAACAGGAAGACCAGGATGAGACGTCAGCATTCCTTGGGAAAGCGATGGTGATTGCACTCGGAATTATCTTCTTTATCCTGATTACCCAGTTTGGTTCGATCAGTAAGACGATCATCATTTTGAGTGAGGTCATATTCAGTATTATTGGTGTATTGCTCGGGGTCATGATTTTCAAAATGGATCTTGTAATCATGATGACCGGGTTAGGCGTTGTCGCATTGGGTGGTATTGTGGTTCGAAACGGAATCCTGATTGTCGAGTTCTGTGACAGGATGAAAGAAGCTGGTTTAAAAACCCGTGAAGCGATTGTTATGGCCGGAAGAACCCGTATTACACCGGTAGTTTTAACGGCAACTGCAACGATGCTGGGACTTGTTCCATTGGCTGTAGGGATGAATATCAACTTTGTGACGATGTTTACCGAGTTAAACCCACATATCTACTTTGGAGGAGACAATGTTGCTTTCTGGGGACCATTAGCCTGGACAATCATCTTCGGACTAAGCTTTGCAACCTTCCTGACATTGGTATTTGTACCGGCGCTGTACTATATGGATTACGTGATCAGGTTGAAATTCAAAAGAAGAAAAAATCTTCGGCGGATTAAATTACTCAATCAGAAATAAATTCAAAAAAAGCGGGGCAAATTGTCCCGCTTTTTTTGTACTATTAAAAAAAAGTAAAAACTTGTTTAAACCCACCAGTCGGATCATCGGAGTTGAATGGATAATCTGCTGAATTTTAAAATATAAGTGATTATGAGAAGAGCTGTTGTAACTGGACTGGGTGCCATAACACCAATTGGTAATAATGTCGAAGATTTTTGGGCAAACTTAATAATTGGGAAAAGTGGCGCAGCTGCGATTACCAAATTTGATGCAACACACCATAAAACACAATTTGCCTGCGAAGTAAAGAACTTTGACGCACTTCAATACATCGAAAAGAATGAAATCAGAAAGATAGATCTTTTCACCCAGTATGCTTTGGCTGCCACCGGAGAATGCATAATTGATTCAGGATTAAACCTTGATAAGTGTGATCTTAATAAAGTAGGGGTTATTATGGCAACGGGAATGGGTGGAATACAAACATTTGAAGAAGAAATATTAAACTTTGGACAAAACGGATTAATCCCCCGATTCAACCCTTTTTTTGCAACTAAAATGATCCCTAATATTGCTGCCGGGCAAATATCGATCCGGTATGGATTTCACGGTATTAGTTATTCAATTGCTTCTGCGTGCGCTTCATCGAACAATGCGATAGCCAACGCATTGGATCTTATCAGAATGGGGCGTGCAAATATTATTATAGCCGGGGGTGCAGAAGCCACAATTACGTCTGGAGCTATCGGATGTTTTAATTCGATGAAAGCGTTGTCAACACGGAATGATTCGCCCGAAGTTGCATCATGTCCGTTCAGCAAAATGCGCGATGGTTTTGTGATGGGTGAAGGTTCAGGTGTATTAATGGTTGAAGAACTTGAACATGCTTTAAAACGGGGCGCTAAAATATATTGCGAATTGGTTGGCTATGGGGCTGCATCCGATGCCTATCACGTTGCGGCTCCTCACCCGGAAGGCTTAGGTGCCATACTGTCTATGGAAGGTGCATTATCTGATGCAGGATTAACGACCGATGATGTTAGTTATATCAATGCACATGCTACATCCACACCTGCCGGAGATATCAGCGAGTGTAAAGCGATTGCAAAAGTTTTTAATCAATCGTTGAATAAAATTAAAATCAGTGCTACAAAGTCGATGACGGGTCATTTATTAGGGGCCGCGGGTGCGATTGAAGCAATTGCCTGTATAAAAGCGATTGAACAGAATACAATTCCTCCAACCATAAATCTAAATGAGAATGATCCTGACATAGATCCGCAATTAGACCTTACACCGAATAAAGCAATTAAAAAGGAAATTCTTATTGCTCTTAATAATACATTTGGGTTTGGCGGACATACTGTGACGACAGTTTTCAAAAAATATCGGAACTAAAAGGCAACATTTAAGGTTTAGGTGAATCTTTTTCTGAAAGAACTGCAATCCGCTCCATCAACAGATTTTTTCGTTCTTCGCGTTTAGCCGACCATGTTTTATCTTCCTCTTCGAGAAATTCGAGCAACACTAAAGCTTTTTCATAACAAATAAGACTGTTATTCAGTTTTTTCTGAGCCTCGCTTAATGTCGCTTCAGCAAAGAAAAGTTCAGAAAGTACCTCAAGATGACCATTTGTGTAATGATGATCTTCGAGTAATTTGTCGGTTAGCTGTTCTTTAGGAATCAACTGGAAAAAGGAAGCATCGCGCCTGAGCAGTTCATAATAGCCCCTTTCGAGGATTTTTTCAGCCTGTTCAAGATCCCCTTTTTTGATTAAACCGAGCAATGCAGCAATCAAATCACCGATCATCTCAACCATTCTAAGAATGTAGTCTTTCTGAAACATATTCGTATTGTTCCTTGTTAAATGACAAAAGAAATGCGTTTTTGTAAAGATATACTATTTCTGAAATGGTAGAACGCTAATAAACGATTTATTAACCACGAATACTGCAAATTATGAAATCAATATCAACTGTAATACTGACTATTGCAGCGCTTCTAACCAATTTTGATATTTCTGCGCAGAACGCTTTTGTAAGTCCGAGACTCGAAAAAGTCTGGACATCGCCGAACGGTTTGAATGTTCCCGAATCTGCCTGTTACAGTTCATCCGAAGGAGTCATATATGTGTCGAATATTGTTGGTATGCACAATATTAAAGATGGCGAAGGATTTCTGTCGAAGCTGAACGAGAAAGGTGAATTTATCACGAAGGAATGGGTGAAAGGGTTAAATGCCCCCAAAGGAATAGGTTGTACCAAAAATAAGCTATTTGTTACTGATATTGATCGGGTAGTGGAGGTTGATTTAGTGAGCGGAAAAGTCACCAAAACCTATCAAAACAGTAAGTCGAAATCATTGAACGATGTAACGATTGCTTCAGATGGCACCGTTTTTATCTCTGATTCAGGAGGAAACTGCATTTTTCAGATCGGCAAAGACTCGCTGGAAGTTTTTCTTCAAAGCGATCAGCTCGAAAAGATGAATGGTATTCTGGCGGAAGGCGACTTGCTGTATCTGGGATCAAAAAACAATTTTATTTCTGTTGACCAGAAATCAAAAGCGATTCGTATCCTGGCTGAAAATGCCGGATACCTGGACGGCATTGTGAAGGTTGGCAAAAATAAATTTGTCACTTCCGATTTTAAAGGGAAAGTGCAACTTATTGAACCCGGAAAAGATATCGAAGTGCTGATGAACACAACAGATTTGAATGTAAATGCTGCCGATCTTGGGTATATTTCCTCACAAAATCTGCTCTTAGTTCCCACATTTCTCGACAATAAAGTAGTCGCCTTCAAGCTGAAACTTTAAAACCATATTTAATACCACTTAAATATCTTCAATCCAAGTGTAAACGATATCGTCCCCAGTGAAGCGAGTAAAAGTGCCTCACGCCAGACGTCCATAAAACCTGCTCCTTCGTTAAAAATACTTCTGAAACTGTCAGCAACCATCGTGAGTGGCAGGTACTGGATGATTGGAATTGACCAGTCGGGGAAGTTGTGATAACTGAAGAAGATACCCGAAACAACCATCATTGGTGTAACCAACGCATTTATGATCCCATTTCCTACTTCAGGATTCGCAGTATGAGAAGAAATCAATATTGAAATCCCCGAAAAGGCAAGATTTCCGGCTAAGAATAAGGCAATCAAAGCTGGCCAGCTTCCCTGAATGGTTGTCCCGAAATACAACCAGGCAAACAGAAAAAGCAAAGCGGCTTCTGCCACATTCATCGCGAACCGGGCAGTTATAAGTGCAAGCAAAAAGTTTGACTTTCGCATTGGAGTAGCTACCATTCTGCGCAGCAGTTTCTTCGATCGACGGTCAATAATTGTATAACTGATCCCCCATGAACACGACATCATAATGCCCATAGCGAGTAAGCCCGGTATTAGAAAATCGACATACCTTGTCCCTTTCAATGTGAGTGGTTCAATGCTTGATTGATTGGCGTTATAAAAAGCCGGACCATAAGAAGACAGGTTTGACATCAGCTGATAGGCCGTTTTTGCTTCAGCACTTGCCGGATCGAAATGATATTTTGTGTCGGCTGCCGTGTCTTCAACAATCAACGATACTTTCCCTTGTTTAAGCATCGTATAAGCATTGGCGAACGTTGTTTCGAAGAAGGAAAGACTTACATTTCCAAGTTTTTCATTCGTAAGAACAATGGAATAGGTGCTGTCTTTTTTAGTGCCATTTGCCAGAAGATAACCGGCAAGTTTCGTATCGTGAAGTGTATCGCTGTCAGTAATCGTTTTAACGATGGCCATTTTGATGTGTATTTCACCCTTTTGAGTAAATGCAATTCCAAGTCCCCATGCCATCAATATCGGAAAAACAATACCCCAGAATAGAACGGCAGGTTCGCGGATAATTTCTGCGAAATGTGCAGCGATCAAACGGTAAAGCTGATGATTGGTTATTCTATTCATAGATATGGCGTCCGGTGAGGTTGATAAATAATTCGTCCAAAGAGCGATGTCCGCCAAGTTTCAATATTTCCTCAAGCGTGCCTCCGGCCAATATTGTTCCCTGATCCATGATTACAATCCTGTCACAAAGATATTCTGCTTCTTCCATGTAATGGGAAGTAAGGAGCAGGGAAGTGTTGTGCTCTTTCTTCAGATCAAGCAGGATATTCCAGATCTCGTGACGTGCGTTGGGATCGAGACCTGTTGTTGGTTCGTCGAGAAGCAGGATCTTTGGTTTGTTAAGTACTGCAACTCCCAGTGCCAAACGTTGGCGCTGACCTCCTGATAAGTTATTTACGTAAGATTTCTTCTTTTCCTCCAAACCAATCAGTTTGAAAACTTCATCCACGCGATTGGAATCTAGTTTATAAAAACTGGCAAATAAGCGCATGGTTTCGTAAGCTGTAAGTTTATCCATAAAGCGGGTTTCCTGAAGGGAAAGTCCGATTAACTGGTGCAATTCGTGCTGGTGGTTCTTCCATTGTTTACCTTCAATGAAAATCTCACCCTCATCGGGGTGCTGAATTCCCTCAATCATTTCAACCAGCGTGGTTTTACCGGCTCCATTTGGCCCAAGCAACGCAAGAAACTCTCCCTGCCTGATCGTCAGGTTTACCCCTTTGACGGCCTTAACATCTTTAAACGATTTCTTAACATGCCTGACATCAACTATATATTCCAAATCTGTCATCCGGTAAAGTTCGTAAGAATTACTTAGAAGATGTAAAATTATCCAAATTATTACCGGAAACGAGCATGAAGCTGAAATTGTTCGAATCACCAACCAAAGCGTATACAAAGGGAAAAACTGGTGTGATGCGTGGTAGCAGACAGAGAAAGCCGTTCCTTCCTCTACGACTGACCCAATTAGGTCTGGCAGGACATTAATTCCGGAGCGAACGAGCCAACGAGGGCTGGCGGAATAATAATTTCAGAATGAATGAGTCAACGAGGTTATGCAACATATTATAAATGGGTGGTTTTGCCACCCAATTAAAAACTTTTAAATATCCCAACCGATTTCTATTGTAAAAATTTTGGATTACTGAAAAGATCAATCTATTTCAAAGCGATTAAGGTTCATTACCTTGTTCCATGCCGCCACAAAATCCTTCACAAATTTCTCCAGGGCATCGGCGCTTCCATACACTTCGGCAAGGGCTCTCAACTCTGAGTTTGAACCAAAAATAAGATCTGCACGGGTTCCTGTCCATTTTATTGCGCCTGTTTGGCGATCGCGTCCATCAAAAGTTTCCTTGTCTTCGGAGTTTGGCATCCAGGCTGTATGCATGTCGAGCAGGTTGACAAAGAAATCGTTGGTTAAAACTTCCGGACGATTAGTGAAAACGCCATGTTTTGTGTTGTCAAAGTTTGTGTTTAACACCCGCATCCCGCCCACAAGCACCGTCATTTCAGGAGCAGTTAGTGTTAGCAATTGGGCTTTGTCTATCAACAGCTCTTCGGTAGATATCGTGTATTTCGTTTTTAAATAGTTACGAAAACCATCGGCTGCCGGCTCTAAAACTGAGAAAGATTCTACATCTGTTTGCTCTTGCGAAGCATCCATACGTCCCGGGGAGAATGGAACCTTTAAGTCAAAACCGGCATCATTCGCCGCTTTTTCAACACCTGTACAACCTGCCAGTACAATAAGGTCGGCAAGAGAAACTTTCTTCCCGTCGGGCTGGGCGCTGTTGAATTTCTTTTGGATACTTTCCAGCGTTGCTAATATTTTCGTTAGCTGAGCAGGATTGTTAACTATCCAATCCTTTTGGGGAGCAAGACGAATGCGGGCACCGTTCGCGCCGCCACGTTTGTCCGATCCACGGAAAGTAGAGGCAGAAGCCCATGCGGTTGATACCAACTGAGATATAGTTAGACCGGAATTTAAGATTGTAGCTTTTAGTCCGGTAATATCTTGCTCATCAATCAACCCATGATTCAAGGCTGGAATCGGATCTTGCCAGATCAGTTCTTCTGCTGGAACTTCTGCACCTAAATAGCGTGATCGTGGTCCCATATCCCGGTGAGTCAGCTTAAACCATGCGCGGGCAAAGGCATCGGCAAATTCAAGTGGATGTTCATAGAAACGTTTTGAAATTTTTTCATACGCAGGGTCAAATCGCAAAGAAAGATCCGTTGTAAGCATCGTTGGTGCCTGTTTTTTAGATACGTCGTGGGCATCAGGAACAACATCACCAGCCATTTTGGCGACCCATTGATGGGCACCGGCCGGACTTTTTGTGAGTTCCCATTCGTAATTAAACAGGTTTTCGAAGAAGTAATAACTCCATTTGGCGGGCGTCTGTGTCCAGGTCACTTCCAAGCCGCTGGAGATGGTGTCGCCCCCTTTTCCTGAGCCAAACGAATTTTTCCATCCTAAGCCTTGCTCTTCTATGCCGGCTGCTTCGGGCTCAGGTCCAACATGTGCCGCATCTCCGGCTCCGTGGGTTTTACCAAAAGTATGCCCACCTGCTATAAGTGCCACGGTTTCTTCATCATTCATCGCCATACGGGCAAACGTGTCGCGGATATCTTTAGCCGCTGCAAGAGGGTCAGGATTTCCATCAGGTCCTTCAGGATTAACATAGATCAAACCCATCTGCACAGCAGCAAGTGGATTTTCCAGCTTACGTGAATGCATATCTCCGTCTGCATCATCGTCGGAAACAATTGCGCCATGTTCTTTTACTACACCTTCGGATCCATTTGCATAGCGGATATCACCACCCAGCCACTTGGTTTCGGAACCCCAGTAAACATGTTCTTCCGGTTCCCATACATCTTCGCGTCCACCGCCAAATCCAAAGGTTTTAAATCCCATCGATTCCAGGGCTACATTCCCAGTAAGGATCATCAGGTCGGCCCATGATATTTTTTGACCATATTTTTGCTTGATCGGCCAGAGCAACCTTCGTGCCTTGTCAAGATTAACGTTGTCGGGCCAGCTGTTGAGCGGGGCAAAACGTTGCTGTCCGCCACCTGCACCTCCACGACCATCACCGGTTCGGTAGGTACCTGCACTGTGCCATGCCATTCTAATGAAAAATGGTCCGTAATGGCCGAAATCGGCAGGCCACCAATCCTGAGAGTCAGTCATTAGATGATGGAGGTCATTTTTTATTGCTTTCAAATCCAGACTCTTGAATTCTTTAGCATAGTCAAAATCCTCACCCATCGGGTTTGATTTAGAAGAGTGTTGTCGCAGTACATTCAATTTTAACTGATTTGGCCACCAGTCGCGGTTTTTTGTACCGCTCGCACCAACACTGTGTTTGCCAGTAGCTCCGGTTACGGGGCATTTGCCGGCGCTGTTTGAGTTATCTTCCATTTTTAATTTGTATCTGTTTATAATTGATTCTTTTATTTCGTATCGTTTAAGAATTTTCCATTGATTTGCAGCTTAATATCGCCGATCTCAAAATCGGGAATTTCATGTTTCTTAAAATAATCCGAAAGAAGTTCTATGATCTCTTCGTTGTAATAATCTGCAATTTTATCGGACTCTGAACAATATAAGTGGTGGTGATTTTCCATCACTGCATCATATCTCATAATATCCTTTTCGGTTTTCACCTTTTTCACCAATCCGTTTTCGACCAGCGAATCGAGAACTTTATACACTGTGCCGGTTGCAATATTTGGATGATTTTTTTTAATAAAGACGATAATATCGTCAGCAGTTGGATGATTTTTGAGTTTAATAATGGCTCCAAATATTGAAAGTCGTTGAGGTGTAACTCTCAATCCTTTATCGATCAGCTTATTTCTACATTCAGTTATCAGCATAATTGATTCGTTCTTAAATGAGAATGATTCCTATCTAAGAACAAAAAAACTTACAGTAATGTTTAAAAATCTTGAATTTTTTTCTTTTTTTATTCCCTGTTAATTCCTGACTTGTGAAGTTTAGCTTATTTCACAATATGAATCTGCTCTTTTGCCACCTCTTTTTCGATGACAAGTTGTTTGTCAGGATTAGTGAGTCCTGAATTTTTGAAAACAGTATTACCGGTTCGGGAACCTGAAATTTGAGTGATCGGAAATACACCTGGCTGAACATTCAGACCGTCAATAGTAATATCAGTGCTGTTCCGGAGCTCAATCACAGGTGTCTTTTTTGTTTTGAGGGTCAGATTTTTGATGGTTACATTTTTGGCATCGGAGCAGATCATACCGTTATCAGCTTCCATTTTGATGTTTTCGAGGAGGATGTTTTCGAGGCTCATCTCCGGTAATCCCTGAAGGAATATTCCCAGTGAAGCTCCTTTACAGTTCACATCACGAATAAAGATGTTCTTAAACTGTGGGGTCTCATCTGTAACGGGTAATAGTTTTTCAACTGAAATGTTGTCCCCCGCCTCTATGTCTTCGGAAGCCGATCTTCCGCTGTAATACAGGTTGAACGAAATCGCCTGCGTTGGAATATTCATCATCTCAATATCCGAAATATAGATATTTTCGACCACTCCGCCACGACCACGGTTGCTTTTAAACCGAAGACCCACATCCGTTCCGATGAAAGTACAGTTCGAAACATGGAGGTTACGCACGCCTCCCGACATCTCGCTTCCAACGGTAACGCCACCATGTCCATGATATACTATGCAGTTTTTCACAATCAGGTTTTCATTTGGGATGCCCCGGTCGCGACCTTCCTTGTCTTTTCCCGATTTGATGCAAATGGCATCGTCGCCCACATCAAAATTGCTGTCGTGAATGATGCTGTTTTTGCACGATTCGATGTCAATACCATCGCCGTTCTGCGAATACCATGGATTCCTAACCGTTGTGTTGCGCAATGTAAAATCTTCGCACCACAACGGATGAATGCACCAGGCCGGTGAATTCTGAAAAGTCGGTCCATCGATCAATACTTTTTTGCACGAGATTAAACTGATCATTACAGGGCGAAGAAAATCTTTGACTTGTTCGAATTCGGCTTTGGTTTTCAGGTCGCGGGGGACATTCATTTCAGCCACTTTTTCACCATTGATGAACTGTTGTGATGGATACCATGTTTTACCATTTTCACCCAACAAACCACCTGAAGCCACTAACTTTTTCCATTGTGAATCAGTTAGTTTTTCCTTTTTGACTGCCCGCCAGGCTTCACCGGAACCATCAAAAAGGCCTTTCCCGGTGATGGCAATATTTTCAAGGTTGCGGCCGTTTACAGGCGATATGCAACGCCAGGTATTAAAACCTTCAAAATTGGTTTCAACCAAAGGGTACAAACTTTTATCGGTACTGAAAACGACGATTGCTCCTCCTTCCGTGTAGATTTCGATATTACTTTTTAGCGTTATGGGTCCCGTGAGCCAGATTATTAATCGGCACTTCAATCCAAGCAAAAGCTAATCGCAAAATTGTTATCAATCGGCAGTTCAATACACGCACAAATTGTTATCAATCGGCAGTTCAATACACGCACAAACTGTTATCAATTGCCTCTACCGGTAGGTATAATCGCCCGATTTATCACTACCTGGTTTCTGATACATCGCGATCCAGCTCGATCCATCCTTCAGGAAGTCCGCTTTACTCTTATAAATGTATATCCAAACATGGGTTAGAAGGGAATAAAATTCCATATTAAGACAGTTTTAGTGTATAGTCGCACAGCTCTTCATCCGGGGCATGGGCTTCCTGTGTCCAGGCGATACTTAACTGACCTTTCTTTTTTGTCCGACAGACTCCAGACTTACTTCTTTTAACAACTCAATCATCTCTGTTTGAGTGTTTATCTGTGCCTTTAGCGAGGTTATTACCTCATCTTTGGCCTTGCATAGCTCGCAGCCTGGCGGCTTTTCTGCTCCTGCTATGATTTCCTCCTTATCAATACACTCTTTATTACGCAGCATCTCTCCTTTGCCGGTAATTAGCCAATTCATGTCGATATTATCAAATGACAATGCAATTTTATTGATTAGATCAAAGCCAGGTGCATTGCGCCCCTTAATAATGTTGTGAATCACTGTTGGATTCACAACAATACTATTACTAAATGAATTTTTGTTCATTTTGTAAGTGCTGATAATCAATTCTATTCGACTATTTATTGTCATTTGATAAAAAATGTTGTCATTTGTTTGGTGGTGTTGTCATTTGTTAACATCTTTGTGACACGAAAGTATTACAAATATATTAATAAAATGACAATCGACGAATTAAAATTATTATTAGATACCGGAGACTATGTGAAGATTGCCCGCATAGTTGGGTATGCCAACCTTAAGTATGGTAGAACCTATGTGTATCGTGTGTTATCAGGGCGCATTACGGGTACAAAGGGGAAGGCAAAAGAGATTATGGATGCTGCCCACGTGATTGCAGCGCGCAACGCAGCCAACGGTAAAGCCGCTCACAGTAAGCAAGAACCATTAAACGAAAACTAAAGCCACTATTTTAAACCCTTTAAAATCAACAGTACAATGACAAAAATTCAATTACAGGTAACCGAAGATCTTTCAGTAATGGTAATCCCCAGTTCTCTCTATGAGTTTATGATTCCCACTGAAGATGTAGCCCGTGGTTATGGCGTAAGCCCTAACACAGTCAGATTCCATAAGCATAACAACACAGATGAGATTATTGAGGGAACACATTTTCTAAAGGGTACTGGTAAAACAAACACCCTTAAGAACGCCCAACCACATCAAATATTTTGGACCAAAGCCGGTATTATTCGCCTGGGGTTCTTTATCAAGTCTCAAAAGGCAAAGCAATTCCGCAACTGGACTGAGAAGCTGATCCTTTCGGTAGCAGCGAAAGCCGAAGAGCAACAACGCATTCAGCAACCGCGCCCGATGGCCTACCTCGCCAAAAACAATCATGACTTGGCCAACGACTTCACCAACCTCATGTTGCGTGAGCTGCTCAAGGTTGAAAGCCGTACCGTCCGCACACGCATGGCAGGGTTGATTGATTTCTATACTTCTCAAATCCAGTAGGAATATGAGAACCTCCAACATCATCTTTGCTGTATTCTTTACCTGCATCGCAATTTTTGCCGCAATCGCAGCCCTTTGCGGAGCAACCCATCAGGCGTTTCTTGCAGCAATAAGCGGCTTCGTAGCCATTGCCCTGATAACGGACAACCTCCCCAGGGGAAAGAAAGTAACCTCTAAATTCTATACCCAACCATGAGAACCTTTAGCCCCAAAGAAATCTCTGAAGCCAATGTTGAAGTCTACCCTTTCATGGGCGACTGGAAAAAGCTCCTGGGAGAGCCTGATATCAGGTTCTCAACGCTGATCCGTGGTGAAGCCAAAAGCGGAAAATCAACCTATGCTGCAAAGTTTGCACAGTATATCTCGCAGTTTGGCCGCGTACTCTACGTGAGTGCAGAGGAACGTTTGAAATCAAAAACGCTGCAACAGCGGCTTAATTTCTGCGGTGTTACCTCTGAGAAGATTCGTTTTGTTCACGAAAAAGATGTCAAAAACATTGAACAGCTCGTTAAGAACGGCGGGTACCGGTTCGTGATCATCGACTCAGTACAGCATGTTCAGATGAGTTACAATGACTTCGAAGACATGCGTTTCAAATTCAAAAAGCGCAAACTATCCTGGCACCTGATCATGCAGATGGGTGTCGATATCACCAAGTGGAAACATGAGGTCGATGTCCTGATTGAGGTCAAACAGGGTTTTGCACAGGCACATGGCCGTTACAATGCAGCCAACCGCATTCAGGTTTTACAAACTGAAAATCAACAACAAACACTCTTTTAATCATGGAAATCAACTGGAACACAACAAAAGAAGATACTGAAGTAATAGTAGCAATTGCAAAAAGAGCAGTAGAACTACTTAATGCAGATTATATCGATACATTAATGGATATCACAGCAGTTCATGCGAATGACACTCCACTAAGACTTAATGATTTATTGAATGCTGACGATTTCAATTTCATGCATGATATCAATGGAATAGCCTCACATTTAAAAAGGAATACTGGTAAATGTATGAGAGGTTTCTTACCAAGATTTTCAGGCAAATAACCACTCCTAAACGGTTTTAGCCGGGGTTCGATTCCCCGGAAGGAACAAATAAATTAATGATCAGATCATGGTCAACACAGGCGACATTATAAATTATCAAAACGAAATTTGGCTGAGTCAGGAATACATTCTGAAGCACACTGGCGTTGGTTACGACTACCTGCGTGTGGCCAAGGTTCGGGCAAAACACGGCGCACAGTCATGGAAACATGCAGAGATGATGAACCGCTGTTACTTCAGCTATTCAACACTCCCGCGTAATGCTGCTAACAAGCTGAATCAACCGGCTATGCTGCTGGCTTACGCCACAGAATATCACGATGATGTAACCAACATCGTGACAGCAGCACTTTACAACCGGTTCAATATGTTCCTGAGCAACAACATGCCAAGCGAAGTCGCCAAGTCAGCTGCTGTAATCCATGAAGCTCATGCTTATTGCGAAACGAACGGGATCAGCTATTCAAAAAGTCAATTCTTTGAGCGGCTTGCAACTGAAGTTGAGATGCAAGGCTTAAAGTACCTGCCAAAATCATGGCGCAATTTACGTGATAAGGTTCGTGATTACTCAACAGGTACCCCTATTCAGGAACTGGTAAGCGTTAAAAACGAAGGCAACCATAACCGGGAAATGTTTGCGAACAATGACCTGATTAAAGGATGGCTCACCGAACTGGCAGACTCACAAAAGAACTTTTCGTACGCCTATATGTGGCGCAAAATACGCACGATATGCAATCAGTATAACATTACAAATATTCCGTCACAGCGATGGGTAACCGCCTTCGCTTCAAAGCCTGAAGTGAAATTCCTGACACAGCAGCGTTACGGTGCAAACACCCGTTTTAACCAACAGCACCGCGTATATACGCCAACACAATCAGCCTTATTTGCCGGTGACTGCTGGGATATTGATGGAACCAGGGTGAACATCATCGACCATCGCGGTACATGGATTGATAAGTCAGGCAAAAAAATGACCGGGCAAAAGTTCCTCTATATCATCGCTGTACGCGACGTAATGAGCGGCGATGTTTTAGGCTACGAATATTGCTACGAAGAATCGGCTCAGGCCGTGATCAACGCACTGGCGATGGCTGTCCGCAATACCGGATACCTGCCTTACGAGCTCCGATATGACCGCTTCCCCGGACACAATACAGAAGATTGGGCATGGATTCAAAACGGGATGCAACGCGCCGGAGTAATCATGACACAAACTGTAAAGGCTGAAGGCAAAGCCGGTATAGAACGCTGGTGGGGAACGCTGCAAAGTGTATTCATGATGGAATCAGACCTTTATTATGGTGAGGGTGTAAAATCAACGCGCCGTTCTGCCCACAGAAGCAAAGAGTACATTACCTCAATTCGCCAACAGGCCACAAAACGGGGTTTCAACTTCGATGATGCCAGTCGCGAAACAGATAAGATCATTTCCAACTACGTTAACACACCATTCTCAGCCTATTCAAGGAAGTTTGCTGCTATCGACAAAAGCCCGGCGCAATTACACGAAGAGAGCGACAAACCAAATACTTACAAAGTAGAGAATAACCAGTACTGCTATCTATTCGGACTCCGCAAAGGGGTTTCAATTCGCAATAACATGATCATGACGCAGATCGAAAACGCAACCTTCTACTATGGAGTTGACGACTGCGACATCATTGAAAAATATACAGGTGTGAAGTTGATGAACTGCTTTGACTTTGAAGACCTGGACAAAGTGCACCTCTACGATGGCGAAACCTATCTTGGAACATTCACTCAGATCACACCGGCGCAACAATTCGGACCCGATAAGGACATGCGGGCAGTGGGTAAGATAAAGGCAATAGCCGAAAAGGTAAAGGATCACCGCAACACTAAGATGGCCGATATCAACACGAAAACCAATATCGCTACCGAAATGCTGAACGAACTCAACGCATTAGACGAATCGGTAGAGGTCTCCAGCGAAGTAGGTGTTCTGCTCACTGGCCGCATAAGCAAACCCGACTATGAAGCTGCTGAATCATCCTACCTGCTGAATCAGTGGAAGAATGAAGAAGAGGAGGAGGAAGTTGTAATAAACGTAAGGAATCATTATTGAACCATAAAACCATTTTAAACTCATTTTAAAACTCATTTAAAACATGCTTACACCACAACAAAAAAACGAAATCCTGCAATTGGTCGAAGAGGAAAAACACCGCCTCGGAAGCTTTAGGGCAGTGGCCAACAAATGCAAGATCAGCGAGACAACCATATCGCTACTGCGTAAGGGTTCTTATATTGCTGAAGGCGACGATATCTATACCACCATTGCCCTGGCACTTGGATTTGAATTCGATTCAGGGAACTGGAACATTGCCGAAACAACCAACTTTCGCATCATCAGCGAGGTACTAAACGATGCTAAGGTCGAATCAATGTTTATGGGGATTGCCCACAAAGCAGGATCAGGAAAAACAGCCACTTCAGACGTGTACCTGGCCAACAATAAAAGGAACGGAACGTTCAAAGTCAATTGCAAAGAATGGAATGGAAGGGCTTTTTTATTCGAAATCGTCCGCGAAACAGGCGCTGATATGCCAAAGGGATATGCCAGCACCAACGCACTCATCGAAAGCATTTCCGAAGCCTTTAAACGCATGACGCACATGCGGCCTTTGCTGATTCTCGATCAGGCCAACTCACTGAAATCATCAGCACTGCGCACGCTGATCCATTTGTATAATGAATGTGAGGATTTACTTGGATTGGTGATTCTTGGAACCGAAAACATGGAGTGCGAAATCAAACGAGGTGCCAGGCTGAACAAACCAGGTTATGACGAAATAGACAGCCGCTTTGGCCGGAAATACATCCACCTTATTGGCGCAACGCTGGCTGACACACGTAAGATTTGCGACGCCAACGGAGTTACTGAGAAAGAGTCTCAAAGCAGGATATTCGATGCCTGTGAGCCCTCCAAAATAACACTCGAAGACGGGAAGAGTATTCGCGCAATCGAGGATATACGTCGCCTGAAAAGGCTCATCAAACGCGAACGCATCCAATTAAAACACGCGCAATGAAAACACTTACCAATGTTCATGCCCGTTTCTACGGCCTGATTAAACTTTTTCCACACATGAGCAAAGAGGATGTTATTTGGCAATACAGTGGTATGATGACCACCTCTTTGAGTACGTTCTACGAAAAGAAACCAACGGCCTACTTTGCTATGATTTCGGAGCTGCAAAAAATTGCAAACAGTATGAAAACTCCGGAACAACTCACGTCTGATGGCATCAAGAAGCTTCGCTCTGCCATCCTTCACCGGCTTCAGAAGCATGGTGTCGACACTACCGACTGGACCAAGGTAAACAGCTTCCTCGAAAACCCACGCATAGCCGGTAAAAGGCTGTACAATATGAGTGAGGCCGATATGAGGGCATTTATCCCGAAGATGGAAAGCATCCTGACAAAAGATAAAATCCACCAAGCGGATATCGAACGCCAGGCAACAATGAATTAGCCCTCCGGGTATCAAATCAATAACCCTTAACCGTTCCGAATGAGAATCGAACACAAAATGAAACTTAAACTGGGTAGAAAGGCCGCTTACCTGCGCCGGTGCATCCAGGTTAATGAATTGCTTCAGGAGTACGAATGCTGTACAAGCGTGAGGTTACGCGTATTCGACCTACACATCAGGCCGGTAATAAGGTGTTCTTATGCAACGTTCAACAATATGCTGAATGAGCCAAATCCACGGAAGCAACTGGAACAAATTGAAGTTCAATTAAGTGAAATATAAATCTTTTAAAATCAACACGCATGTCTAAGAAAGTATGGAAAGATGAAACCGGACTCGAAATACCGGGAAATCGAATCACGAAGAGTGAGAAACTAAGGGAATCAGCAACCGAAAAGCTGCTGAAGAAAGCCGAAAAGCTAAACCAGCTGCTTGCTCAGTTCAAGGAAGAATTTATTGAGACTTCAGACGAGATATACACGACGATTCTCGAAGAAAACGGGGCGAAGGCCAGCGATCGCAAAGGCAACTTCATTTATTACAATTTCGATAGAACGGTGAAAGTCGAAACCGATGTTCAGGATAAGATTGAGTTTGATGATGCGATGATTGCCGTTGCAAAATCGCACTTTGATGAGTTTTTGTCAAGCAATACAAATGGTATTGATGCGATGATCCGTGAACTGATCCTTGATGCCTTCAGTTCCTCCAGGGGGAAGCTCGACACGAAAAAAGTAATGAGTCTGGTGAAATACCGCTCACGCATCCCGGCTGACAAATACCCGCTTTTTCATGCCGCAATCGACGCGATTGAGAAAGGGATGAGCCGTCCGACATCCAAACGCTACTTCCGCATTTTGACTCGCGACAGCGAAGGGAAATACAATGCGATCGACCTAAACTTTTCATCCATTTAATGATGATACCAGCCGAACTAACTGCCGGAATTATACAGGCCGCTACCTGTCTGTTCACAATCCTCTGCGTTGCTGTTGTGATTGTTATGGCCACGCTCCTGTTTATTGTATTCGAATACATCTTCTTTGGCAATCAGTACGACGGGGAAGATCGTACTGGTGGTTGTCCCGATCCGTCCGAGTACGATATCACTCCTTACGAAGAGGATGATGAAGACAATGTAATTTTTAACCGCTAATAAATAATTGATTATGAGCGATGACATTTACAAGCACAGCGGCTCACGCGACCGGTTCGCAGCCAGCGTAATGTATGATATACGTAAAAATATGACTGCCAAGATCGCTCTGTTAAGAGCTGAGCAGGATAAACTAAACGAGCAGCTAAAAGCCGGTTTTGATGTGGATACCTACCGGCAGCTCAGCATTATCAATCATCATATCGAGGTTGCTACGGTACGAAGGAAGGGCGACTGGCTTTATGGCAACTTTCCACAATTTAAAGAGATCTCGAAATCTAATCGTTGATTTAACCGGGACGGTCACTTACCCTGGGGTTCGATTCCCCAGGCCGGGACAATACAGAACTTTCTGTAGAATACTAAAACCCAAATAAAATGAACACTTGGTTCGAATGCACTGCCAAATACATTAAGGTGGATGAAAATGGCCACGAAAAAAAGGCCAGTGAAACTTATTTACTTGATGCGCTTTCATTTACTGAGGCTGAAAGTCGTATTTACAAAGAACTCCAGACAATGGTAAGCGGCGAGTTTCTAATTACTAAAATTACCAAAACGAACATTTCAGAGATCATCCCTGCCGATAACGGCGACCGCTGGTACAAAGCCAAAGTAGGTTTTATCACCGTTGACGAGCAATCTGGCAAAGAAAAGAGAGTTATACAAAACATCCTCGTTTGTTCGGATAACACTGTAGATGCCGGGAATCAGATCGTAGAGGCGATGCAAGGAATGATGGCAGATTTCGAGATTGTTGGTATAAACGAAAGTACAATTTTGGATGTTTTCCCTTATCCGGAGGATGACAAAACGATGCATCAGCCCGATTTAAAACCTATCGAGGACTTCTTAAAAGTTTAACCGGAAATGGCTCACAGGGGGTTCGACTCCCCCTTCCGGAGCAATCCCGAATATTCGGGACATTATAAAACCCACATAAGAAATGAATGACCCAAAATTAAAATTTTATGCTGTCACCGTAGTCGTTAAGCCATTGCCAAACGGTAATATGAGGTACCAAAGTAAAATGCACCGTGGTTTGGCATACGCCAAAAATCCGAATGATGCCAAAGAGATGACAATACAGGTCATTCTTGAAAGCTACATTGGGCTAGAAGAGCCTAAGATAACCCGCGAAGTCATTATTATTAAGGACTGTAAGTTACATGACGCCTTTTGTATTAATGTAAAATAATTTGAAAGCTATGGACTTTGAACCCTACAATAAAAAAGCCTTCTTGCTGCCCGACTCAATTAACAGTGCAGCAATGTACCACGCAAAGCTATTCCCTGATGGGAAGTATGTCTTCCGTATTCACGACTGCCTTACAGGTATCCGGCTCATTGGCGAGCTGAAGGAAGAAAGCGACTACGTTGACGCTGCCGAAAAACTGATGACACTCGCAAAGGCATGTAACGAATTCGCCCTTCATTTCCTCAATTTGAAAGATGAAGTACTTCCTGAAGACAAGAAATTTAGAGAAGAACTTAAGAAAATCAGAACGGACCTTTATACTTCAATGTTATAATTAGCTATGTGGATTAAACATTTAAAAAGCGGCCAATGCGCTGTAATACCCGATTGTTTTATTGGAACATGGGCGCAATGCCTGGATTATATTCAAACTAAAAACAAGTAATAATGAAAGACTTTATCGAAAAAGTAGCCAAAATGCGGCAGCTTCAGAAGGATTACTTCAAGTACCGGGATAGCATTACCCTGCGAGCATGCAAGGCAGCTGAGCGGGAAATTGACCAGGCTGTGGAGCAGCTTATTCAAAAGAAAAAGCAGGAACCAACACTATTTTAATTCGTGTAATTCATTAAAAAAATGATAATAGCAATCGACTTTGATGGAACAATCAGCCGGGGCAAGTTCCCGGCCATAGATGGAATTCAGCCTTACGCAAAAGAGACCATCAACAACCTCTTCGACAGAGGGCACTACATTATTATAAACACATGCCGAAGCGGCGATCAGTTGCTTAATGCTATCAACTGGATGCTTGACCAGGGCATTAAGTTCCATCGTATAAATGATAACGATCCTGTAAACACTACCAAATATAGTAGCAACAGCCGCAAAATCTATGCTCACGTTTATATTGATGATAAGCAGGTTGGAGGCCTTCCGCAATGGACTGACATATTTGATTATATCTACGCGTTGGATTTGCAGTGGAAAGAAGCTGCTGCTGTTAATTCGCTTAATTCATGTCTTCCGCCCAAATCCAAGCAATTCGCATAAAATGAAACTATACGACATCCTTGAATTGCAGAAGCTCACCCGTGAGGAGCTTACGGAGGTTGCGAAATTCTACGAAATACCTATAGCCGGGAAATTCAAACAACCCATTATTTATGAGATACTTGATAAACAAACCATTAATTCAATATTCGATAAATGAATCAGCACCGCATTCTATTGCAAATTGTTTGTCAATAAACAAAAAATAAATTCAGCAAACCCTTCCCGGAACGGAAGGGTTTCTTACTTTTGGATCAATAACTTAATATTTAATAACTATGAATACTTCTCAATCAAAATGGTATGACAAGACATGGCTCGTTGTAGTTTTTTGCCTATTCTTTTTTCCAGTTGGACTTTATGCACTTTGGCGCAATTCTTCCATAAAAATGGGCTGGAAAGTTATTATTTCTTTCTTTTTCGCCGTTATGTTTCTTGGTTACCTTTCACAGGACACTAAAAAAAGTGTACCGGGAGAGGTCAAGCTTGAGCAGAATAAATCTCGTAAGGAGCTCGTTCAAGAACAGTTTAGTAAGTGGGATGGTTCTCACAGCAAACTTGTTCAATACATTAAGGCAAATATGAACGACGCGGACAGCTATGAACACGTTGAAACGCTATACATAGTTGACAGTGATAGTTCAATATATGTCACAACAAAATTCAGAGGTACAAATGCCTTAGGGGCGAAGGTGCTCAATGAAATAAAAGCCAGGTATAGTTTTGATGGCTCGATGATCGAGATCGTACAATAGCCAAAAGCCCCGATATTCCGGGGCTTTTGCTTTATTAATAGTTCATTACAATCAACTCTGTTTGCTTTCGCCTGTTGGTCATGGATACCGTAATATGGCGACTCACCTCAATGATTCTCCAGCCAAATTTAACGGCATACTCACTGAGCAGTTCATTCGGGAACATAGTCAGCATAAACTTACCCTTCAACCCGCTGCACAACTCCAGCAACTCATCAAAATCGGCAAGCGTGTAACCGCCATAGTGGCCACAGTTAGTGCCAACATAAGGCGGATCAATAAAATGAAAGGTATTTTCACCATCCCGGCTGGCGATGATCCGGAGGCCATCCGTGCATTCAATCTGTGTTTGTTCCAGTCGCTTCGAAAGGTCAATAGTGAAACCTTCTTTTGAATTTGTGATCTTTTTAGGCATTGAGTTTTTTGCTTTATCATATCCCCAGGTACCATCCAGCTTGCTTGCAAACCCCATTTTCGACAATGCCCACACTGCCCATGCACGTTCAATGGTATCGAAAAACTTAGGGTTATCATACACCCATCCCGCAAATTCATGCTGTTCGCGACTGTGCAGTGTCGTGTCGACTCTTAGTTTCAGTGCCTTAAAGTCATTCTTCAACACACAGTAAAAATTAACCAGGTTACCGTTCGTGTCGTTGATCACCTCCACCTCGGCAGGTTCTTTGGCAAAGAAGGCCGCAGCACCCCCAGCAAAGGCTTCCGTGTAACAGGTGTGCACCGGGAAGAGTGGCAAAATGTGTTTTAAAAGTGTCTGTTTACCACCGTAATAAGTGACGGGTGTTTTCATTTGTTTCAATTTCTTTGTTTCCAATTTGTGTATAAATATTAATGTGTACTTTTGCATTACCCCAACAAAAAAGCAGATAACTCCGCCGAAGAACTCTTTTGAGCCTCCGGTTGGCGGTTTATCTGCTGTCTATTTTGTTGGGGAACAAGTAGGAAACCGGAGGCTCTTTTTCGCCTCCAAAATCAATCACTAATCGCGCATTAAATCATCTTTAACCGTAGTTTAAACCTCACGGAATCACGTACCCGATTGGGCATGAAACGGTATCTGTTATCACACTTCCAGTATTTAAAGCCGTGTATCCAGTTTGATTTGCTGCATAAGTGATGAAAATATCGCGACGGGCATTGTATTCGCTGTCGGTCAATTTTCGTAAATCTGAAGCGGTAATCGCCGGATAGTTGGAGTTACCAGGAAGAGCCGTTAATAAATCGAATGTCAACGGATATCCTGTAATATCAACACCATCAACTTTGCGGTGAATCGTCAGTTTAGTTGCCCTGGCTGTGCCAGTGTTTTTATATTGTATGCTCATAGTTTAAACAATTATTTGTATTCAAAATAGTCATCTGATGATGGTGTTGGGGTTGAAGTAAATAAGTAGGACTGAAAGTTATCTAAATATGTAATTGTTGTTTCATATTGACCAGTCAGTATTTTGGGGATGAAATCAGCAAAACCTTCAGGTAATATAAATCGAACATTCACCGATACATCAGATGTTACAGGCTGGCCTGAGATCAGTTTGAATAAACTACCCTGCTGTGATATGCGAATCAGGTTAACCGGCTTATTCTCTGAAATAACTTTGCACACCATATCTGTCCAATTTTCTGATTCGACAGCCGCAATATCAGCCACAGTGCAAATGAAGTCAGCCCATTCGTTCGTAAACGGAACTACCGATCCCACTACCCTGTAACTCTTCCCGGCCAGCTTGTACCGGTCAATCACACTTTCCGCAGCTGCAACATCGGCAGCGGATGCATTGTCCGGGTGTTTTACTTCAAAATCGGGTGATGTTCCGGTTTCAACAGGAAGTATCTTAACGCTCAACCCGGTTTCTGACAACACCAATCTCTCAAGCATCAATGCCTGTGGCGTTGCAGCTGCCCTCAATCTTCGTTTTTCTGCAAAGGCATGAAAGCTGTCATGCAGTAGTACAATAGGAGCAATCAGTATCTTAAGCAAAGAAACCAACCTCACAGTGCGTAACCTGATTGGCAAAAGAAGCAATATTAATCTATCGTAATCTATTCTCATGACATCGTTATTACCATGTTTACATTATCCAGGACAAACGCCCCGGTAGCTGATTCAATACGCACATTGTCCACGTTCGCGGCTGCGATAATTGCGTGATTGTATCGCATATCTTTCACTCCTGGCACTTTCAACACGGCGGTGATCACGCCACTGGTTGATATCTCACCACCATAATCCAGGTTATCCAGATAGGTTGAAATTGCGGAGGCAACGGATGCTCTACCGGCAACGGTATCCCCCAGCAATAGCGGATCGCGCACTATCGAAAGATCGAAAGCAACCGCAACCGGCACACCTGAGGTGATTTCATAAACCATACCTGCCGCACCGACGCACTGCATATAACTTTTGAAAGGTGCCAACTCTTCAGCATTAAGAGCCAGCTTATTCGCTTTTGATACTTTGATCTGCAACTTGGTGCGATCACTACTGGACGTAGGGATCACTTCTTTTACAGCTGCAAACTTCAGTATCTTTTTGGTTTCGTCAATCAATGGATAACCAACTTTATAGGTTGTTGGATTGTATGCCAAAACATCACCTGCCTGATAAGCCAGTGTAGCGGCATGATACCATCTCAGGGAGGTGATATAAGCGGCTTCAATACGACTGTCCACTTCAGTGGAGAATGCATCAACAATCTTTTCCAGTGTCCAGATCGCTACACTAACAATATAGATCATCAGCGTCTCGATGCTCACACGTGAGAATTGCTCGTCAAACGTTTTCGCCTGGTCAAGACCGTAGGTGTTCGCCAGCTCCGATTCAGCAACGAATGATGCTTTGATTTCTGTGGTTATTTCGGTGATAGTGCGTGACATAAATTTAAGTTTTTTACTTTCAATTGGATGTTGTACTTGATTTTCTTTTGCATCCGATACGGAGAGCAGAAACGACAAAAAGACGACATGTGGCCGGGTTTTTTACCGTAGTTATTATCTGACTGACTGTATAAATCCCGCCAATCTAACCCCTATCTGATAATAACCTTCAGTTGAAGGGTGTGGTACATTATTTTGAACTTTTAATGTTTCAGTACCAGCATAATCAGAAAAAGGTTTTTCAGCAGTTAAATAATCAAAACCATAAATAGGGTCAACAGCAGACCCACTGTCGACTATATAAATTTTATCAGAAACTTCTCTGCCATCAAAATTATCAATGATTAACTTTCTTGCTCTCCACATTGCTGCATTTTTCTTGACACTAAATTCCGGACAATCAATCAAATCAGTTGAACCACCCCACACCGATGGTGGAGTCATTAGAGCAATTTTAGCATTAGGACTGTCCGTGTGTATTGATGAAACCATCGTTTCAAACTGCGATTTCCAAGTTGCAAAAGTAGCGTCAATGGTTGCTGGAGTTGTGGCGTTAAAATCGTTTGTACCCAGCATTACAGTTACTATGTCCGGCTGAGTTATACCCCATATACTTCGGTACTTTGCGTAATTAAATGTAAAATCTCCGACAACTGCCGTAAATGCTACCCAGGCCGAACCATTGTACTTT
>JBBRZE010000039.1:0-44842 GCA_038236995.1 Bacteroidales bacterium | reverse complement strand
TTATTTCCGGAAGGATATTACATCCACAGAATATTCAATTTCCGGAGGGTTTTTTATCTCGTCAGGGATAACCGGTCGGTAGAATACGGGGAATTAGGGGAGGTTTCGTCCCGTACGGGACGACAGATTAAAGCGGTGTTGATTTCTGCCGACGTTTTGTTCCTGATGACACAACATCAGTAAAAGATACTTATGCTGAACGATCGCATAAAGCACTGAAGGTCAAACAAAACGCGCAACATATAATACAAATCACCGGAAAGTCGTGCAAAACGGATGAATTGTGACACAAAGTCAGCTAACAGTCGCACAAAACGATCGAATTGCGACACAAAGTCAGCGTATTGCGACACAAAGTCAGGTGAAGGTCGCACAAAACGATCTGATTGTGACACAAAGTCAGATAAAGGTCACACAAAGTCATGTGATGGTCGCACATAGAATAGTGAGAGCTAAACATACGAATAATGAATTTGCACATAGAATACTGATTGCTACACATACGCTTGTTGAGGTCGAATGTGGTAAACTTCACCTCGCACATATTGACTTAATTGTGTGTAATATTTTATTTGCCGGCCGATTACTCTTTTACAGTTTTGTTATTTTAGGTTTGAATCGCACTAATTATCAGAAACAATCGGACATTCAAAACCTCGTTTGCAAATTATTTAGTATCATTTCAAACCCATTATTCAAATGGGTTGTGGAAATCCCATTAATTGAGTCCCCAATATGTTTTAACAAAAATATCTGACGTCCTATACAAAACTAAACAGTAATATAATTTTACACTTGGAAAAAATGAGCTGCATAAGGAAGCTTTATTATCTCCATGATGTTTTGATATTTAATTTATTAGATAAATAATTCTAATTTATTATTTAAATAAATTAATTTGTATTTTATAATACAATTAAAAATGTTTTTTATGTAGATTTAACAAATCGAAATTTCATAATTAATCAGATTTAACTGACTAAGATGAATGATTTTGATTAATTTGAAAACGACATTTCGTTAATCAGAAACATTTTGTAATTGCCGATAAAATATGTCATACAAGTTATCCTTTCTATCTGCCAGGACAGCCGTTTCTACGGACCTTCTGATAGGGTAAAATCTATTGTTACAACCGTCCAGCTTTCCTTTACTCCCTCACGCTTATTTTTTTACATCAACCACCTGGCCAAAGAAATCCGTTATATACTTGCGTTAGCTTTTTTGCTGGCTTTAACTGTCAATGTTCATGCGCAGACATCCAAAACCTACAGTACTGCAGGCTCTTATACATTTACCCCTGCTGCAGGTGTAACAAGTGTTACAGTAGAGTGCTGGGGAGGCGGCGGAGCAGGTGGCGGTGGCATTGATAATCATACTGGCGGTGCAGGAGGAGGTGGTGGTGGTGGATACAGCCGATCATCCAATCTGCCTGTAAACGTAAGCACGCCTTACTCGGTTAATGTCGGGGCAGGCGGAAGCGGAACCACAGCAATTGGAGGGAATGGTGAAGATTCATGGTTTAATACAAATACAACAATACTAGCAAAAGGAGGTAACGGAGGTTATCCTCCCTCCACCATACCTATATTAGATTTGCTAGGTGGGCTCCCTGGATTAGGAGGTACATTAGGTATTGGAGACGTAAGTTACTCAGGAGGCAATGGGGGAATCGGCAAAATTTCTTCTGGCACAAAGACAGGACACGGTGGTCCCGGTGGATCATCAGCTGGTAATGCAGGAAACGGAACCTCCGGGTCATTCCTATTATGGACTACCGAAATCGCTCAACCAGCACCTATCGGAGGAGGTAAAGGTGGCAATGGTGGGTTAGAAACAATAAATTCTGGCAATGCATTCGCAGGTTCAGTGCCTGGAGGTGGTGGAGGGGGAAGCGGGGATAAAATAAATGCTACTCCTGGTAATGCAGCTGCAGGCCAGGTTATAATTACATTTACCTGCCCAACTTATAACCTCACAGGAACTTCAGCTACCGATGTTTGTGCTTCAGTTGGGACCTCTGTCATAAACTTAACCTCAACTCCGGCCGGTTTACCTATTGGCGACTTTACCATAACTTACGACCGAAGTTCACCATCAGGCACGGGATTAACCGCACCGATGACAGTTACTACGGAGGGTAGCGGTTCTTTTACAGCTACCGGATTTAATGTTATCGGCAATTCAACTATTACAATAACAAAAATTACATCTGAAGATTGTTCTTCTTTAACTACATTAAATAATACAGCAACCATTTTGGTCAGTTCTGCTTTACCAGGTACTGGCACGATTGTCGGAACATCATCGGTTTGCCAGGGAGCAACAGGAGTAAATTACATCGTTCCTGTAATTACCGATGCGACAGGCTATTTGTGGACACTGCCAACAGGTGCAACAATAACAGCCGGGGACAATACCAACAGCATTACCGTAAGTTTCAGCTTAACAGCCGTTTCTGGAAATATAACCGTTTATGGTAAAAATGCCTGCGGAAACGGTCCCATATCACCAAATTACTTTGTGACCGTTAATCCAATTTTGCCTGCCAGCGTAAGTATTGCAGCATCAGCTAATCCGATTTGCGATGGTACTTCGGTTACCTTCACTGCTTCTCCAACCAATGAAGGAATAACACCAACCTACAAATGGAAGAAAGGTGGAACTGACATCCCTGGAGAAACCAACCCAACATACACCTCAACAACACTCGCAAGCAATGATGTGATTTCTGTTGAAATGACTTCCACTGAAATCTGCGCAACAGGCAGTCCGGCCACCTCCAATTTGGTTACAATGATTGTCACCCCATCCGTAGGAACACCTGTTTTCGTACTTGGTGCATCCTCAGCCCGCGATCAGGGAGTAGGACCGGTTACCTATACGGCTAATGCAACTAATAATACCGGCATAACATATTCGCTGGATGCCGCCTCATTAGCAGGTGGTAACACAATAGATGCATTTACCGGAGAAGTAACTTATACTGCCTTATGGAGTTGGAAAAGCATCATCACGGCAACCGTGACAGGATGTGGCGGACCAAAAATAGCAACCCATATTGTAGGTGTAAACTGGTGTTATGCTTTATTTACCGCAAATGGAGCGCTGTCCTGTGCAGGGGCATCAACGATAACAGGAAACGTGGGCACTTTTGTAGGTGCCACAACCGGATTTTTGGGACCAGGATCATTGATTCCTCCTGGTCATATCGATCCTCAAGCAACACCTGAGTCCGCACAAGCAGCTGCACAGACCATTGCTGTATACAATGATTTGGCTGCAATTCCCTGTACTGCAAGTCCTGCAGGAATTACACTTAGCACCTCGACACTTGCGCCAAATGTTTATTGCTATGGTGGCGCTTTAACAATAAGTGGAGATATAACTTTAAATGGAGGGCCAAATACCATATTTATTTTCAAGATAAACGGTGCTCTAACGACAACTACAGGTTCAAAAATTATTATGTCTGGCGGAGCCAGCTACCGAAATGTTTATTGGAGAGTGTACGGAGCAGTCGTTTTAAGTGGGCTTGAATTTGAAGGTACTATCGTTAACGAGGGAGCCTTCACGGTAAATACAGGGGCAGCGCTTGAGGGAAGAGCCCTTTCAATAAATGGGGCTATTGCAATAACTGACAATATAATAACCAGTGATTGTTATCCGCTATTTACCCAAATTGATAATACTAAACCAACTTTTGTCCCACCCGGAGACATTAATGAATGCGTTGAAAACCTCTTTAATATAGATTATAATCCCCTAACTACGGTCATCAATCCCGACAGGCCGGATTATTATACCTTTTCGCATGGAGATACGCGACTAGATTTAAACACGGCACTTTTTACCGATGAAGCCGATCTGTCGACTTGTCCACCGGTTAATATCCGTTGGCAAATTGACTTCTCACCAGCTTCAGATCTTAATCCCCCTTATGCTTTAGTGACACTACCGCCCGTTACAGGTCTTGGCCAACCCTCTGATCATCCTGGCAATATTCTTTTCCCTGGCAATGGGGTAAATTTCAACCCTGTGGTTCACCATATTACCTGGTGGATAAAAGATTGCGCCGGTAACGAATCTCCGCCACAAACCCGAAGTATCACGATCAATCCCCGTCCAAAAATTCAATAAAAAGATCTAAAGAAATCATATAAAACAGAAATATAACAAAGATGAAAAATCAAAACAGCACACTCATCCAAATCGCTTTCTCCGGCGCACAAACAACAATCACCAAAGGCCTGATCCGACCGGATTTACCCGATATCTTTTTGTTGCAGAACGCGGGGAAGAGTCCGCCGGGATGCGCCCGTAGTTCTGGAAACAGCTTAAGGTTGCACACAAAAATCCTGCTGCCTGTAAACGGCAACAGATCAATCAATAGAAAAATTAAAAAACAAAAAATTATATTTTAATATTATGAAAAAGCAAATTTTTATTCTCGTGATTTTATTTGTGGCGGTTTTCGCCAATGTTTCGAAATCCTATGGAGCAGACGCGACTATAGGTTTAGCACCCAGGCCTTTAACTTTCGTTACGACCGATGCAATGAATCCAATTGCAGGTAGACCTTATACCTATTCCGCAATAATTGATCCTGTAGGTGGGAAGGCATATTGGTATGCAACAAAGTCCATATCTTTTATGGCGACCGGCTCCAGATCAGCAACTGTAATAGCTACTTCTGCAGCGACAATTACTGATGTGGTAAATTATGCGACATTGGCACCAGCAGTTGCAACTCCAACATCGACCACAGTTACATGGTCCTCGAATATATTTAATGGTGTAACTGCAGCTGCTCCATTGTTTATGGTAGTTGAGTATGCCGGACCTGCAACCGGGTGTACCAACAACAATGTTAAAGTAATGAATATCATACCAAAAAATGCATTTACCATTGATATCACAAACATAGAAGATGTTAGTAAAACGACATTGGATTATGGCGTTGATGAAAGTCAGTGTTATGCTGGTATCGTTTCTTCTTCATGGGCGCTCGCGACAGGTATAACAAATGATTATGGTGTTAATTATCTTTATTTTGAAGTTGTTGCAGCCAATTTCACAGGTATTTTCAAGCCTACTTTCCAACTTTCAGGATTAAAGGGAACTCAAACTGCTGTTGTTGATTGGGATGTAACAGTTGGGGGAGCTTATGCAACGAATGCAATTCCTGCAGTTACATCTACAGGAGCAACTGGACCTGAGCAAACTGTTACTACCGCTGCGACAAATACTTCAGCCGGTGTAGCGATTTTTGTAAAAGTTACAGTAACAAATCATGGTTATGAGGGCATTTCATCTGACGTTATTAAATTAGCTGTTGATGCTACCGACAACTATGGTAACGCAGATGTAAATCCAGATGGAACTGTAAAACTACCTGCATTTTCTGAACTTGCATTGCAAACTTTAATTGCCAGACCTAAGGTAACCGAAGGTGCCGGTGTAACATTTGTAAACCAGCTCCCATAATCTAAGATTGAATTTTGCTTTTTCATAACCCCATCCCTTTTTCCGGTCAGTTACGAGACTGACCGGAGAAAGTCCGGGTAAAGAAAAGTAAGATGGAGCAAACGTATCAGGTGGGTTCGCCAGCTTGCGGAACAATAACCATGGGCGCCAAACGGCAATAGCCCGCAAAGGTTGAACGAAATAAGATTGAATAACGAATCGGGAGCAATGTCATTTAGTGAAGGATTTTCTTTGTGTACCCTGGAGTCTTCGAGTCTTTGTGGCAAGGGGAAATTAGCCACTAAGACACAAAAGCACGAAGTTTCACAAAGCTAATAATATCGAATATATCTTAAAAAACGCTATTGAATTACAAATAGGAATAAAATATAAACATTGAAATTCAGGCTCTTGTATATTATGCGTCTGGCTTTGGTAGTTCTGCTACCTCTGCTGCTGGCTTTGGCTCCCGCCATGGCCCAGACCACTGTGTACGAGGGTGTCACATCACAAATCAATGTTGAACAGCTTCCCGGCGATTCGTACGCATGGGAAATCTATACGGACACGCCTGTCGACTTTGCCGTAGTGCCGGGCAACTGTCCGACCGCATCCGCCAATTTTGCAGGAGCCAGTACGGGTGCGTGTGTCAATATCAACTGGATCAAACCAGGCATCTATTTTTTCAAGGTTACCGCGCGCGATGCCGCCTTGTGCGCGATGAATTTCAAGGTGGGAATGTTCAAAGTAATGCCTGCCGAAGCGAAGGCAGTTATCACAGGGGTCACCACAACCGGGGCATGCCTGGGTGTTCAGCTCGACGCTGTGAAATCGACCGGAAATAATCTGAAATATCAATGGTCAGCCATCGATCCGGATGGTACAATCACCCAAACAACGGGTCCTAACACCGAATTTTCGATCTCCCCAAATTATACAGGTCTTTTACCTGCCAGTTTCAAAGTTAAACTAACCGTAACCGATCAGTTGAGCGGCAAAACAAGCGACGATTTTATCAACATCAAGGTCGATCGACTTCCGGTTGCCAATGCATATATTTCGGGTATTTACGAAAAAGACGGAACGATGCTCGCCGATGGAAAACTTTCGACAGGAACTGCAATAAACTACAATTGGAACACTTTAGGCGGAGATATAACCGGACCTGTGAACCAGAATGTAGCGAACCTCTACGGAACAGGCACTTATTCATTAAAAGTAACCGACCTTTACAAGTGCTTCAATGAATATAGTTTCAATCTGAAATTCGATCAGATCATCGCCGTTCGCGATTACACGCGATTATCGTGGGCACAGGATACCATCCTGCCAGTATTGGACAATGACAATCTGCCCGATGATTTCGTAACCGGAAAGGTGCGAATCACGCAACTACCTTTTATGGGTGATGCCTTGCCGAATGATGATGGTACAGTAACTTATACACCTCGTGATAAAGTCTCAGGACACGACCAGTTTGTATATGAAGTTTGCGATGCGATAGGCAACTGTTCTTCCGCAACGGTCACCATCGATATTTATGACAGTCCCATCTTGATCCCGGAAGGATTTTCACCAAATGGCGACGGAATAAACGAACTACTGAATTTCGAAGGGCTCGAAGCCTATGGGGTATCACAACTATCCATTTTCACCCGAACAGGAGAAATTGTATACACAAGCGATGATTACAAGAATGACTGGGATGGAACCTACACGAAGGGCAAGACGGGCAACTTCGAAAAAGTTCCCGCAGGCACTTACTATTATGTACTAAAGCTGGGAGGCACAAACAGAACGTTGAAAAAATTTATATATATTGGATACTAATCCCGATGGCTGTTCCATTGTTCTGATAAACATATATAGATTTCTATATGCGTTTCATAATTTTTCAGGCTAATAACCTATAATATTTACTCATAGCTAGCTTTTCAGGACCATTGAAACTACTCTTTTACAGCCACCAAACCCGGATGGTTTTAATATTTTATTAGTTTGTTTGATGATGAAACCCAGCCTTATTACACAGCCTCCGAAGTACTTTTAAAACGACCAAAGGTCAAACTGCATATTCAGCCAGACAACTACGCAGCATGCAACTTCTTACAGTAATTGCGCAACACTTTACAACTTTTTAGCGAAGATATTTGCTTTGAATTAATTTTTTTTACGCACAAGCCCGATTACTGATGGACTTTATTACGCTGCTGAAAGAGCCACAACTAATCTAGTTGGACCGAAAAACGCTCCGGCCAAACCTGGTACAGTGAGCCATTTCGCATATTATGCTGACAAAATTGTTACGACAATTCCTGCATCCTGACCAAACCTGCAGGAATTCTGATCAGCGTTTAGAAAAAATAGCTAAAACTGCTTTTTTCTGAAAAAAGCTAATTATCAGCCATATAATAGCAGATTTAAATACCATTGATTTATTTTTAGAAAATTTCAAAAAATAAATGCTAAAACAGGGTAACAATTGAATACCCTTTCCTATTAACAGATGAATCGGAATGTATTTTTCAAAATTTAGAAAAAATTTAAGTAACATAACTATTTGTTAACATTTCCTCGGGAATGAAGTATTGCCAGTTCCCTAAAATGCGTTTTAAAAAGATATATCACTAAACCCTATTGTTTTACACTTCGATTTTTCATTTACGCCCGTAAAAATTAAATTTTATTTGGATTAATATTCTTTTACATTTATTTTGCTTTTGTAAATAATTAATGCATCTTTGTAACAAATATTTTTTCTTTGAATAATAATTTAACAAATCTAAAAGAGAATTACACAAGACGGCTTTGCATTTGAGAAGATCTTAGAGATTGAACTCAAAGAATAATAAAAATCATCATTATATCATAAACAACTGCCCTGATCGCTATTGTTGTTGATTCAAAAAACAACTTAGACATTCCGGCGACACTGATCGAACTTCCCTTAAAGATTCGAAATAGAAAACTATTGCTTATGGCTAAATCATATACATCAATATCATTTCATTAGAATTAGATTAAAAGCGATCATTCTTCTTTTAAAATAATCTAGAAAAATCTGAGAAATCTGCTTTAAGGCTATTCCTATGTCAATTTCTCACTTATTTAATAAATAAATATTATAAATAAACATCAGCCTGTTTGAAAGTTACATTTACGATATTATTGGCCCTTTTACCCTTTGATGGTGTTCGCTTACGCAGATCATCAGAAGGGGCAAAAAACTATTATACAGTAACTTGCATCGGCAGCTATGTACAATCCCTCCTGGTTAGAATTTGGGTAGGCCTGGCAGTGAATTACCGATTTATCGCTTCATTATCGCTTTTAGCTTTTATGGCGGTAAGTGTTAATGCTCAAATATCCCAAATATATACCGCAGCCGGAACTCAAACTTTTATTCCACCTTCAGGTGTTACAAGCATAAACGTTCAGGCATGGGGCGGTGGCGGTTGTAGTGGTAATAACACCGGCGGAAGAGCCAGGGGCGGCGGCGGTGGCGGCGCTTACACCGAAGGAATTATCAATGTTACTCCGGGCGTTCCGATTACGATTGTGGTTGGTGCCGGAGGAATTTACAGTAATAACAATACAGCAAATGACGATGGTGGTTCCTCATCTGTCGGTGTTCTTTTGGCAAAAGGGGGATCACGGGGTCTCGTAGGTGATAATGTAGCCGCAAACGGTGGTTTTGGCGGAACAGCTTCAGCCAACCCGGGCGGAATTGCATCTTTTCTATCCTATGCCGGTGGCAATGGAGGAAACGGCTATGTTGCCGGTAACAATGGCGGTGGTGGTGGCGGCGGTGCATCTGCCTCATCTGCAGGCGCTGGTAACCAAGGTGGCAATGGCACCTCAGGTGGCGGTGGCGGAGCAGGTGGCAATGCAAATGCTGGAGGCGGTGACGGCGGCAGAGGTTCAGATAACGACTGGACCCCCAACAGCATTGACGGAACTTCACCTGGCGGTGGTGGTGGCGGCAGAGCTGACGATCGCGGAAATAACAGAAACGGAGCGGCAGGACAAGTAATGATCAGCTGGACGGTCCCTTCAGGCTATTGTTCGGGAAATGCGTTATCCGTTTTTAATAACCAAAATGTAGCCAATCCGAATGAAGCTATCGGCGCACCGGATGGAAATGGCGCTCACCTGAATGAAACCAACGATGCTCTGACCCTTGATCTGATCAACAGCACTCCGTTGTCAGCAGGTGGTTCGGTTGATGTGACATGGCAACGGATTTCGAATAACAATTCAAGCATCAGGGTTGAAGTATCTGAGCTCGGAACCAGCTGGACATTGGCAGGTGTCTATACCAATATCACCAGAAATTCCTGGACGACCCAATCGATAGCGCTTCCCATCAATACGCGGTACATCCGGTTTATCAGCAATAATGGATATGACCTCGATATCGATGCTGTTTCCTACTTCACCCCATGTGGAGTCGCATGTATAACTCCGGTCGTTCAAAGTCTGACCGGAGGTGGCAATTATTGCACAGGCGCTGGATTACCGGTTGGTTTATCCGGCTCCGAAACCGGTGTAGACTATCAGCTCTATCTGGGCGCAACACCACAGGGTTCCACGCTATCTGGTACAGGTCTTGCATTAGACTTTGGAAATCAGGTTACGGCAGGTACTTATACCGTATCAGCCACCAGGTTAACCGGCGGATGTACCGCAACAATGAACGGCAATGCCAGTATTGCAGTCTCCAAACCATTGCAACCCTCAGCAATAACCGGCTCCACAACTTCCTGTGTTGGCTCCGCCCAAACCTACAGCGTTATCAATGTTCCGGGCGTAACTTATACCTGGACATTCCCTTCCGGATGGACTCAAACCAACGGAGGAACCAGCAATTTGGTTACTGTCACTGCCGGATCTGCTATTGGTGACATCACGGTTACACCGTCAACAACATGTGGCTCAGGGCCAGCAAGAAACCTGACAATAACCGCTACATTGCCTGTACCTTCCATAACAGGTACAATCGTCGGTAAAGCATCTCAATGTCCGGGTGTTACAGGACAGATTTATTCTATTTCGGCAGCAGCCAATGCCACATCTTACAGCTGGTCAGTACCAACTGGCTGGACAATCACAAACGGAGCAGGGACGACCTCAATAACAACAACGACAGGCGCTGCAGGACAAAACGGGGACATCACTGTAACAGCGGTTAATTCATGCGGACCAAGCGCGGTTAAGACTTTGCCTGTCACAGTAACTGCACTGCCAACTCCTGTTATCAGTGCTAATTATTGCGCCGGTGGCGGGTTTATCCGGCTAACTGCCAACGGAGGCGGAACAGGCGCTTCGTACCTGTGGAGCACCGACGAAACAACACAATCTATTCTTGTCAATATTGCCGGTCAATACAGCGTTGAAGTTACCAATGCGGCAGGGTGCTCAGCAACCGCTGTTTACAACATATCTACCGAACTTGTAACAAACGGTGACTTTTCAGCAGGAAATACTGGGTTTACACATTCCACTTATGGTTACAAAGCTGATGTAGGAGGCAATACAGAATTAAATCCAGAAGGATATTATGGTATAGGTCCGGATCCTCAGGCCTATCATAGTAATTTCTGGGGAAGAGATCACACAACCGGTACAGGCAATTTCATGATCGTCAACGGATTTCCTGGTTCTCCGCAGCCTGTCGTCTGGACAACAAATGTAGCAGTTGTGCCGGGTGTCTCCTATTATTTCTCGGCCTGGGCATTAAGCTTAAACTCAGTTGGCAATTATGCAGAACTTCAATTCCGTGTTAATAATACATTGGTTGGCACAACCGCACCGTTGCCCGCAAGGCCAAACAACAATAATCCACCGTACAACTGGATCCAGTTCTATGGCACATGGACTGCACCGGCAGGTGTATTCTCAGTCCCAATTGACATCGTCGACTTTCAGACTGCAGCTTCCGGAAATGATTTCGGACTCGATGATATTTCATTTGCAACATTGGCTCCGCTACCAGCAGTGATCGCACCTTCAAGCAATGCAACTTCTTTTTGTATCGGACAAACACTCAATTTATTTGCAAATCTAACGGGTGGAAAAGCACCTTTTACATTTTCGTGGACCGGGCCTGACGGTTTTACCTCCAGCCTCGAGAACCCAAGTATACCAAATGTTACAACAGCAAACAGTGGTATTTATAAACTTACAATTACAGATGGTTACGGTTGTGCACCTGTTACGGCATCTGCCAGTCCTATAACTGTAATCGATCCACCCGCTTGTTCAGTATCCGGACCAGTTACCTTATGTCCTTCAAGTACAGCAAACATTTATACAGCACCGGCAGGCATGACCACCTATGCATGGAGCATAACAGGAAACGGATCTATTTCGGGTGCAACTAACGGACAAAGTGTGAATGTTACAGCTGGTCCGACAAATAATATCCAGATAACACTTTCGCTGACGATGACCAATGCTACCGGTTGCAGTTCGAACTGTAAGCAAGTGTTTCAGGTGGCAGATAATGTACCCCCAACCTTTACGTTGCCTTTACTAAGCGCCGGTTACTGCGTGGAATACGTTTCACAGGCATTGTACAACCCGGGACAGGAGAATACTGCACTCGACATCACCTGGTTGCGTCCGGATTATTACCTGGTTGCCATTGGAAGCACACAGCTTAACCTGGGTTCTTTGGCCGATAACTGCGCATTGGCAGTCAATCCTGTCGCGTGGACCATCGATTTTGGCAATAACGGTTCAATCGAATTAACAGGAACCGGACAGCTATCAACCTATGGCTCCGAACTTCAATTTCCACTAGGTACAAACCGGATCAGCTATACAGTGACCGATAAAGTCGGCAATGTCACTATTCAGTTTGTGGACGTGGTAGTTACTCCCCGTCCCGTGATCAGCAACAATTTTTAAAACTTAGAATATTAACCAAAAAGATAATAAGATGAATCAACAAACTAAAAGCCAAAACAGGCACAACACAGAATGGACATCAACGGGAATGAACGGAATATCCATCAGGATGCGTCCAAATTCATACAAGGTCAGCATTTTGCCTTTCCAAAATCAGGATAAAAGCCCGCCAGGCCGGTGGCGAAGTCCGGGAAGTCGCCAGAGGTTAAACCCGGACTGGAATTCAAACCGACAATGGCAGCTAAATCAACTATAAAATGAATTTCAAAAACAAACGACAAATAAATTTTTATCACATTTAATAATATCAGTTATGAAAAAGCAACTATTAATTCTCGCGATTTTTGTTTTGGCATCTTTCAGTTTCGTGAACGAATCCTATGCCCAGTGTGATGACGCACTTAAACCTATGGCAGGTAAAAAGTACACCTACTCGATCACAGTAAATCCAACAGGAGGTACATTTGATTGGTTTGTAACGACAGATCCCCATATTTCAGTCGCTGTGCCGGTCGCAAATGGTACAGGTGCCGCTGGTGATATCATCGTTGCGGGCACAGGTTATAATCTGCCAACGAGTACCACAGCATCAATTGACATCACATGGACAGCAAAAGCTGTTGCCGATGCAAACTTACCTACTCCCGTAAAATATTACCTGGTAGTTAAGTACACGACATCCTGCTCAAATAACATTAAACCCTGGAGAATTACACCGATCAACCTGTTCCAGATTAAGGTAGAAAATGTTGATTTGACTGGTGGTGCCTATGTCGACATTTGTCGCGTAGGATTTGTAGATGCTATTATTGGTGCCGACGATAAGGTGACTTACGATTTCGGAGAAAATGCATTTTATCTGAAAGTTACAGCAAACAATTTCACAGGCAGCTGGACGCCAAAAATTGATATGACTGCTTTAAATGGATCGATATCTGCTCCTCAAGCCATAAAATCAATGGAATGGAGCCTGACAACCACCTTCACCGGCACCTCAAATTTCGATTTGGCTACAGGAATTGCAACAGCAGTGGTCCCTGACAGAGGGGCTGACAATGTTACTACCGGTACGGACGAATTCGTTTACATTAAAATCGTTGTTAAAGACGCATCATTTGAGGGTGTTGCAAATCAAACTCTTGCATTAAATCTCAGCGCTACGGATATCGCAGGTAATAAAGATGTGGATGTTGCTCCCGCTACTTGTGTACCTACTGCTGAAGACGACAACGTACAACAAGTACTTAAAGCCCGTCCTGCAATTACAAATCCAAATCCGACTCCTTTCCTCACAGCGAATTAATTACAAGGAGATTGTGATAGTCTCCTGAATTGTTGTTTTTCATAACAGAATATCCTTTCAGCCAGTACGGTACACTGGCTGAAAGGTAATTCGGATTTAAAACACATTTCGTCGCCAGGGAAAATAGTTGTGATTCAATTCATTTGATCAATGTAAAATTTTAGATGGTCCTTTCAGGAAAATACAGGTTTATATGGCTGGCATTCGTGCTGGTCTTTTGTGCGTTGGCACCTGCCATCGCACAGGAGATACCTGTCGTTTTTGAAGGGAAAATCAGGGACCTGGGCGTAAAACCGGAACCTGGGAATACCTTTTACTGGAAGATCTTCACGGACAGGACACTGACCAGGCAAATCACTACTGCAGAGGCTGAATTTGTAAACGGACATGAAAGCGCTGTAGTTCCAGTAATCTGGAAAAAACGGGGAGTCTACTATTTTTCTGTTACCGCCTTCGGCCCCACAGGGTGCGTAAATCTAAAGGTTGGTATGCTCAAAGTCATTCCGATAGTAATTGAAGCGATTGTCGCGGGCGCAACACAAACCGGTGCATGCGAGCAGGTTAAGCTCGATGCAGCAAAATCGATCGGCGACATTGTTCAATATGAATGGTCATCACTCGATCAGGGTGGTGCGCTGACACGTCAAACAGGTGCAATCACTGAATTCCTTCTTTCGCCCTCTTTCACAGGGTCGTTACCTGCTGATTTCAGGGTAAAACTCCAGGTAACCGACCGCAAAGGAAATAAGCATAGCGACATCTTTACAATCAAAGTTGATCGTTTCCCCGTTGCCGAAGTTTACTCAACCGGAAAACTTGAAAAAGATGGCAGCATGATTGTTGACGGAACTGTTTCTACAGGTACGGCACTCAATTACAGGTGGTTTACTGCTGAAGGTAAAATTGTTGGCCCACTGAACCAGCCAAAGGCAAAATTGAACGGACCGGGCATTTATTCATTGGAAATCACAGATGCTCACGGATGCAAATCCACAAAGAGTTTCAAGTTCCCGCTTGAAATCCATCAGATCGTCGCCAATAACGATTATGCCAGAACTTCATGGGCAAAGGATACAACAATCATTGTATTGGCCAATGATCATTCGACTGTGAAATTCCTTCCCGCGACAATGCATGTCACTGAACAGCCGACTCGTGGAGGAACCAAGGTAAATCCAGATGGTACAATCACCTACATTCCACATGAAAGGCGTCCTGGCCGCGATCAGTTCGTTTATGAAGTTTGCGATGAGGTTGGCTTATGTGCTTCTGCAACCGTAACAATCGACACCTACGATGGAGGAATAACAGCTCCAGAAGGATTTTCTCCAAACGGTGATGCAATTAATGAATTCCTCGTATTCAGAGGTCTTGTTGAGAACTATCCTAAATCGCAGTTGTATGTCTTCACGCGCTCAGGACAACCAGTTTATCAGAACATGGAAGGCTACCAGAATGACTGGGACGGTACAACAATAAAAAGTACAATGACCAATCTGGAACTTGTACCTACCGGAACTTACTATTATGTACTGAAATTAGGCGTACACCAAATAGGCGATACAAACCGATCGATAAAAGGATTTGTATATATCGGCTATTAAAACGATCGTGTCTATCTTTTCTGTTATTGAAAATGATAATTCCCGGTGACAAAATTCGATTTTGTGAATATGATTATTGTTATATCTACTAGAACGTGTTCAGCGAAATCGATCCAACCTATCAACTTTAACCAAAATTCACGCACCTTATTTTCAAACTGTTACACTCACATAAACGTAATTAACAGGTATAATCGTACCATGAAACAAAATGAATAAATCCGTATCATCTGCAACTATCTTTTCTCCAATCAGAGGGCAATTTACGCATATTTCTTCCTCTTAGAGAGTAAAATATTTTTATCCCACCTGAATTTTTATTATACAAAAACAATTATTTAAACAGATAATTGTTGTATAAAAAATAACTCCCCAAAAAATATTAATTACAAACGACTGTATATTTGCAGAGTGCGATGGTATTCTCGATATATATGCTGTAAAGTTATTGATGTATAATTATATTACTACTGTAAATATTTATTTTACGTTTTTGATATATTAATAAGGATTCTAACTTAACTTTGGTATAATAAAAGAATATTAATGAGTCAGATTTGAAGAGATCAATAATAGAAATAAACTCTCTGACATCTTAAAAAAACTTTGAGGCTGACAGAATACAATTTGACTGACCATCACCTTCAAAGACATTGTTAAGACCAAGGCACTTCAGCATCTGAAAGCAAACAGTTTAGCGTCAATAATATTCTAAAATATATAATTTGAATACGTGTTTCTCAGAAAATATATAAAAATTGAGAGCTTTAATTACCATATTAATTACACTTCTACTCTTATGCGGTGACAAATTATTCAGAGCACCCGACAGAGCAAAAAAAAACATGGACATAGCAATTTCTCGTTTTTCTTTACTCCATTTTCTAAAACCATTAGCTATCTTTTTTCCAAACCTGCCACTACTCAGGATTTCTTTGAGGCGCAAAAGCTCCATTTCTGTAAGTTTCGTACTTTTTACAGCTCTATATTTTTTTCTTGCCGGCACTGTTACTGCTGCAAATATACCTCCTGAGGCAATTGATGTAAAAAACTTCCCTATTCAGACTGGCAGCGGTCTCTCGCAAATTCTCCCCCTAATTGGACAGGATGCTGACGGATCGGTAATTAACTTTAAAATACTGACTTTACCGGCGTCCTCAAAAGGTACTATATACTTAAATGGAGTTGCAATTATTGCAAATCAAATACTTACCCCTGCGGAGGCTCAGATGTTACAATTTAAACCCAAAAATAGTTATACAGGGACCTGCACTTTTACTTTCACGGTGACAGATAATGGCGGATTAACAGATGCCACGCCGGCCACCTACAAAATTCCCGTGGTTGCAATTAATCAAAACCTGGTTTGTACCGGCGGTGGATTAGGGATCAATATTCTTGGAGCTATGGGTACATTCTCTGTGCCATTTATTGTCCCTAAACCGGCAGTGAGCTGTATCAATGATGGATTAACCCCTTCTTCACCTTTGAATAACATTGGGAATGCACATCCTGAGTTAACAAGCTATACCTACGCATCAACAAGCGGCAGCCTCGGTCCGGAAGGAGCCTATTCTTTTTTAAAAATTATAGGAACATGGGCTTCCCGAAACTGTATCAAGACAGACTGGGTAGCAGCGGATCACACCGGAGATGGTGGCTATGCCATGATTGTAAACGGATCTCCTGACGTCACAAGTTTTGGAAGTACCTTTTTCAAGGCTACAACAATCGCGGTTTGCCCAAACACGCTTTACGAATTTTCTGCATTTGTGATCAACGTACTGCCAGGCAACCATAGTGCTGCAATAGCAGGCTCTCAACCGGATATCAGTTTTTACATAAACAATACGAAAGTTTCACAATCAGGTCTTATTCAATACTCTGACGCATCAACCTCATGGATTCCGCAGTGGATAAAGGTGGGAGGATTATGGTACTCAGGACCAAATACTACAGTCGATTTAAGGATTGACAATGCAACGTTTGTTGCCAGTGGCAACGATTTAGGTCTTGATGATATTTCGATGGCAATTTGCGGACCTGATATATCGTATCCTAATACCGACTTAGCACCGAAATTTTGCAAACCGGGCATATTACCTCTTGGGGCATTAGTTACAGCCTCAATCAACACCTATTCCCATTACATTTTCGAAAGGAGTACCGATGGCGGAGTTACCTGGCAGGTATTATCAACGCCAAAAACAGGAAGTCCTGTTTATGACATAGCGACAGACACCTACAGCTATACCGCCACCTATGGAGATATTCCGGTCGATGCCTCCATGAACGGGTACAAATATCGTTTAAAGGTTGCAACAAATGAAACGAATCTGATAGGTGAAACATGCAATGTATCAGCAATAAAGGTGATTACAGTTTCTGCCTTTACAACACCTGATGCCGGAGCAGACATAACCGGATGCAATCCAGCGCTAACCGCCCAACTTGCCGCTGCAACAACGGGACAAGCATGGCTTACAGTTGCCGGTAATCCCGCTATGGCAACCATAAACAATGCGGGCGCAATAGCCGGAATGACAGTTAACGGGATTTATAAATTCCAGTTGAGCAATACTGCAGGATGCTACGACACAGTAAGCGTAGTACACGATCAGGTTGGCAGTGCAGGCACCGATGTCAATGTATGCGCCGGGGTGACCACTTACAAACTTTCAGATGCCGGTGCAGGATATGCCTGGGAACCGGTTGCAGGTAACCCGGTAAATGCCACCATCAACAGTTCAACAGGTACAGTTTCGGGAATGACATTGGTTGGCACTTACCATTTTGTTTTAAGATCATCTTTCGGTGATTGTACAGATGAGGTCACTATAACCGTTCCAACGGCAATAACTGCTACCGCTACTACATCATCCATACTTTGTTATGGAGGTTCTGCAACAGTAACGATAACCGGTTCAGGAGGAACAGCTCCATTGTCCTATACTTTCAATGGCGTCACTAACGGATCAGGCATATTCAATGCTATCGCAGCAGGAGCCGGTTACAACTGGAGCGTTACAGATGCCGGAAATTGCACACCCGTAACGGGATCTATTTCAATAACCCAACCAGCCTTACTGGCAGGTTCGGCCACCATCGAAAATGCCTCTTGTCCCGGAGCATCGACCGGAAGTGCCATTGCCATCCCTTCAGGAGGCGTTTCACCTTACAGCTATTCATGGAATACCACCCCGGTACAGACCACAGCAACAGCAATCAATCTTGCAGCAGGTACGTATACTGTCACGATCACCGATAATAACGGATGCATAACCTCATCCACTGTAACTGCTATTTCAGAGGATTTAATTCCCCCAACCTTTACAGCGCCTGATCCCTTCGAGTTCTGCGTCGAAAATCTTTATTCCGCAGGATACATATCGAACGGTTTACAAATCAATCCCACACCAGACTATTACCTCTTCCGGAAAGGAAGTACAATCCTTGACCTTGATCCGGATGATCTGAAAAATAAATTTAACGATAACTGTTGCGACGATAACTTGCTTGTGATTCACTGGCGTTTGACCTTTACAGATACTCCAAATCCAGCGGCACCTCCGGCTATGCTCACACATTCACCAATACCCGATCAAACTGGTCAGCCATCCTTATACGGTTCTAACATTCAATTTCCTGGTGACGGGGTGAACTTCGCAGGCATAACTCACATTATAACATACTGGTTAACTGATTGTAACGGCAATATATCCTTGGAAAAGGAGGTAACTATCACAATTAAGCCCAGGCCGAATATTACACTGATAAACTAAGAATATATTTTAAAATAATTGAAAGTATGACACAAAATTACAACAAAGGAAAAAAGAAGACAAATAAGCATACGCAAGGATTCGATGATTCAATTGTCATTTCTTATTTAACACTGGCTCAGATTCAACCAGCGATTATTATACCACTTATCTTCCTGGTAAAAACAAAAGGAATCAGTCCGCCTGGCTGCTCGAATAGTCCGGAAACAGGTTATCGCCTGAGTCCGGACATTCAACCTGTTATCTCCAAATGGAGCATCATCAAGAATTAAATTTATTATTAAACAGATCATAAACAATACTCGATTTTTTCTCACAATTAAATTTTATTATCATGAAAAAGCAAATTTTATTACTCATCATGGCGATAATCGCCGCTTCATCTGCCTTTAGTCAAATGTTACCAGGATCTGCGCCACTTCCTTTAGTTGGATGTACAACGGATGCTACACATCCATTAGCTGGGGTACCTTACGACTATTCGGTGGTAGTAAATCCTACCGGTGGCAATTTCCAATGGTGGGCTACCAAAGATGTAGACTTCATAAAAACAACGGCAGGTGTTACATCCAATAATATAAGTACCAAACTAACAGTAGGTACTGATCTTCTAGGCACAAGTGCCAACTATGGTATTACCGGTATCTTGGATAATGTAAACATTACATGGTCGAGTGCAACGCTGGCTGGTACAACTGTAGCTGCCCCAACATTTGTTGTAGTACAGAATGATGCAACCGGAGCAAATTGCGCCAATAATTTAAAGGTTTACCCGATTCTGCCCGTTAATGGATTTACTGTCGATATAAAGAATATGGACCAGGCTAAAGTCCCTGCAGCCAATTATACCGACCCTATGGCAGTTTGCGTTTCCGATATTGAAAGTGCAAAATATCAAGGTGGCGCTATTGTCACCAATTATGGCACCAACATCCTGTATTTTGAAGTGGTTGCAGCAAATTTCACAGGAGGTTATACTCCTTCATTCCAGCTTTCCGGTCTCGCAGCAGGCCAAACAGTTACTTCACTTGATATAGCTGTGGCCAGTACTTTTGCAACTCCAATAACCACAACTTTGACTGCAGGAGTATATAGCCCCGCCGCTCCAATAACAATTGATCCATCAGTTACCAATACCACCGCAGGAGTTTCAATTTATGTAAGACTTACGATCGCCAATGGAACTGACGAGCATTTAGCCGATTCAGCAATTGCACTTGCAGTAAACGGAATAAATACTGCAGGAGAAAAAGATGTTGTAAATACAGCATGTGCTACATTAACTGATTTTGAAGACATTGCAACACAAACATTAACAAAACGTCCAACAGTTACAGCAGTTGCAGCAACAGGTGTTTTTGTAACGCCATAGTTTATAAGGGATAGAATTCAAAAATACGTTTGCTTTTTCATAAACCATCTACTTTTTCCGGTCAGCATTCACCGACCGGAAAAAGTCCAGGTCACAAAAAAGCAAGCAGTCCTCATGCCACTCCCATCAAAAGGAGAAGGCGAAACAACTTGTATATCAAATACTTTAAATTGACATTGATACCTTATAAAATAATGACAAGGAAATGAGTCATGAAAAATTATCTAAATGGTCTGTCAGCAGGATTACCTCTTGACTTCAATTACGGAAGAGGCGATCCAACTGTCGGAATTGACAGTTCGAAAATAACGCCTTGTGGGGTGTTAGGACACTATTTTATGATCTGGCTTACCTGTCGAAACAGTGTATGTCAGGATTTTTTGTTTCTAAATGTAGGGCTAAGTTTTTAATAGATTAAAATCTTAAACATTGTACCTTAAATCTTTGTACATAATACGTCTGGCGTTGGTAGTTTTGCAACTGCTGCTGCTTGCTTTGGCTCCCGCCAGGGCTCAGACGGTCGTGTCCCAAGGTAAGATAACAACGTTGGCTGTAGTACAGGTACCCGGTCATACATATGAATGGGAACTCTATAATGATGCAACCATCAATTTTGCAACCGTAGCAGGCAATTGCCCGGTTACCTCTGCTACTTTTACCGGAAGCCATCTTGGATCAAGCGTTCAGGTAATATGGCTGATTCCGGGGATCTATTTTTACAAGGTAACTGCACGGGATGCTTTAGGTTGCACAATGAACTTAAAAATTGGCATGATAAGAGTGATTCCAACCGAACTTGAGGCAGTTATCGCCGGTGCCACACTAACCGGTGCATGTCAGCAAATTAAACTCGATGCGTCTAAATCTGTCGGTGATATTATCAGGTACGAATGGTCCCTTACTACTAATGGTGGAGTATTAACTAATAAATTGGGAATTACTACTGATTTTCAACTTTCACAATCTTTCACTGGTTCGCTTCCATCCGATTTTAAAGTAAGACTCAAGGTCACTAACCGCAAAGGAGTTACAAACAGTGATTCGATCACCATCACCGTCGATCGTCTTCCGTTAGCCGAGATCTTCTCATCCGGCAAACTCGAAAAAGACGGAACAATGGTTGTTGACGGATCAGTTTCGACTGGATCAGCATTAAATTATATGTGGTTTTCAACTGCAGGAAAAATAATCGGATCGAATAGCGAGCCGACAGTAAGGTTAATGGCACCCGGAATTTACTCACTTGAAGTCACCGATAACCATGGATGCAAATCAACGAAAAGTTTTAAATTCCCGCTGGAAGTCCATCAGATCATTGCTAATCCAGATTATACAAGAACCTCGTGGGCCCAGGATACAACGATTATGGTATTATCCAATGACCATTCAACGGTAGCTCTTATCCCGTCAACAGTACATATACTCGAGCCACCTTTATGGGGAGGAACCAAGGTAAACGCAGATGGTTCTATTACTTATATGCCGAAGGTAAGACGTCCGGGACGCGATCAGTTTGTTTACGAAGTATGCGATGAAGTAAACTTATGCGCCTCTACTACTGTGACCATTGATATTTATGATAGTGGCATACACGCTCCTGAAGGATTTTCGCCGAATGGTGACGGAATAAATGATCAGCTGGTATTCAGGGGACTTGAGCACTATCTCCAATCACAATTATATGTCTTTACCCGTTCTGGTCAGCCAGTCTATCAAAGCTTAGACTATCTGAATGATTGGGATGGCACAACCGTAAAAAGTACATTAACCGATCTTCAACTGGTTCCGACGGGCGTTTATTATTACGTGTTAAAACTGGGAGGAACGAACCGATCGTTGAAAGGATTTGTCTATATCGGATATTAAACATCAGCTGAAACCAGGTTTTAAATAACCTTCCGGGAGATATAATAATTGAAAACAAACGATCATCAATTGATCTACAAATACTCAAAACATAAAAAGATGAAGGGGAGCGATTTTACACCACTCCCCTCATCTTTCCTTATTCTTACATTGTCTTCAAATGTATACCTATTTCAAAACCCCTAACTCTTTGCCAATTTTTGTAAAAGCAATCACAGCCTTGTCGAGGTGTTCCCTTCGATGAGCAGCCGAGAGTTGAACCCTGATCCTTGCCTGTCCCTGTGGTACAACCGGATAATAAAATCCAATCACATAAATTCCTTCGTCTAAAAGACGGGTGGCAAACTCCTGCGACAATTTTGCATCGTACAGCATCACTGCACAAATGGCGGATTTAGTAGGTTTTATATCGAATCCGGCTTCCCTGATTTTCGCAACAAAGTATTCTGTATTCTCATGTAAACGATCCTGAAGCTCAGTAGATTCTGTCATCATTTCAAACACCCTGATTCCTGCTCCGACAACCGCTGGTGGTATCGAGTTGGAGAAAAGGTAGGGGCGAGAACGCTGACGCAACAATTCGATGATCTCCTTCCTTCCAGTCGTAAATCCGCCAACTGCACCACCAAAAGCTTTGCCAAGTGTCCCTGTGATAATATCAACCTCGCCGCGTACATTAAACCTTTCGGTTACGCCGCGCCCGGTCTCACCTACAACTCCAGCCGAATGACACTCATCGACCATAACAAGCGCATCGTACTTTTTGGCCAACCTGACAATCTCATCCAATGGGGCTACATTACCATCCATCGAAAATACGCCATCCGTAACCACAATCCGGAACCTTGCATCCTGGGATTTCTTCAACTGCTCTTCCAGATCGTTCATATCTGCATTATTATACCTGTAACGAGCAGCTTTGCACAATCTTACGCCATCGATAATGGAAGCGTGATTCAATGAATCGGAGATAATAGCATCCTCCTCCGAAAACAAAGGTTCAAAGACACCGCCGTTTGCATCGAAGCAGGCAGCATACAATATCGTATCTTCTGTTCCGAAGAATTCGGCAATCTTTTGTTCGAGGACTTTGTGCATATCGGTCGTACCGCAAATAAACCGCACCGACGACATTCCATATCCGTATGAATCGAGTGATGATTTGGCAGCTGCAATTAATTCAGGGTGATTCGAAAGACCCAGGTAATTGTTCGCACAAAAGTTGAGAACTTCTTTGCCTGAGTCCAGCTTTATCACTGCATCCTGCGATGAAACGATGATTCGTTCTCCCTTGTAAAGACCTGCATTCTTAATGTTTGATAACTCATTTTGAAGGTGTTCCTTTATTTTTCCGTACATATCCGTAGTTTTATAATTGATCACAATTTTCAACGAATAAAACTATTGAAAAGAAAGTAGCGGAACAAGGATAAATTTCAGGTAGTAGAGATGCGATTAATCGCGTCTCTACTACACCGATTGGGCCATTAAAGTAGTTTCAAAAGGTATTCTTCCATCTTTTCAGGCTTCGTATTTGGTGCAAAACGTTTAACCGGTTTACCATCGCGGTCGATTACAAACTTCGTGAAGTTCCATTTAATTCTACTCCCTAAAAAACCGGATAATTGCTTCCTGAGGAAAACATACAATGGAAGAGCACCAGGGCCATTCACCTCTATCTTTTCGAACATCTGAAAACTGACACCATAATTAATTAGGCACCCTTCCGAAATCTCTTTTGAACTTCCAGGCTCCTGACTGCCAAACTGGTTGCACGGGAATCCCAAAATGACCAAACCTTTTTCGCGGTACTTTCTGTTCAATTCCTCCAACCCTGCATATTGAGGCGTAAACCCGCATTTACTCGCGGTATTTACAATCACAACTAATTTGCCTTTGTAATCTGCCATGCTTTTTGATTGGCCCTGAAGAGTTTTTGCCGAAAAACTATAAAATATATTCTCCATTAATATTATTTGATAAGATATTGAATGACACAAATCATTTGATGATCACAACTGACACAATGCTCTTACTGTAAACGAAAATTTTCCAGATTTGTTTACAACAACCAGTTTTAGAGCGTCAATACCACTCAAAATGTTGTTAATTTTCCCTGAATCTTTATTTGGAATTTCTCTAAATATGATAACTTGCGGCAGAATACTGAACAATTATCCACCTCTGTTGTACTTTATAATTGACGTCAAACAAAAACCAGTTCTTTCAGCAATTTAATGCCTCGGAATTTTAAACTAGAATTATAACTTAGTAACCTGAAACCGGAAAAGATGAATATCATGTTTTTGCTTATCGGGGTAAGTTTTTTGGTCGCCTTCCTGTTTCTGGTCCTGTTTATCTGGGCTGTTAAGAGCGGGCAGTATGACGATACCATCACACCATCCATCAGGATTTTGTTTGATGATGATTTGGAATCACCGATAGAAGATAAAGATAAACCTAAAGTTAAGTAAGCTAAACAAACAGAAGTAATATGGAAATTCAGCAATTCAATTATGACAACAAAACAGTAAAGTATTTTATAATTGCCACAATGATATGGGGTGCAGTTGCCCTCCTGGTGGGTTTATTGATCGCTTCACAGTTGGCATTTCCTGCATTGAATCTTGGGATCGAGTATACGACTTTTGGCCGGACCCGTCCGCTCCATACCAATGCGGTTATCTTTGCATTTATCGGAAATGCAATGTTTGCCGGAATCTACTACTCCTTGCAACGCATTTTAAAAGCCAGGTTGTTCAACGATGTATTGAGCAAGATTCATTTCTGGGGATGGCAGTTCATCATCCTTTGTGCAGCATTGACATTGCTGTCAGGTTTTACAACCGGGAAAGAGTATGCAGAACTAGAGTGGCCCATTGACCTTATGATTGCTGTGGTTTGGGTAACATTTGGCTGGAATATGATCGGCACCATTTTAAAACGCAGGGTAAAGCATATTTATGTTTCGGTTTGGTGGTACCTTGCTACTTTTCTGGGTGTTGCCATTTTGCATATCGTAAATAGCATTGAAATTCCTGCTTCATTTCTCAAAAGTTATCCGGTGTACGCCGGAGCACAAGATGCAGTAGTACAATGGTGGTATGGACACAATGCTGTAGCATTCTTCTTAACAACGCCGTGGCTTGGGTTAATGTACTATTACCTGCCAAAATCTGCCAACCGTCCTATTTATTCGTATCAACTTTCGATCGTCCATTTCTGGACTTTGATATTCTTGTATATGTGGGCCGGGCCTCATCACTTATTATACCAGGCTTTACCTGACTGGGTACAGGCTCTGGGTGTAACCTTCTCAATCATGCTGATCGCACCATCATGGGGAGGAATGATCAATGGGTTATTGACACTTCGGGGAGCCTGGGACAAGGTTCGTGACAATGCAGATCTCAAATTTATCGTTGTTGCCTTAACAGCCTATGGAATGTCAACCTTCGAGGGTCCTATGATGTCGCTGAAAAGCGTCAATGCAATCAGTCACTTCACCGATTGGACAATTGCACACACGCATATTGCCGGGATGGGCTGGAATGGCGGACTCATATTTGGTATGTTTTATTGGCTGGTTCCAAAAATTTTCAGAACGCCTTTGTATTCCAAAAAACTGGCGAATACTCACTTCTGGATTGCAACACTTGGCATACTGATGTTTGCCATTCCACTTTACTGGGCTGGTATTACCCAATGGTTGATGTTGCGTGAATATACAAAAGATGGGTTGCTGGCATATCCTAACTTCCTAGAAACCACTACTCAGATTCTTCCGATGTATAAATTCCGGATTGTCGGCGGATTGCTCTTTTTCACTGGCTTCTTAATGTTTTTCTATAATATTATGAAGACGGTAAAAGCCGGAAGCATTATCGCAGATGAAGTTACTGAAGCTCCTGTTCTGACGGACTCCTCAGCCCGGAAATACGGAGAATCATTCCATCGCATGATTGAAAGAAAAGGGGTTGTTTTTTCGATACTTGTATTTATAGCCCTTGCAATTGGCGGTGCAGTTGAGATCATCCCTATGCTCAAAATTCAATCAAATATTCCTAAGATTGCGGCAGTTACCCCATACACGCCCCTTGAACTGGCAGGGCGTGATATCTATGTTGCCAATGGTTGTTATAATTGTCACTCGCAACAGGTTCGGCCGCTCAGGTACGAAACCGACCGTTACGGCGAGTATTCAAAAATCGGGGAGTTTGTTTACGACCATCCTTTCCAGTGGGGTTCGCGCCGAACCGGTCCCGACCTCGCACGTGCAGGCTATGTGGGGAGTTCTACTTACAAAACAGCCATCTGGCATTATAACCATTTTACGAAGCCTCTCGAAATTAATCCACAAACCATTATGCCCGCCTATCCATGGCTGGCAAAGAATATCGTGGATCTAAGTCAGATACCTACTAAAATCAGGGTGATGCAAATGCTGGGTGTTCCGTATGCTAAGGACTACGATCAAAAAGCAGTTTCTGATTACCAGGCACAAGCTCAGAAAATTGTAGATGAGCTAAAAGTGTCGGGAGTGGTTGTTGCCCAGGATAAGGAAATTATTGCAATGATTGCCTACTTACATAAAATGGGCAAGGATATTTCACCGGCAAATCAAAAAAAATAGTAGATCATTAAAAAGTTGAAGAGATGAGTTTTGTAAGCGGAGTTCTCAATGGCGTTGATGGAATTCAATACTATTATATTGTGGGTTTGCTCATATTTATGACACTTTTTATTGTGATACTTTACCAGACAATAAAAATTCCCAGGAAAGATTTAATGAAGTTTAAAGCCTCCATCCTCGAAAACGACGAGCTGGAATCAAACGAGATTTAATAACGATAACCTATTTTGTTATGATAGAAGAAAATAACATCAATAATACAGAGGATGACAAAGTTCATGATGGAAGTGATTCGGATGGAATTAAGGAGCTAAACAACCCGCCACCCAATTGGATATTATTCGTTTTATTACTCACCTATGGATTTTCGCTTTTCTATTTAATCCATTATTTTGGGTACCCCAACAACGGAAATGATCAGGTAACCGAATACAAAAATAAAATGGCTTCTGTTGAAATAGAAAAAAAACAGGAACAAGCGTCAGCCAATGGAGGGGCAGTAATGACCAGTGAGGAAATTTTAACCGAAGGTGCCAAACTCTTCACCCAAAAAGGTTGCATCGCCTGTCACGGGATGAAAGGTGAAGGCAATGCTATTGGCCCCAACTTAACTGATAATTACTGGATTAATGGGTGTTCGGAGGAAAGCCTGATCACGATAGTGACCGAAGGAAAACCAGAAAAAGGGATGACACCTTTTAAAACAATGATGACACCGGAACAGATTAAAACTGTTTCACTTTATGTGATGCAAGGTTTGGTAGGAAGTAATCCGGAAAATGCAAAAGCACCGCAGGGAGTAGAATGCAAACCTTAACCCGGCCGTTGCCGGTCAGCCTAATTTGATGCCATGGAATTAGAAACCCCCTCCACTTTTCGCGATCGCCCTGTCAATATTGATGAAAGCGGTCAGCAAAAATGGATCTATGCGAAGCAGCCCAAAGGAAAATGGTATACCCGCCGAACGATTGTTGCGTGGTTTGCGATTGCATTTCTGGTGTTGGCGCCATTTCTGAAGATAAACGGAAACCCGCTGATGCTTTTTGATATTGCCAACCGCCGGTTCTCCATTTTTGGGCAGATCATTTGGGCGCAGGATTCCTATCTTCTGGCTTTGATAATGGTAATTACCGTAATCTTTATTGTTCTTTTCACAGTGATATATGGAAGGCTTTGGTGCGGGTGGGTTTGTCCGCAGACGATATTTCTGGAAATGGTTTTCCGAAGAATTGAATATCTTTTTGAAGGAAATTACCGGAATGGCAGGCATCAAAAAGTGGTTACCCTCAGGATAACACTCTTGAGAATAGCAAAACACATTACTTTTCTGATCACTTCCATCCTGATCGCCAATGTTTTTCTGAACTGGTTTATAGGCCCGGAACGGCTTCTTGAAATTATTAAAGCGCCGATTAGTGAGAATTGGATGGGCTTTACTTTCATGCTGTGCATTTCACTTTTTTATTACTGGATTTACGCGTTTTTCAGAGAGCAGGTCTGCACGATGATTTGCCCTTACGGAAGAATGCAAGGTGTATTGCTCGATTCCCGGTCGATTGCTGTTATCTACGACTATAAAAGAGGTGAACCGCGCGGTCCCAAAAGTACGGGCGATTGTATTAATTGCCACCAGTGTATTGCTGTTTGTCCGACAGGTATCGATATCAAAGATGGCAGCCAGCTCGAATGCATCAATTGCACCGCCTGTATCGATGAATGTAACATTGTGATGAAACGGATCAATAAACCTAAAAACCTGATCCGGTTTGATTCGTTCCAGGGAATTGAAAGCGGGAAGCGATCGATACTTAATGGCAGGACTTATGCTTATTCTGCAGTCTTGATTGTTTTACTCATCATTTTATCGGTGATGGTGATGAACCGTAAACCAATTGAAGCTACGATACTACGTGTTCCTGGCACCATTTTTCAGCAGGTTGATTCTGCAAATTATTCGAACCTTTTTCTTGTAAAGATTATTAACAAGACACAATCGGATAAGAATTTACAAATAAAACTAATAACGCCAAAATCAGGCAAGCTGCAATTAACAACAGGGCAGACAACCTTAAAAAGCCAGGAAAAACTTGAGAGTGTGTTAATCCTAAGCCTTAATCACCAGGCATTGACCGGTAAAAGTACGCCTGTTGAGTTGGGCATTTTTGAAGGGGAGACACTCCTTGAAATATATTCAACAAATTTTCTGGGGCCTGCGAACTAAAAAAAGTAAGGTTATTTTAAATTGAAGTCTAACGAAAAATTAAAACTAAAACAGATGTTGAAAAAACTAATTTCACTGATCAATCATAATCAGAGAATCCCATCGACTGGAACAGCTATGCGCCTTTCACTATGTCTCGCGCTCGCATCCCTGTCAATCACAATTGCTAATGCTGCTAAACCTGCCTCACCAAATTCTCCGTTTGGGGTTCTAATTGCAAATCAGCACTGCTATCATGAATGGAATTCTTCAAAAATGCTTATTCACGGGACTGATGTTGAAATAGCTTCTCCTCAGACCAGCGATTTTGCCAATCCTTTCAACGGTAAAGATTTAACCGGCTGGGGTTATTTAAATAAGAATAAGGAGGAAACCGTATTTGAATCATTCGATGGAAAGAATGATTCGAAAGATGGTCGTTTCACCGGGAAAGACGGAATTCTAGCGGTCAACCCGTGGGATGAAGTAAAGGGTCCGCATTGGATCAGCCTCTGGACAAAGCAGGAATATCCCGGCGACTTCTCGATGACAATTGAGTTTCGTGCAGGCGTAAATGCCGACAGTGGCATTTTTATCCGGGGAAAACAATTGCAATGCCGCGATTACCTTGTGGCAGGTCCTTACAAGGAACTTAAAAACTACAAAGCACAGGACTGGAATAAAATTGAGGTTATTGTAAAGGATAATGTTGCACGGTGCACCTGTAACGGGGAGGTACTTGAAGAAGCGCTCACTCTTCCGGTAACCGGTCCGTTGGGACTCGAAGCCGATCGCGGTCTGATGGAGTACCGGAACATTCAAATAAAGACATTATAAAGAGAAATATAAACGAATGAAATTAAATTGGGGAAACAGCATATTCTTATTTCTGACGGTCTTTGTCCTGCTTGGCATCGCGTTCGTCGTTTTTTCGTTAAGCAAAAGCAACGACCTTGTGACTACCGATTATTACCAGAAGGGAGCCGATTATACAAAGCAGATGGAGGTTACGGATCGTTCGGCAGTTTATAATGACAGCATACAGGTAATCAATCAAAATAAAAACGTAGTAGTTCGGTTCGCACCTTCAATCAACCTGATGACCGACACGATGCAAGTCTATTTCTACCGTCCTTCTGATAAAAAGTTAGACTTTAACTACCAGGGTCATCTCAATAATGACTCATTAATCATCAAAAAAGAGTACCTCTCCGGCGGTCGTTACAAGGTCAAACTCCAGTGGACTTATAACCGGAAAAACTACCAGGTTGAAAAAGAATTTTTTATCGAATGAACTGGCAGTTTACAATTTACAACGGACCTCTGAATCGGCAGGTATTAGCATACATTGCATAGAAATGGAGAAGAATGTAAGACGAATTCAATTTTAATGGAAATCTTAATAACAGCTTTCGTATTAGGTTTAATGGGTAGTTTTCATTGCGTTGGCATGTGCGGTCCCATCGCACTTAGTCTGCCGTTGAGGGGTAATACCTTCTGGCAGAAAACTGCCGGTGGACTGCTTTACAACATCGGGCGAACCATTACTTATGGAGTAATGGGCGCCATTTTTGGATTGATCGGGCAAGGTTTTCACCTGTTAGGCTTTCAACAGTTGATTTCTATCTTAATGGGTAGCTTCATGATCATATCGGTGACGCTTCCGTTTATTTTCAGAAACCGTATGCCGGGAAATTTTGAATTCTTTACAGCGCCTTTGCGCCGGGCTATCCAGCAGTTGTTCCGGACACGTTCGTACAGAGGTTTATTGCTGATCGGTTTGCTCAATGGACTATTGCCCTGCGGACTGGTTTACCTTGCCATTGCAGGTGCGATTGGAACCGGAAATGTCTATTTAGGGATTGCATTTATGGTCCTCTTTGGATTAGGAACCCTGCCTATGATGCTGCTTATTTCGTGGATCGGAAATTTATTCACCATTGCCGCAAGGAATAAAATGAATAAAATAGTTCCATATATTGTCGTCTTAATTGGAGCAATTTTTATTTTACGGGGTCTGAGCCTGGGAATTCCCTACTTAAGTCCTCCGGCAGAAAAGATGACTCCGGCTATTCATATGAACATGTCGAAACCGGGAAATGCCGCCAATGCCGTTAAACATGCATGTTGTCAGCCTGATTCGCTTGTAAGTAAATAATTCGTAATTCGTAATTCAATGTCGTTTAGTTAAGGTCTATGAAAATTAAAAATTTAAACGCAAAGAGCGCTGAGGAGGCGCAAAGAACCGCAGAGGTAGATATTCCCGAATTTCTTTGCGGTTCTCTGCGTAAAACTTTGCGATCTCTGCGGTAAATTTTCAACTGATATCACTAACTAAACTGCATTGATTCGTAATTCATAAATCATAATTCCTAATTGATTTTTAATGTCAGAGAATGCCTGTGTACATTGTGGTGCCGATTGCGGTAAAAGCCCGGTTATTTACAATCAGCAAAAATTTTGCTGCTCCGGCTGTAAACAAGTATATCAGCTGCTCAACGAAAATAAACTATACCAATACTACACCATCCAGGATACGCCCGGGGTCAGGATCGGGGATATGGCTCATGAGGGAAAGTATGCTTTCCTCGATAAGGAAGAGGTAAAGCAAAAGATGTACGAGTTTTTGGAAGGCAACCTTGCCAGGATCACCTTTTACATCCCATCCATCCATTGCGCTTCATGCATCTGGCTGCTTGAGCATTTAACCCGGCTGAACAGGGGCATTAAACAATCTTCCGTTAATTTTATCAGGAAAGAGGTGGCTGTCAGTTTTGACACCGGTGAGATATCGTTGCGTCAGTTGGTTGAATTATTGGTTTCAATTCATTATACCCCTGATATCTCACTTAAAACGCTGGAGAAAAAGGACATTCATTCGATCGACCGTACCTTAATGTATAAGATAGGGGTTGCCGGATTCGTGTTCGGGAATGTGATGTTGTATAGCTTACCCGAGTATTTCAACGGTAAACCGCTGGGCGATTCGCTTGGCACTTTCCTCTACTATATCAGTTTTATCCTGACGGTCCCCCTTGTTTTTTACAGCGGCAGCGACTATATCATCTCTGCCTGGAAGAATCTAACGAAAGGGATCGTCAACATCGATCTGCCGATTGCACTGGGTATCCTCGCGTTGTTTTTCGTGACCAGTTTTGAAGTGCTTACCTCCACTGGTCCGGGTTATTCCGATACCCTTTCGGGATTCCTGTTTTTCCTGCTGATCGGCAAATGGTACCAAAGTAAAACTTACCAGTCGCTTTCGTTCGACCGGGATTATAAATCGTATTTCCCTGTCGCCGTCACAAAGGTCGAAAATGGCATTCAACTGAGTACATTACTGGAGGAGATTACAGTTGGTGACATCCTTCTTATCAGGAGTAAAGAGCTAATACCTGCCGACGGAATATTGGTTAATGGCACCGCGTTGATTGATTACAGCTTTGTAACTGGTGAATCAGTTCCGGTAAAAAAGGAATCCGGTGATTTTGTTTATGCAGGAGGTATTCAGATCAGTGGCGCAATTTCAATAAAGGTGGAACGTGAAGTAAAGCAAAGCCATCTCACCCAGCTCTGGAACCAAAAGGAACCCAAACAGGATAAACGCCGGTCGCTCACAAGCCTGATCGATTCCATCAGTATCTACTTCACGGTAACCATCATTATCATTGCCCTTTCGGGATTTTTTGGATGGTTGATCCTGGGTGATTTTCATACCGCAATTTTGGTCCTCACATCGGTACTGATCGTGGCATGCCCTTGCGCCCTGGCGATGTCGCTCCCTTTTACATTGGGTACCGCAATGCGCATCCTGGGAACCAAAGGGATGTACCTTAAAAACATCCGGGTCATCGAGAAACTCGCCAACATTGACACGGTTGTTTTCGACAAAACCGGTACCCTTACAAAACCCGATGAAAACAATGTCCGGTTTACTGGCAGTGCTTTAACCGACTGGGAGATACAGGCTGTTAAGTCGCTCGTTCAGCAATCGACCCATCCATTAAGCCAGGCTTTGGACCGGCATTTTGGAAATATCCAGCCTTTAGTAACGCATGGTTTTATCGAGATGTCGGGGAAAGGAATCTTCGCTACAGTCGATGGAATTCCCGTTAAGCTGGGTTCGCAGGCCTTTGTTTGCGGAACTACTGATGAAACGAACGTAAAAGATTCAGGCATTTACATTTCAATCAATCAAATCATCAGGGGGCATTATAAAATCAGCAATCAATACCGTCCCGGATTTGACAAGGTTATTCAGCAACTGGGAAAACAATTCGATTTGTATTTACTGTCGGGTGATACTGATGCTGAAAAGGAGCATCTGATACCTTATTTTGGGGAAGGAAAGATCTTCTTCAATCAACAGCCGCAAAACAAGATGGAGTTTATAGCCCAACTTCGTGAAAACGGGAAAAACGTGATGATGACGGGTGATGGACTCAATGATGCAGGGGCATTTATGCAAAGCGATGTTGCCCTTTCGATTGCCGACGATATTTACCATTTTTCACCGGCAGGAGATGCGATCATCGAAGCCGCGCAGTTTCACCGGCTGACCGCATATATCAGTTTCGCTCGTAAATCACGCTGGATTGTGAAAATGAGTTTTGTGATTTCTTTTCTGTACAACCTGATCGGCTTATCCATTGCCCTGACTGGAAACCTGTCGCCAGTAGTGGCTGCCATTCTGATGCCGATCAGTTCAATTACAGTGGTTGCATTTGCAACTTTTGCTACTAAATTACTTGCGAAGCGGGTGCTTTAATCTTTCTTCGCTCCCTTTTTCGCCTTAACCGCTTTTGCTGCCCGTCCTTGGCGCTGCGCGAGATTGTTTTTGTAACTTTCGGCACGGACATTGAGCTCGCGCACAAATGGCATACACGATGCTGTTTCGCTAAGAATCATAAGGGCATCGAGACGGTCAGCGATGGCGCGGTACGCTGTATCGGTTTCGATGCGCGCCTGCCACATGGGTATATGCGGTTTCATCGCGCCCTCCGTATACCGGCAATTCATCAGTGCATCGAATGCCTGGTTTCTTTTGTCAATTTCAGTAATCCATTCTGTAAGTTCCATTGTACTAATTTCAGCAGCATAGGTTGTATTGGCCTCATAGACAAGCTTGGTATAGGCACCAGACGCTGCATCGTACGTTTTACGGGCAATGTTGCCGAATTGCCTGAGCAGAATAGCAAAATGTTTGGCAGCTACCTTCTTCTCTGCATTATAATGATTTAGGGCCGATTTAACAGCATCGGCAAAACCACGGTAAATGCTGTCACGTGCGTTATCAGCCCTGGCAAGCTCTTTGGTAAAGGCACTTTTGCGCATTACATCCAACGCCTCCTCTTCGCTTGCATAGAGCGGAAGATAACCCTCAAAAGCGGCCTCAATACCGATGGTTGCAGCATCAAATCGGATAACGAGCGATTTAAACTCGGCGTGAAACTGAAAATGTTCCTCGTTCCGAAGGTTCGTAAAATTGATTCTGGTTGTTTTCATTTATGCAGGTTTTAAAGTGTTTGCAGATATCGTCACGGATTATATACTGCGAAGCCATTTTGACGGGGATATTGTCTTATAAATCAGTCTGCAGATATATAATCAATAAAAATAATAAACTGAACTTGAGCCGTAATAATACAACCGCTATATATATGCTTATATATTGTTGTCGTAGTTGTGTATCCTTATTCCATAAGAAGATCTATTTTAATCGCAATATTACAGCCAATAACCATATTCATCTAAATTAAGAAACAGTGAAACTTAGCTTATTCATTGGTTTATGGATATATGTTACATTACTACTGCTGACTTATACAAATATACATTCTTTTACCGACATTAAAAATTACAAAAAAAAAGCTGCGAATAAATCCGCAGCCCAATCGTTATATATAAAGAAACAAAAATTACAGTGTCAAAGGAAGACCACGATAGAAGTCGAGGATCTTTGTACGGAAGATAAATTCATACTTTGCCTGAAGAAGATCGGACTCCGATTTAGCCAGTTTTGTTTTTGCAGTATTGTACTCAACCGCATTCACAAGTCCAACCCCAAACTTCTCTTCCGAATAACGGAAAGCTTCTCTCATAGAAGAAACCGCTTTCTGATTCGAATTAAAACGGTTCAAAGCTGCAATCGCAGAGGTCTGAGCAGTCTCGATATCAGAACGGAGTAACTTCTTCGTATTCTCAAGCTCCAATTCGGTATTCAATACCTGAAGACGGGCATTATCGATCTGTATTTTATTCGCAAACCGTGTGAAAATCGGGATGTTCATCTGAGCTCCAACACCTTTTCGCTGGTTATTCTTTAATTGTTTAGAAAAAGAGATATCGGCACCATTGACATCTTTGTATTTGTTATTATACGAATCGTAGATATTTGCATAAAGACTGATCGTAGGATAAAGCGCTCCCTGAGCCATTTTCAGTTGATACTGTGAACTTTGATACCGTAAATCAGCACCTTTGATTTCGGGACGGGTCAGTACGGCCGACTTATAAACTTCACCGGCAGAAACGATGGATGCCTGAGCACTAATTTCAGGTAGTGACGGAACTTCAACATCAAAATCGTCGTTCGAAGGGAGTTCAAGCAACTGCGTCAACCTAAGCCTTGCTATCTTTAACTGGTTTTGAGCATTCACAAGGTTTAACTCTTCACCTGCAGCCTGTGCTTCAATCTCAAGCAGACTACCCCTGGCAAGACTACCGGCGTCAACCTTCTCGGTAATTTGTTTGATCTGAAGATTGGTAACAGTGAGCTGATCTTCCGAAACTTTCACAAGGTCTTTGGCAAAAAGAATCTCCAGAAAGGTCGATGCAATATTGACTGAAATATCACTTTTGGCCTTCGAAAGATCTTCAATGCTGGCCTGAAGATCCAATTCAAGCTTCGAAATATTATTCGAAATAATAAATCCTTGAAACAATGGAACATTTGTACCAATTCCAAAGTCGGTTTGTGACGAATTAATATCCTTATACGTATTGTCGTAGGTAAGAGAACGACCAAAATTCAGATTTTGTGACATTTGCCCGTTCAGGTTAGGCAACCGCGAAAACTTCGTTTGCTTTAACTGATTTTGCTGATATTCAGTTGAAATTACCCCCTGTTTGATTTTAATGTTATTATCGAGCGCATAATCGACACATTTTTGAAGGCTCCATATTTCCTGCGCATGAAGGGAAGCAAACAGTGCCACAAATAGAAGGTAGGAAATAGTAAAAATAGTCCGTATCATAGGTGAAATTTTTAAGTTACAGCGATTTCGCTAAATTATTAAACGTTTTGCTGTTATTTTATTGTTTTATGATTTTTTTTCGCCCTCTTTTTTCTTTGGGTCAACCAGTATACCTTTTAAACGATCCTCTTTCGTAATTCCTGAGATGATCTCAATATTGATCCCATCGGAAATACCCGTTTTCACAAATTTCTTTTCAAATTTTTGTGGAAGCGACTCTACTTCAACATATGCCGAATCTTTCTGGAACTTGAGTAATCCTTCTGGAATAGACAATACACTATCACGCTTATCGAGAACAATATTTGCATTCGCACTATAACCCGAACGGATAAACTGACCCTCCTTCAACTTTACATCAGCTTTGATATCAAACTGAATAGCGCCATTCTCAACCAGCCCCTTCGGAGCTATGTATTTCAGTATTGCATTGAATTTTTCCGTCTCAATTGCGCCAATGGTCAGCTCGATATTCATTCCTTCCTTTATTTTTCCAACTTCGGTTTCATCAACCTTTCCCTGGAAAATCATATCGTTCATATCGGCGACGATTGCAATTGTAGTTCCGGCATTAAAATTATTGGCCTGAATAACAGAGAAACCCTCTTTGACCGGCACATCAAGCACCATTCCTTCGATTGTCGAACGAATTAACGTATTTGTGGTTGTTGCTGAATTTTTTGTGACCCCTTTACGAATTAGTTCAAGGTTGTTTTCAGCAGCTTCCGCCTCTTCCTTGGCTGAATTGAAGGTCAGCTTTGCCTTCTGAAACTCCTCTTTTGAAGTCACCTGTTTAGCAAAAAGCGCCGACTGTCTGTCGAAATCGATCTTTGCATCATCCATGTTTAACTTCGCACGATTCACGCGCGACTCGGCATTGTTAAGGTTGACCATGTCAGGAATAATCTTAACTCTCGCAATGACATCACCTTGCTTAATCTTTTTGCCGGCAAGGATAAAGATCTCTTCGACAATACCCGATACCTGGGGCTTTATCTCAATCTCCTTGCGGGGAATGACAGAACCAGTCGCTACCGTTTTCTTTACAATATTGGTAACCGTTGCTTTCTGAATCTCGAATACCTCTGGTTTTGCCTGCGATTTCTGGTAAAGGAATACAAAGGTTCCAATGAACACAACCGCAAGGACTGTGAGCCCGAAAATTTTAAAAATCTTTCTCATGATATTTCCACTCTTCTTTTCCATGACAATTCTATTATTCTGTTAATTAATTTATTTTCTATCTCTTATTCTTCTCTTAATGCATCAATTGGTTTGATCTTGATGGCTCTTGTAGCTGGAATCATGCCGGCAAACAATCCTGCAATTATCAATACAGCCAGTGCTGAAACTGCAACAGTAAGACTAACTTCGGGATGCGTAAAAAACATGCGATCATCACTTTTACCAGCTGTACTTTCCAGCACACGGCTGACCAATTCGAGTAATCCGACCCCAAGCGATAATCCGATATATCCGGCTAAGGTGGTCAGCACAACACTTTCAAGCATTATCTGAGATATGATCGTGCGTGGTGTGGCACCAATAGCCCGCTGTACTCCAATCTCTTTCGTCCGTTCTTTTATAATTACCAGCATGATATTGCTTACACCAATTACGCCGGCCAGAAGTGTTCCAACTCCAACGATCCAGGTTAAAATCTGAATTCCAAGAAAAAGACCACTCATCTGCTTAAATTCCTTTTCAATATTTACGCTGCTCAACGCCTGAAGATCTGTCGGAGCTATCGAGTGTTTCTTTTTAATGAATTCCTTTACTTTATCCTCCACTACACTAACCGGGACACCCTTTTTTGCTGTGATCGCCAAAAAATGCACCTGGTTACCCATATTGTACGTTTGCAACATCGTCGTAAATGGCAACGAAATAGACTCTTCGGTACGACCATTAATATTTATCCGTGTTTCGGGCTTAATCAGTCCTACAACCTGGTAATAAACTCCCGAAATTTTAAGATACTGACCAATTGGATTATCCTTGGGATCGAACATCTGCTCAAAAACTTTCTCCCCGATCACACATACTTTTCGCTTGTCCCGGATATCCATTTCATTAATCCAACGTCCTTTCAAAACCGTGCAAGGATCAATTTTGACATAGTCGGGATAATCTCCTTTTATATTGAAAGCACCGTTTTTATTTCCTTTGATGACATTTGGTCCACTGTTAAAACGGCCACCAAAATTTTTTGGAGTAATATATTCTATTTCAGGAACATTATTCCTTAAGTACACAAGATCCTCAGCTTCCATATTCCAGTAGCGGCCACGTTTGAACCCTTTATAAGGTTCGCTTGTCCGGTCGGTCCAGAAAAAGGCTGAATTAGTTGCAAATCGGGCAATGCCATCAGAAACCCCATGCTCAAGCCCTTTCCCGGCCCCTGCCATAACGATAAGCATAAAAATGCCCCAAAACACACCGAACGCGGTGAGCAAACTCCTGATTTTATTCTTAGCCAGGGCACTCCAAATTTCATTCCACCTGTCGATATCAAACATCGTTTTCTATTTTTTATAGGTTGCTAATCCGATTTCTCAAAATCGATTTGTACAGAAAATCAATTAATTATTCATCGCGTAATGCTTCTATTGGCTTAACATTAGCCGCTTTGCGTGCAGGTAAATAACCTGCAAGTGCTCCCGAAATAATCAATATCAGTGTCGAGGTAATAGCAGTAAAGAAGTCAACAGTAGGATTGCGGAAAAACATACCATCACCTCCGCCTGTTGCCAGCATTTGTTCAATGAGCAAATTAATACCCTCCATTATACTAACACCAAACAGAAGTCCGATATAACCTGCAACGGTGGTTATTAGAATTGATTCAAGTAGAACAAGACCAATTACCGATGCGGGTGATGCTCCAAGTGCCTTACGGATACCAATTTCGCGGGTACGTTCTTTCACCAATATCAACATGATATTACTAACACCGACAATTCCTGCAATGAGTGTTCCGATTCCAATAATCCACACAAATATCTTAATGGCCTGAAAAATTTTCATCGTTCGGATATATTCAGTCAGCATATTGAATGAACCCATTGCCCGTTTATCTTTTGGATCAAAATTATGACGCAATGCCATATCCTGCCGTACTCTTTCAGTAATCGCGTCTGCCTCTTCAGCCGTCTTTACCATTTTTGTTGTTACAGCAAATGTGTGTACCCTGTCTGCTCCGTTAAAAATGCGCTGTGCAGTTGTCACCGGAATATAAGCGGTTCGTTCATTTTGTCTCTTTTTGTCAAATGATACTCCTACAACTTTGAAAGGAACATTATTCAATTTCACATATTTACCCATCGGATCCTCGTCCTTGAACAATGCTTTCCGGATATTCTCGCCTATTACAATCACTTTCCGGAAATCGGTCATATCAAGATCATTGATAAAACGACCCGAAACGATCACCACCTTCTCCATCTCCTTTAATGCCGGATGACAAGATGAGGTTTCGAAAGATCCATATTCGTTTTTATAGGTATACATGATATTGCCAGGCAAATAAAACCTCGATGATACCAACTCAAGATCCTCACTCTTTTCATTCAGAAATGTATAATCATCATTCTTGAATTTGATTGGGCGCCCCTCTTTAAGTCCGTGGTAAGGCATTGAAGTTTCGCCTGTCCACATCCACATAATATTAACAGAATTATCAGCAAATTGCTCTTTCACACCGTTTTGAAGTCCGTTTCCTGATCCCAGAAGGATCATCAGCATAAATATACCCCAAGCTACTGAGAACCCGGTAAGAAAGGTCCGTAATTTATTCTTTTTAATGGTAGAGAAAATCTCCTGCCAAACATCTACATCAAACATGGTAACAGGTTTTATTCGGTTCGTACGCGGTCTTTGAACATCTGCAATTCTCCATTTTTTATAACCTCCTCAATCACACCATCTTTTAGACGGATGATTTTTTTGGTCATCGCAGCGATATCGTGCTCATGTGTCACAATGATAACCGTCTTACCCTGGTCATTGATCTCTTTTAGGATATCCATGACTTCGAAAGAGGTAGTAGAATCAAGTGCTCCTGTAGGTTCGTCAGCAAGTATGATCTTAGGTTTGGATATCAGCGCTCGCGCTATTGCTACCCGCTGTTTTTGTCCGCCCGACATCTCACTTGGTAAATGATGTGCCCATTCTTTTAATCCCAGCCGATCGAGGTATTCAAGCGCAATCACATTCCGCTTCTTCCGGCTAACTTTCTGATAATATAAAGGTAAAGCCACATTTTCGACGGCATTCTTAAACGAAATCAGGTTAAATGACTGGAAGATAAAACCAATCATCTCATTGCGTGTCATCGCAGCCTTGGTTTCGTTCAAACCTTGCATCAGTCTGCCACCAAGGTAATAACTCCCCTCGTCATAGTCGTCAAGAATTCCCAGGATATTCAATAAAGTTGACTTTCCCGATCCGGATGAACCCATAATGGAAACAAACTCACCCTCATCAATATCCAGATCCAATCCCTTTAACACGTGAAGGCTGTTCGCGCCCATCACATACGACTTATGCAGATTACTAATCTGTATCATTTTATTTAAGTTTTATCAATTATTGCCCGTTTCCAGACATTCAAAATATATTAGACGCCAAGTTTCCCAAATCGTTACAGTGAAAATCAGATTTTTTTAATTTGATCTTCAATTGGTTTTTCACTGTTTAACAAGAGTCATGCCACCAATTTTATCTATTTGATCAACATATATTTGACTTCGTTTTTGTAAGAATAAACTGTTCAAAAATGTACGGTTTTTAACATTAGGGTGTTCATTTCCGGACACATTTTCAGAAAAAAATCGTTTAGGGGGAAAAGTGTCGGCATTATTATTCCAACCCTCCAAGTGTCAACTACCGCCCGAAGAGTTAAAAATTAGTTCTTTTATATCTCTTAGTCTTTCAGCGGATTCCAACCCTGTGCCTGCAATGGGATAGATTGACCGATACCGGCTGTGATCAGGTTGACACCTTCACTTTTGTCAGTGATATGACCAATAACTGAAATGTCGGGATGATTCCGGATCTTTTCGTGATCTGCGACAGGAAGCGTAAAAAGCAATTCGTAATCTTCGCCGCCATTCAAAGCAGCAACCAAAGGATTTATATTTAGCTCTCCAGCCATTTTTTTCGTTTGATTATCAAACAGAAGTCTGTCTTCATAAAGCCGGCACCCGACTTCACTTTGTGTGCACAAATGAAGAATTTCTGAAGAAAGCCCGTCCGAAATATCAATCATCGAAGTCGGCTTAACGCCCAACTCTTTAAATAGCTCAGGAATATCTTTCCTTGCTTCAGGCTTTAATTGCCGTTCAAGGATATAATCGTAACCTGCAAATTGGGGGGTCATTTGGGGGTTCACTTTAAACACTTCGTTCTCGCGTTCAAGTAATTGCAAACCCATGTATGCACCACCGAGATCGCCTGTAACGCACAATAAATCTGTGCTTTTAGCTCCGTTTCTGTAGACAAGGTCCTCCTCTTCAGCTTCGCCGATGGCGGTGACAGAAATTGTAAGACCTGTAAGCGATGAAGTCGTATCTCCCCCAACAAGATCTACACCGTATCTTTCACATGCCAGATAGATTCCGGAATATAGATCATCGAGCGCCTCAACCGACATTTTTGCAGAAACAGCAATAGATACTGTTATTTGTTTTGGCGTTGCGTTCATTGCGTACACATCACTAAGATTTACTGTTACAGCTTTATAACCCAAATGCCTCAATGGAACGTACATCAGGTTAAAATGGATACCTTCCGTTAACAAATCAGTAGTAACAACTATCTTTTTATTCTTAAAGTCCAAAACAGCGCAATCGTCCCCCACGCCTTTTAACGTACTCTCGTTTTTCAATACAATATTTTCAGTAAGCCGACGGATTAATCCGAACTCACCAAGCTCCGAAAGTGCTGTTTTTGTGTTTGTTGCGTTTGTCATATTTAATAAATCGTAATTCAAAATTTTGGAATCCCAAAAGTAGTGTTCCTTTTGTATCTTTGCAATTTATAACCAGTCTATTTAAACACAAAATAGGAATTTGCTGTGTTTGATTGTTAGAAGTATATATTATTGAATTTAGAAACATCATGGAAGACCAAAATAAATTATTACATGAAGTCACACAGCGCGACTATCGATTTGGTTTTGTGACAGATATAGAAACAGATTCGATTGTCAAGGGTTTGAACGAAGAGGTGATCAGAATTATTTCCGCGAAAAAGGAGGAGCCTGAATTTATGCTCGAATTCCGCCTCAAAGCTTACAGGCGCTGGCTGACAATGAAGATGCCGGAATGGGCTCAACTGAAAATACCGGAAATTGACTACCAGGAAATCATATTTTATGCCGCACCAAGTCAACAGGCAAAATATGAGAGTCTGAATGAAGTTGATCCCGAATTGCTCCGCACATTCGAAAAGCTGGGAATTCCGCTGGAAGAGCAAAAAATGCTTTCGGGTGTTGCCGTTGATGCCGTAATCGACAGTGTTTCAGTCAAAACGACTTTTAAAGAAACATTGGCTGAACGCGGTATTATCTTCTGTTCCTTCAGCGAAGCTGTTAAGCACCATCCCGATTTGATCCAGAAATACCTTGGAATGGCAGTGCCTTATAATGATAACTTCTTTGCTGCACTCAATTCGGCTGTTTTCTCTGACGGATCTTTTGTTTATATTCCGAAAGGAACCCGCTGTCCAATGGAGCTTTCTACTTATTTCCGGATCAACGCAAAAAATACGGGACAGTTTGAGCGCACATTGATTATAGCCGATGACGACAGCTATGTATCGTATCTTGAGGGATGTACAGCACCAATGCGCGACGAAAACCAGCTTCATGCCGCAGTGGTTGAGATTATTGCTCTCGACCGCGCCGAAGTGAAATATTCGACAGTTCAAAACTGGTATCCCGGCGATAAAAATGGCAAAGGGGGAATCTTCAATTTTGTTACCAAGCGCGGCATTTGTAAAGGAATTTCTTCAAAGATATTCTGGAACCAGGTTGAAACAGGATCTGCAATTACCTGGAAATATCCGAGTTGCATTCTGTTTGGTGACAATTCTGTTGCGGAATTTAACTCCGTGGCGCTTACCAATAATTTCCAGCAGGCCGATACGGGAACCAAGATGATTCATATCGGGAAAAATACGAAGAGTACGATTGTTTCGAAAGGAATTTCGGCAGGACATAGTTCGAACTCTTATCGGGGCCTGGTGCGGGTTTCGCCAAAAGCCGAAAATGCGCGTAACTATTCACAGTGCGATTCACTCTTATTAGGCGATACCTGCGGTGCTCACACATTTCCATATATCGAAGTTGCCAACAGCAGCTCGGTGGTTGAACACGAAGCCACCACCTCTAAAATTGGGGAGGACCAGATCTTTTACTGTAACCAGCGCGGAATTTCAACTGAAGATGCGATCGGAATGATTGTCAACGGTTATGCCCGCGAGGTGATTAACAAACTTCCTATGGAGTTTGCAGTGGAAGCTCAAAAGTTATTACAGATCAGCCTCGAAGGTAGTGTTGGTTAAATAAAAATGAACATTGAAATTTAGAATATGCTAGTAATTAAAGATTTATACGCCAGAGTCGAAGGAAAAGACATACTAAAAGGAATAAACCTCACTGTAAATGCCGGTGAGGTTCACGTAATTATGGGACCCAACGGTTCAGGAAAGAGCACACTTGCCAATGTCTTGGCAGGTAACACTAATTTTGAAATAACACACGGCACCGCCACTTTCAATGGAAAAGACTTACTTGAAATGTCGGCTGATGTTAGGGCAAAAGAAGGTTTGTTCCTTGGTTTTCAGTATCCGGTCGAAATCCCGGGCGTGAGCATGGTGAATTTTCTGAAAACGGCTGTGAATGAACATCGTAAATACCGCGATCAACCAGCATTATCAGCCGGCGATTTTCTGAAACTGATGCGTGAGAAAAAAGCGATGGTTCAGATTGATTCACAATTGACCAACCGTTCTGTGAACGAAGGATTCTCGGGTGGTGAGAAAAAGAAGAATGAAATCTTCCAGATGGCCATGCTCGAACCTACATTGGCCATTCTCGACGAAACTGACAGCGGCCTCGATATCGATGCACTCCGTATTGTTTCGAACGGGGTAAATTTATTGAAAGCACCAAATAATGCAACAATTCTGGTTACACATTACCAGCGATTGCTTGACTATATTGTTCCTGATTTTGTACATGTTCTCTATGACGGCAAGATCGTTAAATCTGCTGGAAAAGAACTTGCTTTAGAACTCGAAGAGAAAGGTTACGACTGGATTAAAAAAGAGCAGGGGGAATAGCTATGGCAGAAGTACTTGATAAAACAACAGCTGTCCGGCGGATTCGGGATATCTACGAAGAGAATCTTTCGAAAATCTCCGGTGGATTGCCCGATTGGTTCA
>JBBRZE010000038.1:0-45731 GCA_038236995.1 Bacteroidales bacterium | reverse complement strand
TATCCGACAACCCGGTTTTTATCACCTTCCGGAACGTCCCCCGAATTTTTATAAGTAATTTTTTTGAAGGTGATATCAGGGTTATTTTGTGTAAGATGCAGCAATGTTTGAACGGCTGCTGCGCCACAAAGTCCTGTTTGCAGATTTTTTCCTGAAAACCGACTGTTTCTGTTGCAGCATTCTTTCAGTTTTTCAGCATCATTTGCAACAATCGCGTCTGCGGTTTCTGCATCTGTTTTAACTGCGGTCTCATAAGTCGGGTAGTGCGAAAAATCGGTACTGATCACAAACAGATTATCAGCATTAAACCATGGTGTTAGGGCCTCCGCAAGTTTTTCGTATATACCGGGATCATCGCTACCAATAATTAACGGGACTATTTGAAAATCATTGTATAACCAATACTGCAGAAATGGAAGTTGTACTTCGAGCGAATGTTCGGCACGGTCTGCCTCATCGTCGTAATAAATGAAACTGTGTTTCTCAATCAGTTGCGAGGTTGTCTCATCATTTATTTTGACTTCACCTAATGGCGTGATATAATGACCCTTTGGGTAGATGCTCACTCCGTCAAAAAATTTGCGGTGCGATCGTCCGATGATAAAAATATTCTTGTATCGTGCCTGTCTGTTGACTTTTGCATAGGCTGAAGCCGCTACTTCACCCGAGAAGACATATCCTGCATGTGGTACGATTAAAGCAGCCACATTGGCTTCGGTAGTTTCTGTTGCGTTTTCGAACAGAATTGTCATCTGATGCTTCAACGCTGTGTTAGTTGCCGGGTAAAATGTCCCCGCAACTGCCGGCTTTCTGTCCTTCATGACTTCGTGATTTTGTGGTGATATTTCTGAAATCCAAATAATAAGAGCGAATGTTGTTAAAAGAATGTGCTTCATTTTACGCTTGGTTTCTACACTATAAATTTAAGAAATATAACAATTGGTTGAATCTGATCGAAAAATGAATTGAATTGATCCAATTATTTGAGGTTTGCTTAGTTTTATTAATTTTATGGCTTAAACCAAAATATATTATGCATCCATATATTCTAGCAGAAACAAATTGGAAGGCAGTAAAACCTGCCGATTTTGAATTGGCAGTATTACCTTGGGGAGCCACTGAGGCCCACAATTATCATCTTCCTTACGGTACCGACAATGTTCTTGCCGATCGTATTGCTGCCGAATCGGCACGGATTGCCTTTGATCGTGGTGGTAAAATAATGGTTCTGCCCACTATTCCTTTCGGTGTTAATACCGGCCAGCCGGATGTGAAATTCGATATGAACCTGAATCCTGGAACTCAGTTCCTGATTCTGAAAGATCTGATAACGGTTCTTGATCGTCAGGGAGTTCACAAGCTTGTAATCATGAATACTCATGGCGGCAACGACTTCAAGCAGATAATACGTGAGCTGAATTTGCTTTTCCCCGATATGTTTATCTGTCAGTGCAATTGGTTCAAGATTCCAGGCGCTGAACGCTTCTTTGAGGATATGGGTGAACATGCCGGAGAGGTTGAAACCAGTTTTATACAGTATTTAACACCGGAACTGGTACTCCCTTTATCTGAAGCAGGTGATGGGAAAGCACGCGTTTTTAGCGTTGGTGCGCTTAACGAGGGTTGGGCCTGGGCTGAGCGTCAATGGACCAAAGTGACCAAAGACACTGGAATTGGAAACCCCGTTCTTGCGACATCTGAAAAAGGGGAAACATATTTCAAGCTTATAACTGAAAAAATCGGCGAATTTCTTTATCAACTGGCCATCGTAAATCCTGAGGATATGTATAAGGATTAATTTGAAAGATTATCTCTATGTTCTTCGTTTTTAGTAGATGCATTGAGATGATAAGAATCAAAACATCAAAATTAAACTAACTATAAAATAAGGCGCAACGGTTTAGAATACAAACATCCGTTGCTGCTTGAAATTCTCGGGAACTTATGGAGAATGAAAAGCAACTAACTATTCCTGTTCACCATTTGCGCAGTTCGCAATCGTACATCCTGGCGACTGCATTTCTGGCATTATTTGCTATTGTCGGCTTCGCCTACTACGGATTGCCTTTCTTTTACGACTTTATGACAAAGGAGTTTGGCTGGTCGCGAACGATTGTCACGTCTGGAAACGCGGTAGGTAAATTAATCGTAGGCCCACTATTCGGCTTTGTAGCCGGATGGATGATTGATCGTTATGGTCCCCGGAGGTTATTAATGACCGGTGCTTTAATGGCAGGGACCGCACTTATAGGATTGAGCTTTTCGAACTCGTTGGGGATGTTTTACCTGTTTTATATTTTTAATGCCTTGGGGTATGTTTTTGGCGGCCCACTTCCTTGTCAGGTATTGATATCAAGATGGTTTGAAAAAAACCGTGGGAAGGCAATGGGAATTGCCTATCTCGGAATCGGAACAGGAGGTGCATTGGTACCGTTAATATCAGCTGGTCTCGAAAAAAACTTTGGATGGCACCTGGCATTGACCGCATTAGGTGTTTTGGTAATTTTGATTGCATTTCCGATGGCTTTTTTCATCAAAGATTCTGCAAAAGAGCTGATTGAAAAGGCAAAAACGGAGGAGATGGTTCCGATCAAAACGATTCTCCGAAATCCGAATTTTTATCTTCTGGCCTTTGGAAGTATGTGTTCGATTGGAGCAGTGGGAGGAATTAGTCAGCACCTAAAGCTTTTCCTGCGTGATCTTGACTTTTCCCAATCCCAGGCTGCACAAGTGATGTCGTTTGTGCTGCTTTCGAGTTTGGCAGGAAGAGTATTGATGGGTTTTTTAGCTGATCTGATAAACCGGAAATATGTGATGATCCTGATATACATGATTGTTGCTTGTGCAATTCCTCTGTTATTGATTCCAGATTTTCCGGGTAGAATCTATATTTTTGCCATTATTTTTGGAGTCGGACTTGGCGGCGATTACATGATTATTCCCTTGATGGCCGGCGATTTATTTGGGATAAAAGCACTGGGCCGGACAATGGGGATTATTTTAGTGGCCGATGGGATTGCCGAATCTGTTTTCCCAATGTTGGTTGGTTCTTTATATAACGAGACTTCAAAAAGTTATGCTGCCGGATTTATTGTTTTGATCTGCGTTGCGACACTTGGTGCGGTGATTGTGTCTTTTCTGCCTAAAACCAAACGAGAATGAAAGAATGTAGTGCTGAATGGAAATGTGCCTCAAAATCAATTGAGTGTTTAAAATTTGAGAATGATTAATAATTAGTCAATTAACCAAATATATGATCATTGATTACAATATTAAACCCGAAGATTTAAAAGTAAAACTTGACCGGTTCTGGAATTTGTCTGGTGAAAAAATACTCCGAATTGAATCAGAGTATAATCAGGATTTGGGAGCTCCGGTTTTTACGATGAATGGTAAATATACATCTCGAGGCTGGACAGAGTGGACGCAGGGTTTTCAGTATGGTTCTGCGATTTTGCAGTTCGATGCTACCGGCGACGAATCCTTTCTGAAAATTGGCCGTGAAAATACTGTTAACAAGATGGCACATCATGTAAGCCATGTTGGTGTTCACGATCATGGGTTTAATAACATCAGCACCTACGGAAATCTTCACCGTCTGATGAAAGAGGGAAAGCTGCCACAAAATGAGTGGGAGAAGAATTTTTACGAAATGGCTTTAAAGGCTTCGGGAGCGAATCAGGCCAATCGCTGGAGCAAAACAAACGGCGGTGGCTTTATATATTCTTTCAATGGCCCCCAATCTTTGTTTGTCGATACCATCCGTTCGTGCAGAAGTTTGATGATTGCACATCAGTTGGGTCATTTTTTACCAGGCGAAAATGATATCCGGATTTCACTCTTTAAAAGAGGAATCGATCATTTGCTCTCAACCGCTAAATATTCAGTTTATTACGATGAAGATCGTGATATTTACGATGAGTGGGGCCGTACATCTCACGAAGCTATTTTTAATCCAAATGATGGAAACTATCGCTGCCCGAATTCACAGCAGGGATTCACTGGTTATTCAACATGGATGCGTGGGCTCGCATGGGCGATGCTTGGATTTGCAGAGGAACTCGAGTATTTGGATACTCTTCAAAACGAAGATTTTAAAGAGTATATATGTAAAGGTCATGTAATCAGTAAATTGATTCGTGGGGCCATAGCGACCTGCGATTTTTATATTGATCATACTACGATTGATGGCATTCCTTTTTGGGATAGTGGGGCACCGGGATTGGTTCACATGAAGGATTATCTCAATAGACCTGCTGATCCTTATAATGATTTCGAACCTGTTGATAGTTCTGCAGCTGCTATTGGAGCACAGGGATTGCTTCGGTTAGGACATTACCTGAATTCTAAAGGGAGATCAGAAGAAGGAATACGCTTTTGGCAGGCCGGTTTATCGGTAGTTTCACGATTGCTCGAATCTCCCTATTTATCCACGAAACCAGAACATCATGGAATTTTACTTCATTCTGTTTATCACCGGCCAAATGGATGGGATCATATCCCGGAAGGGTATAAAGTTCCTTGCAATGAGTCAGGTATGTGGGGCGATTACCACATCCGCGAAACTGCTTTGTACTTGTCGAAGATCATCTCCAATGAGCCCTATTATACTTTTTTCTACGGAATAATTTGAGCAATGGCATTATTAATAAAAGGCTTTTCAAAACTTTGTGTTCATACATTGACTACAAAACCCTGGGGAATTGAAGATTGTGTGAAGAATTATTCCAATGCTGGAATTCATGGGATTACCATTTGGCGCAATGTGCTGGAAAATAAGAATCTGAGAATAGTTAAGTCGCTTTTGGATGATCACGGGATGACAGTTGCATCGCTTTGTCGGGGTGGGTTTTTCCCCTCCATTGATGCTTCGAGGCGAAAACTGGCAATCGACGATAATCTGTTGGCGATTGATCAAGCCGCTGCAGTGGGTGCACCTTTGATTGTGCTCGTTTGTGGTGCTGATGGTCGTCAGTCGCTTGGAAAATCGAGGGAGCAGATTGCTGAAGGGATCATGCAGCTATTGCCAGTGGCTCAAAGTGCAGGTGTAAAGCTCGCAATTGAACCGCTGCACCCAATGTATGCCGGCGACCGATCAGTTATTAATACTTTAAGGCAAGCCAACGATATGGCTGAAATGATCAATTCCGATTACGTTGGAATTGCTGTTGATGTCTACCATCTTTGGTGGGACGATACCCTTCAGAATGAAATTAAACGCTGCGCTTTGAATAATCATTTGTTTGCATTTCACGTTTGCGACTGGAATGTTCCGACAGCTGATTTTTTAAATGATCGCGGGTTAATGGGCGATGGTTGTATTAATGTCAGGGAAATTAGGGGTTGGGTTGAAGATACCGGATTTAAAGGGTTTAATGAGGTTGAAATATTTTCTGACAAATATTGGGCAACCGACCAAAAGGCTTATCTCGAAAAAATAAAAGATGCATATCTGACAAAAACATAGCATATGAGTGAGGAAATAATCATCCACAAAGTTGGAATTATCATGAATGGTGTTACAGGTCGCATGGGGACGAACCAGCATTTGATGCGATCGATTGTTGAAATCATAAAACAGGGTGGTATACAGGTCAGCCTTTCAGAATTTATCATGCCAGATCCTGTGCTTGTAGGCCGGGATGAATTGAAACTTCGCAAACTTTCCCAAATGTCGGGTATTGCCAAATGGACCACAAACCTGGAGGATGTAATGCAGGATCCATCTTACCAGATTTATTTTGATGCGCAAACCACTGGACGGAGGGCTGATGCGGTGAAAATGGCGGCAAAAGCAGGAAAGCACGTTTACTGTGAAAAACCAGTTGCAGTCGATACTAAAACGGCGCTCGAACTTTACGAAGCTTGTGAAAAAGCGGGCGTAAAGCATGGCGTTGTGCAGGATAAACTATGGTTGCCGGGATTGATGAAACTCAAACGATTGATGGAGAACGATTTCTTCGGAAAGATATTGTCTGTCAGGGGTGAATTTGGCTACTGGGTTTTTGAAGGATTTAATGTGCCGGCACAACGTCCAAGCTGGAATTATCGCAAGGAAGACGACGGTGGTATTATTGTCGATATGCTGTGTCACTGGCGTTATGTGCTTGACAATCTTTTCGGCAATGTCAAAGGAGTTTTCTGTTTGGGTGCAACCCATATACCAGAGAGGGTCGATGAGCAAGGCAATGTCTACAAATGTACAGCCGATGACGCCGCCTACGCAACTTTCGAACTCGAAGGGGGAATTGTTGCCCATTTCAACTCATCATGGGTTACCCGGGTACGGAGGGATGATTTACTTACGCTTCATGTCGATGGAACAAAAGGCTCTGCTGTGGCAGGATTGCGCGAATGCTGGACCCAACATTACGGAAATACACCGAAACCAGTCTGGAATCCTGACTTGCCAAGTCCGATCAATTTTTACGATGGTTGGTCAAAAGTTCCTGAACAAGAAGTATTTGACAATGCTTTCAAAGCAGAATGGGAATTGTTTCTTAAACATGTTGTGAAAAATGAACCCTTTCGATGGAACCTGATGGAAGGTGCAAAAGGGGTTCAGTTGGCAGAAAAAGGGCTTGAAAGTTGGGCGAAAAAATGCTGGGTAGAGATCCCAAAATTGAATTTTTAGTGTTTAATTGCCGTTGACTTCAGTCAACGGGTAAAAATTCAGATAAGGCTTCATCCAAATATCTGAAATTAAAAATAGTCTAAATGTCAAAAATTGCATTGATTACCGGAGGAACAAGAGGAATTGGCCTTGGAATTGCAATCGAACTGGCGAAAGCAGGTTTCGATCTTGCAATTAACGGAATACGCGATGAAGCCATGGTGAAGCCAGTTCTTGATGAGTTAGGCAACTATGGCATTGATGTGGCTTATTTTCAGGGAGATGTTTCGAAAAAGGACGATCGTCAGCAAATCGTTGAGGCGATTCTAGACCGGTTTAGAAAGATCAATGTGCTGATTAATAATGCAGGGATTGCACCGAATGAACGAAAAGACATTCTTGACGCAACAGAAGAGAGTTTTGAAAAGGTGCTGAATGTCAATCTTAGCGGGCCCTATTTCCTGACACAATTGGTTGCAAACTCGATGATAGAATCCAAGTTTAAGTTGTCAAATGAGTTTTTTTGTATCATTAATATATCGTCTGTTTCAGCAACCGTTGCTTCAGTGAACCGCGGTGAGTATTGCATTTCAAAAGCAGGCATAGCCATGGCTACTAAATTATGGGCTGCACGGCTCGGTGAGTTTGATATCCCTGTTTACGAAATTCAGCCTGGTGTGATCCGCACCGATATGACCGCCGGGGTTCAACAGAAGTACGATCAGTTATTTGCAAATGGACTGGCTATTCAGCAACGTTGGGGTATTCCGTCTGATATTGGTAAAGTCGCTGCGGCGATGGCAACGGGAAGTATGCCCTATTCAACGGGACAAGTTGTGCTTGTAGATGGTGGGATGACGATACAGAGATTGTAAGTTAGGTTTGTTTTATATTATCTGACACCTTTAAATTCTCTGTAATAGTTTATTAATCAAATATTAATCTTCAATATGTGATGGCCATAATAAATAAATTAATTCCTCTACGGTTTTTTCTGCTGCTTTCGTTGCTATTGTTTAGTTCAGGTGGTTTTGCACAGAAAGTGACTCCAAAATTTAAGGTTGTTGCTTTTTATACAGGTCAAAACGATCGTGCCCATGTGAGTTTTGTCCATGAAGCCAATCATTGGTTCAGTGAAACAGCAAAGAAATACCGATTCTCATATGATTCAACCAACAACTGGGAGAATCTGAACCTGGATTTCCTTGCAAATTATGATATCGTCCTTTTTCTTGATACGCGCCCGGATAAGCAAGAACAAAGGGCTGCTTTTGAGCAATATATGAAGCGGGGAGGAGCATGGATCGGATTTCATTTTGCGGCCTTCGCACTTACGCCATCGGATTTTCCCCAAAACTGGGACTGGTATCACAACGAACTGTTGGGTTCGGGCGAGTATAAAGGAAATACATGGCGGCCAACTTCTGCCATATTACGCGTTGAAAACCAGGAACACCCGGCTACAAAACATCTGCCGGCAACTTTTAAGGCATCTCCGAACGAATGGTACAGCTGGAAAACTGATTTGAGGAATAATCCTGATATAAAGGTGCTTGTTTCTATTGATCCTTCAAGTTTTCCACTTGGAACGGGTCCTAAGGCCTGGGAAATCTGGCACGATGGTGATTATCCTGTTGTTTGGACCAACAATAAATACAAAATGTTATACGTCAATATGGGGCACAACGACATTGACTATGAAGGAAAAACGAATAAAGAACTCTCATTCACTTTCGCGAATCCGGTTCAAAATAAATTGGTGATCGACGCATTGATGTGGTTAGGCAAAAAACGTTGAATTTTTTGGATTGAGGATCGCAAACAGTTAGGGTGTTCTGTAAAACACAAATGGGAACGACCCTTTCGAGTTGTTCCCATTTCGTCGCTTTTGAATTGCTCCAGCCGCGGCGTCAGGCTACGGTTATAATGTTGGTCGTATTTTCATCTTCTTCGTGCTTGCGCATTCTGTCGATTTATTATTCAACCCATCGCTTTCGGATTTTGCCTTTTACAACATCACCTTCCAGCTGTCCTTTCGGTTGTTCCTTGCGGTAAACCTTCCGGGACGGAGTGTTTTACAGAATACAGGGTGGAACATCACTTGCGGTCTGAACTTCATCTGTATGGAACATTTAAGGCTTTTCAGCTTTCATGTTCCCTGAAATACTTGAAGAAACTTGCGTCTCCTTTTTCTTCCGGTCTTAACTCAACCTTTTAATGAACGACAAGCGTTTTTCGGGGTTGACTGAACTAATAGGATTGCTCTTTTCGTCCAACCTCTGACTTTTCCGTTGCGCAAACCCGAGGGTTTGAATGATCCGGTTCTTTACTCAGCTAAGAGCCTTTCCCCGTTTCCACTACTTCAAAGTTACCTTTTATCGCTGACCTGATATTTCAAAGATATGCGATCACACATCCTCCTGCAAATATTATTGACCTTTTGTATCAACTATGTATCAATGGTATATTAACATAGGTTATTAACAATTGTCAATTAATTAAAAATGGTTAAGTGACTGTAAAATAATATTTTAAAATAAATATTTCACTGTCTGAATTTATTCCGGGCTTTTGGGAAATTTGTCTAGGTTAACTACTTGCCTATCAAACCTATCTTTTGCAAATGAAATAATTTTGAAACAGGCAGTAGTAACGCGTAAATACTGACCATCTGATCAGTATTTAAAATCAAAGAAATTGGTGATTCATTTCTCAAGACCAGGTGAAATGAATGCCGGTGGTTCGTCATTTAGATTTTGCAAGGAAGTCTGAGGTTTTATTCTAAATCCGAAATTGGAATCTTTTGCTTATTGCGATAAATAGGAGAGAGATCAGGATATTTGATTTTATCCTCAAATGACCAATGGGGAAGCCGGAAAAGTTGAAAGCAGATGTTCAGACATTAGCTGACGGTTAATCTACCTGATCTCCTCTTCCGAAAATGGTAATGGAACAAGGGGTGGGTATTAAAACACAAATGGGAACAACCCTTGCGAGTAGTTCCCATTTCGTCTCTTTTGAATTGCTTCATCCGCGGCGTCAGGCTACGGTTATCGTGGTTGGTCGCATTTTGATCTTCTTCGTGCTTGCGCATTCTGTCGATTTATTTTCAACCCATCGCTTTCGGGATCTGCCTTTTACAGCATCACCTTCTGGCTGTCCCTTCGGTTTCCCTTACGGTCGACCTTCCAGAACGGAGTGTCCTAGGAATACAGTGTGGAACTTCACTTGCGATCAGAACTTCTGCTGTATGAAACAGTTCCAGCTTTTCAGCTTTCCTGCTCCCCGGAATATTGCACGAAACTTTCGTCTCATCTTTATCCGCTCTTAACTCAACCTTCTAATGAACGACTAGCGTTTTTCCGGCTGACTGAACGATTTAGATTTCTCTTTTTGTCCAACCTCTGACTCTTCCGTTGTGCAAACCCGAGGGTTTGAATGATCCGGTTCCTTACTCAACTAAGAGCCTCTCACCGTTTCCACTACTTCAAAGTAACCTTTTATCGCTTACCTGATATTTCAAAGATATGCGATCACACATCCTCCTGCAACTATTTTTGACCTTTTGTATCAACTATATATCAATGGTGTATCAACATATGTTATTAACAATTGTCAATTACTTCAAGTTTGTTATATTGTTGATATTTATGATTTTAAGTTTATTTTCTTTCGCGAGGTTTAGTTTAGTGCTTTTTTTACGGTTTGTTCTGGTTGATTATCTTCTTAATAAACCAGTCGTTTTACAATAAAACCGTTTAAGAATCAGGGTTAGGAAAAGCGTGAAATAGTCCAAATATTAATGTCAGGAAATTTTCCCAGGTTAAAATTGAAAATGTATTCATCGAATTAACTGTGGAAAATGGGAAAAGATAAAAGTTTATGATCATAATTTAGCTTGATCCCTGATTTCATCTTCCTGAAACGGTAATTGTAATAATGGGTGGGGCTTAAAACACAAATGGGAACGACCCTTTCGAGCTGCTCCCATTTCGTCGCATTTGAATTGCTTCATCCGCGGCGTCAGGCTACGGTTATCGTGGCTGGTCGAATTTTGATCTTCTTCGTGCTTGCGCATTCTGTCGATTTACCTTCAACCCATCGCTTTCGGATTCTGCCTTTTACAGCATCACCTTCCGGCTGTCCCTTCGGTTTTCCTTGCGGTCGACCTTCCCGGACGGAGTGTTATTGGAATACAGGTTGGAACGTCACTTGCGATCTGTACTTCTGCTGTATGGAACATTTCCGGCTTTGCAGCTTTCTTTGTTCCCCGGAATATTACATGTGACTTGCATCTCATTTTTATCCGCTCTTAACTCAACCTTCTAATGAACGACTAGCGTTTTTTCGGATTAACTGAACGAGTTCGATTTCTCTTTTCGTCCAACCTCTGACTCTTCCGTTGCGCAAACCCGAGGGTTTGAATGATCCGGTTCCATACTCAACTAAGAGCCTTTCCCCGTTTCCACTACTTCAAAGTAACCTTTTATCGCTGACCTGATATTTCAAAGATATGCGTTCACACATCCTCCTGCAAATATTTTTGATCTTTTGTATCAACCATGTATCAACCGAAGATATCAACAATTGTTAATAATCTTTATTCGATTATTAGATTGATATTGAGTGTTATCTACATATCTATATTCGAATATTGTCTTTCGAATAAAGAATTTTATTGCCAAATCATCCCTTTTCCGCTTGATTAATTCAGTCTTTTAATATTCTTAGTCTGTTCATAAATGCGTAAGCAGGTTCGTATCGGTCGTTCCACTTCCAGGCGCGTACAATTTTACATCGTCGAGGGTAATTGATTTGTTGCATAGAATAATTAATCTTTCAATCACATTTCGAAACTCCCGGATATTCCCTGTCCAATCGCGGTTTTGTAACTCTTCGATTGCGTCAGGATCGATTTCCTTTGGCGGTTGGCCATATTCACTGCAAATCTGTTCGATAAAGTAACTGGTTAACAATGGAATATCCTCCTTCCGGCTTTCGAGAGAAGGAACATTAATAAGAATTACACTTAATCGGTGGTATAAATCCTCCCTGAAATTACCATTCCTAATCTCCTCAGCGAGATCTTTGTTTGTCGCGGCGATCACCCTGACATTTACTTTTACTGCCGTATCACTTCCCACCTTTGTAATGATATTTTCCTGTAACGCACGTAAAACTTTCGATTGCGCTGAAATGCTCATATCTCCGATTTCATCCAGAAACAATGTTCCACCATCGGCCTGCTCAAATTTGCCTTTGCGTTGCTTGATTGCAGATGTAAATGCCCCCTTCTCGTGCCCAAATAATTCACTTTCAATTAATTCTGAGGGTATAGCCGCACAATTGACTTCGATAAAAGGTGCTTCGGCGCGTGGTGATAATTCATGCAAACGGCGAGCAATCAATTCTTTGCCAGTACCATTGGCTCCGGTGATTAGAACCCTGGCTTCAGTCGGAGCAACGCGATCGGTCATTTCGAGGACTTTCAGTATCTGGGGCGATTCACCAATTATCTCGTACTTTTTATTGATTTTCTGCTTTAATACCTTGGTCTCTTTTACAAGGACTGTTTTGTCACCGGCATTTCGTATAGTAATAAGCAATCTGTTTAAGTCCAATGGCTTAACAATGAAGTCAAACGCTCCTTTTTTAATTGCCTCTACCGCCGTATCGATATTCCCATGCCCTGAAATCATTACAACCGTTGTTTCTGGTTTCAGTTCAATGATCTTTTCCAGGACTTCAATCCCATCCATTTCAGGCATTTTGATATCACATAGAATGATGTCAAAATCGGTGCTTTTTACAAGTTCAAGGCCGATCAAACCGTTTTCGGCCACTTCTACCGCGTATCCCTCGAAACCAAGAATATCTTTAAGTGTGTTACGGATACTCCGTTCGTCATCAATGACTAATATCTTCACCATATTTTTAATTTATACTGCATTAGAAATGAGTCGATCCATCACTCCCTCTTTCAGTGCGTTATGGGTGTGAAGCAATCTTTTGAATGTTAATCTTTGAAGGATGAAGTTAGTAAAAACGGAGGCAATCACAATCATCTCGACACGCATTTTGTCCATACCATCCATTTTACTTCGTGTTTCATGATTCGAAAGAATAAGACGCTTGTGAATCTTCATATAATCATTCATCGGAAATTCTGAAACTCCCCGGATTTTTAAATCCGGTTCGGCTTTTTCGTAAATATCCATAAGGGTATCAAATGCGCCAGAGCAACCAACGAGTGTTTGTGGCTGGTATCGTTCGCAGGCAATCCACAAATCCTGAAGATGTTCATCGAACCAATTTTCATATGCCAGAATTTCGGCAGGTGTAACCGGATCGGACAATAATATCGTTTCGAGTGCCCTGGCAATGCCAATGTTAAAACTCTTCCGCCAAAGAATGTCGTTGTCGTTTGCAAGAATAAACTCAATACTTCCACCCCCAATATCAACAATCAGATACTTTCCGATTCCGTCCGGAAGTGACAGTCGGACCCCTCTGAAGATCAATTCAGCTTCGAGTTCGCCATCAATGATTTCGATCTCCCATTCTAATAACTGCTTCACTTTTTCAAGAAATTCGGCCCGGTTGGAAGCACCTCGCAAAGCTGATGTACCAACAACTTTAACCTTACTGACATCGTATTCCTGAATGGTTTTGAAATGGCTTTGCAATGCAGAAATGCCTCGTTCGATGGCTTCCGGCAGCAGAATCTCTTTGTTAATTCCTCCGCGTCCCAGCTTGACAGGCAATTTCCGGTCGTATAGTGTCGTAAACGATCCGTTCGGTAAAATATTGGCGATTAGTAAATTGCATGTATTCGTTCCTATGTCAATCACAGCAAATCGGCTCATTTCTGAAATTTATTGATATTTGCCGCAAGGTAGGAAAGAATGTGGTTGATTTGAATAAGATTGTGGAATGTCGTTCCGTTAAAACTGGAAAGGCAGGTAACTATTCAAAGTTCCTGCCTTTCATTAAGTTCTATTTATTTCGTTTCAAATTACGATTTGTACATCAGCCATTTGCCAATTTCTTTCCATGACGGCTTTTTGCCGTACATAAGAATGCCGGTCCGGTAAATTTTCCCGGCTACCCAAACCATCCCAACGAAAGTGGCAACGAGCAGGAACATTGAAAGGGCTAATTCCCATACGGGTACGCCAAAAGGTATCCGGGCCATCATTACGACCGGCGAAGTAAATGGTATCATACTAAACCAGAATGCAATCGGCCCCTCAGGACTTTTGATGGCGCTCATCAAAACCATTATTGAGAGGATAATCGGAAGTGTGATCGGGAGCATAAACTGCTGAGCATCTTCCTGTGCATCAATTGCGGAGCCGACCGCAGCAAACATTGAGCTGTAAAGCAGGTAGCCTCCAATAAAAAAGAAGAGGAAACAGCCGATAATCAATGGAAAATTAATAGTGTCAATCATTGAAAAAACCTCCTGCATTTTATCCATCTGGGGTGCGGCCGCTTGTGCAGTATCCTGACTCTGAGCCATCACGTTTTGAATTTGCTGTTTTTGAGCACTTTCAGGATAGAAACTTCGTGAGGCAGATAGAATCGTAAATCCCAGGATAACCCATATTGCAAACTGTGTGAGGCCGACAAAGGCAATCCCAACTATTTTTCCCATCATCAGTTGAAATGGCTTCACACTCGATATAATCACCTCAACAATACGGCTCTGCTTTTCTTCCATTACCCCTTGCATCACCATGGTGCCATAGATAAATATGAACATGTAAATCATAAATCCAAAGACATACCCAAGAATCATTCCAATCTCTGTGGAACTTTTTTTAGCTTCGCCACCTTCACCTAGTTTAATGGTATCAATATTGATATGAGTTCGGGTTGCTGCAATTCTTTTTTCAAGATCGGGGATGTTAGTTTGTCGCACTACTTCAGCCATTTTATCCTTTTCGATCACAGACTGGATTTTATCCTGAATCTGTGATTTCAGATCAAATGGAATATTACCTCCTGAAATAAGTTGAACCGTTTTTGTCGTCATAAAATTTGGTGCGACAACCAAAAGGGCATAATAATCCGATCCCTGAACTTTATCTTTGATGTTTTTGTATTCCTCCACCGGAATAAACTTGAATTTTGTGAACTCGGTGCTTTCGAGTCTGCCAAGTATCACAGAGGAGCCATCGTATACCGCAACTGTGCGGATTTCTTCATCGTCCATTGTGGCGAAATAGGCAGGAAGGATCATTAATGCCGACATTAGAATGGGCATGAGTAGTGTCAGAATGATAAACGATTTCTTCTGAACACGGGTCATATATTCTCTTCGAATAATAAGTGCTATTTTATGCATGGCTTTGTTTTTAGGCGTTTTGTTTGACAACTTTAATGAATACTTCGTTCATGCTGGGAATTACTTCGTTGAACGAAACGATCTCGACATGCTCTACAAGGTCTCTGATAAGTTCTCTTGAATTACTACCATCAGGGTATTGTATACTTAATTTATTTCCCATTCCATTTTGCTCGTTACTCAGGATATTGTATTTCCCGGCAAGTACATGACCGTGAATGTCAAGATCTCCGCGATAAGCAATATCGTAAATATTCGATTTGTACTTTTCACGGATCTGTTGAGTGGCACCATCAAGGATTTTTTTTGATTTGTCGATCAATGCGATATGGTCGCAAAGCTGCTCTACCGATTCCATATTGTGGGTTGAGAAAATGATCGTGGCACCATCTTTTTTCATCTGGAGTATCTCACGTGTAATAATATCCGTGTTGATTGGGTCAAACCCACTGAACGGTTCATCGAAAATCAGCAACCGGGGTTTGTGAAGTACCGTACAGATAAACTGCACTTTTTGCTGCATTCCTTTCGACAACTCCATTACCTTTTTATCCCACCACGCGGTAATTTCGAATTTTTCAAACCAGATTTTAAGTTCTTTCATTGCGTCGTGTCGCGAAAGTCCTTTTAGTTGTCCAAGGTAAAGTGCCTGTTCTCCAACTTTCATTTTTTTGTACAATCCACGTTCTTCGGGTAGATAGCCGATCTGATCGATATCTTCGGGTTTCAGAGGTCTGCCGTTCAACCAAACTGAACCGCTGTCGGGTCCGGTTATCTGGTTGATAATCCTGATCAATGTTGTTTTACCAGCTCCATTTGGTCCGAGTAACCCAAAAATGGATCCCTCTTCGACTGAGATAGAAACTTTTGTCAATGCCTGATGATTGGCATAAGATTTCGAAACTTCTTTTGCTGAAAATAATTCCATAGTTGCTAAAGGTTTAATATTTATTTCTCTTCATATTCATCGTACTCATCTTCGATAAAATCAGATAGGTCTTCCTCTTTTGGATCGGGCTGATCGATTTTGGCCAACAGATAATGCCAATCGGGCCATTTAAACTTACTCCTGGCAACAAAGATAAAAATCACAGAAAGAAAAAACAGTGATATCAAATCGAAAAGAGGGCTAAATTCAGTTATTCTGTATAAAGCAGGAGTTTGTAAAGCGCTTGAATCCTGTGTGAAAAATACAGACAAGAATATATTGTTAATGGCATGTACGCCCCATGCCAATTCCAGTCCATCGTCCATAAGGGCACATATCCCGAAGAAAACCCCAAACCAGATGTATTGCGGCATCACAATGGCTGCTCCAAACTCCTTCACTTCAGGATTGAAAAAATGGAGTAATCCGAAAATGAGTGCCGTAATCATTAGTGGTACCCACCTGTATTTGAATATTTTGGCAAATCCTTGCATTAAATATCCCCTGAAAAGAACCTCCTCGAATCCGGTCTGAAATGGTAAAAGGAACACTGAAACAGCTATCAATGTGAAAAATGTGGTGGAATCAAACTGAAGTTCAATTTTCTGGATTCCTGTTGCAGTTGCAAAAAATGCATATGCGGAAAGCAGCACTAACCAAACACCGGCTCCCCAGAAAAACCTATTCCAGCGAAAGGATGAATGACCAGTAATTACCGAAAGCATTGGTCTTTCGTGAATCGGTTTCATCAAAAGTAACAATGTGACAAGGCCAAACACAAACGGAATAATCATCAACACGAATCCGGTGATTGGAGGTATATCGAAGGCCGAGAGATCCATCAGATTCTCCGGATTGGGAACGAGGTCCGGATTATCCATCCTTTTCAGGAAAATCATTATTCCAAGTGGTATTGCACCAACGATTTGTGTGACAATAAGCAGGATTACAATCATTGCAATCCAACGGCCTATATCATTTCTACCCTGGTATACCTTCTCTAGAAACATTCAGAATCAATTTTGTTTAATATGTCACGAAATTGGTTAAAATATTACATAAAATAGATGCAAAACGATAATTTTTAATAGAATATTTTAGTAGGAGTTAGCAATGTGCAAAATGTCGCCCTTATTATAATTTTACATCGACAAAAACCGGACAATGATCTGAAGCGATCTTTTCTTGTACAACTTCTTGTTTTATAATATCATAGATGAGATTGCAACAGTTAATTCCCCAAATGTAATCAATACATTCTTTTGGCCCGGATGATGGGAAAGTAGGTTGATTTCCGGCAATATTGATCCAGTGTTCTGACAATGATTTAATTGCTTCGGATTGAGGTGTCGCGTTTAAATCGCCAGCCAGTAGGACTCTTTTGTGAAGCTCTTTTCCTTTCTGGCTGATCAATAGAACAGAAGCTACTCTGTCGGCTTCTGTTAACGAAAAATGGGAACAAAAGAAGACGTATTCTTTGAACTCTGCCATTAGAAGACCTCGTTTCTCCTCTCTCCCCGGAAGGGAAAAAAAGGTAGTTTTTAAAGGTATTTCTTTTGAAAGGATTCCAATTCCGTATTTCCCACCCTGATAAGGAATTGACGCGCCATAGAAATAGTTCATCCCGCACTTTTCTGCAATGGCTTTCAATACATCAACACCATTGCTGCGGGTGGTAACGCTGTCGAGTTCCTGTAATGCCACAACTTCGGGATGAATAGCAATGATAACATTTGCAATTCGTTCATAGTCAGTTCTATCATCCATTCCACGACCGTTTCGGACATTGTAAGTGAGGATACGAACAACTCCTTCAACAGGCTTCGTATACTGATATTCTGAAGTCTGAACTGCAATATTGTTTTGACCATCAACACGCTTGGTTAATATGATTGAAAATACTATCACAATAAGAATAGTGAAGCGGAGATATTTCATTTTGAGCTATTTAATTCGAGCGGCAGATTTTTGCCTACTGCAAGTGTAAAGATAGATATCTCAAGTCACCGATTGAGTCGGAGATTCAAAATAATCAATAGCAAATCGGAATCATAGTAGGAAGCGGGGGGTAGGACAGCTGGATTGTCAGTATTTTCCGAAATATTCTTCCAGTTTCTTCGTTCTGAAGTTGAAAATTTCATTGAGCTGGTTCTTAATAATCAACTGATTGGCGATTGCACCCATAAATCCCATTGGTGGCTGATAATCTACAATATCTGTCATCAGAACGCCACCTTCGATTTCTTCGATGATATGTTGATGGTGCCACATTTTATAGGGTCCGAAACGTTGTTCATCAACAAAATACTTCAATTCGCTCATGTGCGTTATTTCTGTAACCCATCTCATTTTGATACCAAGTAATGGACTGACGTTATAACTGATAATCATACCGGCGTATACTTTTTCCGGCAGGTTTTTGGTCGTGATATCAAATCCCATGTATTCAGGGGTGATGTGCTTCAGATTTTGAGGAGAAGTGATGAAATCCCAAACCTGGTCGATTGTTGCAGGAATTTTGAGCGTTTCGTGCTTTGTGTAAACAGGCATAAGTTAGATTAAAAGTTATTTAGGCTTAAGACTTTTAGCAATTAGTTTAAAAACCAGATGGCTGCGTTGAGAACTGTCGCAAAAGAGACCCAAAGCAGATAAGGAACCTGGAGGAAGGCGGCCGGTTTGCTTACACGTCTGAAAAAGATAATCATCATCAGGATGCTTGTCCAAAGCAGCACAATTTCGACTAATGCCACACCGACAAGATTGAATCTGAAGAACAAGAAGCTCCAGAAAAAGTTAAGTATTATTTGTACTGTAAAGATGACTAGTGCACTGTTTCGGTTTCGCCCTTCAGGTGATCTCCAGATTATAAATAACGAAATTCCCATTAAGGTGTAGAGAGTGGTCCAGACGGGAGCAAAGAGGTTGTTGGGCGGATTAAAAGATGGTTTATTCAGCGTAACATACCAGTCGGTAATACTTGTTGCCGTTGCAAACCCCGATATTCCACCAATTGCAATTGGAATCAAAAGGCAGATAAGAAGTGTGATTAAAACTTTGATTGATTTCATTGTAAATCGATAAAATTAGGCTTTCGCGATATTATTGATCATTCCTTTAAATATAAATCCATGAAACGGAAGAACTGCATACCAGTAATTACGACCCCAAACACCTAGTGGTCTGAATGTTGCTGTCTGGATCAATACATTATCATTCGTTATTTTAAATTCAAGCCAAGCTTCACCAGGGAGTTTCATTTCGGCATAAAGAAGCAATCTTTTTTCCTCTTTATCTGCCAGTAAAACGCGCCAGAAGTCAAGTGATTCGCCTGCTGATAATTCAGTCGGATTTTTTCTTCCCCGTCGCAGTCCGACGCCTCCTACCATTTTATCCATAATTCCCCTGATTCGCCATAACCAATTGCCATAAAACCATCCATGAGTTCCACCTATTGACCAGATATTTTGCAAAACACGTTCACTATCTTCAATTTTCATTTGCCTGACATCTGTAAAACAGCCATTTACAGGTACCTGAATATGATGTGATATTCCTTTGTTAAGCGTCATACTCGTTAAAGCATCCTTCCAACTTGAAACAACCTGATTCTGTTCAATTTTTCCGAAAGCGAGTTTAATAGCTTTATCGTATCCTATTAAATGAATTCCACTGACCAGATCATTTAATCGATTATCATTACAGACAATTTCCACTTTCATACTATTAACGAGGTGAATGGCCAGAGAATAGGAAGTGGAAGTGACAAAATAGAGCCAATAGGATGACAATCGCGGTGTCATTACAGGTATTACCCATATTCTTCGTTTTAACCCCCTAACTTTGGCAAATTTTAATAGCATCTCTTTATAAGTCAGAACTTCAGGACCACCTATGTCATAGCTGTTGTTATAAGTCGGTTTGTTGTTCAGCACTCCCAAAAGGTAGTCGACCACATTTCTGATTGCAATCGGCTGGGAACGCGTATTAAGCCAGCGAGGAGCGATGATTAGCGGGAGTTTCTCAACCAGATCACGGATAATTTCGAAGGAGGCACTACCAGATCCGATAATAATTCCGGCTTTTAGTGTAGTAAGTGCGTATTTCTTTGATCTCAAAATCTCTTCAACATTCCGACGGGAGATCAGATGCTTCGATAATTTCTTTTCGTTGGTAATCCCGCTCAGGTAAATAACTTGTCTCGCATGGGTCTGTTCGATACGGGACCTGAAATTTCGGGCCGACACATCTTCCATTTTGGCAAAATCACCAATATTGGTCGACATTGAATGAATCAGATAATAAGCAGCATCAATATCTTCGGGAATCTGATCCAATGTTTGTTCATCAAGAAAATTGGTTTCAATAACAGTCAGATTGAGCCATGAATATCGCTCGAAATTAAACCTTGATTTGTCGCGGACACAACAAATCACCTGATGGCCATTCTGCAGTAAAACTGGTAATAGCCTTTGTGAAATATATCCTGTCGCTCCGGTAAGGAGAATCTTCATTTGTGAGTTTTTAATTACAACATGCAGAAAATCTTTTTGTTTTGAGTCGGATCATGTTCCGGACAGAATTGTTTTCAATATCAAGCTACCTGTACATCGTCATCGAACCGTTAACATTAATACCCGAAGACGTAATTTGACCGCTTAAATCATTTAATCGCGATTGAAATTCGATGGAATAACTGAATCATATATTCGAATATTGTCAAACTGACAGGATAAATGCCCAATCATGATCAAAAGGATAATAAATTAAATCTGTTTAATAACTAATGAAATAAAATATATTAGAATGACATACAAAATGTCAATATATAATGAAAGTATAAAAAAATCTTAATAAAATGTGATAAATACTATCAAAATAGGATAAATATGTGTAAAATTGTAATAATTAACAACCACCAATATTTATCAAATTATGAATAACGAAGTAGAATTGTTCATTGAGAATTTTATGACAAATCTGATTGCTAAAAATCCACACGAGAAAGAGTTTCATCAGGCGGTGCGCGAAGTCGTCGAAAGCCTGGCGCCGTTTCTTTTAAAAAATCCAGCTTATAACAAGTTGAAAATTCTTGAAAGAATGGCTGAACCTGAAAGAGTCATTTTGTTCAGGGTTCCCTGGCTGAATGATCGGGGCGAAGTTGAAATAAATAAGGGATATCGTGTACAAATGAACAGTGCTATTGGTCCATACAAAGGAGGGCTACGTTTCCATTCGTCGGTAAATCTAAGTATTCTAAAGTTCCTCGCATTTGAGCAGGTACTTAAAAACAGTTTGACCACATTGCCAATGGGTGGAGGAAAGGGTGGTTCCGATTTTAGTTCCAAAGGTAAATCAGATAATGAAGTGATGCGTTTCTGCCAGTCGTTTATGACAGAGCTTCAACGACATATTGGTCCGGACACCGATGTTCCTGCAGGAGATATTGGTGTTGGTGGACGCGAAATTGGTTATATGTATGGACAGTACAAACGACTTCGCAACGAATTTACGGGTACACTTACCGGAAAAGGGTGCAACTGGGGCGGAAGTTTAATGCGGCCTGAAGCTACAGGATACGGAACAACCTACTTTGCTCAGGAGATGTTGAAGACGAAAGGTGATTCGATTGCCGGAAAAACGGTAGCCATTTCGGGTTCCGGTAATGTTGCGCAATATGCTGTTGAGAAAGTGACTCAATTAGGTGGTAAGGTGGTGACAATGTCTGATTCAAATGGCTATATTTATGATGAAGACGGTATTACGACGGAGAAACTGGCTTTTGTAATGGAACTTAAAAATGTGATTCGTGGCCGTATTAAAGAATATGTGGACGAATATCCAGGTGCCAAATACTTCGAAAACCAACGTCCATGGGGCGTGAAATGTGATATCGCATTGCCATGTGCCACACAGAATGAACTCCATGGAGAAGATGCCAATACATTGATTGCCAATGGATGTATTTGTGTAGCTGAGGGTGCAAATATGCCATCAACAGCCAAAGCGGTGGATGTTTTTATTCAGCATAAAATCCTCTATGGTCCCGGAAAAGCTGCAAATGCAGGAGGCGTAGCCACGTCGGGTCTTGAAATGTCGCAAAATTCTATGCGGACAAAATGGGCATCCGAAAAAGTGGATGCTAAATTGCAGTCAATCATGGTCGACATCCATGAAGCATGTGTTGAAAACGGGAAGGAAACTGATGGTTACGTCAATTATGTGAAGGGAGCCAATATTAGTGGATTCCTTAAAGTTGCATGTGCGATGCGCGAACAGGGATTGGTTTAAATCATCAAGTTTTTAGATACCACAAAGAGAGGATGCCAATAATGACATCCTCTTCTTTGATTTTGGAAAGACGGAATCTCGCAACAAATCCTGAAAGCTTCCTTCGTACCTTTATATTTTTCAGTTACTTGTATTCATTCCATGCCTTTATTGAAATATCATCCATTTCAAGCTTACAGATGGCATAAATAAATGCACTTGCTACTCTTGCATTGGTAATCAATGGGATATTAAAATCGATAGCATTTCTACGTATGTTGTATCCATTCGATATTTCCCTGGTCGTATGATCTTTTGGGATATTGATCACCATTTCCACTTTCCTGTTTTTGATCAGATCAAGCGTATTGGGCTGCTTATCTTCGTCCGGCCAGAATACCTGCTCAGTTTCCACGCCATTCTCCTGGAAGAAAATATGTGTTCCACCAGTTGCATAGATCGTAAAACCACGCTCTTTCAGCATGCGGGCACTTTCGAGCAATTCGACTTTACCACGTGTTGGACCTGATGAAATCAGGATGCTCTTTTTCGGTATACGGTAGCCAACTGACAGCATCGATTTAAGCAACGCTTCGTAGAAATTCTCTCCAATGCAGGCAACTTCACCTGTCGAAGCCATGTCAACTCCACTAACAGGATCTGCATTTAAAAGACGGTGAAATGAAAATTGAGGTGCCTTAACTCCCACATAATCCAATTCAAATAATGACTTGTCCGGCTTTTGAAATGGAACATCAAGCATTGCCTTTGTAGCTATTTCTATCAGGTTTGTCTTCAATACTTTAGATACAAACGGGAAGGAACGTGAAGCCCTTAGGTTACATTCAATCACCTTTATATCGTTGTCTTTTGCCAGATACTGGATATTGAATGGTCCGGTGATTTCGAGTGCCTTGGCAATCTTTCGTGATATTTTTTTAATCCTTCGGATGGTCTCGATGTAGAGTTTTTGGGGTGGGAAGACAATCGTTGCATCTCCTGAGTGTACACCGGCAAATTCAACATGTTCAGAGATCGCGTAAGCTACAATCTCACCATCTTTAGCAACAGCGTCAACCTCGATCTCTTTTGCATTCTCGATAAATTCAGATACCACAACAGGGTGTTCTTTCGAAACTTTTGTCGCGAGTGTCAGGAAATGGTGCAACTGATCTTTGTTTGAAACAACGTTCATCGCAGCACCTGAAAGTACGTACGACGGACGGATCAATACAGGAAATCCAACTTCATCAACAAACCGGTTGATATCTTCGATGGTTGTGAGCTGGCTCCAGCGTGGCTGATCGACATCGAGACGGTCGAGCATCGCTGAAAATTTATTCCGGTCCTCGGCGTTGTCAATTTTCTCGGCGGTGGTTCCAAGGATCGGAACGCCCTGCTGATGCAATTTCATCGCCAGGTTGTTTGGAATCTGTCCACCCATTGAGAGAACAGTTCCCAGTGGTTGTTCCAGATCGCAGATATCGAGCACCCTTTCGAGTGTGAGTTCATCAAAATAGAGCCTGTCGCAGGTATCGTAGTCGGTTGAGACAGTTTCCGGATTATAATTAATCATGATGGAGCGGAAACCCTCTTTCCGAATCGTGCTTACTGCATTAACTGAACACCAGTCGAATTCAACCGAAGAACCGATGCGATAGGCGCCTGAGCCAAGAACGATGACCGATTTGTTGTCATGCTGAAATTCAACATCATGCTCCGATCCGTTGTAGGTGATATACAGGTAGTTTGTCTGTGCAGGATACTCTCCGGCAAGCGTATCGATTTGTTTGACAAATGGAATGATTCCCAACTTTTTCCGAAATGCCCTAACCTTCAGGTTATCCTCGTTTTGCGACTTATCTTTGCTTTTAAGAACCAGCCGGGCAATCTGGAAATCGGAATATCCTTGTTTTTTAGCAAGTTGCAATAATTCGACGGGCAATGTTTCGAGCGAGTTGAATTCTAAGAGTTCGTTCCGAAGCCGGTAAATATTTTCGAGTTTTTGAAGAAACCATTTATCAATCCGGGTGATTTCCCATATTTTATCAACTGAATAGCCTTTGTTCATTGCTTCAGCAATCGCGAAAATACGGCGGTCCGTTGGGTTTTTCAATTCCTCGTCGATGTTGTCAATCTCCATTTCGCCACGGTTTCCAACAAAGCCATGCATTCCGCCGCCGACCATCCGGATACCTTTCTGGATAGCTTCTTCGAACGACCGTCCAATGGCCATGATTTCGCCAACTGATTTCATACTCGAACCCAACGTCTTTGAAACACCGACAAATTTATTCAGATCCCAGCGTGGAATTTTAACCACCACGTAATCGAGTGCTGGTTCAAAACAAGCTGTAGTTACTTTCGTTACAGAATTTTTCAACTCGTGAAGTCCGTACCCCAAACCCAATTTTGCAGCAACAAACGCCAGCGGATAACCCGTTGCTTTTGAAGCCAGAGCTGAAGATCTTGAAAGACGGGCATTTACTTCGATAACCCTGTAATCTTCAGAGTTTGGATCGAGTGCAAACTGAACATTACATTCCCCGACTACACCGATTTTACGGATAATTTTAATCGAAAGAGCGCGCAGTTTATGGTATTCGACGTTTGACAGTGTTTGTGACGGTGCCACAACAATTGACTCACCTGTATGAATTCCGAGCGGGTCGAAGTTTTCCATGTTACAAACGGTGATACAATTGTCGTAAATATCGCGGACAACTTCATATTCAACCTCTTTCCATCCTTTGATTGATTCTTCAACCAATATCTGGGGCGAATAACTGAAGGCATTTTCAGCCAACTTGTTTAGTTCCTCTTCGTTCGAACAGAATCCTGAACCTAATCCTCCGAGTGTGTAAGCAGCCCTGATGATCAAGGGAAAGCCAAGCTTTTTAGCGGCTTCTCTCGCTTTTTCGATGGTGTCGCAGGCAACACTTCTCGGGGTGAGAACATCAATTTCATGCAGAATATCTGAAAAAATCTGACGGTCTTCGGTATTGATGATTGACTGAACCGGGGTTCCAACCACCTTAATATTGTGTTTTTCGAGAATCCCTTGTCTGAAAAGGTCAACGCCGCAGTTTAATGCAGTCTGGCCACCGAAAGCGAGTAAGATCCCATCCGGCTTTTCCTTTTCGATTACTTTTTCAACAAAGTAAGCGGTCACCGGGAGAAAGTAGATTTTATCCGCAATCTCTTCTGAGGTCTGAATCGTCGCTATATTAGGATTAATCAGGATCGTGAAGACACCCTCTTCTTTCAATGCTTTCAACGCCTGGGAACCTGAATAATCAAATTCTCCTGCTTCTCCGATTTTCAATGCCCCCGAACCGAGGACAATCACTTTTTTGATGGATGTGTTGATCATTTAACTGACTTATTTTTTTTTACACTTTCAATAAAATCATCGAATAGATATTCAGTATCCACCGGGCCTGACGAGGCTTCGGGGTGGAATTGTGTCGAGAAGAACGGTTTTGATTTGTGCCGTATTCCCTCGTTTGTATTGTCATTCACGTTTACAAACATCGATTCCCATTCTTTAGGAAGTGTTTCGTCGGCAATCGCAAAACCATGATTTTGCGACGTGATAAAACAGCGATTTGTGCCTTTAAGCAAAACCGGCTGATTATGACTCCTGTGCCCGTATTTCAGTTTATAGGTTTTGGCGCCTGCTGCAAGACCAAGTAATTGATTTCCAAGGCAAATTCCCATAATTGGTTTCTCTTGTTCAATCGCTGTCCGGATGTATTTGACGGTGATATTGCACATTGCGGGATCACCGGGGCCGTTTGTCAGGAAAAGACCGTCATAATCAAGCTTTGTGAAATCGTAATCCCATGGAACCCTGATCACTGTTGCATTCCGGTTAAGTAAGCAACGTATAATATTGTTTTTCACGCCACAATCCACCATTACGATTTTGTATTCACCATCTCCGTAGTTTTCAACCACTTCGGTGCTTGCGATTGCGACAAGATTAACGAGGTTAGGATCAAAAAATTCGATCGCCTCATTTTCAAATTCAATCTTGCCTAGCAGCGACCCTTTTTCACGAAGAATTTTAGTGAGCAAACGGGTGTCAATATCATAAATGCCTGGAATCTTCTGGGATTTCAACCAGTCGCCCAGGCTCATCATCGCATTCCAATGGCTGAAACCAACCGAATAGTCCGAGACAATCAAAGCTGTAATATGGATCTTGTTTGATTCAAAATGTTTATGTACCCCATTCTCCATCAAATCTTTTGGAACGCCATAATTCCCGATCAATGGATAGGTTGAAACAAGTATTTGTCCCGTGTAGGAGGGATCCGTCAGACTTTCAGGATATCCGGTCATCGCAGTATAGAAAACGACTTCTCCGGCAACTGACTTTTCGTAGCCGAATGATTTCCCTTCTAATACTGTTCCGTCCTCAAGAATCAGTTTTACTTTTCGCATTATACGCTATTTTTCTCTTGTTAACTTATATTCAAATACTTAATTCTCAAAAAAAATGCGTTTTCACTACCTTTTAATCAGTAGCAAAAACGCATTCTCCGGCGTCTTCTTCATCGATATTCTTAGTTGATGTCGCACAGTCCAAAAGTAGTCTAATCTTCGTAACTCTCAAAGCCATCTTTTGAATTTTATAATTATTCACATTAATTTAATATTCGGCGCCTAAATTAAATAAATATGCATAAAATCACTGTATATCGAAATAAATGTATAAAATTGCACTCTTTGATAGAATAAATATTCATCCATGATTGATCGGTCACTAAGAATTCAAATGATTAAGAAGATTATCTCAGAAGAGGTAATCAGTAGTCAGGACGACCTCCAAATTCGGTTACAGGAACTCGGCTGCGACGTCACACAGGCAACGCTTTCGCGTGATCTGAAATCTTTGCAGGTGATGAAGGTGAGCGATGTGAAGAATGGATACATTTATCGGCTTGCAGGTAATATTACTGTAAGTCAGCAGAATAACTCTGAAGCGTCGCGGCTGGATTTTATGGCCGACGGTGTTGTGGGGATTGATTTTTCAGGTAATCTGGGAGTTATAAAAACCTTACCGGGATATGCAAATAGTGTTGCTATCATGATTGATAAAGCGAATCCTTTCGAAATTCTGGGAACGGTGGCAGGCGACGACACCATTTTGCTGATCATGCGCGAAGGCGTTGGCCGCAATGATTTGATACAGGCATTAAAGAATATAATGCCCAAACTTGAAAGTAAAATTTAATTGAAGTTATTTTTAAAACCATGATATTTAAGAAAAAGGAAGATATTCAGGAAAAGCCTGATATTCAGATAGTGGTAGCCGGAGAGCAACATCTTCGTTATGTTGACGAAATAAATGATACCATCGAAAAAGCTTCGTTGGAGCGTGGAACGGGGATTGCCCGCCGTACACATGAGTATATCGCCACGAAAATTTCGGAGGGCAAAGCAATCATTGCGCTTGAAGGTGAGAAATTTGCAGGATTTTGCTACATTGAGACCTGGAATGATGGTAAGTATGTGGCGAACTCAGGATTAATTGTCCACTGGGATTACCGCGGTCATGGATTGGCCAGGAGCATTAAAATGATGGCTTTCCAATTGTCTCGTTCTAAATTTCCCGAGGCCAAACTTTTTGGTTTAACAACCGGTCTTGCTGTGATGAAGATTAACTCTGAATTGGGTTATCGCCCAGTTACCTTTTCCGAACTTACAGATGATGAGCAATTTTGGAAAGGATGTCAGAGTTGTGTTAATTACGACATCCTACTTCGGATGAATAAAACTAAATGTTTGTGCACAGGGATGTTATATGATCCTGCATGGGAAGCGAAGAAGAAAAAGCCAAAAACTCCTTTCAAGATTTACAAAGATTGGCTGGAGAAAAGGAAGAACGAGAAACTTCATTTTTCCTTGATCGACTGGACTAAAATCATTATCTTAGGACGTTAATAACAGCAAAGAATTATCAATCATGAATTTCAGAATAAGGGAATTCATTTAAAATATAGGAAAATGAAAGAAAAGGTAGTTTTGGCATTTAGCGGCGGGTTAGATACTTCGTTCTGTGCAATATATCTGTCGGTTGAAAAAGGGATGGAAGTTCACACTGCCATAGCCAACACTGGTGGATTTTCTAAGGAGGAACTTGCTGCAATCGAGAAAAAAGCTTACTCGTTGGGTGTTAAATCACATAAAACAATTGATGTCACGGATGAGTATTACAACAAGGGCATCCGGTATATGGTTTATGGTAATGTATTGAGGAACAATACTTATCCCATTTCGGTAAGTTCTGAGCGAATTTTTCAGGCACTTGCCGTGATAGAATATGCCAAAAGTATTGGCGCTACACATGTTGCACACGGAAGTACCGGTGCCGGTAACGATCAGATCCGGTTTGACCTTGCTTTTGAGGTACTTGCACCCGAAATTAAAATTATTACCCCAACGCGTGATCTGGAATTGTCGCGTGATGCAGAAATCAATTTCTTACGCGAACACGGCGTTGTCGATAATTTCGAAAAGATGGCCTACTCTGTGAATAAAGGCCTTTGGGGTACAAGTATTGGTGGTAAAGAGACACTTCATAGCGACCAAACGCTTCCTGAAGAGGCATATCCGACTCATCTTCAAAAAGAAGGCGAAGAGACCATTACACTTGAATTTTTGAAGGGACAGCTTAGAGGTGTCAACGGGAAAACGCACCGCAATCCTGTCGATTCAATTAACGAAGTCGAGCGGCTGGGTTCAGCCTGGGCAATCGGGCGGGATATGCACATTGGCGATACGATTATCGGCATTAAAGGGCGCGTCGGATTCGAAGCTGCTGCTCCTATGTTGATTATAAAGGCGCATCAGATGCTTGAAAAACATACGCTTACAAAATGGCAGCAATACTGGAAAGAACAGTTGGGTAATTGGTATGGGATGTTTTTGCACGAAGCAATGTACCTTGAACCGGTCATGCGCGACATCGAGAAATTCCTCGAAAACAGCCAGGAAAATGTTACCGGCAAAGTAATTATCAACCTAAGACCCTATTGTTATCAGTTAGTTGGAATTGAATCGGAACACGATTTGATGAATTCGGAATTTGGGCAATATGGCGAGATGAATAAAGGATGGACTTCGGATGATGCAAAAGGGTTCACCAAAATTCTGGCCAATCAGTTAAAAATCTATCATTCTGTAAATAGCAAGTAATGCCAGAAGCGAAGAAAATCAGGGTCGGAATAGTCGGCGGAGCTGGTTATACGGCGGGTGAATTGATCCGGATATTACTTTATCATCCGGCTGCGGAATTAAAGTACATTCAAAGCAGCAGCAACAACGGGCTACGTGTTTCAAGTGTTCATACGGATCTTCTTGGAGACACGGATCTGATTTTCAGGGATATCGATTTTAATGATCTGGATGTCGTGTTTTTGTGTTCTGGTCATGGTAAATCAATTGATTATCTGAACAATAATTCAATTCCGCGTCATGTAAAAATCATTGATTTAAGTTACGATTTCAGATTGAAACGCGATGGGAATGATTTTGTCTATGGTCTGCCGGAACTCAACCGCGAACAAATCAGAAATGCAACAAAAATTGCAAATCCTGGTTGTTTCGCTACTGCGATTCAGCTGGCTTTGCTTCCTCTTGCTTCGGCCGGATTACTGATCGATGAGGTTCATGTTAATGCGATTACGGGATCGACAGGAGCGGGGCAGGCTCCTACAAAAACTTCCCATTTCAGCTGGCGCGACAATAATTTGTCTGTTTATAAAGCGTTTGAACATCAGCATCTTGGTGAAATTTGTCAAAGTTTGAAACAGGCACAGCCCGGTTTTGAAAAGGATGTTAATTTCATTCCGGTACGTGGAAATCACACACGGGGAATTTTTGTGATGGCCTATACAAAATATGAGGGTTCTCTTGAAGAGGCAAATTCCATCTATTCCGATTTTTATGCCACACATCCGTTTGTGAATATGGCCCCCGAAAATCCAGATCTGAAACAAGTTGTGAATACGAATAAAGCGCTGATTTACCTTGAAAAACATGGCAACAAACTGATGATCATTTCATGCATCGATAATTTGCTGAAAGGTGCTTCGGGTCAGGCCGTTCAAAATATGAATCTTCTGTTTGGGCTCGATGAACGTTCCGGTTTAAATCTGAAGGCAATTGGATTTTAGTTAGTTATGAATTTTGAGTTATAAGTTATGAAACTTTTCGACGTTTACCCCCTTTTCGATATCGTACCGGTATCGGCAAAAGGTTGCTATATTACAGATGATAAAGGTGTTGAGTACCTTGATTTATATGGTGGTCATGCAGTTATTTCGGTTGGCCATTCCCATCCTGACTATGTAAAAAAACTGACTGATCAGCTCAGCAAGATTGGTTTCTATTCCAATTCGGTTCAGAACCCTCTGCAGGAAGAGCTCGCGCTGAAACTTGGCGAACTATCAGGTTATCCCGATTATGCTCTTTTTCTCTGCAATTCTGGTGCTGAGGCGAACGAGAACGCATTAAAACTTGCCTCTTTCCATACGGGAAAAGGTCGAATTATTTCTTTCGAAAAATCTTTTCATGGGAGGACTTCGGCTGCAGTTGCTGTGACCGACAATCCAAAGATCATTTCTCCATTGAACGATACCGTTTTACGAACTATGTTGCCACTGAATGATGTGACTCAGCTTGAATCAGCGCTGAAATTGGGTGATGTAGCTGCAGTAATCGTTGAGGGAATTCAGGGAATCGGCGGATGCCGTGTTCCGGAGCCTGCCTTTCTGAAAGCTGCCTCCCAATTGTGTGAAAAATATGGTGCGGTATTGATTCTTGATGAAATACAATCGGGATATGGACGGAGTGGAAAATTTTTCGCGCATCAATATGCTGATATAAAACCTGATATTATTTCTGTAGCCAAAGGAATGGGAAATGGTTTCCCTGTTGGTGGAATACTAATAAGTCCGAAACTTAAACCATGGTTTGGCATGTTGGGGACCACTTTTGGTGGAAATTACCTTGCCTGTGCTGCCGGAATTGCGGTCCTTGATATCATGAAGGCCGAAAAACTGGTCGATAACGCGCTTGAAGTGGGTAATTACCTGTTTTCAAAACTTGCACAAATACCCCAGATTAAAGAACTTCGCGGAAAAGGACTTATGATCGGCGTTGAATTTGATTTTCCGGTAGCCCCAATCAGAAAGCAACTGTTATTTGACGAGAAAATATTTACCGGAGTTTCGGGAACCAATACGATCAGGATACTTCCCCCGCTGACCCTGACGAAAAATCAGGTCGATCTTTTTATCGATTCACTCGTAAAGGTGCTGAATAAATCGTAAAATTGCATATCTTTAATATTGCGAAATTCTAAATTTCATGGAGATACAAAAATTAAAAATAGCAATCGTTGGGGGTGGCAATCTGGGACGATCGGTTGCAGATGGTTTTCTTAAATCCGGAATCTCCGCTTCAAAACTGACGGTTACACGTCGTCGCGTTCAGTTGCTCGATGATCTTGCCGCAAAAGGAATTAGCATTGAGAAAGATAATAAGATCGCTGTTGCAGAGGCAGATGTAATCATTATTGCCGTAAAGCCTTACCAGGCGGTTGAAGTAATATCCGAAATAAAACCCGTACTTCGTCCTGGACAGATAGTCGCTTCCCTGATGACAGGAATCAGCATTGCCCAGTTAAAGGAACTCCTTCCAACAAGCGTGATCCCATTAAGGGTGATGCCCAATACAGCGGTTGCACTTCGGGAATCCATGACATTGATTGCAGCTCCCGATTGCTCCCCTGATCAATTAAAAATGATACAGGAATTGTTCGAATCGCTTGGTAAAGTGATTTTTATCGACGAAGAACTTATGGCAGCCGCTACGGTTTTAGGGGCTTGTGGCATTGCATTTGCGCTTCGTTTTATTCGTGCTGCAATTCAGGGCGGTGTCGAAATCGGTTTTGGGGCAGATGTGGCGCAACAGATAGTTGCACAAACGGTTAAGGGGGCGACTGAGTTGATTTTACAGACTGGTCATCATCCTGAACAGGAAATTGATAAAGTAACGACACCTAAAGGAATTACGATTTCAGGATTGAACGAAATGGAACATCAGGGCTTTTCATCGGCGTTGATTCGTGGCCTGTTGGTTTCGTACAATAAAATCAACAGTTCAAAATAAATTGGCTTGAGATTCTAATATTCAATTCTATACTTATGGACGAACAAATCAAACAAATAGCTGATCGTTTACGTGGTATGCGCGAAGTGCTCGAAATCTCAACAGATTCGGCCGCAACAACTTGTGCCATCACCCAAGAGCAATACCTGAATTTCGAAAGCGGAGAAGTTGATATTCCTGTGAGTATTCTCCACAGGATGGCTCAAAAGTACAATTTCAATCTTACCTCTCTGCTCACTGGTGAAGAGCCGCTTATGCATTCGTATACCCTGACCCGTAAGGACAAGGGAATTCGTGTAGATCGTCAAAAAGCGTATGAATATCAGGCGCTTGCTGGCAATTTTCAGAACCGGAAGGCTGACCCGTTTGTAGTTAGTGTCGATCCAAAGGAAGATGCAACAGTCAGTTATAATTCCCATCCCGGACAGGAATTCAATTATTTGATTGAAGGAAAATTGAAAATTTTCATCGGTACAAAGGAGATGATTCTCGAGCCAGGCGATTCGATCTATTTCGATTCCGGATTGCCTCATGGAATGCTCGCAATGGAAAATAAACCAGCCAAATTTTTAGCCATTATCCTATAAATTTTAGTTTTCATGTTTGAAAAATATCTTAAAAAATCGGCTTTTGAATCACTCGAAGATTTTCAGAAAAACTTCGAAATAATTGTTCCTGAGAATTTTAATTTTGCCTATGATGTTGTGGATGAATATGCCCGGGTTGAACCATCAAAAAGGGCAATATGCTGGGTAAATGATCAGGGTGAAACTCATAACTTCACCTTTGCAGATCTGAAAAAGTCGAGCGATGAAACAGCATCATTCTTTCAATCACTGGGAATTGGTCGTGGAGACAAGGTGATGTTGATTTTGAAACGGCGGTTCGAGTTCTGGTTTTCAATTCTGGCTTTGCATAAAATCGGAGCTATTGGTGTGCCAGCTACCCATTTATTGACGCCCAAGGATCTTATATACAGAAATAATGCTGCCGGCATAAAAATGATAATTTCGGTTTCAGAACCAGAGATTACCCATAGTATCAACGAAGCTTTAGCTGAATCTCCAACAGTTGAAAAATTGGTTACAGTAGGAGTCCATACTCCGGAAGGGTGGATCTCTTTCCACGATGGTGTTCGCGATGCAAAACCATTTGTGGCGCCTCAAGGTGAGGCTGCTTCGAAGAACGCTGATATTTCATTGTTGTATTTCACATCGGGTACTACAGCTAATCCTAAGATGGTAGTGCATGATTTTACCTATCCGCTTGGTCATATTGTAACTGCTAAATTCTGGCAGAATGTTGAAAATAACGGTCTCCACTTTACCGTTTCTGATACTGGTTGGGCTAAATCGGTATGGGGGAAATTGTATGGCCAATGGCTGGTAGGAGCTGCAATATTTGTATATGATTTTGAGAAATTTATTCCTGAGGATATGCTTTCGAAAATCAGCGAATTTGGTGTGACTAGCTTTTGTGCGCCACCTACAATTTACAGGTTTTTAATCCGGGAGGATTTTTCAAAGCATGACTTGTCAAAACTGAAATGGGCTTCAGTAGCTGGTGAACCTCTCAACCCAGTTGTTTACGATACTTTCTACAAACAAACCGGATTAAAACTCAGGGAAGGTTTTGGTCAGACAGAAACAACATTACAGATTGCTACTTTTCCGTGGATGGAACCTAAAGCTGGGTCGATGGGTGTTCCCTCGCCGCAGTTTGATGTTCATCTGTTAGATGGCGAGAATAAAGCTTGTGAAGACGGGGAGGTCGGACAAATTGTCATCCGTACAAGCGAAAAAATTCCGGTTGGTTTGTTTTCAGGCTATTACCGGGACCAAGAGAAAACGGACTCTTGTTATTTTGGAGGCAATTATTATACCGGCGATCTTGCATGGAGAGACGAAGATGGTTATTACTGGTTTGTAGGACGTGTTGATGATGTTATTAAATCATCAGGATACCGCATTGGGCCATTTGAAGTTGAGAGTGCATTGATGACACATCCGGCTGTTATTGAGTGTGCAGTAACAGGAGCACCCGACGAAATTCGCGGACAGATTGTGAAAGCATCTATTATTCTGGCTCCAGAGTATCGGCCAGGTAATGATGATCTTGCGAAAGAAATTCAGGAACATGTTAAAACAGTGACTGCCCCCTATAAATATCCCCGTATCATCGAATTTGTTACAGAATTGCCAAAAACTATCAGTGGTAAAATTCGCCGGGTTGAAATCAGGGAACGAAGTAATAATAAAGATATTTGATTGAAATTCTAGTATGAATAAACTATTGATGGTAGGTACTTCGATTGTGTTCTTTGCACTTGCTTTTTATTCTGTAGGAATTTTTACCGAGCAAAAGCACAAAAAAGTATTACCTCGTGTATTGACCTTTTTAACGCTGGGTATAATTTTCGATATCATTGCAACAGCTTTTATGATAGCGGGATCATCAAAAGGACTTTTCACCCTACATGGTATTATTGGGTACTCCTCGCTTTTGGGAATGCTGATTGATAATATCTTAATCTGGAGGTTACGACTAAAAGGAGGAATTGGAGTTATTGTACCTGATGCGATACACCAGTATTCGCGTTATGCCTATTTCTGGTGGGTCATTGCTTTTATAACCGGAGGTTTGCTGGTTTTGGTTTCTAAGATGTGAAAATGTTGGTTTGAAAGTCCGTCAGAAGTAATTTAATTTCGTTATGTCCTTATTATATAATAAGATAGTTGTAAAAGTTGGAAGCAATGTTTTGACCCGAGAGGATGGGATGCTAAATGTTACACGGATGGCACATATTGTCGATCAGATTGCATCGCTTCGGAAAGCCGGTTTGCAGGTTATTCTTGTTACATCCGGAGCTGTAGCAGCCGGACGTGCCGAGGTTGAGTTGCAACGTAAGCTCGATCCGGTTTCCAGTCGACAATTATGGTCTGCTGTTGGACAGGTGAAATTGATCAACCGGTACGCTGATCTTTTTCATGAAAATGGAATCACATGTGCCCAGGTACTTACGACAAAAGAGAATTTTAGTGACCGGCTCCATTACCTCAATATGCGCAACTGTATTACCACTTTGCTCGAGAATGGAGTTGTTCCTGTTGTAAATGAGAACGATACGATTTCTGTTACAGAACTGATGTTTACTGATAACGACGAACTGTCAGGGTTAATTACATCGATGATGGATATGGAGGCACTTATTATTCTTACCAATGTTGATGGTGTTTTTACGGGTTCTCCTGACGATCCGGAAAGTCAGTTGATTTCATCGATTAAATTGGGGGAGACGCTTGATGTGGAAGCTATTTCCGGAAAAAAATCTAACTTTGGCAGAGGCGGTATGCTTACGAAATTTCATATTGCATCTAAACTGGCAGGGCAAGGAATATCAGTTCATATTGCCAATGGCACAAAAATAAATACACTTGCTAATATATTAAAAGTTAATAAAGAAGCCGTACATACTCATTTTGTACCCGCCAAAAAAAAATCAACGGGAGTTCGGAAATGGCTTTCGCATTCCGATGATTTTGCAAAGGGCGAAGTAATTATTAATGATGGTGCCCGCGAAGTATTACTTTCTGATAAAGCGGTGAGTTTACTTCCCATTGGTATTATTCGGGTTGAAGGATTTTTTAAAGATGGGGATATTGTGCGTGTTAAGAATTCAGACGGAGAATTACTGGGCCTGGGAAAGGCCTCCTATTCTTCGGATGAGGTACTTAAGGAGATGGGGGGCAGAAAGTCGAAACCGTTTATTCATTACGATTATTTATACCTGTTATAATGTGACACCATGAACTATCGCGAACAATTTGAAAATGCCCTAAACGCCAGTCGGGCATTAATTATGCTGGGTGACGAAAAGATTAATGATGTACTTAAAAAAATTGCAGAAGCAGCCGTAAAAAGCACAGATTTTATTCTGCGTGAGAACCAGAAGGACTTGGCACGCATGGAAAATTCTGATCCAAAATACGATCGGTTAAAACTTACCGGTGAACGTCTGGGATGTATCGCTGAGGATATTCGCAATGTGGCATCTTTGCCATCACCGGTTGGAAGGATTTTATCTGATTCAATCAGACCAAATGGATTAAAAATTTCCAAAATTACTGTTCCTTTCGGTGTGATTGGAATCGTATTCGAAGCAAGACCCAACGTTACCTTTGATGTATTCTCACTTTGTATTAAATCAGGCAACGCCTGCGTTTTAAAAGGTGGGAGCGATGCAACTAATTCGAATCAAACCATTGTTTCTATTATTCACAAGGTTCTGGAAGCTAATAATATAAATCGTAATGTCCTGACCCTGCTTCCTTCCGGAAGAGAGGCTACAACCGAATTATTGAATGCACGCGGATATGTCGATTTGCTCATTCCTCGCGGAAGCCAGGGACTGATTGATTATGTGCGGAAAAATGCGACGATTCCTGTCATTGAAACAGGTGCCGGAATTTGTCATACTTATTTTGATGAATTTGGCGATTTGGGAAAAGGATCTCTGATCGTTAATAATGCCAAAACACGTCGTGTTAGTGTATGCAATGCCCTGGATTGTCTGATTATTCATGAATCACGTTTGCCTGATTTACAGAGTATTGTTAAGCTGTTGATTAAGAGCAATGTTGAGATTTATGCCGATAAACAGTCCTATGGTATTCTCGACGGAAAATATCCGGATTATTTATTGCAGGCAGCTGATGATGAATCGTATGGCACAGAATTCCTATCCTATAGGATGGCTGTTAAAACAGTAGCATCATTCGATGAGGCGATCACACACATCGCCAAATATAGTTCAAAACACAGTGAGGCAATTATTTCGGAGAACAAAAAGAATTGTGAATTGTTTCTGAAGACGGTAGATGCTGCAGCAGTTTATGTCAATGCAAGTACCGCTTTTACCGATGGTGCACAGTTTGGATTGGGCGCTGAAATTGGAATCAGTACCCAAAAATTACATGCACGTGGCCCGATGGGACTCGAAGAATTGACGAGCTATAAATGGCTTATCGAAGGTGATGGACATATACGTTCGTAGTTGGATACTAACCATTCATATTTGCTTTATAACTCCGTGATATTTAAAAAGAATCCAATTATTTTAACACAATATGCGACACTTTACTTCCGTTTACGACCTTCCCAATCTTGAGGAAGCGATAAAAACAGCCCGCGAAATCAAGCGTAATCCTTATGGTTTTCAACATCTTGGTAAGAATAAAACAATGGTGCTGATCTTCTTCGATTCGAGCCTGCGTACCCGGTTGAGCACACAAAAGGCGGCTATGAATCTGGGAATGAACACGATGGTGCTGAATGTGAATCAGGACGGATGGCGTCTCGAAAGCGAATTGGGTGTCGTTATGGATGGCGACAAACCAGAGCATTTACGCGAAGCCATTCCGGTTATCGGAAGGTATTGCGATATCATTGGAGTGAGGGCATTCGCCCGTTTCGAAAGTAAGGAAGATGATTACACCGAAAAAATTCTCAACCAGTTTATTCAATTTGCCGGAGTCCCGGTTGTAAGCATGGAAGCTGCCACACGTCACCCGCTCCAAAGTTTTGCCGATCATATGACGATCGAGGAATATAAAACGAAGCCGCGTCCTAAAGTTGTAATGAGCTGGGCTCCCCATCCGCGTGCGCTTCCGCAGGCCGTTCCAAATTCCTTCGTCGAATGGATGCGTCAGACTGATTATGAATTGGTTGTCACTCATCCAAAGGGATATGAGCTTGATTCTAAATTTATGGGCGATCTTAAAGTGGAATACGATCAGGATAAAGCGTTCGAGGGCGCCGACTTTATTTATGCCAAGAACTGGTCGTCTTATACCGAATATGGTGAAATTCTTTCAAAAGATATGAGTTGGACCGTAACTGCCGAAAAAATGGCACTTACCAACAATGCAAAGTTTATGCATTGCCTCCCAGTCCGCCGAAATATGATTGTTTCGGACGAAGTTCTCGACGGATCTTCTTCAATTGTGATTGATGAAGCAGAAAATCGCGTATATTCGGCCCAGACAGTTTTAAAAATGATATTGGAAGGGTAGTATGAAAGATCATTTGATAATCATCAAAGTAGGTGGCAAGATCGTTGAAGAGGAAGTACCGCTCCGGTCGTTATTAAAGGACTTTTCGCGCATCGCAGGTGCTAAAATCCTCGTTCATGGTGGCGGGAAAAGCGCCACAGCATTGGCTGAAAAGTTAGGAATAGAGACCAGGATTGTTGATGGAAGACGGATTACGGATGCAGAGACATTGAAGGTCGCAACAATGGTCTACGCCGGTTTAGTAAATAAAAATGTAGTGGCAGGATTGCAGGCTTTCGGGAATAATGCCATCGGGCTGACCGGAGCTGATCTCGACATCATCAGAGCAGCCAAACGTCCGGTTGGTGAAATAGATTATGGATTTGTTGGAGATATTAACTGGGTCAATGCTCAGGCATTGTCAGAACTGCTCGGTAACGGCGCTGTACCGGTTATTGCTCCGATTACACACGATGGCAAAGGATCGTTACTAAATACAAATGCTGATACAATCGCTTCTGAATTAGGAACTTCACTGTGTACTAGATACGAAGTTCGCCTTATATTCTGTTTCGAAAAACCGGGTGTATTAATGAACGAAGCCGACGAGAAATCGGTTATTCCCGAAATTGATCCTGCCATGTTTGAAGAGTTAAAAGCAAAAGGTGTTGTCTCCGGAGGTATGATTCCTAAACTTGAAAACGGATTCAATGCGCTACGGCGGGGTGTTAGTGCCGTTGTAATCACAAACGCGCAAGGCATTGCGGGCGGTCTGAGAGGAACAAGACTAGTACTCAACCTATGATGACAGACCAGATCGCATCAGAAAGTGTTGATTTATTAAAAGAAATGATTGGAATCCCTTCGCTAAGCCGTGAGGAGAAAGAAGTTGCCGATTATCTGGAAGAGACATTTTCCATCTGGGGACTAAACCCATCGCGAATCGGCAATAATCTTTGGATGCGCAATAAATATTGGTCAGACGAAAAGCCGGTTATTTTACTAAACTCACATATTGATACCGTTCGTCCTGCAGGCGGCTGGACATACGACCCTTTCAAAGCAATTGCTGAAGAACAGCGGATTACAGGGCTTGGCAGCAACGATGCAGGAGCTTCTGTCGTATCATTGCTCGGAGCTTTCCGCCATTTTTATAATTCCGTTAATTTACCATACAACCTCCTGTATTGTGCAAGTGCCGAAGAAGAAATATCTGGAGATAATGGTGTGGCTTCCATTCTGGATCGGTTGGGAAGAATTGACCTCGCCATCGTGGGGGAACCAACGCAGATGCAGATTGCCATTGCCGAAAAGGGCCTTTTAGTACTCGATTGTGAAGCAAAAGGACGTTCTGGTCATGCGGCTCGAAATGAAGGTGAAAATGCCATTTACAAGGCAATAAAGGATATTCAAATCCTTCAATCATACCAGTTTCCGCTCGAATCGGCTGTTTTGGGTCCTGTAAAAATGACGGTTACACAAATAGAGGCCGGACGGCAACACAATGTCGTACCTGATTCGTGCCGCTTTGTAGTCGATGTACGCACCAATGAACATTATTCAAACGAAGAAGCCTACCAGATTATATCGGGATTGATTCAATCCGAAGTCCTTCCTCGTTCCTTTAGACTTAACTCTTCTGGTATTAATGCAGATCATCCTTTGGTTCAGCGCGGAATATCTATGGGATTACAAATTTATGGTTCCCCAACCACTTCCGATCAGGCTGTGATCCCTTATCCATCTATTAAAATGGGCCCCGGCGATTCTGCACGTTCACATACCCCTAACGAATTTATCCTGATCGACGAAATCAGGGAGGGAATTGCAACGTATATAAAGCTTTTGGAAGCACTGAAATTCTGAGCTTCTATTTTATTTTTAACTTTCACCTTTACCTATAAAGCAGATGTCCAAAGAGGATAATAGCAACTATATGTTGATAGCCATAAAAAAGGCAGAGGAAAATTTCCTTTCAGGGAACGGCGGACCTTTTGGTGCTGTTGTTGTGCGCGACGGTGAGGTTATAGCTGTAGCAGGAAACTGCGTAACGTCAACCAATGATCCAACCGCTCATGCCGAAGTTGTTGCGATACGCGAGGCATGCAAAACGCTTGAAACCTTCGATCTTTCTGAATGTGAAATTTTTGCCAGTTGTGAACCATGTCCCATGTGTCTTGGAGCTATTCTTTGGGCGCGTATCGGCAAATTGTACTATGCTGCCGACCGGAATGATGCCGCACAGGCAGGGTTTGATGATGAACTATTTTATCGGGAACTTTCCTTATCAAATGACAAACGCTTATTAAAACCAACACAGATACTTCAGAAAGAAGCTGTTAAGGTGTTTGATAAATGGAATGAAACGACTGATAAAATTCAGTATTAAAAAAGCCTGACAGTATATGGAGAACTGCCAGGCTTCAACACAATCAGAATTAAATTTTGCCTTAAATGTATTATCGTTTTAATTTAATCATTTCGCTGCCGGCAAGCAGGTATGCGCCTGAACCATAAACTTCCCAACTCTCTGCGGTGAAGTTTTTCTTCGGATCGGCTCCAATAGGCTGAACCCAACCAACATGTCCATCTTTACCAACACATTTATTCAGCCCGATCCATGCTTTTTCGACGACTGGAAGATAGGTTGCTTTATCAAGAATCCCATTGTTGATTCCCCATGCCATTGCATAGCAATCAAATCCTGATCCACTTACTTCGCCACCTGGATACGAATCGGGATCGAGTAAACTTGCACGCCACATTCCATCGGCCTGTTGAAGTTCTTTCAAACGGGCAGACATCTCTTTGAAGACATCAATATAAAAAGCGCGCCCTGCATAATTGGCAGGCAGCTCCTGCATAACTCTTACAAGACCTCCCATCACCCAGCCGTTCCCGCGTGACCAGAAGATTTTCTTGCCGTTTGCTTCATGAATATCTTTGCCGTCATTTTTGATTACATATTTCAGATCGCGGGCAAAAAGATGCTCATCCTTATCATACAGCAGCTCATAACACTCTTTGAACAACTGATCGCTGTATTTAAGGTAACTGTCGTTACCGGTTGCAACCCCCAGCTTCACCATTGCCGGAGGGCCCATAAACAGCGCATCGCACCACCACCATTTAATGACCTCGTTCCCCTTAGTCGGATAAGGTTTTTTCATGAAAATGGCCAGCGTATCAATGAATGGCTGAATCATTTCCTGTTTTTTCTCTACTTTATAAACATCGACATAGGTTTGGCAAATGGCGATATCATCTGCGTGATACCAACGCTTGCCGGGTTTCCAACCGGTGGAATTGCCCATGTCCATCATTGCCTTGTAAATGGCTTTGGATTTGGTTGTTTCCCAGGCTGCCGAGACTCCGGCATAGAAAGCACCGTTTGTCCAGTCTGTAGTTTCGTGTTTTGGGTTTTTAAGTTGCCATGCGGTCACACTTTTCATCGTTTTTTTGATGTAACCCGGCGAAAATAGTTTTTTATTATCCGTTGTGCTTGAGAAGCCGGCCGAAGCTATAAAAACAAGAACAATCAGCGTAATCATTTTTTTAATCATAGAGTATCGTTTAATTTTCGGATGCAAATATATGAAACGCGCAATCGATTGCAAAGACAATTAATTAAAATTTAACATTCAATTTGGTGAATTGAAAAATACAATCTGTTTTTTGCTTAATATTGCATTATTAAAATAAAAATGACAAAGATCAGCATTCATACAGGACTTCATCATCACTTACCATAAGGTGAGCCGGGGTTGGTACGTCCATTATCATATTACCAAAACAAAGGCTTACCTTATTCATCAGGTAAGCCTTTTTTAATTTAAACACATGGATTCGATTTTAAGAATTGCTATTCAGACCAAAGGTCGGTTAAACGAAGATTCGATGGCATTGCTCACAGAAACAGGTATTAAGCTTGTTGCAAGTAGCCGCAGATTGATTTCTCCTGCAAAAAACTTCCCATTGGAAGCTTTATTTTTGCGCGATGACGATATTCCGCAGTGCGTTGCCGATGGGGTCGCTGATATCGGGATAGTCGGTAAAAACGAGGTTGCAGAGCAACAACAAACGGTTGAGATCATCAAACACCTGGGATTCAGTAAATGCCGTTTGTCGCTGGCAATTCCAAAGGATATTGAATATGAAGGTATTGCGTGGTTTTCCGGAAAGAAAATAGCGACTTCCTATCCCCGGATTCTGAAGGATTTTCTAAATGCAAATAATATCAAGGCTGATATTCATTTTATTGCGGGCTCAGTAGAGATTGCTCCCGGAATTGGTCTGTCTGATGCTATTTTCGACATTGTCAGTTCGGGGAGTACGCTCGTGAGTAACCGTTTGAAAGAAGTGCATACCATCATGAATTCGGAGGCAGTAATAGTAGCGACTCCCAATCTTTCAAAAGAAAAGCAAGCAATCCTCGACGAACTGATCTTCCGCATCGAAGCGGTTGAAAAGGGAAGAGGGAAAAAATACATTCTGCTGAATGCCCCAAATGACAAGTTGGAACAGATTATCAAGGTTCTTCCTGGAATGACCTCACCGACGATTATGCCTTTGGCTAAAAGCGGTTGGAGTTCACTTCATTCGGTGATCAACGAAAGCGAATTTTGGGAAGTGATTGGAAATCTGAAGAAAAACGGAGCTGAAGGAATATTGGTTATACCGATTGAGAAAATGATTTTATAAAACGATACTGTCATGCAAATCTACCGTTACCCACTGCTTAAATCGTGGCCTGAAATTACGCAAAGACCATCAGCTGATAATTCTGACAAAGTCGAAACGGTACGCGAAGTAATGTCTAAGATCCGCGAAGAAGGAGATGGTGCAATCCGTGAATACACAAATCAATTCGATCATGTTGATATTGCTGATTTTGCAGTTACGACTGACGAAATTAAAGCCGCTGTCCGGAAAATTGATCCTGAATTAAAAAATGCGATAACCATTGCCGCCAGGAATATTGACACTTTTCATGTTGCACAGAAAGTTCCTCATCGCGTAATTGAAACAATGCCAGGCGTAAAATGCTGGCAGAAATCTGTTCCGATTGATCGTGTCGGGTTGTATATCCCCGGAGGATCTGCGCCTCTTTTTTCAACGGTATTGATGCTTGGAATCCCCGCGATGATAGCTGGTTGTCGTAATGTAATACTTTGTACGCCACCCGATCACAATGGAGAAATTCACCCTGCTATCTTATTTGCCGCCTCCATTTGCCACATCACTGAAATCTACAAAATAGGTGGTATGCAGGCAATTGGAGCAATGGCTTATGGCACCGAATCGATTCAGAAGGTTGACAAAATATTTGGCCCCGGAAATTCCTGGGTCACTGCAGCCAAGCAGTTTGTTGCCTTGGCAGATTGTGCGATTGATATGCCTGCTGGTCCCTCGGAAGTAGCCGTGATGGCCGATGAAACGGCTAATCCTGCATTCGTTGCCGCTGATCTGTTGTCACAAGCTGAACATGGACCTGATAGTCAGGTTATACTGGTAACAACCAACGAAAAACTGATCCAAAACGTTATAAAAGTGATGGGTCAGCAGCTCAAAGAGCTTCCACGCGCAACTACAGCGGCAAAAGCACTTGACAATAGCCGTGCAATTCTTGTGAATGATGTGGATGAGATGATTGGTCTGATCAATTTCTATGCGCCTGAACATCTGATTATAGCAACGAAAGAAGCTACAGTTTTGGCCGAAAGGATTCTAAATGCAGGTTCGGTTTTTATTGGAAATTATTCTCCTGAGAGTGCCGGAGATTATGCATCGGGTACAAACCATACGCTTCCTACAAATGGCTGGGCAAAATCCTTTAGCGGAATAGGCTTAGACAGTTTTTGCAAAAGGATTACCTTTCAGGAGATTACCCATGAAGGAATAATGCTGTTAGGACCAGTTATTGAACAAATGGCTGAGGCAGAACAACTTTTTGCCCATAAGAATGCCGCGACACTACGGATGAGATAAAATTTGAATTGAAACCGCTCAGCAAAACAACTGAAAAATGGATTTATGAATTTAGATATCAATAAATTACTTCGGGATAATATCCGATTGCTGAAGCCTTATTCAAGCGCCAGGGATGAGTTTTCCGGCGAGGCAGTTGCTTTTCTGGATGCAAACGAAAATCCATTTAATTCACCATGGAATCGATATCCAGATCCACGTCAGGTCAAATTAAAAACAAGGGTTGGTGAAATTAAAAATATCACAGTTTCAAAGATCTTTCTGGGTAATGGCAGCGACGAGCCGATCGATTTGCTGTTTCGCGCATTTTGTGAACCAGGGAAGGATAATATTGTTTCAATTAATCCGACTTACGGGATGTACCGGGTTGCAGCCGATACAAATAACGTTGCAGTGAATCTTGTTCCGCTGAGTGATGAATTTGAGTTGGATGCAGATGCAGTGCTTGCGGCTGTAACCGCTGATACCAAAATCATATTTCTGTGTTCTCCGAACAATCCTTCCGGCAATGCACTCGATAATCATGCCATATTGCGGATTATCGAAAGTTTCAGTGGTATTGTTGTTGTAGATGAAGCTTACATCGATTTTTGTCCCGAAAAGTCTTTTCTGCCGCAGTTGGATCAATACCCTAACCTGGTAATTCTTCAGACATTTTCGAAAGCCTGGGGAATGGCAGGACTGCGTCTGGGAATGGCGTTTGCTTCGGAATCTATCATTGATGTGTTGAGCCGTATCAAATACCCGTATAACCTGAGTATTCTGACCCAGCAAAAAGGACTTGAGTTATTATCCAATGAGCAGCAGATGCTTGACTGGGTTGCGATTATCCTGAAAGAACGGGAGAAAATGATTGCCAATTTGAAAAAGTATCCGTTTGTGGTAAAGGTTTATCCAACTGATGCCAATTTTGTATTGGTCGAAACTCACGATCCACGGGGAATTTATCAATACCTTGTCGATGCGAAAATTATCGTTCGCGATCGTTCTTCCATTGCTCTTTGCGAAGGTTGTCTGCGGATCAGCATTGGTTCGCCTGAAGAGAATGCCACGCTGATGGAGGCATTTGATGAATTGATTTAGTGCGTGTTTTAGAATTAATAAAGATTAAGAATGAAAAAAGTCCTTTTTATAGATCGTGACGGAACGCTGATTGTCGAGCCATTAAGCGATGCGCAGGTTGATTCACTCGAAAAGCTCGAGTTTATACCCGGCGTGTTCCGGAATCTTTATAATATTCAAAAATTACTTGATTTTGAATTGGTCATCGTTTCAAATCAGGACGGATTGGGGACCTCATCCTATCCGGCTGAGACATTCTGGCCGGCGCAGCAAATGATGCTGAAAGCT
>JBBRZE010000037.1:0-47001 GCA_038236995.1 Bacteroidales bacterium | reverse complement strand
GCCTGGGATTCTGGCATCAAGCGAACAGTCGAATGGTTTGATGATCTGGGGCTCCTACGAAGGACATAGCCAGATTTTGTTCGACGGTTTCACGATCTGGGGACTTAAAAGTTTTAACGATGATATTGATGCAGTAAATCCTTTGATTGCAAAAGAGATAGAGGTATTTAAAGGCGGCTTCGACGCAACGGTCGGTGATAGGGTAGGAGGTATTGTGCGCATTGCCGGAAAATCGGGAAGTACGGCAAAACCTTCTTTTAGTTTGAATCTCAATAATGTAACGATGAACGGAATGATTGAACTCCCTATGTGGAAAAATAGTTCCTTACTGATGTCTTTCCGTCAGACCTACTACAACTTATACAATGGTAAAGATATTATTCCGGCCAACAACAAAAATGTAACTGTACCGGTCAGTAATTCAACTCCAAACATCGACTATACTGTCTTTCCCGATTACAACTATCGCGATGCAAATGTGAAATTCACGAGCCGAAACGATAAAGGTGATCTTTTCTATCTGAGTTTACTGGGTGGCGAAGATCGTTTTAAATACACAATTAACCAGTTGGGAATCCTCCGTGACCTCTATAAAATAAACGCAGAGGACAATAATCAGTATGGGGCATCCGCTTTTTATGGCAAAACGTGGAAAAACGGAAATATCACAAATTTCACCACCTCCTGGTCGTCACTCGAAACCAATTTATCAGATATGCTGAAGGTTGTACGCCCAAATAACAGTGTTATTCTGAAACGCGACGATCAAACTTATAATCAGATTTCTGAGTTTACTGGTCGTGCAGATAATTTTATCGCTTTGTCAAATTCTCATCTGCTTGAAACCGGAGTAGGATTCGCTGTGAACGATGTAGAATTAAAAGCCGATTCTTCAGGCATCAACCAGACCAATCTTAAAACGCAGGTTCCGAGAATAAACGGGTATTTGCAGGATCATGTAACATTACCGGGTGCAATCGATTTTAAATTTGGGTTTCGCGCTGATTTCCCTGTCAACCTTCATAAGGTCTATATTCAGCCCCGGATCTCGGCAAGCATTAAGGTGACCGATTTTATAAAGTTCAATGCAGCACTTGGTGTTTACAATCAGTTTATTTCAAAAAGTTCAGTAGTTGACGAACAGGGCAATTACCGCTATATCTGGACAGCTTGCGATAATATAGATGTACCTGTGTTAAGGGCGGTTCATTTGGTAGTTGGCAGTTCCTACCATCAAAACGATTTTACTTTTAGCGTGGAGGCATACGTTAAGCGCACCGATGGACTGACCCGGTTTATAAAGAAGAATCAAATACTGAAGAACCTGATTTATAAAGGGGAGGGCAGGAGTGTAGGTGTTGATTTCTTTGTAAAAAAGGATTTCAGGGGACACTCTGCATGGATCTCCTATACACTTAGTAAGACTGAAGAGAAGTTCGACTATAGCGATGGAAGGTATCTGCTTTCGCGTCTGAACAGGTACCGTCCGGCGCCACAGGATCAGCGGCACGAATTAAAAGCGGCTGCAATCTTTAATATCAGACCATTCAGCTTTTCAGCAAACTATGTCTTTGGTTCAGGTTTTCCTTTAAATAACGGAACCATTCTTAAACCAAACTTTATCGAACCCGATTACAACAGACTTGATGTTGCTGTCAACTATCGGTTTAATATTGGCAAAGTAGCCGGGGAGACAGGTATATCAATATTAAACCTTTTCAATTCACAGAATATCAGGTATTCAAATTTCGAGAAGGTTCCTGTTGATCAGGCCACCTCACTGAATATTTATTCCGAAGCCGTCCCTTTTTCGCCAAGGCTTTCGCTAAGACTGTTTTATTGATCAACCTGTGCCATCATAGCTACGTAGTTCTTCCCATACTTCTTCGCGCATTTGGGACAAGTGGTGTACCACGTAAACATCTTTTTAGCGGCGAGTCCTTTCGTTTTAAGCTGGTTCTTAAAGTCTTCACTCCATTTTCCGGTATCCCTGAAAGGTCTCTCGTAAACCTTACAGAAATATTTGCCGCTTAAAGATGTGTTTTCTGCACCTGGTATCTCCTTATCAACGGCAAGATAGAGATCCATATTCCATTTGGAAGTGTGGTTTGAAAGGCATAACCAGTCCGGTACTTCCGCTCCGGCATTCGTGACTGCTTTATTAAGCCGGACCATTGCTTTTCCAAAACTGACCGGCATGTAGAAAATTGTAAAGACGTTGTCCCTGATGAACTTCTTATCCTTCCATTCAAAGAACTGATCATCCCAGGGTTTTGGATCAAACTTCTGACAACAAATTTCGTCAGTTTCTGAATTCGGAAGGATGAAGATATTTTCCATCTTGAAATACTTCCTGAAATGCGACGGATCTGATGATCTTAGGTTGCAAGCAATTTCAGATGTGTTCATCTCCGGATTTTTTTCTGCTATATTTACGTTTGATTCAAACTAAAATATTAGGAAATGAATACCTTGCGATTTTACTTAATTGGATTACTAACCATATGCTGTATTAATCTGTCAGCCAAAGAAATTTATGTATCTGCCACAGGGAATGATCAAAACCCGGGAACCAAAGCGCAGCCGCTGTCCAGTTTGATTGGAGCACGCGATCTGATAAGACATCTGCGAAAAGTGGAAAACCTGAAGGAAGAGGTTCGCGTAATTGTCGCAAACGGAACCTATTTGATGAAAGAGCCACTGATTCTTTCCGAAGAGGATGCTGGAAGTGATGATGCTCCGGTAATATTTATTGCAGAAGTAGGTGCAAAACCGGTTTTTGTAGGTGGTATTCAAATTAGCAACTGGGAAAAAGTTTCGGATAAGTTATGGAAAGCCAACGTTCCCGAAGTAACCCGCAATGGTTTGTATTTTGAGCAGTTGTATGTAAACGGGCAATTTGCGGTCAGGGCAAAGTCTCCGAACCAGGGCTTTTATTTTCTGAAGGATGTTCATGAGACGATCATCAAAAAAGGAGCTGAACGTGTTGCAGAAGAGGCCATTCAGAAAATGAAGATATTTCCTCAGGCTGCAGCTGATTTTTCCGGTCTTTCAAAAATTGATTTTGACGATGTGGTTTTAACCCTTTACCATAAATGGGACAATACGCGCAAGAAGATTTCAGGATTCGATCCCGACAGTTCAGTTATAATTACAACCGGGCAAGGAATGAAACCCTGGAATTCACTGGACAAACAAACCCGGTTTACAATCGAAAATTACAAAGCGGCCCTCGATACTTGTGGCGAGTGGTATCTCGAACGGAACGGAACCCTTTATTACATGCCCCGCGAAGGAGAAACTGTTACAAACACAAAGGTTTATGCTCCATTAACAGACCGGTTTATTGTTTTCGAAGGGAATAAAGGAAATGGAAAAAAGGTGCAGAACATTCGATTTGAAAACCTTCGTTTTGAAGTTGCCGGTTACCGAATGCCAATTGCGGGAAATGAGGCTGCACAGGCTGCTTCGCCGGTTGAGGCGGTAATCATGGCTGATTATGCCCATAAAATTGAATTTGTAAATTGCGAAATCTCACAAATAGGAACGAACGGTATCTGGTTCCGAAAAGCTTGTACCGATTGTTTGTTCTCGCATTGTTACCTGCACGACTTAGGTGCGGGCGGAATTAAAATAGGAGATATAGCTATTCCGGCAAATGAAAAAGACCTGACGCAAAGAATCATTGTTGATAACAGCATCATCCGCTCGGGAGGATTCGTTTTCCCATGCGCGGTGGGTGTCACCATTTTTCAGGCAAGTGACAATAAGGTGACGCACAATGAAATTGCGAGCTTCCGCTATTCTGGTGTATCTGTTGGATGGGTGTGGGGTTACTCTTATAGTCCGTCCAAAAGAAACAGTATTGAATTCAATCATATTCACCACCTTGGGTGGGGCGAGCTAAGCGATATGGGTGGCGTATATTTACTGGGTGAGGCGCAGGGAACCACAGTCAGCAATAACGTGATACATCACATCTATTCATTCGATTATGGCGGCTGGGGATTGTATACCGACGAGGGATCTACCGGGGTGACTATGGAAAATAACCTTGTGTATGCCTGCAAAAACTCAGGCTTTCATCAGCACTACGGAAAGGAAAATATAATCCACAACAATATTTTTGCAGCAAATATCAAAGCCCAGTTGCAGGCAACGCGTGTTGAACCGCATCTTTCCTTCACATTCACCAACAACATTATTTGGTTCAATTCCGGCAGTTTATTAAGCAGTAACTGGCAAAAGATCAATATTAATTCAGATCGGAACTGTTATTGGGATACACGAACGAAAGATGTAAAATTCGACAAACTAACTTTCAAGGAATGGCAAACCAGTGGGAAAGATAAAAATTCTGTGATTGCCGATCCGGGTTTTGTCAATCCGCTGAACTTTGATTTCACTATCAAAAAGCTGGCGCTGATGAAGCAAATTGGTTTCAAACCTTTCGACTATTCAAAGGCTGGTGTTTATGGTTCTGCAGAATGGACGGAACTGGCAAGATTTGACAATCAATTGGCTGAAAAATATGATGAAACGATCAGAAAACTTGAATTACGCAAAGACAATCTGAAAGAATAGTGTCATCATCTTATAATCAATAGTTTAATTGCTTTGTAATAAAAAAAATGGATATGGAATCGAAGATGGAATATTCCCGGGGTTTTGACCTTCAACTTTCAACCTTTTAACTATTTTTGAACTTAATATTTTTAGCAGACGGAACAGTAATGACTAAAAGTCATAAAGCGAGATAAGTATATGATTATTAGCTTTGCTGATCATTGATTCCATCTGACCTTTAAAATCAAATTATTCACTAATGAGACAAATCGTTTATTTAGGACTAATACTGCCGATGCTCTTTGTATTAGCTGGAAAATGTAATGCTCAGGAGGTTCAGCGTCCTGCTATCTGGGGCATTGCCAAAATAACCTTTTTGGTAAGCGACCTTCAATTGACCCGCGATTATTACGGTAAGTTTCTGGGCTTCGATGAAGCGTTTTCTTATCTTTCTGATTTGGGCAAAATCAGCTCGTTTAAGGTTAATGATCGCCAGTTTCTTGAGTTTGTGGTTGATAAGCAAGCCAAAGACAAAAAACGAATGGTCTCAGTATCATTCGAGACCGAAAATGTAGAACAGATGCGCCAATACCTGAAATTGAAAGGACTAACAGTTCCTGACAAGACAACCATAGATGGCGCCGGAAATGAGATATTTGTGGTGAATGATCCTTCCGAAAACCACATTGAATTTATTGGATTAAAGGCTATGGGCTTGCATAAAAAATCAAAAGGTAAATACTTGTCTGCAAACAGAATTTCGAAGCGAATTCACCATGTGGGATTGTTTTGCAAAGAAGTAGAAGACAACGATCCTTTTTATGCCGGGATTCTTGGCTTTAAGGAATTGTGGCGCTTTCCGGAAGCCCATACTGAAAAAGTACAAATGAATTATTTACAAATACCTGATTGTGTGGAGAATATTGAACATTATCCTTCTCCGGATGTAAACTTCAACCACCCTTGTTTTTTGGTTGAAGATATGCAGGAAACCATCTATACCTTGCATGAACGAAGGGGGAATAATCAGCTTGCAAAACCAATGGTTGGGAAAGGTAAACGTTGGCTTCTGAACATACAAAACGAAGACGGCACTAAGATAGAATTCACCGAAGCGCATGCCGTCAGATAAATGAAACTAAACAAATTGAACATGGAAAGATCAAATTTCTCACGCCGCAATTTTATTAAAGGTACAATAGGCACTGGTTTTTTGGTTGCTGGTTCGGGTTTGCTCCCTTCGTGCAATATCTTCCGGATGTCCGCATCTACATCGGTGTACGATGCCAAAGGTTTGCCGACTGTGGAGTTTGGTAAAACCGGCGTACGCGTGCCGCGCATTGTTTGCGGTTTAGGTTCACGCTTTTGTCATTTGGAAAGTGATGAAGAGGCACACCGGCTGCTAAATTATACGTTAGACAATGGCCTTTACTATTGGGATACGGCATTTGCTTATGACAATACAATTGGGACACCTCCTGGCAAAACCCGGAGTTCCCGACTTATTACCAGTGAAGTGCGTTTGGGATCTGTGGTATCAGTCCGCCGGAAGGAAATATTTCTTTCGACTAAAGTAACCAGTCGCGATCCTAACGAAGCCATGCGCCAGATCGAAACCAGCCTGAAGCGTTTGCAGACAGATCACCTGGATCAACTGATGATCCACGATGTACAATCAATGGGCGATGTAAAAAAACTGAGTGAAAAAGGTAATCTGATTGATATTCTACAACGTTTAAAAGAACAGGGACTTACCCGGTTTATTGGCTTCTCGGGGCACACAGAAGCTGGTGCTATGAAAGCAATGACCGACCGTGGAGATTTCGATACCATGCTCATAGCGATGAACCATTGGAATGCCGCAAACAATCCTCAGAGTCGTTTTGAGATGGCTGTTCCGGCAGCTAAAGCCAAAGGGATGGGTGTAATTATGATGAAGGTGGTTCGTCCGCGCGAAACGATTACCAACCTGAAACCAACTGATTTGATTAAGTATGCTCTTTCGTTGGACGGCCCCGATGTAATTGTACTGGGGCTGGATAGTATTGATGTAGTGAATTCAAACCTCGAAATACTGCATAATTTTAAGCCATTGGATGAAGTCAGAATGAAGGAGTTGGCACTTGAGCTCACTCCATTTTATAACCACGAAAATCTTCCCTGGATGAAAGCGGGCTATTGCGATGGGAATTGGGTATAGTTAAAATCTAAAATTAATACTATTCATTTTATGGAACGCAGAACATTTTTAAAAAATAGCTCTCTGGCTACTGCCGGAGGATTAACAATTTTGGATTTCCCGGTATTCGGGAAAAATGCACCCAGTAACAAGGTTGTTGTTGCCATAATGGGTGTAAACAGCCGCGGAGCTTATCATGCCGAGAAATTTTCGAAAATGCCCGGGGTAGAGGTGGCTTACTTATGTGATGTTGAAGACGGAGCTATAAAAAATGGTTTGAAAGCCTTAAAAGATGCATCACGTAAGCCTGTTATTGAAAAAGATATTCGCAAACTGGTGACTAAAACCGATTTCGATGCATTAGTGATTGCCGCACCTGATCATTGGCATGCACCGGCAGCATTGCTTGGAGTTGCAAATGGTAAGAATGTATATGTCGAAAAACCATGTAGCCAGAATCCGCACGAAAGTGAGATTTTGATTCAGGCACAGGCAAAATATGGCAAAATTATCCAGGTAGGTAGCCAGCGCCGATCGTTCCCTACCTTAATTCAAGCCGTAAAGGAAGTCCGTGGTGGGCTTATTGGCAATCCATACATGGCAAAATCGTGGTATACCAATTCACGTAAGTCAATTGGTGTAGGTAAGGTAATCCCTGTTCCTTCAACACTTGATTTTGATTTATGGCAAGGTCCGGCACCACGAAAGGACTACAAAGACAACCTGATACATTATAACTGGCATTGGTTCTGGAATTGGGGAACAGGTGAAGCTTGTAACAACGGAAACCACGAAATTGATTGTTGCCGTTGGTTCCTCGGAGTTGATTTCCCTACAAAAGTAACTTCTGCGGGTGGAAGATATGCTTTTAAAGATGATTGGGAAACTCCTGATACACAAATTGCTTCATTCGAATTTGGAGATCAGAAAACCATTACCTGGGAAGGGCGCAGTTGTAATTCCTATCCGGTTGAAGGCAGTGGACGTGGCTTCATCATCTATGGAGATAAGGGCACACTGGTAAATTATGGTGGAGGCGATTATAAAGTTTACGATACTTCAAATAAACTTGTAAAAGAGATTAAAGCGGATTTTAAGGCTGATCCAAACAATACAGTAAGCGCCAGTGGTGATGCAGATATGTATCATCAGCTAAATTTTATTGAAAGTATCAGGGGAGATGCCAAAATAACAGCGCCAATTCTGGAGGGTCATAAAAGCGTAATCCTTTGCCATTTGGCCAATATTTCACAGCGTACTGGTTCAACCTTGCATTGCGACCCCAAAGATGGTCATATCATTGGAAATAAAGATGCTGAAAAATTGTGGAGTAGAAGCTACGAGAAAGGCTGGGAAATGAAACTGTAAATTGAAGGGCTGGTTGGAGTCAATTGCTCTGATCAGCCATTTCTGATTTTTGACATTTTATTATTAATTCAATACCTGAAAAATTAAGTAAAATATATTTTATTTTCGTGTTTGGTTTTTAATATCTGAGTGCTTAAAAAAGAAAGCCTCTCTTTCCACAAAGGTCTTGAAAGGTTTTATAATTACTTTCCGATGCAGAAATGCTTAAATATATGTCCAAGTATTTCATCTGTAGATACTTCTCCTGTTATTTCTCCAAGATAGTGCAGGCATTCTCGGATATCCAGGGCTAAGAAATCACCCGAAATACCGGTTTTTAATCCTTCGATTACCTTTTCGATTGCACTGAATGCAAGCGAAAGCGCTTCGTAATGCCTGACATTCGATACGATGATCTCTTCCGGTCCGATGGAATCAAAATCGACGGCTTGTTTCATTAATTGAATTAGCATCTCGAGGTTAGCACGGCTTTTTGCAGCAATTAAAACCAATGCTTCATTCGGAAGTAAGGGGAATTTGGAGAGCTGGTTTTGTGATTCAACAGATGCAATATCTACTTTATTTGCGATGATAATCAGTTGCTGATTTCCTATTTTCTTACGGATTTTAACGATCCGGTCAAGGATCGGCTGAACAGATCCGCTTATGTCGGTTACAAGCAAAACGATTTCAGCTTTATCTAATTGATTATAGCTTCGTTCGATGCCCATCGATTCAATGATGTCTGTTGTCTCTCGAATTCCGGCAGTATCTGAAAAGCGGAACAAAGTCCCGCCAATATTAACAACATCTTCAATGACATCGCGCGTCGTGCCATGAATATCGGAAACGATGGCCTTATCCTCATTTAGAAGTGCATTTAGCAGTGTTGATTTGCCGACATTGGTTTCACCAATTATAGCGACAGGAATTCCGTTTTTGATCACATTTCCCAGCCGAAAGGACTCCGTCAGTTTTTTCAATATGCTCGCAATTCGTGTCGATAATTCAATGAGTGCGCCCCGGTCAGCAAATTCGACATCCTCTTCGCTGAAATCGAGTTCAAGTTCAACCAATGCAGCGAACCGAAGTAATTCGGTCCGGAGTTGATGAATTTCGCGTGAGAATCCTCCGCGCATCTGTGAGATGGCCAGTTTATGAGCTGCAGCATTTCCGGATGCAATAAGATCAGCAACAGCTTCAGCCTGTGATAAATCCATCTTGCCATTTAAAAATGCTCGTTGGGTAAATTCCCCTGGTCTTGCCATACGCGCTCCTGTTGATATTATGAGCTGTAGAATCATTTGCTGAATATAGACCGACCCATGACAGGAGATTTCAACAATTTCTTCTCCAGTGAAGGAGTGGGGTGCCTTAAACAGGCTTATTACAACCTCGTCAATCAACTCGACGCCTGATTTTATCGCTCCAAAATGAAGCGTATTAGCCTTTTGGTCAGCTAGTCGTTTATCATTTGTTGGTGACTCAAAAATCTTATCTGCAATCGAAATTGCCTCTTTTCCCGAAAGTCGGATAACCGCTATCCCTCCGATTCCGGGAGGTGTCGAAATGGCACATATCGTTGATTGATCTAACATTCAGTTTATTTTTGCGAACTTTGTGCAAAGATAGATATATTGATTAATTTTAGTCATTGGAGTTACATTTGACTCGTGGATTTACTTTATAAATTAAATATATTGGCTTATGAATTACAGTAAATACATTTTTCCAACTGACAGAAGCGGAAAATTAAAGGATTTCCAAACTGATGACACGGGGTCTTTTAAAAACCAGAAGGATGCTGAAGAAAAATTAGTAGAAGGTGTTAAAGAACTTTCGGGAATTCAGGATATGCTTTATGCTCAGGACAAATTTTCGCTATTGATCATTTTTCAGGCAATGGATGCTGCAGGGAAAGACAGTACGATTAAGCATGTGATGTCAGGTATCAATCCTCAAGGATGCATAGTTACCAGTTTTAAAGCGCCATCAATTGAAGAACTTGATCATGCTTACTTGTGGCGATGCATGAAAGCAACCCCTGCAAAGGGGAATATCGGAATATTCAACCGTTCTTATTATGAAGAAGTTCTGGTTACGCGGGTGCATACGGAAATTCTGGCAGGGCAAAGACTTCCTGTCGATTATAGCAAAATTACTCCCGATCAGTCATTATGGCTACAACGTTACAACGATATTAATAATTTCGAGAAATACCTTATCAACAACGGAACGATCGTTTTAAAGTTCTTTTTGAATGTTTCTAAAGAGGAACAGAAGAAACGGTTTCTTAAAAGAATTGAAGATCAAAGTAAAAATTGGAAGTTTTCTGATCGTGATGTTGTAGAGCGAAAATTCTGGAAAGATTACCAAATAGCCTACGAACAAACATTCCAGCATACCTCTACCGCATTGGCTCCCTGGTACGTTATTCCGGCTGATCATAAATGGTTTATGCAGATTGCTGTATGTGAGATTATTATTGAAAAATTAAAATCTCATGGTATAGAGTACCCTAATTTATCTGTAAAACAGCTTGAAAATCTGGAGCGGGGAAAGCAGTTATTGCTGGATGAGGAGTGACGGAATTGGCATAAAAAAAGCAAGGAGTTGGATAACTCCTTGCCTTACCTAACCTAAACCTAACCTAAATAACCTTTCATCGTGTGAAAGGATGCTTTTAATATTTTGAATGTTTTTATTATCTATTTGTTGATACAATATTAAGAAATATATACAAAAAAAAGATGATTAAAAATGATCAAAATATAATGGAATATTGATTTGTTCGAACAAAATAAATTGAATGATGTTTATTCAGTTTTATTTCTGAAATGACTTTGGTCAATAGTTTTAATCATCAGATTATTAAAATCTTAATATTATTCTTCTTCTTTCATATTATGAAAGACATTTGTCACATCCTCGTCGTCTTCCAATTTTTCAAGCAATTTCTCAACTTCAGCCATTTGTTCTTCGTTTAGCTCTTTAATTTCTGAAGGGATTCTTTCGAAATCTGCCGTAATAATTTCGAAACCATTATCCTCTATGTATTTCTGAATTGGACCGAATGCTTCAAAATCTCCATAAATGATGATATTTTCATCTTCGGCAAAAATTTCCTGAATGCCAAAATCAATCATTTCAAGTTCAAGTTCTTCTATATCAACTCCTTCTTTGGCTTTAATTTTGAAGAGGCATTTATGCTCAAACATGTATTCGACGCAACCCGAAGTTCCAAGTGAACCGCCGCTTCTGTTGAAATAGCTGCGAACATTAGCTACAGTTCGGGTGGGATTATCAGTTGCAGTCTCTACGAGAACAGCGATACCGTATGGTGCATACCCTTCGTATACTACTTCTTTATAATCAGTTTGGTCTTTCGAAGTCGCCTTCTTAATTGCCCGTTCAATATTTTCTTTAGGCATACTGGCATTCTTAGCATTCTGCATCAAAACGCGAAGTCGTGAGTTACTTGTAGGGTCAGGCCCAGCGGACTTTATGCAAATTGCTATCTCTTTTCCAATTTTTGTAAATGTTCTGGCCATCGATCCCCACCTTTTCATCTTTCTGGCTTTTCTGTATTCGAATGCGCGTCCCATAATATGTGTTAAGTAATTTTTTTATTCAGTTTGCAAATTTAAACTGAATTTCCAAAAAAAAAGAAAATGATAAAAATAATCTTTCAGCCATTCGTATTGGTCATTTTAGGATCAGTTGTTCAATATTATACCTTTATTCGTTCTGCTATTGTCCGGGATTGTTGTAGTCTGGAGAAACTAAGTAAAAGCTAATAGTTTCCATTTTTTACAGCCTGCTTCATTGAATCTTCCAGATGATTTTAAGCGTTATCCAGGATTAAAGCAGCATTCGATCGTGTCATTTCCACAATTTGTATTGCTTCACGAGGGGCAGGATATTAATTCATTATTAAATTCATTCCCTCTGATTCGAACAGGGAATATAATCAGTGCTGGTCACTATTAAATGGTGTTTGGATGTTAAGTCTTACAATTTGTGAGTGTTACAGATATTTGTTTTTCTAAAAGGCAAACAAATACCTGTAACACTTTTTATGGGTTGCACGAAATATTTTTTTATTATTGAATTTTTGGATTAACTTCGTTAACGTTAGTGGGTTTTTTTAATGTTACTGTTTATTCATATACAACCTGAAATCATGATGAAATTTTTTGTGCCGAACTCAAGAAACTCCTTGTTTCGTGGTATTCTGACCATTGCATTAGGGTGTATTTTGCTTTTTGTTCCGGGTTTAACCATGCAAACCGTGATAATTATAATCGGTGCGATGCTCGTGCTAAGCGGTTTGGTTACATTGATTTTGTCGAATTGGAAAAAAACAGGTTCTGTAAATGGGTTTTGGTCGGCTCAGGGAATAATGACTGTATTATTCGGATTAGTGTTTATCGCATCGCCTTCGGTAATGGTCAAGGTCTTTGTTGTATTTCTTGGAATAATCTTATTGATTCTTGGATTTTTCCAATTATTAGGATCTATGGGAACGCTCACCCGGTCTGCTTGGGGATGGATTTATTTTTTGATTGCGCTTATGACTTTTGGAAGCGGTATATTTTTGTTAACGGACCCATTCAAAAGTGCGGAAGCAATTCTTGCATTTCTTGGTGCAATATTAATTTTGAATGGGCTATCAGATCTTTTTATGGCATGGAAAGTGAGTCGTCAGCCTCCAACCTACAAGGGTGCTCCTGTTCAGGATATTACATATGAAGAGGTTTAGCCCTTTTTTAATTAGAGGTTTTTATAATAGACAGCTTTATTGTCATCAATATCGTAGAAATCCTTGAAGATGGCAACTTGCTGATAATTACATTTTTCGTAAAAAGCGATCGTTGGCAAATATTGTTCTTTATTTGATGTTTCGATGTAAATTCCTCTTCCGGCATGTGATTTAATATCACTCTCTATTTTTTCAAGAAGCAAACCTCCAAGACCCTTGTTCCTGTAATTATTATCAACTGCCAACCAGTAAAGGTCATAATTCTTAATTGTGCATGGAATTTCGCCGTAGCAGGCATACGCTACAGTTCTACCTTCGATTTCAAGAAAATAAAACTGATATCCGCAACCTACCCCATTTTTCAGCCGGTCTTCAACAAGTTCGATTGCAACATCAATTTCGTGAGGTTTAAAAAAACCTGTCGATTTCAATATCTGCGTAACGCTCATGATATCACTTGGTACCACAGTTTTTCTAAATCCCTTAGTTTTAAATTCCTGCTTCATTTCTGTTTGTATCATCAATGATTCGTTTTATAATATTTGTATCCGTCAATCCTATTTCCTTACATGCTGCAACGAATCCACTGTCCGGAGCAATACACGGATTTGCATTGATCTCAATAACTTTTGGTCGATTGTCTGCACCTACTCTTAAATCGATGCGTGCATAACCACTTAGACCAAATATTTCCCAACACTTTCCGGCTATTTTCTGAAGATTAGCAATCAATTCTGCATCATCATCCTCGAATTTGAAATTTCTTGTCGTGTTTTGATACTCCATTGAAGTTTCATCCCACTTAGCCTTATACCCAAGAATGCGTGGTTTAGTTTCATAATAGTCGCTTGAAAAACACATTTCTGCAGGAGGTAATACCTGATATCTATTTTTTCCGCCAATAATCGAAATATTGAACTCCCGACCATGAATATATTCCTCCGCGAAATACCCTTTCGGGATCTCTTTCATCTCGTTCCCGCGGACAATTAATGCGTCATCAATTCCTACAGATCCATCCTCTGATATTGGTTTGACAATGTAATACCTTTCAGGATCAACCTCAGCCAAAAATTTAGCCCAGAATGGAGTTTCTATATTATTAAAGCTAAGAATCGTTTTGCAAACAATCTTGTCGGTCGTAGTAAAAATAGCAGCTGCATCTGATCCTGTGAATGGTACTTTGAACAACTCGAGCATGGCAGGAGCTGTAAAACTTAAACGACCCGATTCGTTGATCGTTTCAACCAGGTTAAAAACTAAAGAAGCTCCGCTTTTTTTAATGAGTGTGATTAAGTCATTGGTATTCAAACTAAAAACGGCTATTTCGTGACTATATCCCAATTTTTCAAGGGCGGTTTCGACAAATATTGCCTGATTTAAAACATCCAGTTCATCTTCTTTTGATGAATTGGTAACCGGGTTGTGTAATATTATTGCATGTTTCATAGTTGGTCCTTTAGGCTGGAGCGTTTTAAAGCGGAAATCATGATTTCCGAAATCAGTTGGAGATAACTTGTCCCAATTAATCGTGCAAGAATTGGAAGATCGGAATAAGTCGGATTTAGGCCTGCCAAAGGGTTTACCTCAATAAAATTTGGATTCCCGTTTGTGTCTAGCCTGAAATCGACACGACCAGCGTCTTTTCCTTTGATCATTTTCCAAACTTCAACTGCCATCTCAGCACATTTTAGGGCTACAGGATCAACAGCAATTTTGTAACTGGCATACTTTTCCCAATCCTTTTTTACAGAATAAGAATAAATAGGGTGGGGGGCATGTTCATTCAAAACAATCTCCAGTGTCCCTAACGCTTTTGAGTCGTCACCACACCCCGTAATTCCAACAGTAAACTCTCTTCCCGGAAGGAAAGATTCGACCAATACTGGCTGGTGAAATGTCTTCAGCAGGTAATCCGTCGATTCTTCGAGTTGCATTTGATTATTAACAAGCGAAAAGCTGTCAATTCCTTTGCTTGTTCCCTCGGCAACCGGTTTAACAAAGAGTGGAAATGGTATATCAATATTTTGTAATTCAGACAATTGACTAATAACCTTGAAATCGGCAGTCAAAATTCCTGCTTGCTTTACGATATGCTTTGTCAGACCCTTGTCGAGTGTAAGATTCAGAATGTCAGGTTCACTGAAGACGTATGGAATTTGATATGCATCAAGCAGACAAGGAACCTGTGCTTCACGCGCAATTCCGTACATCCCTTCACAAATATTAAAAACCAGGTCACAGCGGTTTCCCTTATTTAAAAAATCGACGAGACTGAATATATTCCCGATACGGATTACGTCGAAACCCAATGCAGTTATTGCCTGTTCTAACGCATCAATGGTTTCCGGTGCATCAAACTCTGCAACTTGCTCTTTCGTATAACCCAAAAGCAAATAATCTTCCTTTAGGTCGAAAGTCAATCCAACTTTAATCATTATAATTTTTTAGAATTAATTTTCTTCGGGATAGATGTACTCTTTGCCAAGGTAGTTGATTAGGGTAATTCCATCTTTATCAATGCTTTTAATTGATTCTGGCAATAGCGGGATTTTCCCGCCCCCGCCTGGAGCATCTATTACAAAATGCGGAACGGCATAACCTGATGTGAATCCCCGCAGCCCCTGGATAATTTCAAGCCCTTTTTTTACTTGCGTGCGAAAATGTGCTGAGCCGGGTATTGGGTCACATTGATAAATGTAATACGGACGTACGCGGACTTTCAATAGACCTTGATTTAGTTTTTTAAAAGTTTCGACCTGATCATTGACCCCTTTTAGAAGCACGCACTGACTTCCAAGCGGTATTCCACCATCTGCCAGCCGGTTACAAGCTTCCTTAGTTTCGATGCTTAATTCGTCGGGATGCGAGAAATGTAGACTCATCATCACAGGATGGTATTTTTTGATTATTTTGATCAGATTCTTCGTAACCCTCATTGGCAAAACAACAGGAATTTTTGTCCCAATCCTGATTATTTCAACATGAGGTATTGCTCTTAGGTGAGATAAAAGATACTCAAGCCGGTTGTCCGATAATGTCAAAGGGTCACCACCCGAAATAAGAACATCTCTGATTTGTGTGTTGGAAGCAATGTATTCAATTGCAGTGTCCCAGCTTTTTGTCGAAACATGTGTTTTATTCTTCTTTGCCACCATATGGCTTCGGGTACAATAGCGACAGTATGCAGCGCATACGCCGGTTACTGTGAATAAAACCCGGTCTGGGTAACGATGAACGATGTGCGGAACGGGCGTATCGCTGGCTTCGTTGAGCGGATCATTCTTTTCTCCATTACCGATTGTTAATTCCTCTTTTGCAGGAATCATTGTTCTGAACAGCGGATGGTCCGGTGCAAAACGGCTTAAAAGAGATGCAAAATAGGGCGTTATCCGAAAGGGTAAATGGTTCTCAGGCAAAGTGCTGATTACATTTTCATACGATTCTCCAAATATCTCTTTTAGTCTTTCAGCTGTATGTATGCTGTTTTTTATCTGCCAGGTCCAGCTGTTCCATTCTTGAACCGATGTTTTAGGGAAATTCTTCCTTATAAAATGATAGACAGAATCATCACATGGGAAGTTCACTGATGAGCGAAGGCTCCTGTTAAACCTTGAAAAAAAGCTCCCGGAAACTATGGGAACAGGTGAATCTGGGACCGAAGTTTCTTCCGAAACTAAAGGTGTTGTCATTGTCATTTCTGATTTCATGGACAATTGATGGTTTTCTCTGTTTTAAGTTACGAAAAATAAGTCTGCATTTATCAGTAAATCAATATTATAAACTTTAAAAGCAAACATTAAAACTTTGCAAATGTATATCAAATTTAATTATTTTTTTTGCATTTTTTTCAAACTTACAATATGACTTAAAAAAAATCATTTTTTGATTGTATTATGATAGATTAAAAACAAATCTCCAGGTTGAGTTATATTGGTTAAAAAATTGATTGTTTGTAATATATATAGGATATTTTGTGATGTTATTTTGTGATGGCTGTTAATATTGCGGTTAATAAATTTTTTGGAAGTTTAGGCTTTTTTGTGATTACAGATTTCTTATAGTATTACTGAATATTTTCACAAAAAAATTCTTATAAAGACATCCAAAATGTACCGTCATTTTATGAATGTCTAACCGTACATTTCAATTGTTTTCCTACCCCAGCTTGATGCCTTTTTTTCTTGACTTTTAATCATTAAAATCAGTTCACCGGGTTCTCATTGGCTCATTTTTAAAGTAAATAGGGATTGCAGGCAAACTGTCGGCAAGTGCAGATATATCCTAAATTCTGATTTACTACTCAAAATGTTGCAGAGAAAGTACCGAAAAAATCTTATAAACGCACTATTAACAATTCTTATAAACTATTGTTTATTTCGCAATTATCTATTGATTAGTATGATAGCTGATTTTTAAACCACTTTTCATACGGTTTTGTTGATAGCTCCCTTCCGTTGTCATTAGTTATAAAACATTGAAGTTTAATTTAAAATAATTGTATTTTAGCAGTCGGAATTTTAAAGATAAAATCAAGATATGGAAACAATAGACTGGAAAAATCTGGGATTTGGATATAGCAAAGCGGACTTCAACATTCGTTGCTGGTACCGCAATGGACAATGGGGAGAGTTGGAAGTGTCTGATTCTGAAAATGTCACATTGCATATCGCTGCTACAACTTTTCATTATGGACAGGAAGCTTTCGAAGGTTTGAAAGCATTCAGAGGTAAGGATGGAAAGATCCGTGTTTTCAGAATGGAAGAGAATGCAAAACGAATGCAACGTTCATCGCAAGGAATCATGATGGCAGAAGTACCTACTGCTTTATTTACTGAAGCTGTAAGAAAAGCGGTAAAATTAAATGAAGGCTTTGTTCCGCCATTTGAATCTGGCGCTTCTTTATACATTCGTCCATTATTGATTGGTACAGGACCTCAAATAGGGGTGAAGCCTGCAGATGAATATTTGTTTATGGTAATGGTAATGCCTGTTGGGCCCTATTTTAAAGAAGGATTTAAACCCACGGATTTGGTTATTTACCGTGAATACGATCGTGCGGCTCCACTAGGAACCGGAACAGTTAAAGTTGGTGGCAATTATGCCGCCAGCCTTGTTGCAGGTCAAAGGGCTCACCAAAATGGATTCTCCTCAGTGTTGTACCTTGATGCAAAGGAAAAGAAATACATCGATGAGTGTGGTCCTGCCAATTTTTTCGGTATAAAGGGGAATTCGTACATTACTCCAAAATCCACTTCCATATTGCCTTCAATCACGAATATGAGTTTGCGGCAGTTGGCGAAAGATATGGGGATGAATGTTGAGGAGCGGCAGATTGATGTTGATGAGCTTGCTGAGTTCGACGAGGTTGGAGCTTGTGGCACTGCTGCGGTTATTTCGCCTATTAAAAGAGTTTATGACGCAGATAATGATATTGAATACCTTTATGGAACCGAGCCTGGAAAGGTATGTGTGAAGCTCTATGAAAAGCTTCGCGGAATTCAATACGGAATTGAACCAGATGCTTATAATTGGACAGCTATTGTCGAGTAATTTTCAGATACTTATAAAACAGAAAAACCACCCGTTGAGGTGGTTTTTCTGTTTTATAAATAATGACCGATTAAAGGTTTTTCAACCACTTCAAGGGTTGGATTTCTCTTATTTAGAGCAACTCCCGGCTTTTATTTGTGCCCATGTAGGGTTATAGGCATTATATCCAATATAGACAATCCCGCTTAGTGAATCGGGTTTCAAAGCGCAGTAACTACTTAGCTTTGAATTGTAGTAGATATCGATATCGCTTGAAATTGTTTTAAGCGGTTCGAGTCCATTAAGGGATATAAGCTGTTCGTTGTTTAATATTTGAACTTTACCTTTTACAAGCTTCAATATATCAATACCGTTTAGGTTTGCAAGACTACTATTATCATCAACGATAAAATCTCCGTTTATGATTTCAAGCTTCGTTAAACCAGCCAACGAAGTTAATGCGTTGCATTCAACGATTCGAAGATCTTTTTTTATTCCTTTCAATGTGGTAGCTCCTGAAAATGAATTAAATGCAGCAAGTTTACTAAGTCCGATGGTTCCTCCAATGGTATCGACCTTTGTGAGACCTTGTAAATTTTTAAAATTCATACAGCTTACTAATAACAGATCCTTTTTAATGTGTGGTAAACTGTTTAGTCCTTCCAGATTAGCCAGACTGCTACATCCGGATATTGAAATGGTCGTAATTGTATCGTTCAGTGTAGACAATGCTGTTAATCCGGCAAGTGCTGGTAATCCGGAAAGCATTAGGTTTCCATCAATACTTTTCAGCTTATTCAACCCGTCGAGGCTCGAAAGCAATGCATTATTATAAATAACTACATTCGCTATAATCGATTCAACATTTGTTAAACCATCCAATGAGGTAAGTGCAGGGTTTTCTCCAACCGAAATGCCACCTAGTATTGAAGTTAAACTTCCCAGACCTGATAATGATTGTAGTATACTGTTATTTGTTGCATAAATATTTGTGATGCTCTTTACAGATCCCATTCCATTTAAGTCCCTGATATTACGATTATTTTCAACGATCAGGTTATTAGTCAAGGTATCGAGTTTGGTCAAACCGGCAAGTGAAGTAAGCCCGGGACAAGCTGAAATTTGAAGATCTCCGGTAATTTTTGTCACATTAGTCAGGAAGGAGAGATCTGTATTTCTGATTTTATAGAGTCTGACAGAACCTGTAACCGACTTTAGGTTTGCGAAATACTTATTGAAGTCAATATCATCTGAAGTATACAACTCAAGGGAACCGGTTATTCTGTTGTAGTTATTTTTCAGAAAATAGTTCAGTATAGTATCTGTTGGCGAATAAACCGCAACTGTTCCAACAAATTCTCCGACTGCCGGAGGTACAACCGGAGTTTCGGTAGTTGTATCAGATTTCTTACACGAATTGCAAAACATCCCCGTAAAGAGCATGGACACAATAAAAAACAAACTTATTTTTCTCATCAACAATTTGGTATTTTTTTTAATATATCAATTCAAAACAGTGAATTTAATTCGTTCTCAAGTACAATTGAATCGATAATTTTTTACGATACAAAGGAAATAATTTTATACCATTATAAGACGATAAAACTATAAAAACAGTTGTGTCGGGTATATATTCATAATTATTTCGATAGTTCAAGCATCCGAAGGATCGGGATTTTTGCTTTTTCAATGATGGCTGGATCAAGAATAATCTCAGGCCTTTCATATTTTAGCGCGAGGTATAATTTCTGCATTGTATTCAATTTCATATAACTACAGTCGTTACAGCCACATGTTGAGTCGATAGAGGGAGCCGGAATGAATGACTTTTCGGGACACGCTTTTTGCATCTGATGAAGGATTCCACTTTCGGTGGCCACTATAAATTCACTCTCTTTGCTTTTTGATACATAGTTTAGAAGAGCAGTCGTCGATCCTATGAAATCGGCAACCAGCAGTACCGGTTGCTCACATTCCGGGTGGGCAATAAACACTGCCTGAGGATGTTGGTCCATAAGCGCTACAATCTTCTCAAGCGAATATTTTTCATGGACCATGCACGCGCCATTCCAGAGAACCATATCACGACCTGTAACTGAATTAATATAATTGCCTAAATTCTTGTCGGGGGCGAATATTAAGGGTTGATCTTTCGGAAACGATTCTACAATTTTCATTGCATTTGAGGAGGTAACGATGACGTCTGAGAGCGCTTTAATCTCTGCCGTACAATTGATGTATGAAATCACCTTATGATCAGGGTATTGATTCTTAAATACCTCAAATGCTTCGGCCGGTGCAGAATCCGCCAGGGAACACCCTGCATTCAGATCTGGAACAATCACTTTTTTGGAGGGATTAAGAATTTTTGCCGTTTCACCCATAAAGTGAACGCCAACGAACAGAATAATATCAGCATCAGTTTTTTGAGCTTGTTGCGCGAGTGCCAAAGAATCACCCAGAAAATCGGAAATATCCTGAAGTTCGGGTGTAATATAGTAATGCCCGAGAATTACAGCATTTTTAGCTTTTTTTAATCGCCCGATCTCTTTGATGATATCTATATCATTCGATACTGGTTCATTGACGAAGCCATGCTTATATATTAACTGGTCGTATTTGTCTTTTAACATTGAAATATGGTTGTAACAATCGTTGCAAAAATAGTCATTCAAACCAAATCTTCGACAGTCAGAACATTGTTTTTGGCAATATGCAGATATTCAATTAGTTATTTTTTCCTTTTTGTAATTTGCAGAAATACTGAAAGTTATTGGAATTTGGCCCTGATATGTTAATTTGTTTAAAAGATTGTTAATAAAATTGGCAAATAAGTTAATAAATAGAATGCGCTTACTGATTACAATCATCCATAGATTGATTTTGTATGTTTATTTTTGCGTTTCAAATATTAACAATATTGTAACACCTGAACTGAAATGAAATTCAATTGCTTAATCTATTTTTGCGAATCATTAAAGCAATTTAATAATTGTTAAAAAAACACTATCGTTTAATCCAATATTTAAGTTATTGACCTTCACAATTAAAACGAATCATTAATGAAAAACAATTTGAACAAGCTCTTACTGACTATAGTCCTCTTTGGAGGAATGGTCTTAACCACGCTGGGGCAGGTTACCTCTTCCGGAATGAATGGTAAAATTACGGGTAACAACGAGACGCTTCCAGGAGCTGCCATTGTTGCCATCCATGTACCATCTGGTTCTCAGTATGGTACGGTTACTAATTCGGATGGGCGGTTCTCGATCCAGGGTATGCGCCCAGGTGGGCCTTATCGGATTGAAATTTCGTTTGTTGGCTATGCTAATGCAACTTACACAGACGTCACTTTAAATTTAGGTGAAGCATTCTCGCTTAATGCAGATTTGAAGGAAAGCGCAATCGCTGTGGGCGAAATTGTTGTTGTAGGTGCAAGACCATCGTCATTTAACGCTGAAAGGAATGGTGCCGCTATTAACGTTAGTAATCGCCAGATTGCAATGATGCCTACTGTTTCCAGAAGTATCAATGACGTTACAAGATTAACTCCGCAGGCCAATGGTAATACAATTGGAGGAGGAAACTACCGCCAGAACTATATTACCGTTGACGGTGCGCAGTTTAACAATGCCTTTGGTATTGGAAGCAACCTGCCAGGAAATGGTTCTCCAATATCATTGGATGCACTTGATCAGATTTCTGTGAATATCACTCCTTTCGATGTAAGGCAGAGTGGATTCATCGGCGCTTCTGTAAATGCTGTAACCCGCTCAGGAACCAACGAGTTCACAGGTTCTGCATATACTTACATGCAAAATGAGAAATACAAAGGTAACAAGGTTGGAGATGCTCTACCATTCACAAAAAATCCTGCAAGTTTTAATATGAAAGGTTTCCGTGTAGGCGGACCGATCATTAAAAATAAACTTTTCTTTTTCGTGAATTATGAAACAGAAAAGAATACTGTACCCGGATCTACACGTGTTGCTGCTACACCAGGTGCACCTGCTGACGGTATCAATATTGCCCGCCCTACTGCTACCGATATGGATATGATAAGCACTTTCTTGCGTGATACTTACGGGTATGAAACTGGTCCATACCAGGGTTATTCACAAGAAAGTCCTTCTACCAAATTTTTAACGCGTATCGACTGGAACATCAGCCGCAATCATAAGTTTAATATCCGTTACAGTGATACAAAATCCAAATCACCAAGCACCCCGAGTACTTCAACATCACCATTTTCTTCTATTTACACCGGTACCCGTACAGCGATGGATGCCATGTGGTACCAGAATTCAGGGTATTATACTGAAGCAAATTTCAAATCATTATCTGCTGAATTGAACTCCACTTTTGGTGGTGGTAAATACTCGAATACGCTTCGTTATACCTATTCTTTTCAGGATGAGCCACGTAGTACGGATGGTAAGATCTTCCCGTTTGTAGATATACTTAAAGATGGCAAACCATATGTCTCTTTTGGAACAGAACTATTCTCTTACGGGAATCTTCGTGAAGTGAAAACCACAACTATCAACGATGATTTTACATTTTCGATGGGTAAAAACAACATTACAGCAGGGCTTCAATATGAGCAGAACCAAACAAAGAACGGTTTTATGCGTTTTGGATCAAGCTTTTATGTGTTTAATTCATGGGCTGATTTTACCGGTGGTGTAAACCCTAAAAACTTTGGAGTTACATTTTCAAACACCCCGGGTTATGCCCAGGCATTCCCAAGTTTTAAATTCAGCCAGTATTCAGCCTATGTACAGGATGAGATTGCTATTAATACCAAATTAAAGATCGTTTTTGGTCTTCGTGCTGACCTGCCAACCTATCCTGAAAAAATGGCCGAACATCCTATCATTGCCGGGCTTACATTTGGAGAGAATAAATATAGTTCAGCAACCCTTCCTAAATCGAGGGTGATGTTATCACCAAGATTCGGTTTTAATTATAACATCAAAGAAGACCGTTCATTGGTAGTGCGTGGTGGATCTGGAATTTTCACAGGTCGTGTTCCATTTGTATGGATTGTTGGACAGGCTGGTGATGCAGGTATGATTCAAACTACTCAGGCTTTGTCCGGAACTGCAGTTCCCGGACCATTCAAACCGGAAATTAGTGCCTATTATCCAGCTACGCAGCCAGCTATTGGTACGGTAGTACCAGGAACTTTTACTATTATATCTGATAATTTTAAAATGCCCCAAACCTGGAAGAGCAGTCTCGCAATCGACGCAAAACTTCCATTTGGATTAAAAGGTACCTTGGAAGGAATCTATAATAAAGATTTCAACACTGCATTCTTTGCAAACGAAGGTCTTAGAGCTAAAAATGGTATGCCAATGTACATTCCCGGGTATCCTGATCACCGTATTATTTATCCGAATGCTACAAGGGAAAGGTATTATCAACTAATTAGTAGTGCAGGCGCTGTTACAACATCAGCTGGAACAGGATCAGGCGTTTCTCCGATCGTGCTTGAAAATGCAAAAGGAGGCTATTACTATTCAATGACTGCCAAATTGGAAAAATCGTTTGAGCACGGTTTTACAGGAATGGTCGCCTTTACACACAGCGAAGCTAAAAATCTTGTTGATGGAGCCGGTGATCAGGCTTCTTCGGCATGGAATGGCAATGCCAATGTCAATGGGGCAAACAGCAAGGAGATGAGCTATACCAGTTACGTTACTCCAAACAAATTTATTTCGTCCGTATCGTACAGGTTTGAGTATCTCAAATCGATGGCTACATCTGTTTCTGTTTTCTATGAAGGTGGAGCTCAGGGACGTTTCTCTTATGTTTATTCAAGCAATTTTGTTCGTGATGGTGCTGGTTCGAATAATCTCATCTATATTCCACGAGATGCTTCTGAGATATCTTTTGTTGATCAGACCGTGAAAGATGCAGCTGGTGCGAGTGTTCTATGGACAGCCGCAGCACAGAGTGCTTCATTTTTCAAATATATCGATCAGGATAAATACCTTAAAGAACGCAAAGGCAAATATGCTGAACGTAATGGCGCTTTATTGCCCTGGAGAAACAGTTTCGACGCAAAAATTATGCAGGAGTTCTTTATCAAAGTTGGTGGAAAACGTAATACAATCCAGGTGAGCCTCGATATTCTTAATGTAGGAAACCTGATCAATAAAAACTGGGGCATAGCTGATTATTATAATCAGAATAACATCCTGACTCCTACGAATACTGCAAATGTTACTTACAATGGTGTAGTGAGGCCTACTTTCAGGCTCAATCCTTATCTTTCAAATACAATGTTGACTGAGACATTCCGTAACAATGTTAGTTATGGTTCAACTTATTCAATGCAGCTTGGAATACGCTACATTTTTAATTAATTGATAATTTTTACTTCTCATAAAGAGGGTGTCCACCAGGGCATCCTCTTTTTTTGGATATAATCCCTACCTTTGCACTTCAAAATTTTAACTAGAGCATGGCACAAAAACCTTCAATCCCCAAAGGAACCCGCGACTTCTCGCCGACAGAAATGGCGAAAAGGAATTATATTTTCGATACCGTAAAAAGCGTATTCAAATTGTATGGTTTTCAGCAAATTGAAACTCCGGCAATGGAGAACCTCTCTACATTAATGGGAAAATACGGCGAAGAAGGGGATAAGTTACTGTTCAAGATATTAAACTCAGGCGACTATATGTCGGCCGTGAATCCTTCGGAATTGATTCAGCCAAACAGCTCAAAACTCACAACAAAAATTTCGGAGAAAGGACTGCGTTACGATCTGACAGTTCCATTTGCCCGATATGTCGTCCAATACCAAAATGATATAACGTTCCCGTTCCGTCGGTTCCAGATTCAGCCAGTCTGGCGTGCCGACCGGCCTCAAAAGGGGCGATACCGCGAATTCTATCAATGCGATGTTGATATAATTGGTTCTGTTTCGCTGTTGAATGAAGTGGAATTGATTCAGATTGTTGATAATATCTTCCGCAATCTGGGTATCAATGTGGTTTTAAAAATCAATAACCGGAAAATTCTGGCGGGTATTGCCGAGACGATTGGTGAAGCGGACCGGATTATTGATATCACGGTTGCGATTGACAAGTTGGATAAAATAGGGCTCGAAAAGGTAAACGAGGAGTTAATGCTTAAAGGTGTAACTGCGGAGGCCATCCATAAGCTTCAGCCAATATTGCTATTAAGTGGAAATAACGAAGAAAAGCTGGATCAGATTGAAGTTGTCATTGGCCAGTCGGAGATTGGGATGAAAGGGATAGCAGAGATGCGCTCAATTTTTGGCTATCTCTCCGCGATGACACTTGAAACTGAAATAGAACTCGACTTAACGCTCGCACGTGGTTTAAGTTACTATACAGGTGCAATCTTCGAGGTGAAAGCGAAGGATGTTCAGATAGGTTCAATTACAGGTGGAGGTCGATATGACGATCTTACTGGGATATTCGGACTGCCGGGTGTTTCGGGTGTCGGCATTTCATTTGGAGCCGACAGGATCTACGACGTTATGTCGCAGCTTGATCTTTTTCCCAAAGGTGCCATTGCAGCTACTCAGGTGATGTTTGTAAACTTTGGAGAAACTGAGGAACGATACTGTCTTCCGCTACTTTTGAAGTTGAGAGCAGCCGGGATCAGCAGCGAAATCTATCCCGATGCGGATAAAATGAAGAAGCAAATGAATTATGCCAACAAGAAAGGCGTAAAATATGTGGCTTTGGCTGGTGAATCTGAAATAGCACAGGGTATGATTAATTTAAAAAATATGGAAACCGGCGATCAAAAGCTTATTAAAGCTGAAGAACTGGTGAAAATTTTGAGAAGCTGACACTCTCTGGTAATATCGAATTTTTGCTTCTGGCAACTGGCCGCAGGCACTTCACGAGCAGAAATATATCTTTGAATAAAATGTCTCATTAAAATTGTAACGCTTTTTTGCGCAGTAAGCATTTTGATGTAGTATAAACCATAATCCCGGGAGAAGGCTAAATTCCGACAGAAATCTAGCCAGTTAAAAGACGTCAGCTGCAAGCCTCTCAAATCAATGGCTCTAAAAAGATTGAATAATGTTTTAACCTCACAATTCGACAGGAGATAAAAAAAGAGGCTGTCGATAAACGAATGTTTATGACAACCTCCTTCACTAAAACTACATTTACTAATCTAACCTTATCTATTTACTACTATCTCTTTCTCTTTTTTCATCCTGACCTTTGCGAAACTCGTGCATTAAGGATGCCCTGAATTTTCCCTCAGCCCGGTAAACCTTTACAACCTTTTCTGCGGGAAGAATATTTAATAATTTTAAGTTTAACTCTTCAATTAATTTTCCCTCTTTTGCATGTGTTGCAGCAATCTCACAAGCCAGTTTGCGGTAATCAGCTTCGCTCATTCCAGGTTTTGGTGCATCACTCAAATGCTCAAGCTCCCTTTTCTTATCCATGAGTATGTATCGTTCTTTTTCGAGTTCGTTATAAACCGGCCAGAATTTTTCAGCCTCCTGAGATGTCAAACCAACTTGCTCAGTCATAAAAGCTATTTTTTTGGTTTTAATCAACTCGAGCATTTGAGGATCAAATTTTCGCTGTGCGACTCCTGCAAAGGAAAACAAAAGCAATGCGATGATTAATATCCTGATTTTCATATTTTTGTTTTAATTATTTGCTATAACATCGTAATCGCTGTAATTGTCTGCAATAAACTCCGCAAGGTCGTCATTTGAAAGCGTATCAGGTTCTAATTCGGTCATATCAGTTACCGCTAACATGAACTGGCTTTCAGAAAAATACGAGATCAAAGTTGCCGGTACCACACTTGAAGCGTCAACCGAATCGGTTTTTACTTTTTGCTGGGCAACATCTGCTATACCTGTTGAGGGAAAGAACTTTTTGATTGGCACATAAACCAGCAACATTACGAAAGCAAAACTTGCCGCCATCATCAGAACAGGCTTCAGATAAAAGAATAAAGACCGTTTTTTATCGGGTTGTTCCTCTTCTTCAATCCTTGCCATTAATCTGTCGGCAAAAGTTTCAAAATAGCCTTCCGGAACTTTGAAAGGTTGATCTTTCTTTCGATTTCCGAACTTATTTTCAATATTTTCGTCTGTTTCTTTCATTTTATTATCGATTTGACATTTCTGATCGCAAAAGGTTTAAACTATTTACGTTCTTCCTTCAAAAATTCTTCTACTTTTTTTACCGCAAAGTGAAAAGAGGCTTTTAATGCTCCGACCGAAGTCTTGAGTATCTCTGACATCTCTTCATATTTCATTTCATCAAAATATTTCATATTAAAAACAATGCGTTGTTTTTCGGGTAATTGAATGATCGCCAATTGAAGTTTCTTCTGAATTTCATCCCCTTCAAAATAAACATCCGATTCAAGTGACTCAGCCAGATATTCGCTGATTTCATTCATCGAAACCACTGAATGTCGCCGTTGTTGTTGCAGATAACTTAACGATTCGTTTGTCGCAATTCTGAAAAGCCAGGTAAAAAGTGAAGAATCTTCTCTGAAACTATCGACGTTCTTCCAGACTTTTATATAAACATTTTGCAAAATATCATCAGCATCATCATGATTCATTACGATTTTTCGGATATGCCAATAGAGTCTTACCTGGTATGTTTTCACCAGAATTTTAAAAGCCTTTTCTCTGTTACCATCAGATTTTAAATTGGCAATAAGCTCTTTCTCGCTCGAATCCATTATAGTTGCCTGCAATTATATGATATTCTGTCTTTCAGACATTGGTTCGATTGAAAGGTTTAACCTGCTAAAAAAGAATTCCGATTCTTAAGCCGGAAGTGATGGCAAATGCGGTGCCCGAACTTCCTCCCAAAAATGCAAAATGAAAAGGATCGTCGTCATTAGCATTACCAAAACCGTAACCAACACCTGTAAACCAATCGATTAAAAACTGGTCTTTAAAAACCCATTGTTTGCCAATGTTGAGCATAAGTGCAAACATGGTATTTGTTTCCTTCGAGCCTCCATTTGAGATCACGTGGCCTTCATAATCGTATTCCAGCCTTGAGGTGGTGTTGTATGATGAAAAGGAAATCTCGGGTCTGATATAGGCTCCTTTTAATATATGAGAATATTGCATCCCCTTGAGGTAAAAGTCGGGGCTTTTGATGAATTTATATCCAAATTTAAGGTACAATCCACTTGGGGAATTGTCGGTTATATTGGTTCCAAGTCCGATGATTCCTAATGAGGCTTCAATGCTATTACCAGGTTTGAGACTATGTTCGAAGGTGAAACTTGTTGCACCGAACAGCGGCGATAAGAATCCTACTTTTAAAGCATTCTTATGCTGAGTTTCATATTGGGCCGGATCGTACATCGAATCCGTCATCGTGAGCTCCTTGCCATCGCTGAAAAGGATTTTGCTAACCTTGTTTTTATCGATCCCAAATATTAGGTCACCCCTAAAATCTTTCTGGGTGTATTTTACCTCATCATCGCCGATCTCCTTGATCTGACAAACGATCGTGTCTTTGGTAATTTTTACAATGCGATCCTGTGTGAATCCGCTAAGCGATAAGAAAGTAGTGAACAGGATGAAGGCGTAAATCTTTTTCATTTTAAAATCAGATTAGTTAATGAGATGAGTTTTTCGGACACTTGAATAATCTGGCCCGGAACTGGTTATTTTGATTGTATTTATTACGTGTGCTTTACTCATTCGATTATGCATCCAAATATGGTGCCGAAATTAACAACTTTTATATTTTCACATAACTTTATTCCCGCTCTTAGAAAATACACTCAATTTATAAGATTGCTTCACTCAATCTTTGTATTTCATTAAAAGATTTGAATCTTTATCTGGTTGGTTTTTAAGTTTAAAGACGTTAGAACGGCCACAAGTTATTATTCTCAGCGAAATTAGTAATTTTGTATCACTAAAATAAACAGTATTTATAATGGCTTTACAGTGTGGAATAGTCGGACTCCCCAATGTTGGGAAATCGACACTTTTTAATTGCTTGTCGAATGCAAAGGCACAGGCTGCAAACTTTCCTTTTTGCACGATCGAACCCAATGTTGGGGTAATTACCGTACCTGATAAAAGACTGATCAAACTGGCTGAAATTGATAATCCCAAACGGGTTGTTCCCACAACTGTTGAAATCGTTGATATTGCAGGGTTGGTAAAAGGTGCAAGTAAAGGTGAAGGGCTTGGAAATCAGTTTCTGGCAAATATTCGTGAAGTTGATTCAATTATTCATGTGGTACGCTGTTTCGAAAATGATAATATTATTCACGTTGATGGATCAATCAATCCTGTACGCGATAAGGAAGTTGTCGACATCGAATTACAGTTAAAAGATCTTGAAACTGTTGAGAGCCGGATTTCGAAATTGCAAAAACAGGCCAAGGTTGGAAACGACAAAGTCGCACAAAGGACAGTTGCTATTGCCGAAAGGTTAAAAGCAGTGTTGCTTACAGGGAAAAGTGCCCGTACGCTTGAACTGCATGAAGATGAAGAGGCATTGATTCATGACTTTTTTCTGCTGACAAAAAAACCGGTGTTGTATGTTTGCAACGTCGATGAGGCATCAGCTGCCAAAGGGAATAAATTTACACAACAGCTGATTGAAGCTATAAAAGATGAAAAGGCAGAAATTCTGATTGTCGCCGCAGCTACTGAAGCTGATATAGCAGGGTTGGAGACCTATGAGGAGAAGCAAATGTTTCTTGAAGATCTTGGTCTTGACGAACCGGGTGTAAATAAACTGATCCATTCGGCTTATAAATTGCTCAATCTTCAAACCTATTTTACCACAGGAGCCGATGAGAGTCGCGCCTGGACATTCGTGAAGGGAATCAAAGCCCCCAAAGCTGCGGGAATCATCCATAGCGATTTTGAAAAAGGGTTTATTCGTGCCGAGGTGATTAAATATGACGACTATGTAAGACTTGGATCAGAAGCTGCCTGCCGCGAAGTGGGTAAGATTTATGTCGAAGGAAAGGACTATGTTGTTCAGGACAGCGATATTATGCATTTCAGGTTTAACGTCTGATACGTTAACCTATTTATATTTGAAATAGAAGGGGGCAATTGCACAACGCGATTGCCCCCTTTATATTTGTATTGACCTGATTATTATCAATTATGCCAAAGCTTTTTCTACAGATTTTGCAACAGATTTTAATAATACCGCGTAATCGGGAGCTGTTGCATAACCGGCTTTCGCTATTTCATCAATGAATTTATAAGGGTCAGACTTAACCGCCAATGCCGCACTGTACCGCGGATTTTTAAAGAAGAAACTGGTGTGATCCGTAAAACATTGCTCCGGCGTATCGTATTTTCTGAAGTAATCTTTAACGATGTATTTATAATATTTCTCTCCATTCTTTATTACAGGTGTTACAGAAATGACTTCTGGAAATTTTAAATCCATTCGTCTGCTGTATTCAGTTGTCGTTAAAAGTTGCTCGTTGCCATTTATGCCATCAGTATCCTTTACACCGAAAAACATATTGCCGGGAGCTGCTTTACCCCATCCACTTTCCAATGCCGCCTGCGCAAGAATGGCGATCGCAGAAATTCCTGTTTTTTCTTCGGTTTGCTTAGCAAAAGGGAAGAATGCCGCTACAAATTCTTTTGGTATCATTTTATGAATGTTTATTTGTTAATTGTTTGACCTGTAAGAAAAGTCGTATGAAACAAAAAGAATAAACAGCGGCAATCTCAAATTGTTTAATTATCTCTTTTCCTTTTTATTTAGAATTGTTTCGATTTCGTCCATTACTTTATTCATCGCCTGAATCGTTTTATCGAAAGGAACAGATGTTGTCATATCTACACCTGCATTCTTTAAAAGATTGATCGGATAGTCGGAACCACCCGATGAGAGAAATTTCAAATACTTTTCGACAGCTCCGGGTTCGTTGTTCATCACTTTTTCGGCCAGCGACATTGAAGCTGTGAAGGAGGTACTGTATTGATAGACATAAAAATTCATGTAAAAATGGGGGATATACGCCCACTCGATCTTGATATAATCATCGATCACACATGTTTTTTGAGTATTTCCGTAATATTTCTTCAGGATGTCGCCATAAAGTTCTGAAAGATAATCGCCTGTAAGCGGTTTCCCTTTTTCGACCTCTTCATGAATTTTTTGTTCAAACTCGGCAAACTGTGTTTGTCTGAAAAGTGTTCCCTTAAATCCATCGAGCCAGTTCATCAGCAGCGAAAGTTTGATGTCATCATCTTTCACGTTCTTAATCATGTAGTTGAAGAGCAAAACCTCGTTGAAAGTTGATGCAACTTCAGCAACAAAAGTAGTGTAATGACTTCTGGGATAGGGCTGTGTCTTGTTCGAAAAATAACTGTGCATTGTATGGCCCAACTCGTGCGCCATTGTACTGACGCCTGAATACGATTCATCGAAATTCATTAAAATATACGGATGTACATCGAAGGCACCACCATTTGAATAAGCACCTGAACGTTTTCCTGTATTTGGATAAACATCAATCCACTGTTCATTGATCGCTTTGTTTACTGTTTTTACATATTCACTTCCTAGCGGCGCCAGCGATTCGAGTACTATTTTTTGTGCTTCTTCGTAAGTGTACTTTAAGTCAACATTCTTAACAACCGGAGCATACAGATCAAGATATTTGAGTGTATCGACACCAAGCATCCGCTTCTTAATAGCCAGGTAACGGTGAAATGCGGGAAGGTTTTTATTGACATTGTCAACAAGACTCTGATAAACTGCTACCGGAATGTCTTTTGGCGACAGCGATGCTTCGATGGCAGACCCATATTTGCGCGATTGGGCACGGTAAATATGACCCTTCACATTGCCATAAAGCATTTGGCCATAGGTTGCTTTATAATTGTCAAAATTCTTCCAGAATGCTTCGAACGCAATCTGACGATCGGCACGATTCGGCGAAGTTCTTAATTTATTAAACGCTGAAGCGGTGAGTTTTATTTTAGTATTGTCGCTCAGCGTAACTTCTGGTGATGGCATCTCAGCATCTTTAAATGTCCCATAGATATCATTGGCCACCCCCGAAATCATTGACGAACGGGCAAGAATCCGTTCCTCGGGTTCAGACAGGGAGTGTTCTTTCTGTTTAAACAAATCGATCATGTCCTTTTCGTAAACAGCAAGCCCTTTCTGCTCTTTAATAAAACCCTCAATAACTTTCCAGTCAACCGTTAATATTTCGGGTTCGATAAATGCTGTTTTTGTGCCATAATCTGCAAATATCTGTTCAAGACTTTGTTGCATCGACATAAACTTCGAGTCGCGCGTATCCTGATCGCTTTTCATGCTCGTATAAATGAAAAGCCGCGACGCTTCCTTATCTATTTTTGTAGAAAATTCCAGGCAAGCCAGCAAGTCAGCTGACGATTTCGTCAATTTGCCTTTGAACTGTTCAATTTTAGGCATTTCAGCCACAACCTTATCTCTGGCTTCTTCCCAGGCTTTTTCATTCGGATATAAATGAGCCAGGTTCCATTTGTCCTTGTCATCAATGGCATTACGCTCTTTTTGCCCAAAAACGGTAATGGCTAAAAGAATAGCCAAATTCAGCAACAGTAGTCTTTTCATAAGGATTGAATATTGATTTCGAAAATTTGGCTAAAAATATCGTTTTTGACAGAATTAACTAATGATTTTTAATGGATAAAATTTCTCCGAATACCATTTCACGATTTCCGAATTCCATTTCACGACTTCCGGATGTCATTTCACAATTTCCGGATACCATTTCTTAATCTCCGATTGCCATTTCACGATTTCCGGATGTCATTTCACGATTTACTTCTGCCATTGCTTCATGTTCGGAGTCCATTTCACGATTTACTTCTGCCATAGCGTCATGTCCGAATATCATTTCTTAATTGCCGAACGCCATTTCTCGATCTTCGGATATCATTTCTTTATTTCCGGATGCCCTTTCCTGAAAACCGGATACAATTGGTTCCATATTACCGGTTATATCATGTAAAATGAAGTGAAACAAAAATGCAGCGCAGAAAGAAATCTTCAAATGCGTGAAACTACTTGAAAAACATGGAGTATAAAGGATTTCTAATATATTTTAAAAAGCAGCTCTTCACCTGACATTTTCTATTAGGTGAGGTACCTTTAATATTAAAACATTTTTCTGTTTTAATTCTATTAATAAACAGCATTTTAGAATCTCCAGTTATGAAAACCAAACAAATAAATAGGAATCTGTATATCATCGCTCCCGCGTTAATCATTTTTGCTGTAGGATATTACGTGTATATGGAGGTCTATACAAAAAACAAAGAGGCACATATTATAGCTACAAAATCAAGGATTCTGGAACAGATGAGCCAAAATCTGCAGATCAAAGTCAATTCAATGGGAACAAATGCAGTAGAATATGTGGGTAATCTGATGGACCAATGCCCCGATAAAAAAACATTTGAAAACAATTTCTTTTTAATGCTGAAGCAACGGAAGGATATTAAATATTACAATGTTAATCTTGAATACGTCAATTCCGGGATGTCTAATGGTTGGGTTAAAGTACCAATGGATTCTATAAAAGTAAACCCTGAAGCAAAGTCCGATTTCCTTTATTACCATCTTGTACTCGGAGAAACGCATGGTAAGTCCGATAAAAAGGAAATTCAATTCAAGACAAAATATGATTTGCTGATGACCGATTATATGCAGCGAAATATTTTCAATGATTATATTCTTATCGTTGACAGTACGATCGTCTATTCAACCCTTCCCAACAAGCCCAACCTTGCTTTCGATGAACAAGGAGGTGTCAGGGCGAAATCAGATGAAAGCGGTTCGGACAAAGAATCATCTGTTGGTAATTTAGAGTTTACAATCAGGTCGAAGGTCGGGCACGCCGTCATTAAGGGAGTTACTACCTGTGATGTCAACATATCCAATAACCAGTATAAGCTGTTTAATTGTCAGATGCAAGTCGAAAAAAAATCGTGGTATGTATGTGGCCTTGTCAAATCTGAAACGATTAACCGGTCAAAGAAAGGAATGGCGCCATGGGTAGTCATACTGATATTCATGATTCTTTCGCTGATTATCCTTGGATTGCCGTTTATTAAACTTAAGGTGATGTCGCCTACAGAACAACTTTCGTCGGGGACCCTTTTAAATTCTGCCATATCGATGTTTCTTGGGACTGGTTTTATAATACTGTTCATTTTTTTCGGTACAAACGCCTACTGGAATAGAAACCAAAATGAGACCAAGCTAAAAAACCTGGCTAATGAGATCAATGATTCGCTGAATATCGAAATTAACAATGCGTGGAATCAGCTTGAAACTTATGACAAAATAGGTTTAGAGCAGACTAATTTGAATGGTGATTTACCAGGAAAGGCTAAAATATTGATGAAAAACCCTTTCCATCCTGACAGTTACCCCTATTTTGACTATGCGTTTTGGATAGACAGCACTGGCTTACAACAGGGTGAAATAACACCTTTTCCAAAAAATGATAAGCCTTCGAATTTTGCAGGACGGGACTATTTTAAAAAACCCGATGAGTGGATTCTCCCTAATGATGAGAATAACAGATTTCGCATTGAATCAATTGTTTCAAAAACAAGCGGAGTTGTCAAAGTGGCTTTGTCGAAACGTTCGGATATAAAAAGCAAGGTGATTGCACTTACAGGAAGATTTTATTCTATTATAGAACCAATTATTCCGGAGGATTATAAATTCTGCATAATCGACCGGAATGGTCTGGTTTGGTTCCATTCTGATAAGCTCCGAAACTTACAGGAGAATTTTATTACAGAATGTAGTGAAGACAAAAGTTTATCGGCAGTAATTTATGCAAACGCCACCAAAACGCTGGATGTAAACTATTACGACGAACCCTACCGGATACATATAAAACCGCTCACTCCAATGCCCTTATATCTTGTGACGATGTTCGATAAACAAACTGAATACGCCTATCAGGTACAGGGACTGATGCTGACATTGCTTCTGTTTTCGGCACTTGTGGTGTTTCTTATGATGGAAATTCTGGCATTATTTGCACTAAAGCCATTGACCAGAAAAGCAGGGTGGAAACACCTGATAATGGATTTCATTGGTGCGAAGGAAGGCCAGAATAAAATTTATATCGTATTGAGTATTCTATTTGCATTGATCTCCATCTTGTACCTCGAGCTGACTAATCCGGTAAACATTCTGAATCCGCTTCTTTTTGCACTGGTAATGGTTTCATTCCTTTTCCCCTATTTGAAGTATGCAATAAACAATTTTTCATTAAAATCGGCTGGACGAAATATTTTTGCAATTCTGAACCTGGCATTTATTATTCTGATAAACATCTCATCGATAAGGTTTCTAAGCAACAGCGATTTTACGAGTCTGCTCGTTTTTCAAGGCATTATCATCGTGCTTCTGGTAGCCTGGTTTTTTGTTTTAAAGCGTAATTTGGCAATAAAACATTCTGTTTGTAATGTCACTTTTTATGTCTGTTTCTTGTTGGCATTGCTTTTGAGTTTTAGTATTGCGCCTTCCATTAAGTTTTTTGAAGCCGCGGTAAACCACGAAATTATCAGAGCAATCAAACACGATCAGCTGATGCTTGTCAGACAGCGGGAATCGAGAAATAAACAACTTCAAAATTATTATACCTTATTGGAACAAAATCATAAACTTGATTCTTCCGCGATAAATGTTTTTGAACAAAGGATGGAAAGAGGTATCTATTCAACGTTTACCAATTCAACGTTTTACGTAAAGGACAAATCACCATGGAACGTATTGGATATTGACGCTAAGAATTTTATCAAAAACAACAGGTTCAAGGATAATAAGGGTGGAGAATATATCATAAATTTTTTCAGACCAATTTACGACAGAACTTCTATCGAAACAAAATACCTGGAAAGTGATAGTCTGATGAATGGTCATCAAAAATGGTCGCTTTGCGAAAATGGCCTCGTTTTTGATTATTTATCCACAACCGAGAAATATGCGATTCAAAAACCTGATAGTTGCAGAATCTATACACGGCTTCAGCGTCCTAATATTTTTAATCCATTGACAACAGATTCTTTAGTCAGCAAGGCATCCTTTTCCCAAAAATATGACATCTTATTTATTTTGCTTTTACTGTTTGTCCTGTATGGCACCTATTACATGATTCTTTTTGGGACAAGGAGAATGCTAGGCATTTCCATCCTTGAAATGCAGACCGAATATAATTTCAGTGACTATTTGAATACCAGGATCACCTCCGGTCATTCGGTCATGGTCATCGGTTCACCTTTTCTAAACCTATCGGAATATATAGCAGAAACGTTAAACTCTGATTATAAATTAACCTTTCTGGACTTTGCAAAACAAGAGAACAATGCTGAATCTGAGAAACCTACCGGGGATGAGAAAGTCCGGATTTTCTTAAATTTCGCATTCGATTATTACTCGTCAGCCTCTCTCTCCACTCAGCTCAACCTGATAAATGAAAAGATCAGACAAAAAGAAAAAATAGTGATCGTTGGCATAAATGCCCCTTATTTAATCAGGGACTATCTGGAGCAGAAAGTAAAGCAAAAAGGAGATGCAAAAGATAAACCTGATGTAACAACAGAAACATGGGAACAACTTCTATTCTTATTTAATAACATGCTTGAAAATATAAATGTATTATACACCCCGGAGAAAGCAGAGCATCATATCCCACAATTGAATTGTTATTCCAAATCGGAATGTGGACTCATCCAGAGGGATTATACGGGTGATTATGGCGAAAATATGAGATGTTCGATCTGTCGGGAACTTGAAGCGAGCACCTATCTTCATCGCTATTCAGACGAAATGATGAAATTATATAATGAGCTTGTAGATAAGAAGATTCCTGGTCAGATCATCAAGGATCGCATCATTACAAGAATTATGGACCAGAGCCAGTTGTATTATGACAGTATTCTTGCATCATGCACGCCGATGGAACGATTCGTCCTTAGCGATATGGCACATGATTCGATTGTTAACAGTAAAAATAAAAAAATAGTAAACGATTTAATTCACAGAGGAATATTTGTGGTTAGCGGCTGTGCTATCAGATTTATGAATGAAAGTTTCCGAAAACATGTGGTGCTCCGGTTTACTCCGGAAGAAAGGGCACTACTAAAGGAAAAGCTCGGTGACACAGGTACGAGCTGGCAAGGTTACAAACTTATTCTGGTCCTTATAATGATCGGACTTATCTCTTTTCTCTTCATTGCCAACAGATCTATTCTTGACAATCTGAATAAACTCTTCCTCGTAATTGGCGGTGGGACCGTGTTAATTACCAATCTGACCGGGTTACTTACAAGGAAAGAGACCGGTAACGCAAAATAGCAGAGATCAAAATATATCGTAGTAAATGTTATTAATAATTAAAGATGAGCGTTATGAATAATAAATACGAAAAAACAGTAAAAGAGATCTTGGCCTTAGCCGATGTCCAAATCGACGGCAGTAATCCTTGGGATATCAAGGTTCACAACAGAAAATTTTATCGACGGACAATTGCAGAAGGTGTATTGGGATTCGGCGAATCGTATATGGATGGATGGTGGGATGCTGAAAAGGTTGACAATTTGTTTGACCGAATTTTAGAAACTCAACTTGAAGGGAAAATTAAACAAAAATTTTCGATTCTCTTCAACCTTATTATGGCACGATTCTTCAATTTCCAATCGGTACAACGAGCTTTTATTGTCGGTGAGAAGCATTATGATCTGGGTAATGACTTGTTTCAAAATATGCTCGACAGCCGGCTAAATTACAGTTGTGCATATTGGAAGGATGCCAAATCACTGGATGAAGCCCAGGAAAATAAACTTGAATTAATTTGTCGTAAGCTATACCTCCAAGCTGGGATGCGTGTACTCGATATTGGCTGCGGATGGGGTCCGTTTGGAAAATATGCTGCCGAAAAATACAATGTTCAGGTTGTTGGAATTACGGTTTCCAAAGAACAGATTGAACTTGGACAAAAATTGTGCGAGGGACTTCCTGTTGAGTTTCGGCTAATGGATTACCGAAGCATGAATGATAAATTTGATCGTATCGTTAGCGTTGGAATGATTGAACATGTGGGTTATAAGAATTACAACAAATTTTTCGATGTTGCGTTCAGATGTCTCAAAGATGATGGTCTGTTTTTACTCCATACTATTGGACGCATGAAATCAGTAAAAACTTTAGATCCATGGATACAAAAATACATTTTTCCAAACGGACTGATTCCGTCAGTGGTTCAGCTAAGTAAGGCTTTTGAAAATCATTTTGTAATGGAAGATTGGCACAATTTTGGAGTTGATTACGAAAAAACGCTGATGGTCTGGCATGATAATTTTGTGAACAACTGGGATAAAATAAAGAGTCATCAGTCAGAACGTTTTTTTAGAATGTGGAAATACTACTTGCTTTCATCAGCCGCTTCATTCCGATCAAGACGCAACCAGTTATGGCAGATCGTTCTATCCAAAAATGGATTGCCAGGAGGTTACCAATCGATACGTTGAAGTAATTAGATATTAAAATGCAAATGTATCAGGATGAGCTCCGAACCGTTCATTCCTATCCAATTTGTCAATGCGGAAGATATCCTCATTGGAAATATCAAAGTCGAAAATTTCCGCATTACTCTTGATGCGCTCCTGGTGAACTGATTTGGGAATTGTGATGATTCCTTTTTGAAGATCCCATCTGAGAACAATCTGAACAGGTGTTTTTTTGTACTTTTCGGACAGTTCCTTAAACAGCGGAATATCGTTTACTGCTCCGCGCATAATCGGACTCCATGCTTCATAAACAATATTGTTTGCCTGACAGAAATTCATTAATGGTTGTTGAATCAAATAGGGATGGCATTCCACCTGGTCAACCATCGGTTTAATTTCCGCAATTTTGAAAAGATCTTCGAGATGATGTTGCAGGAAATTACTCACACCAATAGCTTTGGCCCTGCCGGAACGGTAGATTTCCTCCATTATTTTCCAGGTGGCATTGTATTTTCCGATTACAGGCCAGTGAATCAGGTAGAGGTCAACATAGTCGGTCTGAAGTAATTCAAGGCTCTCTTCAAAACCCTCCATAACGGTATTTTTTCGCTGATTATCATTCCATGCCTTTGTGGTAATAAACAACTCGTTGCGTGGAATTTCGCTTGCTTTAACAGCGTTTCCAACCCCTTTTTCATTTTTGTAAATGGCCGCTGTGTCGATATGCCTGTAACCCGATTCAAGTGCCCATTTTACGGAATTTTCAACTTCTGGGCCTTCCTTTGTTTTGAAAACGCCCAATCCGAAATAAGGCATTTCGACACCGTTCACTAATTTTACTGTTCCTTTTAAATCGGTTATTTTCATGACAATAAGAATTACTTTAGATCAAAATAGATGTTTTATTTCTGCAAGAACAAATATAGTCGCTGAAAATTTGATTCATAGTATGGAAATCATCAAATTTGAAACAAATAGTAAATCATGAAAAACGATATTACAAGCTTAAAAGATATCCAATTCCTCGTCGATCAATTTTATGATGCCGTGCAGAAAGACCTCTTCCTTGGTCCGATTTTTAATGCGCGACTAGCCGGACGATGGGAGATGCACCACCGCAAGCTTTACCGCTTCTGGCATACAGTCTTACTTCGTCGTCCCGATTATTTTGGTGATCCTGTTCCAATGCACTTCGATATGAACATTGATCAACGACATTTTGATGGTTGGCTTGAAATCTGGACCAAAACTGTTGATGACAATTTTGAGGGAATGATTGCAGAGCGTGCGAAGTTCCGGGGAAAAACAATGTCAAAGGCTTTTATGTCTAAAATCGAAAAGGCTGCAGCACATAAGCATTAACCCTTGAAGCGGTTGTAAACCCTTCAAGCAGTTTTTTTAACACCTGCATGTGATTGATATTAAGCGATTAGAAAAATAATTTAATTTTTTATTTAGAATGATTAAAAGATATTTGGAAATCTGAATTCTGCTCACTATGTTTGTCACGAAATAAAATTCATTTTTTAGCTGAGAATTCAGAATGAAAAGAGAAAACGTAAATAGTGTTTCAATCGCTCAGGGAGAACAGCCATGTTTTTCCAGTTTTCTTTGTTCTGTAGTTTTTATGCTCTCCACTTCTATGTTCATGCGATAGCCTTCAATCGGGCGAATCCGGTTTGAAGGCTTCATCAAATTGCTCCTAAAGGGCCATCTCTCTTTTTAGTTTATAAATTCTACTTAATTATTGTATTGTTATGCCAAAAACTGTCGTTAAATTCGGCGGATCTAACCTTAAATGTAAGGAAGATATCGGACGTGTAATTCAGGTTATCAAAAACTACGAACAACCCGTTGTGATTGTTGTATCAGCCTTTTATGGGGTGACAGATTACCTGATCGAATCACTTGAAAAAGCGCGTCACGATGAGCAGGTGGCCACAAAAACCACAACTTTTCTTTTTAATCTGAAGAAGGAAACACTTGAATTGCATATTCAGGATAGTGATCTGGTAATAAGTATTTTGTCTGAAATCAGGGAACTACTTGATGAACTTGGAAAACTGCTTCAGGGAATAGCCCTCACAGGTGACGCTTCTAAAGCACTCGAAGATCATGTGCTGGCTTATGGCGAAAGAATTTCAGCGGTTTTTCTGACTGGAATTTTAAATAACCAGGGAATTGAATCAAAGGTTGCATTTCCCGAATCAATCGGATTGGTTACTGACGGGGAGTATGGCTCAGCTTCCATTGATTTTGTAAGATCTACCACGAAAGTTCGTGAAGCGCTTGCGGGGGAATTAGTTTATGTCGTGCCTGGCTTCTACGGTCTTTCTCCCGACGGAAAAACAACTTTACTAGGACGGGGTGGAAGCGATTATTCTGCAGCAGCGATAGCGCGTTGCACTGGTGCACCTTCGTTGGATATCTGGAAAGATGTGAATGGTTTCTTAAGTGCTGATCCAAAAATTGTTGAAAATCCCGTTCAGATTCAAAAACTTACCTATAATGAAGCCGCTGAATTAGCCTACTTTGGGGCAAAAATACTTCACCCGCGCACTGTTGAACCATTGTCTGATCCTCATATTCCAATCCGTATTTTCAATATTTATGGCGTGCTGGATGTTCAAAAACCGCTTTCTGTGGTAAGTGCCGAAAAGATTGTCTCAAATGGAATTGTTAAGAGCGTGACCTACAGCGAGGATTTTGGCATTCTCAAATTAAAGGGTTCTGGTGTAGGTGCAAAACCAGGTATTCTGGCAAAAGTAACAACTGCGCTTCACCTGGCTGGTATTAATATTAGTTCTGTCCTTACCTCGCAAATATCAATCAATATTTTAATTTCCAAAAAAGACTTAAGCATGGCCTATGCCGTAGTGAGCGCGATCGATCTTCCGGTGGTGGGCCGACTTCAAATTACTGAAAATATTGCAGTTATTGCCGCTGTTGGGAATGGAATTGCCGAGAATTTTGGAGTGGCTGCGCGAATATTTACTTCGCTTGCCAAAGAAGAAATTAATGTATTGATGAGCTGTTCAGGAGCTTCACCAATTGTCAGCTATATTTTAGTCGGGATAAACGATCGTACTCTGGCAGTGAAAGCTATTCACCATGAGTTTTTTGAAACAATTCCTGCGTAATCAGAGTATTAATAAGCATACAAACGCGAATAATAGACAAATAAATTATAAATTCAATTAAAACAAATAGTTATGAGTACAAGTACACCAAAATTCGAAACGTTACAAGTCCATGCGGGACACACGCCTGATAGCGATACTTTATCAAGAGCAGTTCCAATTTATCAGACAACTTCCTATGTCTTTAAAAATTCCGAACATGCAGCAAATCTGTTCGGACTAAAGGAGTTTGGGAATATTTACACCCGACTGATGAACCCGACTACAGATGTATTCGAGAAAAGAATTGCTGCTCTTGAAGGTGGTGTTGCCGCGTTGGCAGTTTCTTCAGGTCATGCAGCACAGTTCATCGCGATTACGAATATCGCAGGAAGCGGCGATAACCTCGTATCATCGCCTTATTTGTATGGTGGAACCTTTAATCAGTTTAAAGTTACATTCAAAAACCTGGGAATTGAAGCTCGTTTTTCCCAGGATCTGAATCCTGAAAACTTTGAAAAACTGATCGATGGCAAGACAAAAGCAATTTATCTCGAAACGATTGGTAATCCAAGTTATTCTATTCCTGATTTTGAAAAATTTGCAGCACTTGCAAAGAAACATGATTTGCCATTGATCGTTGATAATACCTTTGGTTGTGGTGGTGCACTTTTCCGCCCGCTTGAGCACGGCGCAAACATTGTTGTGGAATCAGCGACGAAATGGATCGGTGGACATGGTTCTTCTATCGGAGGCGTAATTGTAGATGGTGGTAATTTCAATTGGGGGAACGGTAAATACCCGGCTTTCACCGAACCATCCGAAGGTTATCATGGTTTGAAATTCTGGGACGTATTCGGTACTGATGGTCCTTTTGGGAATATTGCCTTTATAATCAGGGCACGTGTGGAGGGATTACGCGATTATGGACCCGCCATCAGCCCGTTTAATTCCTTTTTATTAATTCAGGGACTTGAAACTCTTTCTTTACGTGTAGAGCGTCATGTTCAGAATACATTGGCATTAGCAAAATGGCTTTCGAAACATCCCAAAGTTGAATCGGTAAATTATCCCGGTTTGGAAGGAAACGAGAATTATGCACTGGCATCCAAATATTTACCCAAAGGGGCAGGAGCTGTACTCTCATTTAATGTGAAAGGTGGAAAAGAAAAAGCCACTCAAACTGTTGAGAACCTTCTTTTGGTTAGCCATCTGGCGAATGTTGGTGATGTAAGAACACTCATCATCCAGCCATCCGCAACAACCCATTCCCAGTTAAGTGAAGTAGAGCAACTCCGTTCAGGGGTAGAACCTGCCGGATTGCGTGTTTCTGTTGGTATCGAACACATCGACGACATCATTGCCGACTTCGAACAGGCCTTCGCAAAAATCTAAAAGCAACTGGCAGCTAGCAGCTAAAAGCCAGATGCCAGCCGCAATAAATATTTAAATTCAAATTTTCAATAGTATAATAATGAGTAATTTATTAAATTTTTCAACCAACGGGTCCAGCCATAGTGCAACTAAATTTGTTTCAAATTCTCGCACATTTAATTTTGTAGTAGATGAACCACCGGCACTTGGTGGCACAGATCATGGAGCCAATCCTGTAGAATATTTGCTGGCTGGTTTTGCCGGTTGTTTGAATGTGGTTGCACATATTGTTGCAAAGGAGCAGGGCATCAATCTTAAATCGCTTAAAATAAGCGTTGAGGGTGATATAAATCCTGCACGACTTTTGGGATTATCAAATGATGAACGTGCCGGTTTTCAAAGTATTCGGATCAACCTGATTCCGGAAACCGATGCCACACCCGAAGCCCTTTCGAAATGGCTTGAAACAGTGGAGGGGAGATGTCCGGTAAGAGATAATCTCGCCAATATAACACCACTTGAAATTGGCATCAAAGAATATGAGGCTGCATAAGCGAAATAATTTTTAATTTTGTAAAAAATAGAGGTAATGCGCTCTAAAAAGCGCTTATCTTTATTTTTGTTTAAAAACTTTATCATGCCTTTAAATTTACCCGACGGACTTCCTGCAATAGATCTTCTCAGAGAGGAGAATATTTTTGTAATGAACGAGACCCGTGCCGCGCATCAGGATATTCGTCCATTGAAGATTGTAATTCTTAACCTGATGCCACTTAAGATAGCAACAGAGACCGACCTTCTGCGATTACTGTCCAATTCGCCCATACAGATAGAAATTGATTTTCTTCAGATTGAAGGACATATATCGAAAAATACCTCTCTGGATCATCTGAATACTTTTTATCACACCTTTTCCGAGATAAAGGAGAACAAATACGACGGCATGATCATCACCGGAGCGCCGGTCGAGCACTTGCCATTCGAAGAGGTTGATTATTGGGATGATATTTGCAAGATATTTGACTGGGCCAATCACAATGTTACTTCTACAATGTTCATCTGTTGGGCTGCCCAGGCTGGATTGCATTATCATTACGGGATTCCTAAATATCCTTTGGCGAAAAAAATGTTCGGAATTTTCAATCACAATCATTCTGAATTAAAGCTGCCGATTTTCAGGGGATTTGATGATGTTTTCAGGGCTCCTCATTCGCGTCACACTGAAATACATGCAGAGGATATTCTTAAAGTTTCTGAAATAGAGTTGATCTCCCAATCAGATGAAGCCGGGGTTTACATGGTTATTGCCAATAATGGGAAGCAATTGTTTGTTACCGGTCATCCTGAATATTCAAGAGGAACACTTAACCGCGAGTATCAGCGAGATTTTGAAAAGGGTCTTCCTATCGATCTTCCATTCAACTATTACAAAGGGAACAATGCATCCGAAGATCCGGTTTTAAGCTGGCGTTCGCATGCCAATCTTCTTTTTCTCAATTGGTTAAATTACTATGTCTATCAGGAAACGCCTTTTGATTTACACGAAATCAAATAATAGCTTCATTATTTGAAAGTTCGGTATTAATGATATTTAGCGCTTTATCATATTCGTTGTTCAGAATCAACTGGTCAATTTCCTGAGCTATTGAAAAATAGGGGAGTAATAACAGAATAGAAATGAGTAGGATTTTAGGCATGTTGGAACTAATAAAATCCGGTGACCAAGGCCACCGGATATAGAAGAAGTAAATTGAAGCCTATTTTAATGCAAATGCAATAGGAATCGTAAATTGTTGCTTTACTTTTACCCCTTTTTGCTTAGCCGGTTCCCATTTCGGGGAGGAACTAATAACCCTCACCGCTTCTGCATCAAGCGAAGGATCTACGCTGCGTATTACCTTAACGTCAACAACTTCCCCTATCGAATTAACCGCATATTGCACGTAAACTTTACCTGAAATACCCTTCTTAATAGCAATATCCGGGTATTTTAGGTTTTTTGTAACCCAATTGCGGAAAGAGTTAACATCGTCACCCTGGAACGAAGCCTGCTGCTCGACAACTATAAATACTTGTTCTTGAGCAGGCAATGATGGTTGCTTCTTATACACAACTTTACCATCAACAACTACGCTATCTACAATAACATTAGCCTGTTTAGAAGCAGCTTCTGCATTTTCCATTGATTTAGCTACATCTTTTGTAACTACATCTTCCTGCTTATTGCCAATATTATTGTTTTGTCCAGGTTTTTTGTTGTTTTCGCAGGCGAAAATAACAAGTAAGGCAGCAGTTACAAGAATTCCAATCGAAAGCTTTAAAGTAGCTGGTTTTGAGGATTTTATTTTTGTGATCATTTTGATACGAATTTTAATTAAGGAATAATTGAAATTATTTGCGATAACAGGCTGTTGAATAAAAGCACTGTTTAATAACAACATTCGGTAAGCTGCTGAGCTTACCTCAGGTTTTAAAACGCCGCTATCGGCCAGGAACTCGTGGTTCTCCCTGATCGACCTTTTTAGGAGCCAAAAAAACGGATTGAACCACAGAAAAATAGTTAAAAGCTCTAAAATCATCACATCATAAGAATGCCCTTGTCTGACATGCTCCATTTCGTGGGCCAGCATCTCTCTCATTCCCTGACTAGTTTCATTATTTCTGCTGATAAATACGAAATTGAAAAACGAAAATGGGGTAGTATCACGGTCAATTTTAATGATCCTGATCCCATTTTTCAATTCGCTTTCGTTGTTCAGAATTAATGCTGAAATCTGTAATAGTCTGTACAAGAAGACGAGAAAGAAAAATGTGGTTCCCAATAGATAAATAAACCTGATCGGCCCGATTGATTGAATCGTCTTTTCAATTTCACTGGAAATAGTAGAACTATAAACGAATACTGTCTGTAAGAGATTCTGATATCCGGTTGCAGTGATGGTAACTTCATCCAGCATAATGGAAGGCATTCCGCTATTTACCTGAAAATGAATAAACGGGAGTAATATGGAAAAACTTACCGAACCCAATAAATAGATACGGTTCAGAACGAAGAAAGTCTCCTTTCGAAGAAAAAGTAGGTAAACTAATGTCAATATTGCCAGACTAATGCCCGACTCTAACATGAAATTTACAACTGTTGTGTTCATGGCTTTACTTTTTTTCGTTTTCCAAATCCTTTTTAACCTCCTGTAAAAGCTGTTCAAGTTCCGCAATGCTCATTTTATCCTCTTTGGCAAAGAATGAGACCATTTCCTGCAGTGAGTTGCTGAAGTAATTTTTGATGAAACCCTTCATATATAGTTTGGTATACTCTTTTTTGGAAATCAGCGGATAATATTCGTGCGTATTACCGTATGCGGTATGGCCGACAAATCCTTTTTTTTCCATAATCCGAATAAATGTAGAAACCGTATTATAAGCGGGTTTTGGCTCCGGTACTTTGTCAATCAGATCTTTGACATATCCTTTTTTCAGTTTCCAGAGTATTTGCATCAGTTGCTCTTCAGCTTTTGTCAATTCTTTCATGGTCGATGTGTTTTTCTGCTTTTTTGGAAGCACATCAAAATTATAAAAACAGATGAGCGATTCCAAATTT
>JBBRZE010000036.1:0-47343 GCA_038236995.1 Bacteroidales bacterium | reverse complement strand
CGACCTTGCCAAGGTCGGGGTCGCGAGTCCGAGTCTCGTTTCCCGCTCATAGTAATGCCCAGGTGGTGGAATGGTAGACACGTTGGACTTAAAATCCAATGGCCATTACGGTCGTGCGGGTTCAAGTCCCGCCCCGGGTACTTATTAGCTTCGATAATCCTTTGAAATATAAGGCTTTATCGGAGTTTTTTTATTTGCTTCTGAAGCATTTCATTTTTGGGCTCAATATTCAATAAAATTTTGATGATGAAGTCTAATATTTGAAAGGAATATTTTATTTCAATATCGTTTTAAACTTTAAGCTTATAAATGTTAAATCTGCCATCTTTCCCTTCTTTATTGTTAATGAATGCAATACACCGCTCTTTATAATAATCCGTTACGTAATAATTTTTTATATTGGTCCAGATAAATAGGTTCGTTAATCCTTGCAACAGTCTCAAATACCTGCTCCAGCAGGTTTCTTTGTCTTTAGGCCGATATCCGTTTTCCTTTTCAATCTTGTCATATTTTATGGAGAATTGTTCGTATCAGATTCTCATCGTAAGGTAATGCTTGTGATATTTTAGAGTTAAAGTTTTCTGTGCCGTTATTCCTTTAAGACAGAAAGAGTTTTACAGGTTTGGCAAGTAAGCCAGTTCCATAACCTTTGACCCTCTGTTCTGTAACCTCTTGAGGTTTAGTAGTGTCCTAATTCATATCCGAAATGCTCAGGTAGTTTGCTCCAAATACCAGATATAGTAATCATCACAACATTCCAGGTGTATCGACTGATCTTTGAATTTGTGATAGTTCTTGCTATTAAAATCCGGATTGTTGTGGAGCTTTAATCCTACTACTCCCATAAGGTTATTTGATGCTTTAATGCCCTCTACTCCATCTCTGTGCACCATACTTTACGCGTTTTATTGCCTCTGCACCCTGTCCTAAAAAGCAATAATGGGCCTTTCTATTTAGGATTGATTTTATCCGCCCTGCTTTTATGAGGAGAGTCGTAAATCTAGGCAGTTCGGTTGTTTATCTTGCAAATTGAAGGGCTAGCAAAGTAAACGAATCATTTTGCAGAATCGATTTGCGATTGGACCCCGAAGGATGGAAATATTTTGTCAACCTTACTTATGACCTTCCTAATATATGAAAAGGACAGAACCGACCGGCTCCATCCTTTTACTAAAACTAACTAACCTAATTTAACCTAAACATGATGAATATTTACAATTATCGGGCCACAGAAGCTTCTCGAATTACCTCATTGGTTAATATTTCACAAAAAAAAGGTGTAAGATTTCCATGCCAGATCAGGCGTTATCCCATTGTGTGATCTGGATTTTGGAAGCCTCTTATCCCTGAATGCACCACGTTTTTTTATTCTTATTGACGCCAAAGTACCCTTAATTCAGGTACCTGATTTATTTTTTATAAAATAATTGTTCCAATTGATTTCAACCGGATTGGTGCATTAAATACATTGATATTAAATGAATTAAATAAATTATAGTGTGCGGAAAAATTCAAGTGTGAGTGAATGATATAACCCCTTTTAAACACAATTTAATATGATCATGCAAAACTGGTCTCATTTTTGCGAGGTTGTAAAATAAGAAATAGAATATAAATTAAAATTTAAGAATATGAAAGCTTTAAAATTACTCGCTTTAGGAATTGTGCTGTTTTTCGCAGGTGCAGTTCAGGCACAAGTTTCAGTGCGTTTCAATATTGGAGTGCAACCACAATGGGCCCCTGTAGGCTACGAAAACACGCGGTATTACTACCTGCCAGATGTGGAGTCTTATTATGATGTTGACAATTCAATGTTTATTTATTACGAAGGGAATTCATGGGTGCATCGCAGTTACCTTCCCAGCCGATACCGGAATTATGATTTATATGGTGGATACAAAGTTGGAATGAGGGATTATCGCGGAAACACGCCATACTATAACCACCGGGAGTACAGAGACAGATATGCACACGGACGGAACAGGACCATTCAAAGAACGATCGGCGATCGCCCTGGAAGAGATTACTACCGTGACAGATCTGATCGCGAAAGAAACCAGGTTAACAGGGGGCGTTACAATCGGATTGATGGTAATGACAGAGGCGGTGATAACAGGTACGACAAGCGTGGTGATGAAAGAAATCAAAGATTTGAACGTGTTCGCTACAATGGAAACGATAACAGGAATAATAGTCGTAACAATGACAAGGGAAATAATCGTCATGATAATGGAAACAGAAACAAGAATAAGGATCGCGATAACTAATACAATTATTGACGATAAGTAATTGTAAGTTTAAAATATAGAAGCCGCCTCAAAAGTTGAATTTGAGACGGCTTCTTTTTTTTTAGGCATCAGGTTTTTGGCATTCCCCAGAACTTAATTTTCGGGCAATCTTTTTTTAGTCGATAAACTTAATAAATAATAGAATTTTGGTCTTAAACTGACCTTATTCCTTTTGTTCTCCTTATTCCTGGCGATTCTGAAAACTAGGCATTTCAGGTGATGGTTCTTCTTTATGAGACCGACGTTGCTGCAAAGGAGGCGTAATAACTTCTTGAAGTAGTTTTTCTCCAATTGGATTCAGCATCTAAGGATCATTATTGCACTTCCAATTGACAATTTCTGAAATAGTGTAGAAATTCATTTTTTATAAGGGTAACCATACAGCAAGTTTAAAACATCCTTTTCACGCTGATGCTTTTCGGCAACGGGTTTGCTGTTTTCGTAATAATTGTAATTGAGAAAAAAGTTTCCTTCGTATCCAGGTTTTTCAATGATTGTAAAGTCCTGCAAAGGCGAACGGCTGTTTCTTGTTTTGAAGGAATACAAAGGATGGTTTATTTTGATTGGACCATTCGTAGTCCGCATCCGCTGGCATGAGGCACCTTTGAACCTGAATGGGTTTTAGAAAAGCCTGTTTCAAAAATATTGCATTACACCCATTGTAGCCAGGATCGTTATGGCCGGATTTATTCCCTTCAGCCCTCGCATTGGTGATGTTCAATGGTTCGTGCGCTAATAATGGTATCATTCCGAATTTAAATACCTGTATCAGGTGTGGATCCTCGCAGGTGATCAAATTAGATCTCATCACCTTCCGAAACGGCACAAAATCTGTTAAACTCCGCCATTGATACTTTTCGGATTTGATAATCATTTGAAATACAAGTTTATATCTGATTTTTTATTTAGTGACAGTAACAAAAGCCGCTTTTAAACACAAAATGCATAAGGATTGCACCTCGGTTAGAAAGTTAAGGCAATGAATTTCTGCCCTTTATGCTCCGAATTTTCAGGATTGTGTATCTCATTCTTTTAAGGACTGTATTACTGCAAAAAAAAGAGGCCATCCCAACTTTACGTTTGGAATGACCTCTTAAAATTTTAATTAGACTATAATATATTCTCTGTTAATGTCTCAATGACGATCACGCCCTTTATCGTTTCCGCGTCCATGATCATTTTGCCTGTAATCGCCTCTGCTGCTGTGACCACGTTCTATAACTTTATTTTCTTTGATAGCCATGTCTGTCATAACTTGCATCGCCACGTCTATCATTACCATTTATTTTATTGTAGCGACCTCTGTTAACCTGATTTCTTTCGCGATCAGATCTGTCACGGTAGTATTCTCTTCCTGGTCGATTGCCTATTGTTCTTTGAACTGTCCTGTTCCGTCCATGTGAATACCTGACTCTGTACTCACGATGATTGTAGTAAGGTGTGTTTCCGCGATAATCCCTCATCCCTACTTTGTAACCATTGTACAAATCATAATTTCTGTAACGGCTGGGGAGGTAACTCCGGTGAATCCATGAATTTTCTTCATAATAAATAAACATGGAGTTTTCAACATCATAATAAGCCTCCACATCCGGCAGATAGTAATAACGTGTATCTTCGTAACCTACTGGAGCCCATTGTGGCTGCACACCAACGTTAAAACGAACAGATAATTGCGCCTGAGCTGCACCTGCACATAAGAGTACAATTCCCAATGCGACTAATTTTAAAGCTTTCATATTACGCTAAATTTTATTTTTTACTCGTTATTTATTAGGTCAAAGGTGAGCTCTTTTAATCCCGTAAAAGTTACACAATTTTGAAAAAGAGTTACATCATTCGCAGGTTTCTTTAAAAAGCCAAGGGTTTTGGTGCTTTTTCAAACCGGGAGTTTTGTGAATAAGCATATCGGTATTCGTCTCAACTAACTTACCGATTGGATTCTGCAAATAAAAAAACCTGCCGATTGTCAGCAGGTTTTGTCTTTTCCGATTCGTTTCTTACGAAAATAGAATCATCCAATTATATTTCTGATCCGCTGATCGAGCATCTTCTGATCAGCCGTAAATGAGGCCAGCCCTGCCAACGTCAGCAATGTGTCGGGCGCAATTTCACCGTTTTGAATCTTTTTCTCCCATCTTAAATGCACCGGTATTTTGCCGTCAGAAGCGATGAAGCTTTTCTCCGCTGTCGTCAATATTGGGAACATATCTCTGCAACCCTCTTCTTCTGCAATGTGAATCAGTTCGTCACCTGTGGCTGGAACTTGCATGGAAAGTCTTTCTGCAAGATGAAGTACTTTGTCGTCAACCTCCCAAAACTTTTCGATTCCCGACCCTTTAGCCGATTCAAACTGACTTACCTCATAGTTTTGATGAATCATCGAAGCAAATTTTCTCGAAAGGGATGCATGTCCTGACGCGGCTACTTTGGGAGGCATCGTAAAGACATCGGTTCCTGCAAGCATTTCAAGCTGATTATGATTCCGCAAACTTGCTGCGATTAGTTTTGTCTGCCAGGGATTCTTTTCAGACAATGCAGTGACCCACTTCTGGGAAGAAATTACTGCCTTTTCTCCGGCTCCGGAGCCATCACCAAGTTTATTATTAATCATATAAGCACCGACTCTTCCAAGAAATACATTCAGATAATCGGGTCTGGCAACCCTTGTTACGATTACATTTTCGCGAGCACTGAATTCAAGGGTGAAATTAATCCTGACACCCGAATCTTTCAATCGTCTTGCTCCAAGCAGACCTACGGCAGTATAGGGAACCTTCACAATAAACTGATCCGGGCAAATTTCATGGTATCTTTTTCCGTAATAATCAATTGCATTTAAGTCATATGCCGTACCTGTATGAAGTTCCACGCTAACGTAACCGCCAAATCTTTTGGCTAATCTTAGACCATGTCTTGCATTTAGAATGAAAGCGATTTCCTTTACCCGATCCTCTGCCGGCAGATCCTTTACAATATTTTTGGCTTCAGAAATAAAGTTGTCGTAAATGCCTTTTTGAATTTCATTATTCAGAAGGGTGTTATTGGTGGTCAGTGCACTCATTTCAGCCGTCCAGTTGGCTTCTGCTTCACCCATATCACCTGTGTCAAGCCATAATTCAGTACCGGTATTTCGTAAAGACTCCCAAAATAAATCTTTTATCCCTGTTAAAGGTGTTTCATCCAGGTTTTTCAAAACAAATTCTCTGATTTTCGAATTAATATCTGCCATCTTTTTTGTTTTAATTGATTTTAACCAAGCATAAGTTTCAGATTCAAAGGTAATAAAATTGAGATTGATCTTTTTAATTTGTCAATTAATGTGAAGCTTTCGTGTGAGGAGTTATTATGAAGGCATATACATTTGCTAATGCTTGTTCGTTTCTTACTTTTGTAATTCTCACATCCGCAATTTGCCCTGCGAATTTTGTATTAATTCAGGTTAGTTTGAAAAGTAACAAGAAAGTTAAGATTTTAACGGTTAGCAAAAAAATTGGAGATTCGACGGCTGTTTGGTTTGCCGCATCCCGGTCTTTTGTCCTTTTTGAAAAGCCGGCATGGGAGGTGTTTGACAAATATTCGCATGGTTTCACTGCTCCGGAGATTGTTGCTAATTTAAGTTTATCCTACAGTGTTTCTGAAGATGAAATTCAACAATTTGTGAATGATATCATTATATGGGTAGACCAATTAAATGACACTACAAATAAGGTTTATCACTCACCTGAATTGCGCGTTGAATTTGACGACTGTGTATTCCCTTTATTTTCTGAAAAAAACTACCTGATTGGAAATCAGTTTATATGTTTTAGGTATGGAAATGAGTGGTTGATGAATTGTTTTCACCCTACGATGGCTCATCTCGAAACTAACTCCACAGTAGAAGGACTCCTTTTCGAAGTATTTGAATCTGACGAATTATTGGTATTCAGGTACAATGGGAAAGCCGTGGAGGCGTTCGATATCGAAAACAGCCAGTTTCTTCGTGGTGCGGTTTCGCAAAAATTATTTGGTGTTCTTTACAATGTCGCTGATCTTGACTGGATGGTTTCACTCCATTCTGCTGCAGTTTCCGATGGACGATCCGCGATTATTTTCCCGGCACAGGCAGGTAGCGGGAAGAGTACTATTTCAGCGCTATTGCAGGCTCATGGCTTTGCGGTTCTTTCTGACGATTTCAATGTCATTAACCGGAATAACGGATTTGTATATCGTCTGCCATTGGCTATTTCTGTTAAAGAGGGGTCATTAAAAACGCTTGAATCATTTTATCCGGAACTCTTGACTATTGTGCCTGAAAAAGCGGCTACAGGGAAGGTTGTACGCCATTTGCCGGTCGGGAATAACAAACCCGGATCCAAAACTGCATTTCCGGTAAAGGCATTTGTATTTGTAAAGTATTCGCAGGATGAATCTTTTGTTTTTGAGGAAGTTGAAAAACGGGAAGCTATTCAGACACTTTTACCCGAAACGTGGGTCAATCCGGATCCTGATAATGTGGCTAGGTTTTTTGACTGGTTTGATGAAATTAGTTTTTATCGTATGCAATACTCCAATTATCAGGATGCGATAAATGCGATCGTCCTCCTTTTTAAAAAATGATTGTAACGGATATTTATTGTCCTGAACTGTCGATATATTCTAATAGTCCATTTCCTGTAAAAATGTCTTATCCGTTTGAAATGCTGTAAATTAACTAAGAAGTCAATTTTTTTTTCCTGCTTGTGGCTCATCATAAATAAAATACCTATTACAATGAATGGAACCGTAATCATCAAAATAATAGACAGGCTCGTCATCACCGAATGCGTTCGATTGTAATTCAGGTTGTAAACTAATGGACTGGTAACTATACCTATAATTGCAAATAAAATTCCACCCCAGAACGGTTTTTTCCATGAGATCCAAAGAAGGAGCAATAGTACACAGGTTGGAATCAAATGCATTAAGAAGTTTAGCAATTGCTGACCGAAAGGTATTCCCGGTTCAAATGCATCAAGCGCAAACATGCTTACGAAAAGGATCGCCCCAATGCAAAGCAGTCGTGGAAGCCAAAGAATGATTTTTTCTTTTGTTGCCATATCGTTATTTATTTATATAATTCTGAATTTCAGATATATAATGATTATTGCAAATGACCTGTAAATGAACGGTTACTCAAATTTAATACTTTTTGAATTAAGATACGAAACCGGGTTTTAGTTCCTTGAATTTTGAAAAATTATTCTAATTTTGCGTCACCAATAAAAAAAGCGGAAATAGCTCAGTTGGTAGAGCATTAGCTTCCCAAGCTGAGGGTCGCGAGTTCGAGTCTCGTTTTCCGCTCGTTAATAAGGAGAGAGTCAAATAATTTCTGACTCTTTTTTTATGTTTTACGGTTATTGAGCCAGGTCGATTCTGAAAACGAAGTTTAATTTCACCATAAATTTTGAAGAATTAAATGCTCAAAGAACTAATGGGAATCTTTAATTAAAGCCTGATGGTCTTTTTCAGCCATCTCCACGGCATCGTGAATTTTTTTTGCATGTTCTTTCATCTTTGTATCGTCAGGTTTTTCATTTTTTAATTCTTCAAGCATCGAGTTTGCATGAGCTGTTGCGGATGCATAATTTTTATCAATATTATCATGATGAACTATTGCCTCCGACATAGCTTTTGCAGGTATTACCTTTTTCAACAGATTATGTGTTTTTTTAGCCTCCGCTAAACTTTTTCTGTATTCATTGTAGTGCGTTACCTGGTCATTTTTGGTTTTAGCCTCACCTGAAGCAATGGCATTGGTATGCATCATAATTGTCTTGTTAAGATTTGATAACTGAGCGTGGTTTTCAATGTCGGTCTGGGCGAAAATACTGCTTGAAAAAAATACAAACATAAACGCCACCATAAAGGGGATCAGAATTTTCATCGTTTTCATAGTATTTTATTTTATAAGCTTGTGAATAAATTCTCAACGCGATACTAAAATAGATAGTCGAAAAAAAACGGACCTCAATTCTAAGTTGAAGTGACAAAAAAGATCAGCAATGGAAAATAATTGGTTGTTTTCATATCGCTCTCCTCTGTTCTTTAAGTTCGCATTCCGGATCGATTTTCCGGCAACGGTGCATAGAAATGATTCGGAACCGATGACACTTTAAAGGTAAGTATTATTTAATGGATATAGATATGAAATTGCTAAAAAAAATACTTTGGTATGTTTATTTTCAGTTATTTGGATTCGTTAAAACTTTATGCACATGAGGGCATCATCACCGAAATAATCATCATTACTTCGGTTCGCGCTATCTTTGAATTTTAATGTGGATATTGTCTCATTTTCCTCACTTCTCAAATCAACCACTTAAAGAATCTTCCGACAAATGGTTTCGTTGGTTAAGTTCGAATTCCAGTTGCATATGAATTACGGCCTGTCTCCAATTAAAGTTGTGTATTAACGAATTGTAAAATTTTCAAGCTGCTATTTTGCAGTTTAAATTGTTTATATACTTTCGCATCAAAACATGAATGAATAATCATTCATTAAATATTCATTTGAATGGCACGAGTAATAGACGAGGGTAAGATTCAACGAATCAGGGAGGCAACGATCGCATTGGTTGTTCAGAATGGATATGGAGGAGCCTCAATTTCCTCAATTGCACGTCGAGCCGGGGTTGCAGAGGGATACCTTTACCGTTTTTACACAAGCAAACAGGAACTGGTTACGGAACTACTTTATACGAAGGTCGCACGAATTATTGGAAAACTCGAGTTTTTATTGAATTCCTGTACCCGAATTAAAGAGGTGATCAACGAGTTGATCGGGGAGCTATTTAAAATGGCTTCCGATTCTCCGGAGGAGATCAAATTTATTCATGTTCTGATGCATGATTATAATTTTCAGATATCGGAAGAACAACGACAGCACATTAAGAGTCTATGTGAAAGAGTGATAAATATCGGAATTGAGAATGGCGAACTGAGTAAGCTAATCTCCCCGGAGGAAGCATATGGTATCGTTGTCATTTATCCCATTGAATTTATTAATCTACGGATGAAAGGTTTTTTCGGGAGTACCACCTGGACAACTGAAGATCAAAATCGAGTGGCTGAATTTTCAATCAACGCCTTAAAAAAATAGAACCGAATGAAAGCTAATATATTGATAGCATTCTTTGTGATGACCGGAGTTTCGCTTTGCGGTCAAAACAGCTCAACAGTGTCGAAAAATCTCACTTTTGAAGAAGCATTGAGCCTATCACTTCAAAACAACCATCTGATTAAACAGTACAATAACAAATCGCTTCAGATGGAGCAAGAGGTGAAAGCGGCCAAAGGATTGCACCTGCCGAGGATCTCACTGAGTGCTTCTTATATTTATATGTCGGATAATCTAGAGCTTGACCTTACACCCGTACGGGATGCAATAACGCCGCTTTACAGCACATTGGGCCATTACGGCAAATTTGGTGGCGTACCAAATCCTGATCCCAAGACAAATAGTATAATGCCGTTTCTTCCTGATGATGTTTCGACTGCTGTTATTCGCGGAAAAATGCTCGAAGGTCTAGAAACGGTTAACAATGGAGACTGGATTAAAACTATCCAGGAGAAAAAATTCGGAATGGTAAATGCAGGATTTGTAATGCCGCTTTATACAGGAGGCAAAATTAATGCGGCAAACAAAGCTGCTAAAATTAAGTTTGAAGAATCTGAAATAGAGACGATTCAAAGATCACATGAGCTTACAAGTGAATTGGTCGAGCGTTATTTCGGTTTGATTTTGGCTAATCAGGCGGTGAAAGTTCGTCAGGAGGTAAAAACCGGAATGCAAAAGCATTTCGACGATGCACAGAAACTTGCGAAAGAGGGGATGATTGCCCAGGTTGAGGTCTTAAATGCGAAAGTTTACTTTGCCGATGCAGACCGCGAACTGAAGAAGTCGGATCGTCAGGTTGAAATATTGAACGAAGCTGTTTTAAATACGGTTGCGGAGTCGGAGAAATCCACAATCCATCCGCTATCGGAACTATTTTACATTGAGAATATTGAATCACTTGATTTTTATAAGGTTAAATCTAAAGAGAATAGCCCCTTATTGGGTCAGGTCAATAAGAAAAAGGAGTTGGCAGAGCAAGGTATAAAGGTTGAGCAATCAGCTTATTTACCAACAATTGCTGCCACTGGAACTTATGATATCGTGAATAAAGATCTTTCACCCTACCTTCCCGATTACATGGTGGGTGTGGGTCTGCAGTGGAGCCTGTTCGATGGAGCGGCCCGAAACCGGAAGGTAAAAGCTGCTAAGTTTCAGGCGATGCAGGCAGATGATTTCTATGCCAAAGCTGAATCTGATATCTATTCGGCCATTACCAAATACTACCAGGAGTTGCATATGTACCTTGAGCAAATCAACGAACTCGATGCTGCTATGGCGTTTACAAACGAATATTCGCGTGCCAGAGAAAAAGCTTTTTCGGAGGGAATGGCAACCACAACGCAAGTCTCGGATGCAAATCTGGCGGTTGCGAAAGCAAAAATCGAAAGATTGCAGGCGATTTATGCATGGGACGTTTCATTGTCGAAATTGCTGTATTATTCCGGAATGTCGGACAAGTTTGTAAGCTACATGAATAATCCTGACGCTAAACAGGGAAGGTATTGAGAACACAGTACAGACGCATGCCATGCGTCTAAAAATAAAAGGTGAAAAGAGATCTATATCGTCTGTCTTCCTGATGAAATAAAACAATTAAACAGAGATACATAAATTATGAATAAGACTAAACATTACGTGATTGCCGGAGCAATTCTGGCGGTGATCATTTTTATCGGTTTCGCCATCTGGATTGTGGCAAAACCAATTCCGCTTGAGGTTCAGGGGGAAGTTGAGGCCACTCAGGTGAAGGTTGCTTCAAAACTGATTGGACGGATTGACAGCCTCTTGGTTCACAAAGGTGACGACGTACAGACTGGAACCCTTCTTTTCACACTTAGCAGTCCTGAATTGGATGCGAAATACCTGCAGGCATCTGCTGTCCGAAAGGCCGCCGGAGCCCAAAAGGAGAAAGCCGATAATGGTGCTCAGAAAGAGGATATTCAGGCTGCATTTAATTCATGGCAGACAGCATTGGCGGCTGCTGATTTTGCAAAAAAGACTTTTCAACGCGTTGATAACCTGTTTAAGTCTGGAGTTGTTGCGGAACAACAGAAAGATGAAGCTGAAACACGGATGAAAGCAGCCGTCGAAACGGAGAAAGCAGCCCGTTCTTTGTACGACAAGGCGAAGAAAGGTGCCCGATATGAAGATAAAGCCGCTGCCGGCGCTCTTGTAATGCAAGCCGACGGCGTATTAACTGAAGTGAATTCTTATCTCTCCGAAACCCGGATTTTTGCCCCGGTCAATGGCGAAATAGCCAACATAATTTCCGAATGTGGTGAACTTGTCCCTGCTGGTTATCCGGTTATTACAATTGTAGATTTAGCGGATGTATGGGTGACATTTAACCTTCGCGAAGATTTGCTGGCGGCGATCCATAAAGGATCAACATTCAAAGCCCGTTTCCCGGCGCTTGGAATGAAAGAGGTATTGCTTAAAGTGAATTACATTAATGCACTTGGTGAATTTGCGACATGGAATGCAACAAAAACTTCAGGCGATTTCGATATGAAAACATTTGAAATTCATGCCGTTCCGGTCGATAAAGTTGATGGATTGCGTCCCGGAATGTCTGCACTGGTCAATTGGGATGCTGTGAAGAAACAGGATCGTTAAGATGCTAAACAAGTTAATGAATACACCCCTTGCCAGGGTCATCCGGCGTGAAACCAGGCGAATAGCTGACAGTTGGGTGTTGGTATTTACGACAATGATCGCTCCGGTAGCTGCATTTTTAATCATTATCTGGCTCTTTTCCGGCGGTGTTGTCCGCGATTTGCCGATTGCTGTGGTTGATATGGATCATACTGCGTTTTCCTCGAAGGTCACACGAATGATTGATGCTACACCTGTTTGCAATGTGATGTGGCGGCTGGGTTCAACCAGCGAAGCCAAACAAATGATGGATGCGGGTAAAATAGATGCCATTGTAGTTTTACCATCAGACCTCGAACGAAAAATGATGAACAACGGATCCCCTGCAATTGCTGTTTATATCAACAATTCAAATGTGGTAAAGGGTGGGGCTTTAAAATCAGGCTTATATACGACACTTTCAACAATTTCAGCTGGTGTTAAAGTGCAGGTAGCCATTAAAAAAGGGCAAACTCCTGCACAGGCAATTGAAACGGTCCGGCCTGTAAAAGTTAATGCTCATCTTCTTTTTAATCCATTCGGAAATTACTCATACTTTCTGGTTCTTGGGTTATTACCCCTTCTTGCGGTCGTTTTCATCTTTCTTGGATCTGTTTATGCGTTGGGTATGGAGTTGAAAGAGGGAACTGCAGGTGACCTGATCTCGTTGGCTAAAAGTAATGTTGCGGTGGCACTTGCCGGGAAAATGCTTCCATATACCTTTTTGTTCTTTATGGATATGATGATTATGAATATCATTCTGATGAAGACATTAGGAACTCCCGTCCACGGCAGTTTGTTTGTTATCCTGTTTTCGGAGATTTTGTTGATTATTTCATACCAATTTCTGGCTATTTTGTTTCTAAAACTGACTGCGAACCTGCGGTTATCGTTATCACTTGGAAGTGCTTATACAATGATGGCACTCACATTCTCAGGACTTACTTTTCCGTCAATTGCAATGCCATTCCTTGCTCAGTTATTTTCACTGATCTTTCCGTATACGTTTTGGCTACAAATTTTTATGAGTCAAACCTTAAGAGGTGAGCCAATTTCGGAAGTAATACTCCCTTTTCTTGCCTTCATCCCGTTTATTCTGGGAGGAATTCTTGCATTTCCGGGGATGAAAAGGAAACTGACGTATCACAAATACTGGTATCGGCAATAATCACGAAATATCAATTCCTTACGGCGATTAATTTGATTAAAAAAATAAACAATGCGATTATTTAATATTCCGAAAGCTGTTATCTCGGGACTTGACCTCACCTGGTTCTCGTTCGTCGATGAGTTGAAGACCATATTTAAAGATAAGGGGGCAATGCTTATTTTTTTCCTTGCGGTTCTGGCTTATCCTTTGGTTTACTCAATTGCGTACAAAAATAATGTTGTCCGTGATATTCCCGTTTCTGCGGTCGATCTCGACAATACCGCTTCCAGCCGACAAATTATCAGGATGCTTGGTGCGACGAAGGAGGTATCTGTTGCGCAGGAAGTGGGCAGTCTTCATGAAGCACGACAGCTCTTCTGGGATGGCAATTCAAAAGGGGTGATCCTTATTCCGGAAGGATTTGAAAAAGAGCTTTTACAGGGACATCAAACATCGGTTAGCGTTTATTGTGATGCGAGTTATTTTCTGATTTATAAAGAAACGCTTAGTGCGACGATTCAAGCAACCGGAACATTGTCAGCAGGCGTTGAGATTAAACGCTTGATGGCAGGCGGGAGCGGTGAGGAGCAGGCAATGCAACAGCGTGATCCGATGCCTGCAAAATTTTATAATCTGTACAATCCGGCTGGTTCGTACGGTTCGTATGTGATGCCGGGGATTATTTTGATTATTCTGCAACAAACACTGCTGATCGGGATTGGAATGATTGGCGGTGCAGGAAAAGAACGACGAAACAATCAGGTGGTTAAGCCTGGAATAAGGGTCAGGCAGGGGATGTTTTCGGTCGTTTTTGGAAAAGGGATGGCTTACTTTACGATCTATCTTGTAAATATTGCCTTTACATTGGTGTATTTGCCTAAATGGTTTGGCTTTCCGGACAAAGGGAGCTTTACTGATATTTGTATTTTATTGGTACCCTACCTTTTTTCCGTAATATTTCTCGGGTTAATGATCTCAATGTTGTTTCGTCGCCGCGAACATTCTATTATGACGCTCGTGTTTGTGTCTCCTATTGTATTGTTCGTTAGCGGATTGTCGTGGCCTGAAAATGCGATCCCCGGTTTGTTATATCAATTGTCGCATATTTTCCCCAGTACGTCGATGATTCCTGCATTTCTTCGGATCCGGTCAATGGGCGTTTCTATCAACGATGTGCGTCCGGAACTTTTATTTCTGTTGGCCCAGATGATTATATATTTTGTAATGGCTGCTTTTACTTACAAACTCTCTGTGATCAGGCAGGAGCGACTGCACCGTGCACGGATGACTGCTCCGGAAGATGAAACAGCGCAAATGATATTTGATGAGGAAGAATGAGAAATTAAGCAATCGGGTTTGAAGGATAAGTCCCGCTTTCCGGAATTCCACGTAGCAGAATGATGAGCTCTATAGAGAATTTTATATTGAATTTCAGCGGATTGAATGAGTCCTTCCGAAAATTATTTTGACCCTCCGTAAAAATTAAAACACCTGAACAACCTATTTAAAGTCGCCAAAGGAACATTTAAGCACCCGAACGACCTATTTTACGTCCCCAACAGAACATTTAAGCACCCAAACGATGTATTTAACGCTCCGGTGTAAAAATGTAATTAGGCAAACAATGTATTTAACGTCCCAAAGTAAAAATGTAATTACGGGAACTGAATATGTAAGGTTCCGAAGTAAAAATGTAATTACGGAAACAGAGCTTGTAAGCACCCGATGTAAAAATGTAATTATGGAAACCGAGTTTGTAAGGTCACATAGTAAAAATGTAATTACGGGAACTGAACTTGTAAGATCATAATGTAAAAATGTAATTACGGAAACAGCGTTTGTAACCTCCCAATGTAAAAGTATGATCATCGTAAGGACGTTTGTAAAGTCACATACTGAATATGTAAGCACCCGAACAGGGTTTGTAACGGCTCGAAGTGGAAATGTAATTCCGGAAATGTCTTTCTAAGCGTTACCGACTGAATATGTTGCACACTGAAGGTGTTTTTGGCTGCCTGAAGCCCTTGTTTTAGGTCCGTAAAAGATTCAAATCAATTTTTTATGGAATAGTAACCTTTCTCCAATCTTTGTATTTTTGCAGCGTTCTGATTTAGTTTAATAATAAATTGAAATATGAGGAATCATCTTCCATTTTACCCGTTGCTGACATTGATTTTTATTTTCATTAGCTGCAATACCGATCAACCTGCGCCCTACCGAAAAATTGCAGGGTTTACGCAGGGAACCACTTTCCATATCACCTATGAAGATAAAGCGGATAAAGACCTCTCCGGGCAGGTTGACTCCCTGTTTAAAGCTTTCGACCTCACTTTCTCGGAATATATTCCCAACTCGATCGTTTCGAGAATTAATCAAAACGATTCTACAGTTCTGCTGGACGATATGTTTATCGAAGTTTATAATAAATCGGTAGAAATCAATAAGGAGACCAATGGCGCATTTGATCTCACCGTTGGTCCGCTTGTAAATGCCTGGGGCTTTGGTCCTGAAAAAAAGGTAAAAATAGACTCCTCCAGAATTGACAGTTTGCTTCAATATGTGGGAATGGAAAAGATCAGGATCGCAGGCAGGAAGCTGATCAAAGATCTTCCCGGAATTAAAATTGATGTGAATTCAATTGCCCAGGGTTATTGCGTAGATGTGGTCTATCGTTATTTCGAGTCGCTTGGTATCAAGAATTTCATGGTTGAGATCGGCGGCGAAGTACGCACAAAGGGAAAAAATCCGAAAGGTGATTTCTGGCGGATTGGAGTTGACAAACCAACTGATGGGAACAATACGGCTGGCGAAAGTTTACAAACAATCATCCTTCTCGATAACAAGTCAGTGACGACTTCCGGTAATTACAGGAAGTTTTTCGAGGAGAATGGTCAGAAATTTTCGCATATTATTGATCCGCACACAGGTTATCCGTATAAAAACAACCTTCTAAGCGTCACTGTGATTGCAAAAGATGGATTAACAGCCGATGGCTATGACACGCCACTAATGGTGCTTGGACTTGAAGGGTCGCGTCAGTTTTTGAAACAACATCCTGAACTTGATGCATATATGATCTATTCTGACAAAGACGGTCAGTTCAAGGTAGAATATACCAAAGGGATCACATTCGACAAAGAGAATTAGTTTTCTGATTTTTAAGCTGTGTTTATTTCTTTATCTTTTAATATATGCTGATCAATAAGCAAATACAAAGAATTTTAATTGGGATAATGATCTTCACAGCGTTATCGGCGATCGGTTTTTCGTTCACGAATAATCGGGTTGATTGGTTTTGGAGCAAGGCCCCTTATATGGCGGTTTTATTAATTGGTCTGACATTCGCAACATCAAAAATTTGGTTGATAATCGACCGGCAGAATCAGGATAACCGATTGAAAACCATCCTTTCAAATCTTGATAACAAAGGAATTGATCCTGGCAATCCACTTATTGAGAAACTTTCGGAACGGGAAAAAGAAGTACTGAAAAAAATTGGTGAGGGAAAAGCGAATAAACAAATCGCCGACGAACTCTTTGTCAGTCTGAGCACAGTGAAGACCCACATCAATAATATTTACAGAGCTTTAAAGATATCCAATCGCAGGGAGGCCGCCTGGTTTGCCAAAAACCGAAATGAGATTTAGCAATTGGGGTTATTCCTTTCCTTTTTTCTTTTCTTGCCGGGTTAATATTGTTTCCACCCACTGCTCCACCCTTTCTCCACCCGCAAAAATTAGTACAGCCATTTGATGAGCAATACATTTGTCGCATTAATCATTTAAATGTCATTTCAATATGAAAACACAAAAATCTTCGCGTATCGCGGTATTATTTGGAATATTTGCCGCAATCTTCCCGCTAACCATTTCAATACAGAATGGAGAAATCTTTTATTTAATCAGTTCCCCTGTCAATGTGGTTTGGTGCTTTTTATTGTTGGGGATTGCCCTTTTTCTGATCATGCGTTCGCGGAAATCAATCAGCAACAAAAAAGTGACCGCATTGGCAATCCTTTATGTCTTAGTCCCGCTTTCATTCCGCTTTTCCGGAGGTGATCTGCAGTTTTTGATTTTAAAACATGCGCCATTTCTTTCAGTTACAATGATCGCAATCGGTTCCGGTTTATTTATTTCACTTCTAAAAGATTACAACAGAGAAAAACAGAATCTGGCATAACAGGTCTGTCTGATTTTAACGATCCAAAGTTAAACCTCACTTTCTAAAGTATCATGGGCGTGAGATTTTGACATTTGTGGTGCCTGATTTTACCGGGTTTTTTAGTTGGCAGAACGGGTGAATGGCTTATTTCATGATATTTTCAGGCATAGTTCACCATCTTTCGGAATTTCCTACTTTTGACACCTGATATTTAAATATTGAGCCATTGATAAAAAGGAAGGATATTCAGATCATCGAAAAAGGTGATCCAAAAGTTGTGCGGGCGTGGGTAATGTACGACTGGTCAAACTCGGTTTACCAGTTAACCATTGCTTCTGCTATATTCCCGATTTATTACAACACGGTGACGCGCCATGGGACCGATTTTATGGTCTCGTTTTTTGGATTTAAAGTTGTCAATACAGCTTTGTACTCATGGGCAATTGCAGCGGCTTACCTCCTGGTCGCGATTGGCTCACCGTTGTTTTCCTCCATGGCCGATTATACGGGCCGTCGTAAAGGATTTATGCGTGCGTTTACCATCATTGGAGCAACGGGTTGCGGAATGCTTTTCTTCTTCGATGCCAATCATATCGAGTTAGGCGTTATCTCCTTTGCTTTGGGAACATTAGGTTACGGAGGCAGTATCGTGTTTTACAACTCCTTTCTTCCTGTAATTGCCAAACCCGAGGATCAGGATCGGATCAGTGCACGTGGCTATTCGATGGGCTATTTGGGAGGCGTGATTCTTCTTTTATTTAATTTGCTGATGATCATGAAGCCGGAGCTTTTCGGATTCGACAAACAGTCGGATATGCCGGCACGCATCTCATTTTTAACTGTTTTTGTTTGGTGGATTGGTTTCTCGACGATCACATTCAGGTATCTGCCCAAATATGTATTTAGTAAACGTGTTCCGGGAGGCCGTATTCTTACCAACGGATACCGGGAATTGCAAATTGTTTTTAATGAAATCAGAAAATCGTATCGTTTAAGTATATATCTGACTGCATTTTTCTTTTTAATGATGGGGATGCTTACAACGATGTTTATGGCTGTAACCTATGGCGAAAAAGCGTTGGGATTAAAGGAAAGCGTATTGATTCCTACTATTTTAATGGTGCAATTAGTCGGTATGTTTGGCGCATGGTTTTTTGCCAGGCTTTCAGGAAGAATTGGAAATCTGAAAGCACTTGTCGTTTCAGTAATTGTCTGGATTATTATTTGTGTTTACGTCTTTATGGTTAAAGGGAATGCCGGCTTTATTATTGCTGCAGTATTTATTGGAATTGTGATGGGCGGTTCTCAATCACTGGCCCGTTCTACTTATTCGAAAATGCTTCCTGAAACCACCGACCACACCTCTTTTTTTAGCTTTTACGATGTAATGGAGAAATTGGCTACAGTTGCAGGAACTTTCAGTTTTGGGATTATTGAGGTAGTAACCGGAAGTATGCGTTACTCTGTCTTAGCAATCGCAGTGTTCTTCGTGATTGGGCTGTTTTTTCTGCTGTTGTTACTGAAAAGAGATTGGTTAGTTGCCAGATAACGATTTTCGGGTTGTTACGCAGAACCTTGATGAATAATGCTTTAAAGAGAAACATCAATTTTTCATTAAGATTATTGCTGAACGATCTTTTGTCTTAAGAACTTTATAGTTTTATATCGAAATGTTCGGTGAGAAGGGCGGTCAGATAATCAGTCATTTGAGTTGTTTTTTCTGATTAAAACTTACTTTTAATACTGCCTTTCAAACTATTATAATTGTTGTTGATGAAAAATTATTTGAATTTTACGCTTAAGGGAATTCAGTTTCTTCCGGTATGGATTGCGTTCTTTTTTTTCTTTATGATTCCAATTCATTTTCTACTTGAGGAGTTTAAAGAACTTATAGCTTCGGATGTCTCCGCTGAAGGACCATCAAAATTATTCTTTCTTTATCTCGCGTTCATTTTAGCGATGGCCTACACCTTTATTTATTATATGGTCAAATTGGTGGTTCAGAGCCTTGAATATAAAGAGGAGAAGGTGATATGTAATTATCATTTAGGGAAATATATTGGAATAATCGTCTCAGGTTTATTGCTTTCAATTGTTACAGTAGGGATATACCTCCCTTGGTTTATCAAAAATATGCACCGCTTTTTCACCAACGGGGTCTCGTACAATTCACATAGGTTTTCTTTTAAAGGAAAAGGCGGCAAGCTTTTTTGGATCATAACACTGACCATTTTTATCCCGTTTCTTCTCGTTGGAATACTGCTTTTTAGCATTTTGAAATCATCAATTGATCTTCAGTCACAGAATTTTCTTTTGGTTTATCAGCTGATTGTCATGTTTAGTCTGGTGCCGAACATCTATTTAATATTGAAGTGGATGGTCGATTTCAGATATCGGGATTATCTGCTCAGCTGGGATACAGAATTTTTCCCGGCGACCGGAAAAATCGGGATAGAACTTTTGTTGGCTGTAATCACTTTCGGAATCTATTTTCCGATGGCTTACCTCCGGTTGTACAGGTATTTTGCAGAGCATACAAAAAGCAATATTGTTAATGGTCAGCAGATATTGATGGGATATGATGGTGATTTGCTTTCTGATTTCTTTTTTATGTGGGGACAGATCCTGTTGACAGTTATTACGCTGGGATTCTATTATCCATGGGCATTTAGCCGGATTGTACATAGAGTATTGATTCAAACATTTCTGGTATCAGAAAACCAGGTATCAGTCAGTTAGCTTGATTTGTTAAATATCCGGTTGCTGTTACTCCTGTGATTTATCCGAAAATAGAACGAAACAAATTCTCTGTTGTAGAATGAATCCGTTGAAATATGAGTACACAATTTGATCCTGACGATTTGGACCGGATGAGAAATAATCCCAATAAATGTAAATGGGGGCATTTTTTATTTTAATCCACAAGATTTCCGTACAATTGTTTCAAAGAGAATTCCCTGGATGGGTTTCACATTGAATTTTGCAAGTCCATATTCCAATTTGCTGATAATTGGGCTTTGTTGTTTGCGATTCTAATGGGTCGGCTCGAAAAATAGTTAAACAGTTTCTTTTTGGGGATGACTTCGCGGCAATTCAAACTTAAAGGTACTTCCCTTTTCCGGTTCGCTCTCAGCCCAAATGGTTCCCTGATGTTTCCAAACAAACTCTTTGCACAGAATCAGTCCCAATCCGGTTCCTTTTTCCCCTTTTGTACCTTCTCTTCTGTTTCGTTTCAGATCGGTAAAAAAGAGTAATCCTGTAGTTTCGCTGTCCATCCCGATCCCGGTATCTGTAACGCTAATTTCAACGTTATCAGTCAACTCTTTTGCTGAAATCGTTATTTGACCGCCTTCACGCGTGTATTTAATGGCATTATTAATCAGATTTCGCATTACTGTATTGATCATTTCCTGGTCGAATTCGAATTCGAGATCAGAATCTATTTCATTTGTTATTCGAATTTTCTTGGTTTCTGCATTCGAGATAAACAGCTCAATATTCGATTGTGCCAATTTAAATAAGTCACTTTTTATAGGATTAAACACAATCTCACCTTTTTGCGCGCGTGCCCATGTGAGAAGGTTTTCCAACAGTTTGTAAGTTGCATTTGACGAATCTTTAATCAAAACCAGGTTGTCGAGTAATTCTTGTTTTGTGAATTCGCTTTCGTGCGTTGTAAGAAGCTCGAGAAATGTGTAAGCACTACCGATTGGACCTCGTAAATCGTGCGCAATGATTGAAAACAATTTATTTTTTGTCTGGTTTAGTTCATCCAGGCGATCGCGTTGTTCCGAAATCTCTTCGTTTTTTTGATTCAATAATTTGTTCAGACGTATTTGTTGATTTTTCTTACTCTCAAGAATAAATAAAAGCATCCCAATCAGAACAATAATGACGGCAAATGCACTCACAAGCAGTTTGTTAAAGTTGAGCTTTGTTTTTAGATTCGCATTTTCTCTTTCGGTTTCTCTTGTTTCGTATAGAATCTGTAAGTTTTTGATTTGACTTGATTTTTCTTCTTTAGCGACACTATCAATTGCAGCTATACTCATCTTTGCATACCTGAAAGCTTCTTTCCAATCGTTCTTTAGCGCAAAGGCGTTTGCAATTTGCCAAAAGATAAGATCATTCCCCTTTTCTGTGCTCAGCCATAGTTTTCCATAATAAATAGCTTTGTCGGGTAAATTTAGTAGATTATATACCCGAGCAAGATCTGTATCGACATTGCGGACAGTCACAGGTGAAATTGATTTGGAGTTTACAATTTCCAAATAACAGCTCAATGCTTTCGTGTATTGGTGCTTTCCTTCCCACGCACGTCCAATACTTTTCAGCGCGATCAGTGAGGTCTCATTCATCCCCAACTCTTTTAAGAGATTTAAGGCTGTTTGGGCAGAAATTAAAAGGGAATCGTATTTCTGAAGCCGATAGAAGATATCGCTCATCCGCATATAGGCATAGGCAATTCCCCTGGTATCCTTATTCTGGATCTGAAGGACCAAAGCTTTACGGGCAAAGATGAGCGCCTGACGGTTTTCACCCTCGGCAAGTAGTGAACTTGCAATATTATTCAGCGCATATCCTTTTTCAATACTGATATTTAAACTGTCGCTAAATGAAAGTGCTTTATAAAAATAATCTGTTGCAGTAGGTGAATCATCGAGTCTTAAATAGCAAATGCCCAAATAGTTCAGAACCTGGGCTTCACCTTTATCATATCCAATCTTTCTGGCTATTTCCAAAGACTCTTTCCCGATAACTATCGCTGATAATGGATCTGCTCTTCGGAGTGACCAGCATTGCTGATTCAGGAGATTAACGCTTGAGGTATCATCTGCACTTGTTCCAGATTTAATCGGTATATCGACTATCGGCATTCTGGCCATGGATGGTAATCCGGTCAGAAAAACGAGCAGAATAAACAGATTTATTTTCACCATTGCTTAACATCCAAATTCGTACAGAAATATTCATGCAATGATAAAATAAGCAAATTATTATATAAGCTTAAAGAATAAAAAAAATCATTTGGGTTGTCATTGCATTTTCTGGTCCAAAAATAATAAGATAGTTGTATAAATAAGATAATTGTTAGGTAAATATTAATGCCCTCTTTATTTGGTGTTAATCTCAATAAATGTTTTTCCGTAAAAGTGCCTGGCTCTCCTTTAAAGAATCGTTTTTTGGATCTTCAATCCGGGGTTGATGAATGTGACAATATTGGAAATCAGCTCTTCTTTAAGGGCTAAATCAGGCTGAGTGTAAGTCGCAATATTCATTTGACGATCAGCGGAAGCTGGTTTCAGAATGTGATTCATCCCTTCTATAATCACCAGTTTTGCTTTGGGTAGCGCTTTTGCAAGGCGGTTTGCATCATCTATACCTACCTGAATATCTGTTGTTCCCTGAATAATCAGTACGGGGATTGTAAGTTTGGAGATCTCTTTCTGAGGATCATATTTGATCCATGAAATCATATAGGGCTGCACAGAAGGTCGGAAAAGTGTATATAAAATAGGCGGAACATCTGCTATTGTTTCTCCTTTCACCAACTTATCAAGAAGTGCATTTGCCGGGATTGTAACCGACATTGGCTGACTCTTGAGTTGCTCCCTTATAATTTTATCTGCTGATTGCCCGGCACCGGCAATCGAAATAAATTTGGAAACGTTACTGTTCTGCGAAGCAATCATCCCGATCAAAGATCCTTCGCTATGACCAATCACGATGATATTATTGAATTTTAACTCGTTTTTAAGGTAGGCTGACCATTCTTTTGCATCATTTACATAGTTCTCGAACCTGAGATCTGACTCCTTTAGTCCGGCTTGCATGCTCTTGCCAATCCCTCTTTTATCGTACCTAAGCGAAGCAATCCCATTCTCGTTAAGTTCAGTTGCGAGCATTTTTAATGAATTGTTCATCATTGCAGGGTTGTTCCCGTTCCGATCGGTTGGACCCGATCCGGAGATTAGCAGTGCAATCGTTTTAGACGGATTTGATGCTGGCATCATTAACGTACCTTCCAGATTACCTGTTTCTGTATTCAGTATGACAATTTCTTCCGTCTGCGAGTAAAGATTCTGTATTGTTATTATAAATATCAGAATAAGGATGGGAATGATTTTCATTTTGAATTTTTTTAAAGTTGGATCAATAGAAATATTGTTGATATAAATTAGAAGTGCGGGGGCTCGCTTAACCCTTATTGTTGATTTGCAATTCTTTGATAAATAATATAGGAATACACGACCGGGACAATTGTAATAATAAGTAGGATTGGTACCAATACCATCGTGGGATTTTTAAAAACCAGGAGTGCAACAATACCAATAAGTCCACCCCAAAACCATAGTTTTCCGGCAAGTTTGTGGGTTCTGATCCAAACCACATCATTGTTGAGAGTCCAGGGAACCTTGATTCCTACAAAATAATTGGGGCGAATATTACCCATATAGTTTCCCAAAAGGGTAAAGATAAGCATAATCAAAATCGGAATTATTAATCCCATTTTTTCGATTCCATGCAGCACATTGTATATTATAACAGAATCAATTATCCCGATAAAAACGCTAAGTATAATTCTCAGTTTAAAATAGGTATCGCTAAAAATTTCATAATTGTTTTTTTTTGGATCGATTAATGGTAAAATGAGCATCAGCAGATATATTCCCAACGGTAAAAATAAAAAGATCATCTTTGACCCATAGCCATTTGGTTCTCCGCTAAAGTCGAAGTGGGTCGGCATTTGATCCGGAAGAAAACTCCAGTTAAAGAGCAGATAGGCAATAGGAACTGCAGTCAGTAAAATGAGAAGTAATTCTCTTCTGATTGTTTGAATTTTCATAGCTTATAGATTTATTATTTAAATTGTATCATCCATTTTACAATTTCATCAAAAACGGTTGTGTTGATCGAATATTTCTGAAACTGACCTTCTCTAATGCAAACAACCAGCCCTGCCTGCTTAAGCAGATCAAGGTGATGCGAGATACTTGGCTTTGTCATACTGAAATGATCAGCGATTTCACCAGCGGTGAGATCTTCTTTATTCAGTAATTCAAGTATTTCGCGTCGAGTAGGGTCATTTAATGCTTTGAAAAAAATATTCATGCTTCGATGATTGTATAATTAGACAAATATCTAAATAAATTTCGAGAAGAAAAATTGAGAGAAATTATTGTCCGATTAAAAAGGTGAAGTTTTAAAAACCGTATTGTATGGAATCCGGCAGTTGTTCGACAACCATTTTCATCCATTTCCCGGCTACTTTGATGACTACGATATTCCGGTCTTTGTCATAAAATAATGTTCCGTCTCCGCTCTCTTTGAGTTGTGTGAAGTTTACAAATTTTGCGTCTTCTTTCGATTTCGTTTCGTCGTCACCTTCGGGTTTGTCGGTCCTGATTTGATTCTTACTGATATTCCCAAGGGTTAATGCATTGGTGAGTTGTAGTGAGCCATAAAACAGGGCTTTGTCACGGCTAAAGAGAAATGAGTGTTGCCGGACGTCGGAGCCAATACGAAGCCAGTTGTAGGCCGGTTCGGAATGGTTATAAACGGTGCTGTAATAATAAAGTTCGCCAACCGGTTTGCCAAACTCAATATGTTTATTCACAAGTATGGTAATCCTCGATTTATCATCGCTCGCGTAACCTTCAAACAAATGATAACCCCACCGTTTTTTATTTTTCTCATTTTCGTTTCCTCTAACCTGAACCATATAGGGGGTGCTTAAAATACCATTAACAGTAGTGTACATAGGAGTCCGTGTAGGATTAAAACCAAAACTGTACCCTCTTTCTTTCCATTTGTTCCATGTTGAATCGATATCGGATGATAATTCAATCGTATTTGCTTGGGCTGATGTTGGAATGATTTTAAAGTATTTATTTAGCACTGTTGAATCAGTTGATTTCTGAGCAATTATGTTCAGGCTGATTACAAGAAAGACTAAAAGCAGTATGGGTGTTTTCATATAGAAATAACAAATTATAATGGTTTATTCGAAAGCTGTGGCTCTTTTAATTAACGAATACATATGGAAATCCTATAACCAGATCTTCGTAAACAATCATTGCAAGGTACTGAATTTTTTGTCGGCTAATCCAAATTTGGAATGTCTTTGAATTACCTATTTAAACCTTAAATATCATAAGTGATTTAATTCAAAAATACTATCTTATGCCCCACAAAAAAAATGATTTTATATGCGAAAACTAACCATTGTATTTGTAGGACTGGTGCTGACACTAGCGACTTCTGCACAGAAAAATGAGAACTCAATGAACGAGAACAACCCTTTTTTTAAGGATTACACGACTCCATTTCAGGTGCCGCCTTTTGATGAAATAAAGCTGGAACATTTTTTACCTGCCATTGATGCAGGAATCGCGCAGCATAATCTTGAAATCGAGGCTATTGTTAAATCGTCAGCAGCGCCTGATTTTAAAAATACAATCTTGCCCTTTGATAACTCAGGGGAGTTGCTGTCGAAAGTTTCACGGGTTTTTTCCAATCTTAACGGCGCCAATACGAACCCCGAAATGCAACAACTTGCACGTGAAATTTCTCCTAAACTAACGAAGCATGGTGATGACCTTTCTCTCAACCCAGCGCTATTCAAACGTATAAAAAGTGTTTACGATCGCAGAGCAACGCTCGGTCTTGATGCCGACCAGCTAAGAGTTGTGGAGAAAATTTACAACGATTTTGTTCGAAATGGAGCAAACCTGTCGGCTAAGGAACAAATCGGACTTAGAGCGATAAATGAAGCGCTTTCCCGGTTAAGTCTTCAGTTTAGCGAAAATGTACTGGCTGAAACTAACAAAAACTTCAGATTGGTAATTGACAATCAAAAGGATCTTGACGGTCTTTCAGGTGATGTCATCGAAGCTGCAGCTATTCAGTCTGGTAAAGATGGCAAACCAGGTAAGTGGAGCTTTACACTTCAAAAGCCGAGTATGCTGCCATTTCTTCAGTACGCCAAAAATCGTGATCTGCGCGAAAAACTTTACCGCGGATATTTTATGCGCGGTGACAACGGGAATAGCTCTGACAATCGGGGCATGATACAAAAGATCGTTCAGTTGCGTGGCGAAAAAGCAAAATTGATGGGTTATCCAAACTTCGCTGCCTTTGTTATCGCTGAGAATATGGCTCAAACTCCAGAAAATGTGGATGTTTTTCTTCAAAAACTATGGACTCCGGCATTAAGTCGTGCAAAGAGTGAACTTAAAGAGATGCAATCGATCGTAGATAAGGAGGGCGGAAATTTTAAAATTCAATCGTGGGATTGGTGGTTCTATGCCGAAAAATTACGAAAAGCAAAATACGATCTTGACGAATCAGAAATTAAACCCTATTTCAGCCTTAAAAACGTTCAGAATGGTATCTTCTATGTGGCCAAAAAGTTATATGGAATCACTTTTGAAATTAGAAATGATATTCCAATTTATAACCCTGAAGTGGTGCCATTCGAAGTGAAAGAGGCTAACGGCAAACATATCGGTGTGTTGTATATGGATTTTCACCCCAGGGATGGCAAAAGGGCAGGGGCATGGTGTACCACCTATCGCAGTCAGAAATACCGCGATGGAGAGATGATAACACCCGTCGTTTCGATGGTGATGAACTTCACACGGCCCGCCGGTATTACACCTGCATTGCTTAGTTTTGATGAAGTTACAACCATGTTTCACGAGTTTGGTCACGCTTTGCATCGTTTGTTTCAGGATCAGCCTTACGATCGGACTGCAGGTGACGTACCTCGCGATTTTGTAGAATTACCATCGCAGATCATGGAGAACTGGGCATCAGAACCAGAGGTTTTAAAAGCCTATGCAAGGCATTATCAAACAGGTGAAATAATACCTGATGCATTAATTACAAAACTCGAAAAGAGCCGGCAGTTTAACCAGGGATTCGAAACAGTGGAATATCTTGCGGCTTCCATTCTCGATATGAAATATCACATGCTTGCCCCGGCAACAGTTACAGATGTTCGTGCATTTGAAAATGAATCGCTTGCAAAAGAAGGACTTATTCCTGAAATTTTACCCAGATACCGAAGTACCTATTTTTCTCATATCTTTAGCGGAGGTTATTCTGCCGGATATTACGTGTATATTTGGGCTGCCGTGCTTGATGCAGATGCTTTTAATGCTTTCAAGGAAAGTGGTGATTTGTTCAATCCTGCACTGGCAGCAAAGTTTCGTGAATTGCTGACCAAAAGCGGCTCGGATGAAGGGATGACAATTTATAAAAAATTCAGAGGTAAAGAACCTGATATCAAATCTTTGTTACAACGCAGAGGTTTAGAATAAATAGCTTTTAGATTAAATAAAGTAAATCATGGATTATACGAGAGACCCGCGACTGGCAGTTCTGTTTGATGCAGATAATGTTCCTTACTCAAATGTGAGAGGAATGCTTGCTGAGATTGCTAAATATGGAACACCTACATTTAAAAGGATTTATGCCGACTGGACGAAGCCGACTGTATCGGGTTGGAAGACGGTTCTTCTCGAGAACGGCATCACACCTGTACAGCAATATAGTTATACCACGGGTAAAAATGCAACCGATTCGGCCATGATCATCGATGCAATGGATATTCTTTACACCGGTCGAGTTGATGGATTTTGTATTGTATCGAGCGACAGTGACTTTACGCGGCTTGCAACAAGGTTACGCGAAGCGGGGATGAAAGTTTATGGAATAGGGGAGAAGAAAACCCCTGTACCATTTATCGCGGCATGTGACAAATTCATCTACCTTGAAATACTGAAGCCGGTTGAATCGGTTGTAAAACAGGTACTAATTCCGAAGACTAAATCCAAAACCCGTACCAAATCCAAAGAGACTGCCCCAACTCCAGTTGTAAATGCCATCGAAATAACAAATAAAGAACTTGCCAAGGTAATTTCGGACAGTATTAATGACCTTGCTGATGAAAATGGCTGGGCATTCCTGGGCGATTTAGGTAACCTGATTCTGAAAAAACAACCCGATTTTGATCCTCGAAATTATGGATTTAAAAAGCTCGTACCATTAATCAAAAGTTTCGATCAGTTCGAAATCGATGAACGGGAATCGGGAAAGAAGAATACGACTTTGGTTTTTGTAAGAACAAAATAAAATACACGGAAAACTATTTTTATATTTGTTCAATCATCTAAGCACTTCATTTCCGTAATGAAAAAAGTAAAATTAAACATTCTTGGTTTGTCATACAGTCAGACACAAACAGGGGCTTATGCACTGGTGCTTTCTGAGGCTGATGGCAATAGAAGAATCCCGATTATTATTGGCGCAGTTGAAGCACAGGCTATTGCGATTCAACTGGAAGGATTAAAGCCTCCTCGACCTTTAACGCATGACCTGTTTTTGAATGTTGCTTTAGCCTTCGATATCGAAATTGCAGAGGTTTTTATCCATAAACTGGAAGAGGGAATTTTTTATGCGGAAATTGTTTGCGAACAAAACTCTAACAGAATAAGGGTTGATTCGAGAACTTCGGACGCAATTGCGCTTGCACTTCGGTTCGAATGTCCCATTTTTACTACTGAAGAGATCCTTGACAAAGCAGGTATTAATATGGAGTTTGATGAGTCGGGAGAAGGGGGAGATGAGTTCGAAGATGTTGAGAATAGTAAGAAATCTTCTGCAGGACATGTTGATTACTCGGATTATTCTCCAGATGAATTAAATGAACTGCTGGATGCTGCAATTACCGACGAAGATTACGAAAAAGCCTCTGAAATCAGGGACGAACTCAATAAAAGAAAGCTTTAATAGTGAGACAATATATTGAACTTTTGCGTCATGTGATTGAGCATGGAAGACCACGTGAAGACAGAACAGGAACAGGAACGAAAAGTGTATTTGGCTACCAGATGCGCTTTAACCTTGAAGAGGGATTTCCTGTCGTAACAACAAAAAAACTGCACCTGAAGTCGATTATTCATGAATTACTTTGGTTTCTCGACGGCGATACGAATGTAAAATATCTTCAGGATAACGGCGTCCGGATATGGAATGAGTGGGCCGATGAGAACGGTGATCTTGGTCATATTTACGGTTATCAGTGGCGGTCGTGGCCAACACCTGAAGGCACTTTTATCGATCAGATTACCCGGTTAATCAACGATATCAAAACCAATCCTACCTCCCGGAGATTAATCGTTAGTGCCTGGAATGTGGGTGATCTGGATAAAATGAATCTTCCTCCCTGCCATTTGCTGTTTCAGTTTTACGTGAACGAAGGGCGATTATCGTGCCAGCTTTACCAGCGAAGTGCTGATATCTTTCTCGGCGTTCCGTTCAATATTGCTTCGTATGCTTTGCTGACGATGATGGTGGCTCAGGTAACCGGATTAAAAGCGGGAGATTTTGTACACACTTTTGGCGATGCGCATATCTACAATAACCATTTTGATCAGGTGGAGCTTCAGCTTTCGCGGACACCTTACCCCTTACCGCAGATGAAGATCAATCCGGACGTAAAATCAATTTTTGGTTTTAAATACGATGATTTTGAATTGGTTAATTATCAATGTCATCCGCATATCAAAGGGGAGGTATCGATATGAACTACCCAAATATTGCCATCATAGTTGCTATCGCGCAAAACTTCGCCATTGGAAGGAACAACGACCTGTTGTTTCATCTTCCCAATGATTTGAAGCGGTTTAAAAAAATCACCTCTGGTCATGCGGTAATTATGGGAAAGAAAACCCTTTTCTCACTTCCCAATGGTCCGCTTCCAAATCGCCGGAATATTGTGATCACAGACGTTCCCGGTGAAACGTTCGATGGATGTGAAACGGTTTATTCAATTGATGAAGCAGTTGCAATCGTTCGAAACGAGGAACTTGCATTTGTAATTGGTGGTGGAATGATCTACCGGCAGTTTTATCCAATTGCAGGGAAACTTTTTCTAACAATGGCACATCAGGATTTTGAGGCGGATACCTTTTTCCCTGAGATCAATTTTAGCGAATGGAAAGAGCTCGCGCGCGAAGATTTGTTCGACGAGAAAAACAATTTTAGCTACTCGAATATTGATCTTGTGAGAATAATAGGAGCGAATTATTTAGGCTAAATTGTTAGTTCTATGAAGTTTACTTTGTTCGTATTGGGATGAAAATCAAATTGCTAATTAAATACGATTTTAATTTAGCTTAAACATTACAGGTAATTGGTATTGTACTTGAACACAACTCCCTTTTTGTACCCCTGGTTTCCATTTTGGCATATTTTTAACTACCCTAATAGCTTCATTATCTAAATCTGCTCTTACACTTTTAATTACCAGAATATTTTGAATCTTGCCAGACTTATCAACAACAAATGACAGAACTAGCCTACCTTCAACTTCGTCTCTTCTTGCTTTCTTTGGATAAATAATGTTGTTACTTAAAAATTCTGTCATTTTTAAGAGTCCACCTGGGAATTCTGGCATTGAGTCAATTATACAAAGGGTATCTATTCCATTTGTTTGGAACTCAATACCATTTTCAGTTAACTTAACATATTCTTTTTTAGGCGTCTGGCAGAAAGCTGGATTTAAGTTAATTAGTAAACTTAACAATATTAGTGCTTCAGCATTTTTCATATGCTTCGGATTACTCGATTTAGATTCAATTTTTGGTTTAAGGCCTAAACGTTGTTTTATCACTTGCCACTTCTGCCTGAACTATTTTTATTACTTGCCGTTCATGTTTATATTTGAAAACAAACGGGAAGATGATTCCTAACAGCAATGCGTATGCGGCAAAGACAAACCAGATACTTTGCCAGTTTTTTATGCCGTCAACCGTGAAATAGTCAACCACCCAGCCACTTGCCATTCCACCAAAAAAAGCGCCGAAACCGTTGGTCATGATCATAAACAGCCCCTGGGCACTTGCCCGGATGCCGGGTTCTGTTTCCATCTCAACGAAAAGGGACCCCGAGATATTGAAGAAATCGAACGCCATCCCATAGATTATCATGGAGAGAATCAGCAGGTAAAGTCCTTCGCCGGGATTGCCAAGCCCAAATAAACCGAAGCGTAGAACCCATGCAAATATACTGATCATCATCACTTTTTTAATCCCGAAACGGTGCAGAAAGAATGGGATGGAGAGGATAAAAAGTGTTTCTGAAATTTGTGAAACCGACATCAGCAAACCCGGATGGGCAACGGCAAATGAGTCTGAGTAGGCCTTGCCAAAATCCTGCAGAAACGATCCGCCAAACGTATTGGTGATCTGGAGCGCTGCACCTAGTAGCATGGCAAAAACAAAGAAAACAGCCATTTTGGTTCTTTTGAAAAGGACAAAAGCATCAAATCCTAAGGCAGACATCAGTGACCTGTTTTCTTTTGCTTTAGCAGGGGGACAGGCAGGCATCGTAAACGCATAAAGACCTAAAAATAATGAAGATGCAGATCCAATATAAAGTTGCAGTGGACTCAGATTCCAACCAAATAAATCAACCACCCACATCGCACAGATAAATCCGACGGTTCCCCAAACCCTGATCGGTGGAAAATCCTTTACCACATCAAATTCTTTTTGTTCGAGAACGCTATACGATACCGTATTATTCAAGGCTATCGTAGGCATGTAAGCCATTGCATTGAATAACATTATTAAATACATAAGATTCGGATCAGAAACTGTTGAAGCCCAAAAAAGGAGGATTGCTCCTACAATATGACACATTCCAAGTACACGCTCGGCATTGATCCAACGGTCGGCAACAATTCCCATTAGACCTGGCATAAACAACGAAGCGATTCCCATTGTGGCAAAAATGCTCCCGATCTGACCGCCCGTAAAATGGAGCGTATTTCCCATATAACCACCAAGCGAGATCAACCATGATCCCCAGATAAAAAACTGCAAAAAATTCATCAATGTAAGACGATACCTGATCCCCATAACCTTAATTAATTCGGTTTGAATGCAAAAAAAATGATTTTGTGGTTGCCGGATTCATATTGAAAAGAGCGTCGAAAAGTAATCATATTTTTTTAATCTGATGATCCGTTTTTCTCATGGTTTTCACCTATAAAAAGTATCCTGTTATAGGGAACGTAGGCCGTTCTGCTTGTATTTTTACCGCTTTGCAACGATTCATCCATGTCCGGTTGAGCAGGAAGGTGAAATTTGCGGCATATAATCCGGCTGTTCAACAACACAATGAAGAACTTTGTAAGGAGATATAATATAAAAAGTACACCCGGAAATTCAGTTTCAAGAATTTCCGGGTGTTTAAATGTTGATTTATTTTGACTGTTGTGAAATGTAACTATCTTTTAATCATCGAGCAGGAGCAATTTTCCGAGATTTTCAAAGCGCGAATGATAATCATCAATTGCGCATTGAATCACTTCAAAGGCTTCAGCTTTGTCGTAAACATGGGTGATCACCGACTTTTTCTCATCTCCGGGTAAATCTTTATAAGTAAGGAAGTAATGACGAAGCCGGGTAATGATGGTTTCAGGCACATCGGTCAGATCGGCAAAATGACCGTACACAAAGTCATTGTTAAGTACTGCAATAATTTTATCATCAGCCTCGTTACCGTCAAGCATTCTGAATCCTCCGATCGGACGTGCTGTTACAAGGATATCGCCATGATGAATTGATTTTTCAGTAAGAACAACGATATCAAGCGGGTCGCCATCACCTTTTACCCCTTTTAAGCCAGCTTTATCCATGCAGTACTTAGCCACCTTTTTCCCGCAATAAGTTTGTGGAATGAATCCATAAAGCGCCGGAACGACATTGGAGTATTGCTGAGGGCGATCTATTTTGAGGTATCCTGTATCTTTATCAACTTCATACTTAACTGTATCTGTTGGAACCACCTCGATGAAAGCTGTTACCTTTTCAGGCACATGGTCACCAATGTGAACCCCGTGCCACGGATGCGACTTGTAACGCAAACCCATCAACCGACCAATAGGATCTGAAAATTTATCAGGCATTTTAATTAATTTTTAAGTTTTATATTGATAGGGGCAATATAACGTATAAACAATAAAAAGGTGGTTTTGTTTTGTATTCTTATCGTGGAATTAGATTGGTGGGATTTTTGCTTGCTACAATTCTGTTATAAATTTAATCATATTCAAAGTACCCAGGCAGAAGCTGAAAAATCGATTTCATGTTTTCTGAGGATACCGCAAGGTTAAATGCTGTTGTATCCCTTATTTCATTAATAACTTAATAAAACTAGGAAAGGAACACCAAACTAATGATGCTCCTAAATTCTATTACTTCTTGATTCTTTGCCTCCACCAAATTGCTGCTCAAAGCACCAAAATTGCCTCTCAAAGCACCAAATTGCCTCTCAGAGCACCAAAATTGCCTCCCGGAGCATCTTGATTGGAGCTCAGAACACCAAAATTGCCTCTCAAAGCCTCTAAATTGCCTCTCAGAACGCCAAAATTGCTTCCCAAAGCACCTAAATTGGTGCTCTGAGCACCGATTTGGTCGCTCAAAGCACCCTCTCCGATGTTCCGGACAGCAAATTGCCCTTCCGGAGCGCAATTATTCGCCAGGGAAGGGCAATCAGGCTTAAGTGGCCGCATATTACCTATTTGGGTGAAGTTTTATCGTCCTTCTTTTTTTTAGAGCTGCCCGGAAAGCGTGCCTGTAAATCGTCGTAAATATTCTTCATGCCGGGTTCGCCCGCTTTTGCAGCGCCTTTTACCGCATTGTAAGCCTACGCACCCCACGATTCGCGGTCGAGACTTCTGTATTGGATCGCTTCTCCAAGGTGATCTGCATGAATTGATTCAGCCCCTTCCAGATCAGCAATTGTCCTGGACACCTTTAGTATGCGGTCATATGCTCTGGCTGACAACCCCAGTTTTTCCATTGCAAGTTTAAGAAGCTGATGTCCGGCAGCATCTGGAACGCAATATTGGTGCATCATTTTTGTACTCATCTGTGCATTGCAATAAATTTCGGTGTCGTGAAACCTTTCACGCTGGATTTCACGCGCCTTGATTACGCGTTGGCGGACAATTTCGCTTTTCTCGCCCGGTTCCATCGTTGTGAGCTGGTTGAAAGGGACGGGAACAACTTCGAGGTGAATATCGATCCGGTCCAGCAATGGTCCCGAGATCCTGTTCAGGTACTTTTGTACCATTCCGGGACCACAGACGCATGGCTTTGTGGGGTGGTTATAAAACCCGCATGGACAAGGATTCATGGAGGCGACAAGCATAAAGCTGGCCGGAAATTCTACCGAAAATTTAGCACGGGAAATGGTAATGAGTCTGTCTTCAAGCGGTTGGCGCAAGACCTCCAGAACTGTTCGTTTAAATTCAGGCAGCTCGTCAAGAAATAGAACTCCATTGTGAGCGAGCGAAATTTCTCCGGGTTGTGGGAACGCCCCACCACCTACAAGGGCGACATCAGAAATTGTATGATGCGGACTTCTGAAAGGGCGCAAAGTCATTAACGATGTTTCACGTTCCATTTTTCCCGCCACGGAATGAATCTTGGTGGTCTCGAGTGCTTCCTTTAGCGTGAAAGGGGGGAGTATCGTCGGTATTCGCTTGGCCAGCATCGTTTTGCCTGCACCTGGCGACCCAATCATAATTAAATTGTGCCCCCCGGCTGCAGCAATTTCCAGCGCTCGTTTTACATTAATCTGTCCTTTTACGTCTGCAAAATCAAAGTCGTAATTCGAAATTTTGGTCTTAAATTCTTCGCGTGTATCAATTACAGTTTGTTCCAGACTTATACGCCCCGTTAAGAAATCGATCACTTCTTTAAGGTTTTCGACACCAAAAATCTTTAGTTTGTCTACAACCGCTGCTTCGCGGGCATTTTGCTTCGGAACGATAAAACCTTCAAATCCCTCTTCACGCGCCCGGATCGCAATTGGAAGAATCCCTTTGACGGTCTGCAAACCACCATCAAGCGAAAGTTCGCCCATCATCATATATTTGTTGAGGTCAGGGGCGATAATCTGCTCGGATGCGGCCAGAATACCAATGGCGATTGGAAGGTCGTAGGCAGAACCCTCCTTTCGGATGTCAGCAGGTGCCATATTGATGACGATCTTTTTCCCGGGAAGTTTGTACCCATTGAAGCGCAAAGCCGAGTCGATGCGTTGCTGGCTCTCCTTTACCGCGTTATCAGGTAACCCGACAAGATTGAAGCGAATTCCGCGGGAAACATCAGTCTCGATTGTAATTGTGGTAGCATCAATTCCATGAACAGCACTACCATAGGTTTTTACAAGCATAATTAGGTGGTTAACTAACGTTAGATGAAATTACAATAAATAAACGAATTATCAATACCTGCTTTTTATCGGGATTTAATATCAAAACGTTTCGAATGACTGAAAATATTTAAAAAGGAAAGATCCAAAGGAATAATTGACCTTAATAGCTCTATTATTAACGCATTGAAATATTGTTATATGCAAAGATAAGTTAATCAAGATCTTTATTTTGACGCTCTGATATTTTACAGCGATAAAATTGGTGCTATATTTGTAATTCAATCAAAAAATGATTCGAGATGGCAATTTTTGAAATATTTAAAAAACGTCAGTCACGGCAATTTCACATACCGAACCGTTTTTATGATCCAGATAAAGCTGAACGTGAAGAACGCGACGCACGTATTAGGAGAGAAATGGGAATTGCAGATGATGAAAATGAAGTTCCTGAATTTAAAAGTTCAATAGCAGGTGCTTTCCGTAGCCGGCTAAGCCCACGTTTTAATAAAAAAGAGGACAAGACAAATTCAACTGTTAAAATCCTTCTTTTCGCGTTTATCATGGCTTTGGCTGTTTTGATCTATTTTAAATTAAACTAAGAAAATATAAGTGCCGGATATTATCCAACTTTTACCCGATTCGGTTGCAAATCAGATTGCTGCCGGTGAGGTCATTCAGCGTCCCGCTTCGGTCGTAAAGGAACTCGTTGAGAATGCGATTGATGCTGGAGCGACTGCTATAACGATTAACATCAAAGATTCAGGGCGCACGCTCATTCAGGTGATCGATAATGGTAAGGGAATGTCACCTACAGACGCACGGATGTCGTTCGAGCGTCATGCCACCTCCAAAATACGCGAAGCAAATGACCTTTTTGCCATCCGGACAATGGGTTTCAGGGGTGAAGCACTTGCTTCGATTGCAGGAGTTGCAGATGTTGAACTTCGTACGCGTCCGCATGGAGAGGAGCTCGGAACATTCATCCATATTCTGGGTTCTGCCATCCAAAAGCAGGAAGCTGATCAATGTGCCGGGGGCACCAATTTTTCTGTGAAAAATATTTTTTTCAATATTCCGGCCCGGCGTAAATTTCTGAAATCGAATAGTTCCGAACTAAAATATATCATCACAGAGGTCCAGCGAGTGGCACTTGCAAATCCGGAGCTGGCAATCGAACTGTATCACAACAATTCTGTAATCTATAATCTTCCTTCTGAGAATATCCGGAAACGAATTGTTTCGCTGTTCGGCAAGGGCATCAGCCAAAGTCTGATACCTGTCGATACAACCACATCTGTGATTAATGTATCGGGGTTTATTGGTCAGCCAAAATATGCAAAGAAGACATTGGGCGAACAGTTTTTTTTCGTAAACGGACGATTTATGAAGCACCCGTTTTTCAACAGAGCTGTTCAGCAGGCATACGACAGGATTCTTCCACCCGAGACATTTCCTTCGTACTTTCTTTATTTTGAGGTCGATCCTGCAACAATTGATATCAATATTCATCCCACAAAAACGGAGATTAAGTTTGAGGATGAGCGGTCTGCCTGGCACATTATACAAGCCTCAGTACGCGAAGCCATGGGGAAATTTAACCTGATGCCTTCTATTGATTTTGATCAGGCCGGGTCAATTGATATCCCGCTTAGCCCGATGCGCGGTTCTAAAATTCCGGAACCTGAAATACGAATCAATCCGAATTTTAACCCTTTTGAACCAGAGCGAGGCTTTGATCGTGATTATTCTAAAGCAACTTCCTTCAGGGACGAACAAAACCGCGATAACTGGCAAGCACTGTATAAAGGATTCGAACAGGAGGGCAAACCAAATGAACAGATCCCTGTTTACCCTTCGGATATTTCGAATGAGATTGAACAGGAGGCTGTTCAGCGAACATTTTCGGATGAGGACATTAAAATAAAGGAAAACCATAATTTTCTTCAGTTCAAGAATAAGTATATTATTACGCCGGTGAAATCGGGATTAATGGTCATCGATCAGAGGCGTGCACACGAGCGTATTTTATTCGAAAATTTCATGCGAACGATCGATAATCATTTGGCAATTAGCCAGCGACAGCTGTTCCCTGCAATGCTTGAACTTAATGCCGTTGATAAAGAGATTTTGATTGTTCTCGAAGAGGAACTTAAAGCGCTTGGTTTTGAAATCTGTCAGAGTGAAAACGGGGTATTACTCGTAGAAGGCATACCTGCGTTACTAAGCCACCTTAATGCGTCGGATCTCGTTCAAAAACTGATCGAAGATTTTAAAAACCGGCCTGTTGATGTGAAAGAAGAGATTAAAGAACATCTTGCACTACTCCTATCACAGTCGACTGCAATTAATTATGGCGTATCGTTAAAACCGGAGGAGATTTCAGATCTTTTTAACCATCTTTTTGCTTGTCGAACCCCCAATTACTCACCATCTGGAAAAACCGTAGTCTCAATTATTTCGTTTCCGGATTTTGAAAAACTGCTTTAGTGAACAACAATCCGGTGCGATTCGTTATTTTTGCATCATTAACAAGATATTCTTAATATGAATCAATATCAGACATCACCTTTTTCGATGCCGCCGGTTGTAAAAAACCTGATCATGATCAACATCGTTATGTTGGTTGCAACGTGGGCTTTAAAAAGCACAGGAATTGATCTCAATGAAAAGCTCGGGCTATTTTATCCGGGATCGGAACATTTTAGGCCATATCAATTTGTAACGCATTTATTTATGCATGCAGATTTTTGGCACCTGCTGTTTAATATGTTTGCCTTATATATGTTTGGGAAAGTGCTTGAAATGGTATGGGGCTCCAAACGGTTTTTGATCTACTTTTTAGTCACGGGACTGGGTGCTGCTGCACTTCATTCGTTTGTGACCTATCTCGAGATTCAATCATTGCAAAAGCACGTTGCTGCATTTGTCAATACACCGTCTCCGGAACTGTTGGCAGCATTTGTCAAGTCTAATCTTAGTCATCCGGCAACCTGGGTTGCTGACCTTGTGAATAATTGGGGTGTTGCTCCTAATAATCCGGTTTACATTCAGCAAGCCACTGATCTTGTGCAGCGTGTTCTTGTAGAACGTATTGATATTCCTACTATTGGTGCATCTGGAGCTGTATTCGGTGTTTTGCTTGCTTTTGGATACCTCTTTCCTAATACGGAATTGATGCTGCTCTTTCCGCCTGTTCCTATTAAGGCAAAGTATTTTGTGATTGGTTACGGAGCCATTGAGCTGTATATGGGTATTACACAGTCAAACAGTAATATTGCCCACTTTGCACATTTGGGAGGAATGCTATTTGGATTTATCCTGTTGAAATACTGGGAAAAGAGTACAAAAAAATTCTATTGAAACGATGGGAATTATTGATGAAATAAAACTATCGTTCAGGAATGGCACCTATCTTACAAAGCTCATTTATATTAACATAGCGATATGGATTTTAGTGAGGCTTATTTTTGTAGGCTATAAACTTACCGGGACAGATGGCTCGCAAATATTGGGCTGGCTTGCTTTGCCTGCTTCATTCGAATTGTTTGTCTTTCGTCCATGGACGATTCTGACCTACATGTTTTTGCATTTCGATTTTTTGCACATACTTTTCAATGTGCTTTGGCTATATTGGTTTGGAAAAATTTTCCTTGAATATCACAGCCAACAAAAACTGTTAAGCCTATATTTGGTTGGAGGATTTTTTGGAGGGATAGCTTATATGTTGGCTTATAACCTTATGCCTGTTTTTCGACCGGCAATATTAGAAGTTCAATTGCTAGGTGCTTCTGCTTCCGTTATTGCAATTGTAATCGCAATTGCTGTATATGTGCCAAACCATTTGATCCATCTTGTATTTATTGGACCGGTTAAAATAAAATGGATTGCTTTTGTGTCGGTTGTGCTTTACGTCATTAATCTTTCGGGTGATAATGCCGGTGGTAATTTTGCGCACATTGGCGGTGCTTTATGGGGCTGGATCTATATGTCGCAATTGATTGCAGGGAGGAACATCACTGGTCGGTTTGATCGGGTTACAGATACTTTTTTTTCGTGGTTCAGACCTCGCAGAAAGCTTAAAATCAAATATAATACGGCAAATCCTGATTATGAATACAACAGGAACAAGGGGCATCAACAGGATGAAATCAATAGGGTTCTGGATAAAATTGGTAAGTCGGGTTATGATAGTCTGACTTTTGAGGAACGGGAATTGTTGTTTAAAATGGGTCGAAAAAATTAATTGAGTGAAAAAATTCTTTTCAAAATTTGGTTTTACCCTTAATATTGGGACTGCTTTCCTGCTTCTGCTGGCATATTTGGCTCCTTTCGTCCCGCCTGATTTCTTTTGGCCGCTCTCATTTTTCGGGCTAGCTTATCCGTATCTGGTTCTCATTAATTTTATTTTTCTGGTAATATGGGTTTTACAGCTATCGAAAAGGTTATTGTTGTCGTTAGCTACCCTGTTGTTAGGGTTTTATAATTTTACGAATACTTTTCAGCTTATTCCCAAAACTCAATCACCCAATCATGGGATCATGGTAATGAGTTTTAATGCTCATGGTTTTAGCAGTGATTTAAGAAATAAAAGGACGAATACCCCTAAGGTCCTTGAGTATTTTAAATCTACTGGCGCAGAAATAATTTGTCTCCAGGAGGCATCAAGAGCCAAGGCGGGACCTCTAAGTGCACAAGGAATTACTGATGCGTTATCAGGGATTAGCTATTTTCAGCGAGCGTCTGTCAGTGCAGGTGCAAGTTCAGTTACATTTTCGAAATATCCGATTATTAACTTTGGTGAAATCAGGTTTCCAGGATCTTCGAATCTTGTTCTTTTCTCAGATATTAAAATCAGCGAGCGACAAACGATCCGGGTTTATAATTGTCATTTACAGTCATATTCTATCGACCCAGATGACTACTCAATTATTGACTCTCTTAGTACAACAGGTCCTGGCGGCAAGAAAATCAATGATGCCCGAAGAGTCAGTTATAAGCTTAAAACTGGTTTTAAAATGCGTGCGTTACAGGCCAGAAAGGTGGCCGATCATATCCGACATTCTCCCTATCCCGTTATAGTATGTGGTGATTTTAACGATACACCTGTTTCGTATGCTTACAGGAAGGTTAGGGGTGAGCTGAAAGATACTTTTGTCGAGGCTGGATGGGGAATTTCGAATACCTATAATGGGGTATTACCTTCATTCCGGATTGATTATATCCTCTGCAGTCAAAAGTTTGAAGTGAAAAATTATCATCGCAACCGGGTTTACCTCTCCGATCACTTTCCGATTCTCAGTCAGTTGTTTCTTGAGTAAATTTGTCCATAAATAATTAAGGCACAAGATAAACTCTTGTGCCTTAATTAAATGGTATTAAAACAAGCGACCTACAACAGGGCATCTATTTTAGAGGCAAGAATTGTCTTTGGAACAGCACCTACCTGTTTATCTGCAACTTCACCATTCTTGAAAAATAAAATAGTAGGGATATTCCGTATTCCAAACTTTGCTGCCGTACCGGGGTTGGAGTCAACATCCATTTTTGTTATAACGGCTCTTCCGTTGTAATCGTCAGAAAGCTCAGCTACAAGTGGCCCAATCATCCTGCATGGCCCACACCATTCAGCCCAAAAGTCCACTAATACAGGCTTATCTGACTGAAGGACAATTTCATCAAAATTCGCATCTGTTACCTCTATTGCCATATCAATATATTTTTAAATGTTTGAAAAGTCTGAAAAATTAAGCGAACAAATTTACTAATTAATTTATTGTAAAAACGATATCGGGATTTTTTTGAAGATATGCTTTCAACTCACCTGACAATCCTATTCGTCTTGTTCTTGAAAACAAGTGAAGTTTGATATTTGTTGTCTGATCATAGACTGAAAATTTCAATAATGTTTTTCCGGGTGATTTCGCAAATGTTGAATCGAATTCTTCAATCAGATCTGCTGTCAAAGCTTCAGCATTAACAGCGACCCGCAGGCTCTCTGCCTTTTCGGCTATTTCCTGAAGTAATTCTATTTTATTTGCCTTAAATTCAAGTTGATCGCCCCCCATCCATTTTGTCGCAATCTTTCCGCGAACAAGCAGGAATAACCCTTTTTTGCAGAAATTGCCAAAACTTACGAAATCGTTGCCAAAGAACATTAATTTATACGAATCGGTGTAGTCGGTAAGTATAAGCGAAGAAAATGGTTTCCCGTTTTTAGTAAACCCCTCCTGCGTCTCAGTCACAATTCCGGCAAAAGTCAGATCGCGGTTTTTAAGCGTATCCATTTCATTGTTAAGCATCGAGAGATTGATATCTTTTGTGCAAAAACTTTTGATCTCCAAAGCGTAATCATCAAGTGGATGGGACGAGAGATAGATTCCTATCAGATTTTTCTCTTTCTCAAGTGCCACAATTTTAGGCCATTCAGGCACATTGGGAATTGTAGGCAATTTAACTTCTATTGTTTGAAATCCACCAAACAAGGACGCCATCGATGACTGCTTGTCACTTTGAATCCGGTTCCCATATTTGATCAACGCCTCAATAAACGAATTTCCATCACCCGTATCCCCAAAGTATTGCGACCTTTGTATGTTTTCGAAGCTGTCGAAACCTCCGGCCATCGCAAGCGATTCGAGATTCTTCTTGTTAATAGTTTGTAAATTAACTCTTTCTACAAAGTCGAAAATTGATTTAAAATCGCCATTTGCATCTCTCTCATTTACGATGTCAGCCACTGCTCCGGCTCCGACACCTTTAATGGCTGATAAACCAAACCGAAGACCTCCGCTCTTATTGACGAAAAATTTAGAACGCGATTCGTTTACATCGGGACCCAAAACAGCTAATCCCATGTGTTTGCTCTCATCCATAAAGATGGAGATTTTGTCAGCATTGGTAAGGTTACAACTTAATACAGCCGCCATAAACTCTGACGGATAGTTGGCTTTCAGGTATCCGGTTTGGTAAGCGATATATGCATAACAAACCGAGTGCGATTTATTAAAGGCATATTGGGTAAATGCTTCCCAGTCTTTCCATATTTTATCAATCAGATTATCAGTCGATTTGCCAACTGTTTTACAACCTTCAAGGAAAAGGGGATTGCTTTTGCAACCTTCGATGAATTTCGCTTTTAGCTTTTCCATCATCGGCAAATTCTTTTTACCCATTGCTTTACGAAGTGAGTCGGACTCACCCCGTGTAAACAGACCCAAAGCACGCGATTGAAGCATCACCTGTTCCTGGTATACCGTAATACCATAGGTATCAGATAGGAATTGTTCCATAATCGGGTGATCGTAAACAATCTCCTCACGTCCCATTTTTCGGTTTACATACTTGGGAATGTAATCCATCGGGCCTGGCCGATAAAGTGCATTCATCGCAACAAGATCTTCAAAACGACTTGGTTGTAATAACCGGAGCCATTTTTTCATGCCAGGTGACTCAAACTGGAATATGGCCGTTGTGTTACCGTTGCTAAAAAGTTCAAAGGTTTTCTGATCGTCGAATGGAATTTTATCAATATCGAGGTCTATTTTCTTTGAAAGGTGAATGTTCTCAAGACAATCTTTAATAATGGAAAGAGTTTTCAATCCAAGAAAGTCCATTTTTAACAATCCGATCGATTCAACAAAATGCCCGTCGTACTGGGTTGTCAGCAGATCCTCATCCTTGGTTGGCATTAACGGAATGTGATTATCGAGTTTTTCTCTTCCAATCAGAATTCCACAGGCGTGAACACCGAATTGCCGTATACAGCCTTCGAGTGTTTCAGCAAATTTTAATGTTTTAACGATTAAAGGATTGCCCGATTTTTTTTCGGCCTCGAGTAAAGGGTTTTCGGTGTAAGCTTTTGCCAGTGTAATTTTTGGCGTTTCAGGAACCATTTTAGCAAGTCTGTCGGCTTCAGCAAGTGGTAATTTAAGCACGCGCGATACGTCCCTGATTGCCATTTTTGCGGCCATAGTTCCAAAAGTACAGATATGAGCCACATTTTCGCGGCTATATTTTTCTTTTACCCAATCGAGTACCTTCTGACGTCCGTCGTCATCGAAATCTATATCAATATCAGGCATCGATATCCTGTCCGGATTTAGGAATCGTTCAAACAGGAGATCGTGTTTGATTGGATCAACATTGGTAATTCCAGTACAATATGCAACAACTGATCCGGCCGCTGATCCACGACCGGGACCAACAATAACTTGCATTGCACGGGCTGCTGCAATAAAATCTTGTACAATAAGGAAATAACCAGGGAATCCCATCGACTTTATCGTGTCAAGCTCAAATTCAATCCGCTCTTTAACATCTTTCTCAAGCACTTCACCATAACGTGATGTTGCACCTTCGTAAACAAGATAGGTCAGATAATCGCATTCAAACTTCACCCTTAAGGCATGTTCGTAGCTTTCAGATTTTTTAGGGGCATTCTTAAACTCTTCGATCATATCCTCTTCCGAAAACTTTTCCCTATACGCTTCCATTGTTCCGAAACTTTTAGGAATCGGAAATTCGGGCATGATCGGATCAGAGTCCAGTTCAAAGAATTCAATTTTTTCGGTGATATCCTGCGTGTTTGCAAGTGCATTTGGCATATCTCCAAATAATTGATTCATCTCAGCAGTTGTCTTTAACCACTCCTGCTTTGTATAGCGCATTCGTGATGGATCATCCAAATCTTTCCCGGTATTTAGACAAATAAGAAGATCGTGAGCATCAGCATCTTCGCCGTTAGTGAAATGACTGTCATTTGTTGCGATAACTTTTACGCCGAATTTTTCACCAAGCCGGATCAGTTCCTTATTCACGATTACCTGGCTTTCGTAAACGTCGGTAGGTAGTTGCGGTTCAGTCGTCTTATGGCGCTGAACTTCGAGATAGAAATCGTCTTTGAAAACGCTTTGGAACCACTTGATTGCTTCTTCGGCGGCAGGTAAATCACCTTTTAAAATGCATTGCGGAATCTCTCCACCAATACAAGCCGATGATACAATTAATCCTTCACTGTATTTTTCGAGAAGATTTTTATCAATTCGTGGTTTATAGTAGAATCCTTCCGTATTGGCCAATGTCACCAATTTCAATAGATTCCTATAACCTTTCTCGTTTTTAGCCAGCAGAATCAAATGATCACCCGATCGATCTTCTTTTTCGCTTTTATCTTTGAAATGGATTCCACGCGATGCAACATAGGTTTCAACACCAAGGATGGGCTTTATGTCGAATTTTTTGCAGGTTTCGTGAAACTCTTTGATCCCGAACATATTGCCATGATCAGTGAGAGCGAGGGCAGTCATGCCATCCTTTTTTGCTTTTTTTACCAGATCTGTAACAGCAGCTGCACCGTCGAGGATTGAATATTGGCTGTGGACATGTAGATGGGTAAATGATACCATAGTTAAAACCTTTTGAATGAATGGGAATGTCGTTTCCCTGTGGTGCATTTTGTGGCACGGTTAAAAATAGGAAATTATAGCCGATTCTATTCAGGTGTTGATAACTATTGGAGATTGAATATTAAGGCATTTAAATTTAGATAATTGCGTTCAGATGTCGACCATTTTCGAATTGGTGAAATATCCTGAATATAAAAAGAAGGAAACCTGTAGGAATCCTTCTTTTATCTTTTAGCAATATGAATCAGTTAAACGACTTTGAGAATATTAATTTCCAATTTCATTAATTTTTAACAAAGTCAAAAAATCTCAAATTTAGAGATTGATTAAAGATCAATATCGTTGGTTGCTGTACTTGTAGCTTGTAGATAATCATACGTTGCTGTTTCATACAATAATCCGTTTATATTAAAACTAAAATCTCCCGCACCAGCAGCAGCTGTCAGGTTGTATAATCTAAATCCTAAACTCAGGCTTGACTTTAAAGGTGAACTGCCATCATAAAATTTGTCTGAATAATAAATTTGGTTAGTTCCTTTTGTAATTTCAACCTGGTAAAAGTTTACCTTGGGAATTGCATTCCATTTAACGTATACTGAGTCTCCATTTGCAGACTTCGTAAGCGATGTAATGTTTGCCGGTTGAATTGTCAAGTTTGACAATGAATTGGTATAGGTAATTTCCTCTCCATCATTAAATTTTACGAGGTATGTGTAACTGCCAATTGCTGATGAAGGTAGTGTTTGTAAATAATCTGCATCCGCAGGTATGTTATAAAACGAATTGCCACTGTTTCCAAAATTAGTCAGCTCTTTCTTCGTACCGTCGGGGGAAGTTACACTAACGCTGGTTATCGTGTTAAATGAAAACACAGAATGGATTACCGTAAATACGGGGGTTCCCTGTGTGTTTTTAATTGCTTTTATAAAAACATCAGCTGATGCCTGATTGGTAACTTTCGCTTTTTGGCATCCTGACAAACCCAATAATATTAAAGTTGCCAGAGATAGTAATTGTAATTTTGCTGTCTTCATTAGTTAAATATTCATATTAGTGTTTAAATGACTTAAATTCAATGTGATGAATTTCGAGTTTTTTTATTATCTTTTGAATTAATCTTAAAACCTAAAAAAAATTCTTCATTAAAAAATTTGCCAGACACCTTTCTTTGATTTGAAATAATCTAATTCAAACGGATTTGACAAGAATTATGGCATCCTCAACATCAATCATAGATATTATTGTTTGAATTAATATTCTAAAAATCAATACTTTTAGCGGAAGTACTGATAGCCTGAATATAATCGTATGTTGTGGATTCATACAATAATCCGGTCAATTCAAAATCATAAGTTCCCGATCCTGCTGTTGCAAATTTACTTAGGAGGATTCCAAATCTCAGATTTGTTTTCAAAGGTACACTTCCATCAGCAAAGGGGGGCTGAAATAAAACTTCATTAGTCCCTTTCATCACTTTAAGCTGATATGCATGAGTTGTAGCAATAGCATCCCAATAAATGTAAACAGAGTCTCCATTCGCTGATTTTACCAGTGAAGTGATATTGGCAGGTTGAAGTGTGGAGGTAGCCAATGTATTGGTGTAGGTGATCTCCTCCCCGTCATTAAATTTTACAAGAAATGTATAGACGCCAGCAGCTGGGCCTGTAGTAGAATAATCAGCAAGGACAGGCTCGTTAAAAAAGGAATTACCTCCGTTTTCAAAATTGGGCAGCTGAATTGTATTGCCGCCGGGTGATGTGATACTTACACTTTTCATCACGTTATAGGAGAACACCGAATGGACAGCTGCATATACCGTTACTCCCTGTGCATTTTTGACAGCTCTTACATAAGTATCGGCTATTGCCACATTTGTAACTTTTGCTTTTTCACATCCTGATAAGCCCAATATAATCAGAGCCATGAGGGTTAATAAATGTATTTTTTTCATTTGTAATTGTTTAAAAAATGAATGCATATTTTTCATGGTAATACCGTTTAAACGTTATTTTGTTCTACCAAAATGCAAAACAAAGTTAACCAAATCTGTCTATTTACCTTAATTCGGTGTAAAGCCTAACAACTTCCTTTAAGACGCCCCTTCATTCCGAACAGTTGCGTTGGTTTTTTTAATGGAACAATTATTTTTAGTACCAATTAATATTGTATCTTTGCCCCGCAAATAAAAATTATAAATTTTAACGTAAAACGTTATGTCAGTAAAGATTCGTTTGGCAAGGCATGGTCGCAAACAACATGCTTATTACCACATTGTGGTAGCAAACAGCAGGTCGCCACGAGATGGCAGGTTTATTGAAAGGATTG
>JBBRZE010000035.1:0-47725 GCA_038236995.1 Bacteroidales bacterium | reverse complement strand
CATTCAGAAATGATATTCCGATGTATTGCAATTTGTGTTTAACTTTGCAGCAGATTTTTGAGTAAACTAATATAGTATCAGATGAAGCACGAATGGAAGAAAACGGAAAAGAATTTTTATTTTCCCAATGTTAAACCAGAGAAGATAGTTGTGCCAAAGTTTAACTTTTACACAATTCAGGGAGAAGGAAATCCAAACGATGACAATTTTGCTGAATACGTCGGTGTTTTGTTTTCATTATCGTATGCCATTAAAATGGGTCTGAAATCGGCAGAAGCAGTGCCTAAAAACTATACTGATTATGCGGTTTATCCACTCGAAGGAGTTTGGGATATTTCTGAAGAGGCAAAGCGCAACATGGATGGAAAGCTTGATAAAAACACATTGGTTTACAAACTAATGATCAGACAACCTGCTTTTATAACGGCTGATTTTGCTTCCGAAAATATTGAATTGACGAAGAAGAAAAAGCCACATGCACTTTTAGATCAGGTTAAATTTGAGACGATCGAAGAAGGAAGTTGTGTGCAAATGTTACACATGGGTAGTTTCGACAATGAGCCACTAAGCTTTAAACTGATGGAACAATTCGCCGAAGAGCAGCAATTAAAACGCAAATCGCTTACCCATCGCGAAATCTATTTGTCGGATGCCAGAAAGACAATACCGGAAAGACTTAGAACGATATTAAGGTTTCAGGTGGAATAAATTGCTATTTAAGCGCTTTCATCAAATTGAATATCTTCGGCACTTTCAATTTGGTTTAAAGGTTTATCAATGGGCAAGGTGAAGTAAAAGGATGATCCCTCCCCTTCGATGCTTTCAACCCAAATTTCACCTCCATTTTTTTCTAAAAAGCCTTTCACCAGTAGTAATCCAATTCCTGCTCCTTTGTTTTCTTTCCTTGCACTCGCAAGGACTTTCAATTGTGGTGTAAAAAGCTTAGCCTGAATTTCTTTGGACATTCCAATTCCGGAATCTTTTATTTCAACAATGATTTTATCTTCTTTTCTTTTCGCGGAAACAGTAATATTGCCTCCCGTTCGTGTATGTTTTATAGCGTTTGAAACGATATTTTGCAAAATAGAGAGCAACATCTTTCCATCCGCAAAAACGCTTTCATTTTCTTCAATTTCGTTATGAAGATTGATTGCATTCAATACAGCTGTTTCATTTAAAGTTTCAAAAACCTTTTTCACATATTGTATGAGTTCAATTTTAGTCGGAGAAAATACTCCCGCCGCATACTTTATTCTCGCCCACTCCACGAGGTAGTCCAGCATATTTAACTCATCCGTTGATGATTTATAAACGAGGTCGAGCATCTCTTTAACATCACTTTGCTGCATCGTACTAAAATTGGATTTCAAATATTTAGCTGTTCCAATTATCCCAGTTAAAGGGCTTCTTAAATCGTGCGAGAGTATGGCAAGAACACTTTCCTTATGGGTATTCAACTCTTCAAGATCTTTTACATATTTTTTGATGGCATCTTCTGATTTCTTGCGCTCTGTTAAGTCACGAAGAATCTTAACGTATCCTAACATTTCCCCGTCCTTACCTGTGAGTGGAAAAACTAAACCATAAGCATAAAAAGTACTCCCATCCTTACAAATATGCCACCGGTTATCTATCGCCCGTCCCTCTTTTAAAGCAGTGGCAATCTCATTCTTCGGAATGCCAATTTTTATATCCTCTTCTGTAAAAATAACATCAAAGTGCTTTCCAATAATCTCATCTGTTTCATAACCAAATATTTTAGCAGCGCCTGAACTCCAACTATTTATTATGAATTCTTCATCAATCGTAAAAATTGAATAATCCTGCAAACTATCAATTATTTGACTGTAAAATTCAGTGGTGGGAATGTAACGATTTTTAAGAATTTTAGAATTGTTCTGATCGTCTTTCATTGGATAATTAAAATTGTATATTTTAAAAAGCAGTGTGTTTTAAAATAATTCAAAACTTGTTTAAACCTTTCACAACCTCAAATGTAACTGATTGTACGATATCAGCAATAATTTGTATAACAAATTCACATTTTCCAATCTTTAATTCTTTATTTCCATCGTAAAAAAGAACCTGAGACTGCTGCTAAACGACTGAAGAATCCCCATCGTTTGAAATTTTCAGCATTCATATTACTTTCCGGCTTGTTTAAATGTGTAATGCTTTTGTGATAAATAGCTGTAGACTGCAATAATAACAGTAGCTATGGCCTTTGAGATGGTAGGATACCAGTGAAAGTGTTCGACAAACAACTTTAAGAATACGTAATTCATCAGAATACACATGAATACAGTCACACCATAACGGAAAAGTTGAATGCGACCACGCAGATCAGATTGTGAAAAGGTGATGTATTTGGCAAGCAGAAATCCCAACGGAAAAGTGATGCAAAAGGAGAGGATAAAGGCTGTAATATGCGGACTAATAGCAACAAATCCAAGATCGAGTATTTGCTTGTGAAGAATGAAATTGTAGCTGATAAAATACAGAAAGAGATCTAACACCATGTTTCCACCTCCACAGACAAGGTACAGGAACGTTTCGCGCGAAAGAAACCGCGAAAACCAGGGGTAAAAAAAATCAGCAATGCTGACAATAATATCTCTCGCTTTCGATGCAATAATCATTTGAATGCTTTAAATGATAAACAAATTAAAATTATTTTGAAGATGTTAATTTGCGGCAATGTACAAATAATAAAAACCATGCAGCAATCCATGAAACACCTCCAAATGGAGTGATAATACCGAAAGCTTTCACACCTGAGATTGCTAAAACATAGAGAGAGCCTGAAAATAATATTATACCTGTCATGAAAAGATAGGCTGACCATTTCAATGCTTTTGACTGATTGAAATTCATCAGAGTCCCTATCACTAAAAGGGCAAAGGTGTGATAAAACTGGTATTGGACACCTGTTTTATAAACCTCAAGCATTTCAGGACTGATGATTTCCTTCAACCCATGCGCTCCAAATGCACCTAATGCGACCGCTAAAACACCACTTAATGAGGCTACTGAAAATACTGTTTTCATTTTTTGTCCGATGTATTTTTAAAAAATGTTACAAAAGTATTCAATTAACTTTCCCTTTTCCCGTGTAATAGCAGGTTCACAGCATCATTTAAAGAACCGGCTTTTGTTACAGCACCCGAGTTAATAAAGAAAATTTCATCGGCATTCTCTATTGTATTAAGGCGGTGTGCGATGATGATGCGTGTGGTGCTCTCGGGCAACTTTTTCAGAATCTCGTCGAGTAATTGTTCCGTAACAGTATCGATATTGGCTGTTGCCTCATCGAGAATCAGCAGTTCGGGTTTGCGTAAAACGGCACGAATAAAGGCAATCAATTGTTTTTGTCCTAAGCTAATGCCATCGCCTGATGATTTTATTTGTGCTGTCAGTCCGCCATCGAACCGTTCGAGTAATCCATCTAAACCCGATTCAGAAAGTATTGCGGATAAAGCCTCGTTTGAGAGATCCTGATGTCCTGCATTTCCATAAAGGATGTTATCGCGAATGGTTCCTGTGAACAGGAATGGTTCCTGAAGGATAAACCCTATTTTGGAAGTGCGTGTTTCCATGTCGAGTGAACGGATATCTACTCCATTGAGAATAATTTGCCCGGCAGTCGGATCGTACAAGCGCGCCATCAAAGATGCTGTAGTCGTTTTTCCACCCCCTGTCGGACCAACAAACGCATATGTTTTACCACGTTCAAGATCGAAACTCACATCTTTCAGAATATCATTTCCAGGAGTATATGCAAATGAAACACGGCGGAACGACAACAGGCAACAAGTCTCTTCTTTTACCGTTGTTTCAATCACTTTCAGGTTATTGTCCAACGCCAATATCTGCGAAATACGATCCCAGCCAGCCAAAGCTACCTGGAAGTTAGCCCAAAGCGCTGCAATCTGACGCAGTGGATTGTAGAACTGGGTGATATATGCTAAAAAGCTGATCAATAATCCCACCGAGAATTGTCCGGCAGCAATCAGGTAAATACCAAATGCCAACACGACCATTTGCCCTATGCTCGACGAAAAACCATATACAGGCGTAAACATGTTATTCGCAATTCCTGCCTTTACAGCGGTTTGATAGTTCTTAATATTGACTTCATCAAAACGTTTGCGGAAATAATCCCGCCGGTTAAAGGCAACAATCACCTTGAAGTTATTCAGACTTTCCTGAATCTCTGCACTCAGACTCCCTGTACTTCTTAAATTGGCCGCGTTACGGTTTTTAACCCAGGGCGAAATGCTTCGCGTGAATATCCATAACACCAATGCAGGAGCCAATGCTGCCAGTCCAAGCTCCATATTAATAGAAATCAGGAAGATTCCCGCTCCAAGCATTGTGAAAATACTGCTCATAAACTGCACAAGCGACTGCGAAAAAAACATGTTGATCTTATCTGTGTCGTTATTGACCCTCGAAATCAGGTCCCCCGCTTTATTCTGATTGAAAAAATCAATCGGCAAGTCCTGTAACTTGTTGAAAATGATATTCCGTAAATTAAACAACATTCGCTGACCAACGCGGCCCATCAATTGTGTTTGGGTGTAACCACTTACAAGTGCAAGGACGAATACACCGAACAGAATAAAGGAGTATCTGATCACCCCATCGTAATGTTTCGTCACTAAAAAGTTATCGACGGCGTGTCCCATCAAAAAGGGCGCCACAAGGTTTAAGCCCGCATTGATGAAAATAAAAAGCATCGCAACATAAAGGTTCTTCCGTTCCTCGCCCATTAGTGTCATCAACCGCTTCAGCATGGTTTTTGTACTGACTTTTTCGTTGGACGGTAACCCTTTATTCAGATTGAGATTATAGTTCATATAATAAATTCATATTACTACAATAATCACATAGAAACAATAGTTTAATCATCAACCCCATTGTGTAATATGTGACTTAAGTGGTTTAAATATTTTTGCTTTCCGGAAGCGATTCTTCATAAACATTCGTACTTCTCTGAGAATTAAAAATCTGCACATATTCAGGACAGGAATCCATCAGCAAATCATGTGTTCCCCTTGCGATAATCTCTCCTTCTTCCAATAAAATTATTTGCCCGTAATCCATAACAGAGGCAATCTTTTGCGTGATCGAAATCAGGGTTATTCCCGGATAATTCTTTGACACATTATCCAGAATTTTCTGTTCTGTCTGATTGTCAACACGAGCAGTAAAATCGTCGAGTAACAGAATTGTCGGGTTTAGTGCCAAAGCTCGAGCCAGCATGATGCGTTGTTTTTGCCCGCCCGAAAGACTTGTGCCCCGTTCGCTGACAATGGTATCCAACCCTTGCGGCAAGGCATCAATAAAATCATTCAATTCGGATGTTTCAATGGCTTTTGCGAAGGATTCATCGGTAACTTTTTCGTTAAAAGCAATGTTCTCGCGAAGGCTCATATTGAAAATAACACTGTCCTGAAACACAAATCCAATCTGGTGCTGGAAATTCTCCTTGTTATAATCGTTGATGTTGACACCATCAAACAGAATTGAACCATTTGCCGGTTGAATCAGCCCCGTCAGTAAATGAAGTAACTGTGATTTTCCCGCAGCTGTCGGCCCAATTACGGCTGTTTTTGTTCCGGGTACAATCGTTAACGAAACGTTCTTTAATGCCGGTTTGTCGCCGTAAATCACCGAAATATCGTGCATTTCGATCTTTCCCTTCAATGGCGTATTTACTGTCCCGGTATCACGTGTTTCTTCAGCATCAAGAACTGAACAAACACGACCATACGAAACCGATGCTTGTACGACGAAATTGCTGATAAAACCAATCATGATAATCGGGAAAATGAGTAATCCGAGATACGAACTAAACGCTGCAAAATCGCCAAGAGACATCGTGCCTGAGATCACATAGTGACCACCCAAAGCAAGAATGGTGAGCGATGCCAGATTTGCAACGAACACCACAATTGGGATCAGTGTTGCAAAGAGTTTGAGTATCGATAATCCAAGGTCCCGCGCCCGAGTATTTGCATCGAGAAACTTATTGTATTCATGTATTTGTGAGTTCAATACACGAACCAGTGATGCGCCCATAATGCTTTCGCTGATGACTTTATTGAGCCAGTCGATCACTTCCCGACTTTTCTTAAACAATACTCCTACCTTCCGGAATACCAAATAAAATGCTCCGCCGATGACCGGAATGATGATCAATACCGACAATGCCAGTTTCCAGTTAATTGAAATCAGCAGGATGCTTGCTCCGATCACAATAAACAGGGATGAAGCAAGCGTCACAATCGCCATCGATACAAATAATTTCACGGAATCGATGTCGGAAGTGAGGTTGGTGAGGAGTTTCGAAGGGTTTGCCTGCTGAATAAAAGCGTAACTCTGGCGGGAAATCTTATCAGCAAGTTTCGTCCGTAAATCGCGGGCAACACGTTCCGAAGCATAGGTTTGCAAGATACCCTGCAGGAATGTAAATATGAAAATAATCAGTGCAGCAACAAGAAATTCAATTACAATCTTCTGAAACGAAAAAATTCCTTTCGCGAAATCATCAATGCCCCATGAAATTAATTTCGGAATCACAAGGTTCACTGCATTGCTCATCAATGCAAAGGTGATCAGGCAGAAAATCATCAGCTTATATGGCTTGAGTACCCTGAATATATTGGGTTTTACGAGCTTCACCCCAGGTTTTTGTTGATCCTTTCTATCTGTCATTCCAATTTAATTCTGTTTCAAAATTTGACCGTGCAAAGGACGGAAGCTTTATTTTCCGGAAAGTTCATTAACCTTTGAAACAAGCTGGTCAAAGGAGAAACGATCGGAGTTATTTTTGCCAATATAACGAAAAACTTCCTTTCCGTCGGGTCCGATCAAAACCATGGCTGGAAAATGAACAATCTGGTTGTGAAATGAATAACCATCCGGAATATTGAATTGTGCTGCGAGTTTAGCATCCGGGTCGCGATAGATGGGAAACTTAGTTAACTCAGCAACTGGCAACTTAGTTGCCCATTCAGCGATCTCTATTTCCGTATCTGGTTTAATGAATACCTGCACAACGTTTGGCAAAGTTGCAGCCCTGCCAAAATATTCCGATGTGTGGCGAATACAATAAGGACATTCAGTTTTAAGAAGAAAATGCAGTGCGACATATTTACCCTTCGCCTTACTTAAAATAAATTGGCTTTTATCAGTAGCCGACTGGAGCTTGATGTCGGCAGAGGACTGAGCTTTAACAGATGCGACAAAAATCAGTAAAAACATAAAGATTGATAAGCTATTTTTAAACTTCATATGGCATTAAATGACTTAAATATAATTTCACATGTACATGTCATTGTAAAAACAAACCCAACCAAGGGATGTTCAACATCTGCCAAATTTATTTATTGTTTTATTCATCCTTCAAGCGGGCATCGGAATAGCTTCGGTCAACATTTCATTTCCCTCCTTATCGTAATAAGTACAAGTCATCTTTGCCATATCAACTACCCATTTTTTAACACCAGACCAGGCACAGTCGCGGCAAAAAGTTTGATAGTTTGTTTTTCCCTGCTGATGATCTTTCAGGTCTTCCAGGAACTGGTCCTTGTCGCTTTCGTCCGCTAATTTTAATGTTGTATATATTGCAGCAGACTGAATTTTAGCTCTATCCACTCCAAAGTACACAGTATGTCCGTCGGCAACAAAGGTTTCAAAACCTGTTACCCCAAGCTTAATTAAATCCTGGATGTAATTGGGAAAATCGGCTCCGCTTTTAACTTTGGCGTGCGCTTCATTGATTTGATCTATTGTAAACATGACCTAAAGTTTTAATTCTATCCCTTCCCCAAAAAAAGGGAAAAACAGTTAAACTATGAAAACCACAAATTACTTCACCCCAATGCAAAAAAGATGCTTTGCGCCTTTGAGGTAAATCCGTCCATTGCTGATTGCAGGTGATGCGAACATCGTTTCACCAATGGCGTTTTTCGCAATAGCTTCGTAGGCTGGACCAGGTTTGATGACCGTGATAACACCTTTGTCATTGGGCATATAAACCAGACCGTTAATCAGAACTGCAGAAGAATATTGTTTGCCAAGGTTTTCTTTCCACAGAATATTTCCCGTAGATGCCTCAATACAATGAACCAACCCGCTTGTCATTGTGGTTATCAGGTAATCACCGACTGTAACCGGCGAAGGGACATAATAGGCACCATCGGTTGACCTCCAGGCGATATGACTGTTCGAAACATCTCCATTTCCATCAGGTTTAATTGCCAGTAAATGGCGTTGTGGCCATGCACTGCTTATCAGAACTAAACCAGTCTTTTCATTATAAACCGGTGTGGAACAAAAGTCCTCTGAGGGGCCATTAATAAACCAATATTTTGATCCGTCTTCAGGATTGTACGATGCCACTTCCTTATTGCCGCAAAAGATCATCTGCATACGTCCGGCAATTTCCCTAAAGATAGGGGTACTAAAACTATGTGCCGGATTGTTGTGCTTCGTTTTCCAGATGGTATGACCATCGATCCGGCTTAAAGCTGCGATAAAAGCATCACCTTTGCTATCACCGTTAATAATCACCTTGTCTTTATAGATGACAGGCGAACAACTATAACCATGAGGACTTGAAAAGGTGCCGGGACGTTGTATCCAGATCTGTTTTCCTGCAAAGTCATATGCAGCAACTACAACAGATTCACCATCAAGAAACGACACGTAAATATTTGTCCCGTCAGTAGCTGGAGTTCCCGATGCGAAGCTGTTATCGTTGTGTTTATTCTCAAGCGGAGTTTTGAGTACAGTTACCTGCCATAATAAATTGCCAGTTTTTGTATCGTAGCAAAGCAGTAGTTTCTCCTGTGTTTCAGGTTTCGCCGTAACTGTGAAAAGCTTGTCTCCCCATACAATCGGTGAAGCATGACCAATACCAGGCATTGGGACCTTCCATAAGACATTCGTAGTTGAATCCCACCTGAGAGGAAGATTGGTTTCTGAACTGGTTCCATCACCTTTGGGACCACGCCAGTTGGGCCAGTTTTCTGCGTTTGTAACAGTAGCTGAAGTTAATATCAGAAGTACAATAATCACACTTAATAATCTAAAATTCACATGCATATTATTTGTTTTATAAGATTCATCCAGATATCACTGTTATTCAATAACACTTGTTTATCAAAGAAAGGAATAAAAAATAGAATTGCAAATTGTTTAATTGGATTTGATCAGAAGGACGGTGATCTGATTCTCTTTTGTAGGTCACTAATTTAAGTTAGAATTTTAATGCACCTTCAGGTTTCATGCGACAAAGCGGGTCGGTTTCAGAATTCTTGCCATTGAATTCAGTTTCAGATAAGGGAAAGAATAACAAAATCCGATATCCACCGCCTACGCTGAGAACAAAAAATAATCCGCCATCTATTCAAATCCAATCTTCCTTGCAGCAAATGCTTTGCTCAACTTGAGCATTGCTTCACTTTTAACGAGATCGCCTGCTGTGGTTGTACTCCAGAAACGAACCGTCAGTGAACACGATTCGGCGGTTACTTTGGTAAATAATATCACCGGGGTACTTTTTGTCACCACGTGCTCAATCCCTTTTATTGTTTCGTTAATTACCTCGTTAATCACATTGGCATCCAGTTCTTTTCCATTTAATGAGAATGTGAGGATCACGCGTTTTTCGTTGTTGGTGAAAGTCCAGTTAACGATGTTTGACGACAGAATACTTCCGTTTGGAATAATTACATCAGCGCCGTCATCGGTTGTGAGGGTACTCGCACGCAATCCTATTTCTTTCACTTTACCGGCCTGGCCGCTCACTTCTATTTCGTCGCCAATCTGCAGGGTACCGTCAAATATCAGGATAATACCCGACACGACGTTGTTTACGATGTGTTGTAAGCCCATACCGATACCGACGCCCAATGCTCCCAATAAAAAGGTCAGTTTATCAATCGGCAATCCCGATGCAGCAATGGCCAGCAGGTAACCACCAATCAACACGAGTAATCGTGTTATCAGCAATCGTGAATGTTGCCCTTTTGTAGCTTTTGTCAGATCCTCCTCTTCGGTTCCCGTCTCTCCGAAAATAAAACTGATGAGCCGTTGCAGCATATGCGCGGACCAGATAATCAGGATAAATAGTAACACGCTTAACCACTGAAAGGAGATACTGCCAATGGTTCTTACAGTAGTTAGTGATTCCACCATAGCCTCCCTGATACTATGGTAGATGTTTAAATTTGATGTGAGCATCAACAGCCAAATGACCACTGCAATAAATACAAGCGGCACTTTGATTTTGCGTATCACAATAGAAATATCGAATGGGACGTTATTACCCTTTTTCAAACGGCTGTTTTGCAACTGTATTAAAATAATTTCGACAATCACGTCGACAAACACTGTTAAAACAACCGCCTGCGTAACTGCAAAGATGGCCGATAATCCAACGATCCCTGATAGCGAGAAACGTCCAAAAAGATTCAACAGAATACCCAGACCTGCTAATATAATTCCGGTTACGGTCGCCCATTTTAACAGACTGTAATAGGGTATCTGTTTATGAAGTGATTTGTAGAAACGGAATGTAAATACAAGAATACCCGAATGTATAGCCAGCAGCACCAACCTTTCGACATATGTAGGTTCGATGAATAAAAAGGCAATCGCATCAGCCACAAACAATGCCACCAATACAACCCATTGAATTAAGAAAGAACGTTCCCCTTTTAGGAAGAAAATCACGGTGGCTGCAATTAGCAAAAGCGTGTAAAGAATCGAAATATACGATGCAGGTGCATAGGCATCGAAGAATGGCATTATGCACAATAAAAGCACCACCAGCGAAAGTACAGGATGGTTATTCAGGTATTGAAGATTCAAATAGCTGTAGGCACCTTTTTGTCCGCTGATTGTTTTGAGTAATTTTCGCTTTATAAACAACCATGCAAAAAGAAGAATTCCCAGAAGAATCACAATCATCCGTTCGCTTGATGTCTGGCTAAAGTAATAACCGATTGCATTCTGTTCGCTTTCAAATATGCTTAACGGAACGCTGACGGGTCTTCGCGACGATGTCTTCACCTGAGGTTCAGCAAATTCCACTCCCCATATATTACTTACTTCGTGTCCAAAAAGCAATGGTGTTGCCCTGTCCATCCTTCGGTCGAGGATGTTCAACATATTTGACAATGCGTACGAATTGTCCGACAGACTCACTTTCAATACATTCAGAATCCCGACATTGACCCTTGTAATACTATCGGTGCGATGCCATTTACGGTCTAACCTCACGAGCTTTTCGCTAAAACCGGAACGCAGCGCCGTGTCGGAATACATCTTCTGAAAAACAGAATCGGACAATACGCTGCTCAGTTTTCGTTTGGCACGATATACCCTGCGGTACATAATGTCGAGTGATGCCTGAATCTTATTGGTTTCATTATCCAGTTTGGTTGTATAACGCTGATAAAGAAATTGGTTCTTAATATTAAATACCGTACCTCTGCCGCGTATGTTCAGACGAATCTGTTCAATGTCATTCGTCATCCGATCAACTCTTCGCGACATGCGTTCCACTTCAAAACCGAGCTTGGCGCTATCTCCGATCGTGTTCATATCTTCGTTTACGCGTTCGATACTGAGTGTATAATCGCTCATTGTCAACGAATCAACCGACAGCTCCATTTCCTTGTGCACATGCTTAAGAGTATCTGTCTTTGAATGTGCACTATCTGCCATCATCATTTTCTGGTGCATGTGCAAGGTTGTATCCGCTTTTGACTTTACACTGTCCTGAGGAATAGAGGAAGTCTTTGTTCGTTTCGATACCGGGAATTGTTTCGGTTGGGCATAAACTCCCATACCCATCAGAAAAAGACTGCAAATAACAACCAATCGACGCATACAACTTGTTTTAACAAATAACAATAAACCCGTGACATTATAAAAGCAAATCCGGATTTATTAAGATGCAAAGTTAAGTAGTTTTATGGATTGGATTAGTTAAAAAAAACTTATGGATTGGTTGGTGATGTGAGTTTGAAACACATTTGTAAATATCATAAGAAAAAAGAAGCATTTATAAATTTGGTAATGTTGGTTTCAATATTAGGCGGGTTCACTTGTTATCCAAAATTAAACAACGCGACGGATTAATCCAAATCTATCAGAAATACGTAATCTGTTTTTATTTTGGTATTAATGTTTCTGTTTAGTAGGTTTGAATAAAATTAAACCAATTATAAACATCCTGATGAAGATTACAATATTAATAATCGCCCTTGCCCTCACCTTATCAAATTCGTGTTTTAGTCAACATGCTTTATATCTGAAAAACGGTGATAAAATGAGCGGAATACTTGAAGGATTTAAGAATGATACCATCCTTTTCAATTTCCAGGGGAACAAACTTAAGTTCAAAACAGCCGATATTGTTTCGGTTTTTTTTAATGAGAAAGATGCCTCAGTTGAGCCGGCCAAGGCAATAATACCAGATGAAATAAACCCTGCGAAAATGGGTAAAATTTCGGGAGTTGTAACCTACCTGGTACGTTTTGAATTTGAACCCGACGTTAGCTCTGACATTTATTTTGCCGACAGTACAAATCTGAACGACTTTAATTATGCAACACTTGATTCTTTTTACAACGCGATGGTCTATAAAACCTTCAGAAAAACCTGGACTGCTCGTCCCGCAAATCAATTAATTGCTAACATTTACGATGAGGGCGAGAAATACAATCTTGACAAAGAAAGTTTTAATTTGCTGGATAAAAGGACCGCAATAAACATCTCCAAAATTTTGGATGCCAAAAGTGTAACGAAAGCGGTTGTTGACGGAAGTGGAAATTATTCGGTAAAAGTCAGACCTGGAACTTACTATGTTCTTTTTGTATCACGAGGTAGCTCACGTTTGGATAAATTTGAAACTTCCGAGCAGTTTAAATGCAACAAGCTAAATATTAGCGCGGGTGAAATTGTTACGATGAGTTACGCTTTTGGATTTGAATATAAATAATCGGACGATTGACGAAAACAAAATTAGCCGCCAGTTACAATCGAGGTATTCCGGATTGCGAATCTCCACGTGCCACTATCATCAAATTATTCATTAGTCTGGATTTCAACATCTTCATCGTTACAAACGACTTTAAGCTTTCCAAGCTTAGTAAGCGAAGGACCTAATGGGCACAGAAACAGATATTGAATATCCGCATTTGTAAATATTGAAGTCATTTATAAAAGACAATACCAGTACAGCAGGCTTCAGCAAATAGCTATAAAAAAGCCCACAGATACAATACCTGAGGGCTTTTCCTTTTATCGTCAAAAAATTATTTCTTTTTCTTTGTTTGAACTGTTTTGCCACCGCCTTTTGCAGCATCCAGCTTTGTCTGGGCAGCATCTAACGTTTCCTGTGCTCTTTTTACGGCATCACGTGAAGTTTTCTGGGTCGATTTGCCCCTGTTTTTGTTGTTTTCACCGGTTGTTATTTTCTTTTGAGCTTCTCTTTCCTTTGTAGCCACCTCTTTCATATCGGCTCTATACTGGGTATCAACACTTTTTAATTCCTTCCTGCCTTCAGCAACTTCGGTTTTATCTTTCGATTTCAATTGTTTATCCAATGCTTTTACCTTCGCCTTGTACCCTTTTTCCCTGGTGCTCTTTTCTGATTCTACTTGTTTCAGATCAGCTTTGCCTTGTTTTACCATTTCAGGTCCGACATTCACCAACGAATCGGCAATAGTCGCCCTTCTTTCAGCTTTGTCTAATGAAAGTTTGGCAGTTACCACAGTTGTTTCCAACCGCTTTAATTCCGCCGCTTTTTTACTCTCTGCGGTTTGAGGTTGGGTTTGGGCAAAAGAAGGATTAAAGCTGCAAACGGCCACCATCACCAAAAGAATCAACTTTATTTTATTCATTTTAAATACATTGCATTTCTGCAAATTCGGAACTGTTTTCATAGCATCAGCGTTTAGATAATTTTTAATCATAAGTTTCAATTCAAAGCAAAGTTATGATTTATGCAATCATATTAGAGTTGTTCCGATAAAAATTATTTGATAGAAATCCAATAAAAACAAACCCGGATTTCAACCGGATTTCAAATCTTTTTCCGGACATTATTTGAAAAATTTATCCTCCTGCCATTTTGCCGGATTATCGGTAACATAACATGAACAGATATCTGGTAGAGACGGACAGCCTTGCGTGTCTACGCTCCAACTAATTTCCCGGGGGAGAATCAGCATAAATATCGATGATGGCCGGCCAATAAAAAAACCCCGTCAGGCGTTCCGGAACCTTTCGGGGTTTGCACAAGTGACATTATAGTTGCACAATTTCAGTCACTAAAGCATTTAATATAGTATCGAGAGTTACACGTTTCCTCACATACCTGAAGCGATTCGTGATCCACAACGCGCAACAAGAATAGTATTTGTTCTAAAACGAATTTTACTTTCAGAAAATATGACTAGTTAGTTTAGCCCTTCCTATAAACGACCGATTTTTTTTTCATCAGATAACCGGCAATATTCAGCGAAAATCCGATCATCGTTAATCCACCCGCCAACGACTGAACCTGGTTCGAGGGATATTCAATAATCATAAAAATAACGCCTGCCAAAACGATAAGACTGATGATGTAAAATAAAATACTTGCCTTCATATGATTTAGTTTTTAATTTAATTGCTGACTCACAATCAATATTCAATTTATAAACAAACCAATGATTCAAAAATATACTTTTTTATATGTAAATGTTAATGTTTGTTAGTATTTGTAAATATACATAGTATTTTGTTATTCCAAACAATAAACAGGACTTTTTTTTTTAAAATAAATTTTTACGTATAATCGTCGCTATGACGGATCGTACGGGTAACTGGATTTTGGAATGATTGCTGCCGGCCATTCGTGACTGGCAACTGGCAGAACCGCTAACTAAAAAGATCCGGAGTTATCTTAATTATTAAGTGATAAGAATAAATAGATGTCATATTTTGGGTCTACTGAAAAATAACAAATAAGAGTGCCACCAAATCTCCAGGTCACTAAATCTCACCAAAGTCAACGTATAAATTATGAGCTTTGGTGGAATTTGGTGTTTTAGGGTTTTGTTGGCAAAAAAGATGCTTTAGGCTTTCCCCTCCATTTCAGAATTGCTTACTGACGATTTCAATTAAATCTGCAATACGGTTGGAGTATCCCGTTTCGTTATCGTACCATCCGAAGACTTTTATATTTGCACCGATCACCATTGTCAGTTCACTGTCGAAAATGCATGATGAAGGATCGCCGACAATATCAGCAGAGACCAGCATTTCATCCGAGTATTTCAGATATCCTTTTAAGGGTCCGCCAGCTGCTGCCATTTTAAAAGCGGTATTTATTTCATCCTTTGTTGCCTGTTTCGTTAGCGTGGCCATCGGTAATAGAACCGACAGGAACAGGAACTCTTAACGAATAACCGTTTACGGAGGGGATCACCAAACCCATCGCCTTTGCAGCACCCGTAGTTGTGGGTATAATTGAAACAGCAGCAGAACGTGCCCTTCTTAAATCACGATGTGGTGCATCCTGTAATTTCTGGTCGGCGGTATAAGCGTGAATCGTTGTCATAGAACCGCTTTCGATTCCAAAATTATCTTCGAGTACTTTTACCATTGCAGCCAGGCAATTGGTTGTGCAGGATGCATTCGAAATAACCGTTTCGCTGCCATCCAATGTGCCGTCATTCACACCAGGTACTATTGTCTTTAAATCACCCGTGGCAGGTGCTGAAATGATTACTTTGCGGGCTCCGGCGTTAATATGTGCCTCCGCTTTTTCCTTATCAATAAATAAACCCGTCGATTCGAGTACAATGTCAATGCCTAACTCTTTCCAGGGTAAATCGGCCGGGCTTTTGATGGCATACATACGTATCTTTTTGCCATTAATGAGGAGGTTTTCGCTGTCGTACGAAACCTCGCCGTCAAAAGCGCCATGAGATGAATCGTGTTTAAACAGGTGTGCGAGTGTTTTGGTGTCTGTCAGGTCATTGATGGCCACTACCTCCAGGTTATTTTTCTTCAGTAAAGCGCGGAAAGAAATCCTCCCGATTCTTCCGAAACCATTAATTGCAATTTTCTTCATACAAATCCTTTTTTTTAATAATGAACCGATATAATCATCGTAATGATTGCTGGGATTTATACATCAGAAAATGAAAAAAGTTAACCATATGACGGCTATTTTCTCTCTTTTTTGCATTTTTTAGCAGAAAAAGGCGTTACGGACAAAGGGGATGCCGGTAAGCCAGCAGAAGTTGTTGGCAAATAATATTAATTCTTACAGAAGGAAAGTTAAATAACCCCGTAGTTTTAGCAATTTATCCTTTTTTACTTATCTACCCACGAGCGTTTTATCGACGACATGGATAATTATTAACGCGGAAGCATATGCCTTTGTATACCGGTAGGTGATGATGTAATCGTAATCTTTCTCGGCATATCCATCAACTGCTCCGCCATCGTCTTGTGTGCTGATCATTCTATCGAATGCAGGTAAGAATTTCGAAGTGCGCTCTTCCGGACTGCGCAAGTTCATCGGTCTGCCATTATCGTTCAATTCCTTAATAAAACCACCGCTATATTTTGCTTTCAGATCGGTGCACTGTTTTCCAAAATCCAGAAAGGTTGTCTTTACTGTGACAAGATTAGGGCTTTTGTAGAGCGTACCTCTGTAGATTTCGCGGACAAATTCGCCTGTACCACGTGTACCATACTTTACAGCCAGCATATAATCTTCCGATTTTGATTTATAAGCCTGACCAGGCATCCCAATTTCATCTTTTGCCTCAGCAAAACCCTGGCTCTTCATTTTGGCTTCGAATGCCGCTTTGGTTAAACCCGTAAAAGCCCTGATTGCAGACATTGCGTTTTTCACACCAGGTGCCAATGGTCTTGCCGGTACCATGGATGATACTTTTCCCGACTGGGTTGATGCTCCATTTTGGGCCACAATATTCGTCTGACACACGACGAGGCAAAACGATACGGCCAACAATATTCTGATATAACTCTTCATTATCAATCCTGATTATAAAATATAACTGGTTCAATTCGTTAGTTTCTAATCGGTTGTCAGTAAAACTGAACCACTTCGTTTCACATGATGCCGTATTATTTTCGCCCAAATGTAGATATTTTCTATATCATCTTCAATGCAAACCTTTCCTGCTTAGGTTAATGTTGTTATGCAAAATCACTCGTGAAGGATTAAATACAAAGTGATTTTATTTGGAAGGAATCAGTTCAAGGTATTTAATGTCGCATTCGCTAAAATTCAAATATTGATTCATTGAACTTCCATAATTCTGAATGACAATTTTATGGTCAATAATTTGTCCCTCAATTTCATCTTTCGGTTCTGTTCCAAGAAGTCCGGTAAATGTAAGATAAACTGCATCCTCCGATTTAGTGACTGCTAAAAATCCTTCCTGGTCCCTCAGGCTTGTTTTTATTTTATAATGATATCCGTCAGCGTGTGAAGTAATGATTAACTCAATTAAACAGCCTTTTGCAGTATCTGTTTTATAAATGCCTTCATAGTTCTGAATCTCTTTTTTCTTAGGTTGTCCGCAGGATGCAATCATAAAAAGAGCCAGAATTAGTAAAACGTTTTTCATTTGATGAAATGTTTTTGATAAGATATCAGCGTTTTGAATTTGCAGAAGAATCATTGTAACCGGTTGGTTTGTTATCATGCAATAAGGTTCTATTAATCCTGCAAATGTAATAACCAATTATATAAATTGTAAAATAATAACAATATTTCATGCGTTTATAATTTGTTTTTTAATGGTCGCATGGAATCGATGATCAGCGAAGCTAATAGCCATACAATCATTTTGGTTTGCGAGAAGTTTACTTTCATGGCTATTTCATCATTATACTTTGCTGAAACCAATTCTTGTAACTATATATTTTGATAATACTTTATGACACAAAATACTTCTATTTCTGATTCTGAACTTAATATTCAGTTTCTGTAACAATTTAGTTTTATTACATTGCGGCCATTCATTCAAATTAAATGACTGTGATCCGGTTTCTCTTACTGTTATCGTTTATTCTTACCTTCCTTCCAAACACTTCGGGATTGCGCGAAACTCCCGAAAATAATGGTAAAAGAGTTTTATTATTTGATGACAATTCAGTTTCCTTCGGGAAAACTACCGCTATCCCACACCTGGAGATCCCTAAAACTACCGCCAACGACAAAATAATTACCCATGCCGGTTATTCATTGCTGTACAACGAAGACCATGAACAAGCGAACTGGGTAGTCTACGAATTAACGAAAGCTGAGACAAATAAACGGTATAACAGGTCTGACAAATTTATTGTTGATCCGCTAGTAACAACGGGATCAGCCAATAACGCCGATTATTCAGGGAGTGGTTACGACAGGGGACATATGGCGCCTGCCGCAGATATGGGATGGTCGTCAACAACGATGAAAGAATCGTTTTATTACAGCAATATGAGTCCGCAGGATCCTGCTTTTAACAGGGGTATCTGGAAGCGTCTGGAGGAACATGTTCGATCGTGGGCGGTTGAAAATGAAGCAGTTTATGTGGTTACTGGCCCGGTATTGACGAAAGGATTACCCACAATCGGAAGCGATAAGGTTTCAGTTCCAGGATATTATTATAAAGTGATTCTTGATTACACTGAACCTGGGATTAAAGGTATCGGCTTTATCCTTCCCAACGAAGGTTCCAAAGAACCGCTACAAAGTTTTGCCGTTTCGATTGACATTGTTGAGTCGGTTACAGGCATTGACTTCTTCCCGCTCCTGCCCGATGAACAGGAACGTTTCATTGAAAAAACAATTTCGGTGAATGCATGGACATGGAAAAGTACAAGCACGGGCAATGTAAAGGGAAAAGGTTCGCGGCATAGAGATGAACCGGCAATAACAAAACCGGCAAACACCAATTCAGACGGACAAATATTTACCGGTCCGCGAGGAGGAAAATACCGGATCAATGAAAAAGGGAAGAAGGTTTATCTGAAGAAGGAATAGCGCAAACAGGCCCCTGATTAAATAACATTAATCATCCTTTAAAACCGATAGCCAATCGTTATTGCAGCAGAATTAACTGTATAATCCAAAACTAATAGTATCGAGATTGCCGGCAATGATTTTGCTATAAGAAAATCCCGGAACAATTTCAACAGACATGATGATATTAGATTGAATGCTACGTGAAAAACCCAAAATCATCCCAATTCCAGCGTGATATGCATCAATTGTATTGTAATCGCATGAGGTTGAATAAACCTTTAGATGATTAAAAGAGCTTCTTAGTTCCGGACCATAATAAAAACTAAAAACATCCGTAATCCGGAATGGCAGCTCAACGCCAAAATTAAGTCCGGCTCCCGCTTTGTTTTGGTCAGGCGATGTCATTCTTTCTGCTGATAGTGATAAAGCAGTTAGTCTGAACATGCGCTTTTCATTTCCAAATTTATAGCGAATGCCAAAAGAGTTCAGGCTCGAAAAATACAAACCAACTTCTTTAGAAGTGGTTTTCTCCTGCGAATACAGTTCATTCAAAAAAATAAATGTCAAAACGAGTAAAACAGATATACTTTTCATGTAGATTATTATTGGTAAATATATTTTTTGATGATAAAATTTAAAGCCGTTGCTAATAGATAATTTCTTAAATATACATTCTTTGTTTTTAATAACATATGACAATTAGTGTAAAATACCGGAACAAATATAATTCTTCATTCATTCAAATACTATGTAAAGTATTTTTTATGTTGCATATTTTCAAAAGGAGATTGAAAGCAAAAAAAGTCCCGTCAGCATTGGAGTCTGGCGGGAAAAACTATTTTAACTAAATGGTGATATTGATTTTGGCGATCTAAAGGCAATCCCGAATTTTGATGGTATTGCAGGTTACTACTCCGGAAATCCTACCGTTTGCGCAAAAAGCACCTTTTGGGTTGGTTTCAGTTTAAATTCGCCAATTGTATTCTCCTTGTCGCAGTTATGAAACCATGCAGCAAGTCCGAAGGATGCGGCGCACAGGTAAATATTCTGCGCGATAAAACCGGTATCGGTAAAGTAATAGGACTTTTGAACTTCCGGATCTCCTATTTTGCGGTCAGGTTGTGATGGTCCCTGGTCATAACGTCTAAGGTCTGCAACGTAGAAAATATTCATGGGTGCAGTTGCTGCCTTTCCACGACCTGCCCTTGCACGGAAGTCACCTTCAGCAACCGGTAATAACTGATGGTTAGGAGCCTCGTAAAGATAAACGCCTGCAGGCAAAGCCACATAAAGATCTATTTCCTGCGAATTGCTTGCAGAAGGAGCTGTTCTACCCTTTTTGCCAAATGATCCTGAATCGCGGTTAACTCCGAAACCAGCCCATAGTAGATTGGACATTACCTGCAAAGGGAGTTCTTTTGAACTGATTGAACGGTTGGTCTTCCTTTCGGACAATGCAGCGAGAACCGTTTTACCTCCCTCTTTTTCATGCTTTGGAAGGACAATTGTCTGAAGTTCCGGATTGATTGGCACTTCCAGTGAATAACCCTGTGACGAAGCTGCAATTAGCACAATAGCCGGAGCCGCTTTTAACAAATCTCTGCGTTTCATATTGTATGGAATTTATAGGTTCAGATGTTATTATAGATAAAGATTTCAATACATTACAGCGCTTGCCGTTAAAAACAATTACGATTATTTCGCAACTCTTTCAAAAATATCATATGTATAAAGTTTATCAGCATGGCGGATATAAAGAATCCCGCCACATACAACAGGATGTGCCCAGAACATACCCTTTCCGCCATCAGGTACTTTAAATTCACCCGTTAGTTCAAATTTATCCGGTATTGCCCTGACAAGTTTCATTGTGCCTCTTTCGTCCAACAGGTATAACATTCCGTTTGCATAAGTAACCGATCCTTTTCCATCGGCTTTCCAAAGTTGTTTTCCTGTCAGAAAGTCAAGGCAAAACCAGCCCTTTGTGTTGCTACCTGCGCCGTACAGATAACCTTTATCAAGAATTACTCCACCATGGTGATTATCCATCAACGCAGATTGCCAGACAGTTTCAGGAATGAACTCATTTCCGGATACTTTGAGTTTAACCAGCTTACTACCCTTTCCATAACCACTCGCAATAAATACATAGTCATTGTAAACAACTGCGTCGGTATTGTTGAGTTCCCGCTGATTAACGACATCAACCTTCCAGAGCAATTTGCCTATTTGGGTATCAACACTGTAATAACAACTTGAGCTTGATCCGATGATCTGACGATAGCCTCCGGACTCGTCAATAACCATTGAACTGTATCCGGGTGTTCCCGGAATCTTCGTATTTGCCCAAACCAAAGATCCATCACTTTTATTCAGACAAACCTGGTATCCTTTTTTTCCGAACGGACGAACGTATAAATGATCACCATCAATCAAAACAGATTCGGAATACCCGTATTCAGGGAGTTCTGCGTCGAAATCCTTAACCAATTCTTTGTGCCAGATCTCATCTCCGGTTTTCGATTTAAACGCGGTAAGAAGTCCCATTTCACCAAGATGATAAACAACCCCATTGTCGTAAGTAGGGGTACTTCTCGAACCCGTATAAGTAGCGGCATGCGACATTGTTGTTGACCAGGCCTGGCCATTTGGCTTTTTCCAGACAGGCTTTCCTTCAAGATCTAAACAGAACACATAAGTCTGACCATCATTCATTCCTGCTGTATAAATATACCCGCCTCCCACTGAAACGGAACTGTATCCTTCGCCAAGACCATCAGCACTCCAGATTAATATCGGACCATCTTTTGGCCAGTGTTTCATCAAGCCGGTTTCAGCCGATTTATTGGTGCGGTCAGCTCCGTGAAAACAGGGCCATTCGAATGTTTTTTGGGCAGTTGCGTTAAAACCTGAATGAGCAGTAAAAAAACAAAAGACAAGGAAAAAATTTAATATTCTTCCTTTAATTCTGTTTGATGAGTGATTGGTTTGATTTTCAAAATAAGTAAGGAACTTCAAATGGATCGACATGGTTTGAAATTTTGGGTGGTTGATGGCTAAATATCACTCAAAAATAATAAACATGCGTGTATAAATTGCTACGAATCAAACAAATTATTGATAAAAGGCAGTTAAAAAAATCCCCCCTGCTCCCCTGGCAAAAAGGTTCAGTCGGGATTTTAGAATGTGGATCCACAAGGATTTTGATTCAGACAATTGCCTGATCCATTATGTTTTTTTTCAATAAAGCCGCTCTCCTATTGCCGATTTCAGTTTATAGAGGTTTACTGTATGCTCGATCTTTGCCTTTAACAGCATCAGCCGGCTTTCGGAAACGGTGGTTGAACCATCGAGCAGTTCGAGGTTTGTAATCACTCCCGATTCGAAGCGTACCTTACCCAGAGTATATGCCTGTGTCGCCTGCAACAATTGAAGTAATGACTGATCGACCTTCTTTTGCGATGCTTTCAGATTCGCCTCCGATTCGACAACTTCGTTCACAATCGAACGACGAGCTATCTCTGTCTCCTGGTCATTCATCTGAATTGCAGATCGCGCCTGAACCAGATTATACTGTTTGCGCTTACCATCAAAAAGAGGAATCTTCAAACTAACACCTGCCACAAAGTTGGCCTTTGGATCGTATAAATAAGGAATGTATCCGTTCTTATACCCTCCCGATAGAAAGCCGTTGAAAACCGGATTGTTCTGCGAAGTTGTGATGCTGTAACGCATATCGGCCAGTTTGGCTTTTTCATGCGCGAGTTTCATCTCGTCGCGGTTTTGCATGGCTGAGGAGATCAGGGAATCTCCCTGAAGATTGGAAGGTCCCGGATTCAGTTCATTCTTTACAAGTTGAGGAGTATTTGCTGGTTTTCCCAATAATGTATTCAGCTGACAAACCTGGACCTGGTGAGCCGTCTCAAGATCTGTCTTTTGATTCTCGATTGATGAAATACGTACCTGTGTTGTTAAGATCTCGTATTGTGTTGCAGATCCGGTCTCCTGTTTCTTTTGAATAAAATGCAGGTGTTCGTTCAGCACAAGCAATTGCTCGTCTTTTATTTTGATTGCTTCCTGAAGGTAAATAAGGGTAAAATAATTGCCGATCACCGCCTGCGAAAGCTTTTGCCGAACCTGTTCGACCGATTGACGATTCAGCTCTTTACCCTGCTTTTCGAACAATACATTTTTCTCGGTCTTGCCAAAATCATAGATCGTTTGATTCACATTGATTGTTGCCGAATAATTGTCTTTGGGCATCAGGCTGAATGTTCCGACGTCAGGAAGTGTGATCTCCGAGATGGGGCCCATGCGCGAATAAGCCGTTGCAAAATCGATGTTGGGCAGGTAACCCGATTGAGCAATGCCAATTTTTGCATCCGATGTATTTAAATCTTCCATCGCCTTTTTCACCATCGGATGGTTCTGAACCACCTCTTTAATGATTGCATTCAGCGATAAGGAGTCTGTGGATATGGGTTGGCCATGGACCGCTCCGGCGGACAATAATCCGGCAACCGGAAGTATAAATAAAAGATATTTGTTGCGTTGAAAAATCATTGCCTTATGCTTTTATGATTGTTGTTTTTTTTGTTCTCATAATAATTACAGGGAGGAGGCCCACAAAAGTGAAAACAGCTGCCATGTAAAAATCGTCATCAATCCCGGCAATATAAGCCTGTTTAATGATGTGTGACATGAGCATCGATTTACCCTGCACAGCAGCATTTGCCATATTAGTTCCCATATGTTGCTGGGCAAACAAAGCCAGGTTAGCAGTGACGTTTTTAAATTCCTGTGATCCGGACTGAATAGCCTGTCCGAACATCTGCGTGTGAAAATTCACACGTGTTGTTAACATTGTTGTAAAAATCGCGACTCCCAAACTTCCTCCCAACTGACGAACAGTGTTGCTGATGCCCGATGCCTGCGCCATTTTTTCACGCGGAACAGTTAACAGCGAAAGTGTACTAAGCGGGGTGAAGATAATCCCCAGTGCAAATCCTCGCAGGTAAAGTGAGGTCATCACAAAGCTATGCTCGGAGAGATACGTGAGTTGAGAGTTAAGCAGAAAACTGATTCCCAGAATAATGATTCCCAATATCATCGGTGCTTTCGGACTAAACTTATCAGAAATCTTTCCGGCGATGGGAGACATAATTCCCTGTATTATACCTACAGGAAGAAAGACAGATCCTGCCTGAACGGCAGTGTATCCCATTGAGTTTTGCAGGTAAAGTGGCAGCAAAAAAGTACTTCCAAACATCCCCATGCTAAAGATTAGCATCACAATATTACCCATACCAAAATTGTAGTTACCAAGGAGTCGCAAATCTATGAGCGGATTCTCGCAGGTTAGCTCATGTGTAATGAAAACAGCAAAAGCAATGGTGGAAACGGAAAAACAAACAAGGATGTAGGGGGCGCCCCATCCCGCAGAATTACTGGATGCGCTTCCTTCCGAAAGTGCATAAAGTAATACTGGAAAGAAGGTTACAACCGATATAAATCCGATCAGATCGAATTTTCCAACTCTCGGATTGAAATATTCTTTCTGAATAAGGATCGTAAAGACCATGGCAGCAATACCAAACGGTATGTTCACATCGAAGATGAGTTGCCAGCTGAAATTATCAACGAGGTAACCTCCGATCAACGGTCCGAAGGATACAGATGCTGCGGCTGAAATGGCCCAGAATCCAAGTGCTACACCACGTTGATGCGGCGGAAATTCGCGCGTGATTATTGCCATCCCAAGAGGTTGTATCGTACCGGCACCTAATCCCTGAATGATGCGCGCAAGGATCAGTGTGTTTTCATCGTTCGACATTCCGCAGAGCATTGATCCGATTGTAAACATCAAAAGTCCAAGAAAGTAAAGCCGTTTGTAGCCAAACTTATCAGCCAGCCATCCCGAAGTGGGAAGCATAACCGCCATCGAAAGCATATATGCGGTTATCACCCATGCGATTTTATCGATTCCGACCCCAAATGAAGCCATGATCTTGGGCAATCCAACATTTACAATTGTACTGTCAAGAACGGCCATAAAGGTCCCGAGCATGATATTTGCGAGTACAAACCATTTGTAATTATCATGCTGCGGATGATAGCCGGAATCGCGGTTGCGTATTTTACTACGAAACCTGTGTGATAGTGTTAATCGCTGCATTATTCCCTTATAATTTTAACAACAGCCGACATACCAGATAGTACAGGATAATCCGACAGCTTCATCCCTTCCGTCATACCTTCGATCGAGATTTTAATCTGTACGCGTTGCGTCACTTTCGTGAAGTTACCCGATGCATTACTTGCAGGAATCAGCGAGAATTGTGCAGCTGTATTTGAGCCTATGTTTATGATTTTACCTGTAAACGTCGCATCGGGATAGGTATCGAGCGTAAAGATCGCAGACTGACCTTTGTGAAGCTTCCCCATCTTTGTCTCTTCGAGATAAATGCTTACCCACAGGTTGCGGTCGTTGATAATCGTAAAGATCGATTGTCCGGGCTGGGCAATGTCACCCGGAAGTAACCAGCGTTTGCCAACGACTCCATCGCAAGGTGCATAGAGCTTTGTGTTGTTTAGCAGCGATTGAATCACATTGATTTGTGCCTCAGCGCTTGCAACCGCAGCCTGGGTACTTTTAATCTGTGCATTCGATACCTTTGCCTGTGAACGCGATGCATCGAGTTGTGCCTGAGCCGTTTCGAGAGTTTTCACCGCATGGTCATATTGTTCCTGTGTAATCACATCTCCTTTTAACTGATTCTTTGCACGTGTGAAATCTTCCTGCGCTTTGCTCAACGAGATCTCCGACACCTTATTATTTGTAAGGTCATACTGATATTTGGCTTCAGCCTGCGCAATGGACGCTTCTACCTGAAGCTTAGCAGCTAAAGCCTGGTTCTTTTGAGCAGCAAGGTCAAGACTGTCGAGAACGACTACCAATTGTCCCTGTTTAACTGAATCACCCTCTTTAATGAATTCTTCGCTGATTCGGCCCATCATCTTCGAACTAATGGCTACATTATCGGCTTCAACATGCGCATCGTCAGTTTTGATGTACTTCATAAAGTCGACGTACCAGTGAATACCTCCCGCAAGTATCAGAACGATAATCAGGATCACCGGAATATATACTTTTTTGCTTTTTTGTTTTTTAACGTTCTCCATAAGATATTTATGCTTTCTAAAGATTTGAATTTTGATATGATTGCGTTGTATTTACTCTTTCGATAATATTGAGATCAGGATTTCTTTCACCTGCTGTGATGCAGCGGCAAGTATTACAAGCTCATCCTCACTGAGTAAGATTAGTTTGCTCTTAAGCGTTTCACTTATCGCAAGTTTGATCTCTTCAAAGTCTTTCAACCCTTTTTCGGTTATTAAAATATTGACAATCCGGCGGTCGTTCGGATCACTCTGACGTTTGACATACCCTTCTTCGATCAATTTGTCAACAATAACGGTGATATGTGGTTTGGGCATAGCGAGGTATTTCCCAATTTCGGACATTGAGAGCATTCCATGTCGTTTCAGTCTTCCCAAAACAAACATTCCTGCCGGGGTGATCGAGGTTTCGGTGCGTAAAGGCTTCGAAATACTTTTGTACAATAGCGGATGAATGGAAAGAAGGTTCTCGGCGATAATATCAATTTTTAACTTTACCATCTTAAAAATTACCTTTTAGTAATGGTTACAAAAGTATAACTAATATTCAGATAGAAAATGAAAGAAAAAGCGGTTTTTGAAATGATAACCTTGTGTTAATATATTGGGATATTTAAACAGCGGTTCATTCCCCTTGGAAATTGGAAATAATGCAAGAATGAAAACAGAAAAGAGGTGGCGAAATATCTGAAGTAAAGGCTTATTTGGTAAGAAAAGTGAGCACCGTTTCGTTAAATAATTTAGGATGCTGCTGACAAACACCATGATTCGAATCGGGGAAAATACAAAGCGAGGCGCCAGGTATCGACTGAAATATCTTCAATGTATGTTCAGGTTTTATCATATCATGGTCACCGGCCATTACCAAAACCGGACAATGAATTTGCTTCAGTGATATATATGGGATATTGGGCTGATCGATCATCATTTGAGTCAAGGCAATCTCCTTTTTCGAGGCCGTTTTATTATTCGCAACAAAGTCTTTCATGCCAAGAATTTCGGCATAGCTCATTGCAGTGGAATCCGGAACAATGTTAGCGCCCGAAACAGCCAGTCTTTTTACTTTTTGCGGACAGTTCATCGCCATAATGATGCCATCAATACCACCATCGCTCCACCCTAAAACATTGGCCGACTTGATTTGGAGATAATCTAACAGTTCGCAGAAATCCGAAGCCATCATATCATATGAAATACGATCTGGTGAACCACCTGATTTACCCTGAAGCCGGCTGTCAATTGCAATTACCTGGTAATACTTTTCGAAAAATGGTATTTGCTTACTAAAAGCCTCTATAGAGCCACCATTGCCGTGTAACAAAATTAAAGGTTCACCACTTCCATAGGTTTCGTAATACAAACGGATGCCGTTGATTGGAGCATAATGCCCTGCCTTCGGGTTGCTGCCGTAAACGATCGGATCTGTTTGAGCAAGCGTAATTGTCACAGTGAAAAACAGGACAAGAATCTGGATGATGATGCTTTTCATTTTTGTTGAATTTGACTTTTTTAAAGGAGCCCTGCCCTTAGAGGGTCTTCGACCGCCCGAAGGGTTACTTTACAAGTTTCGAAATTGCCTTGAACGCTTCGTCTTTGGCCGAACGCGTGAGTTCGAAAAGGATTGATTCGACGGTAGCTGTCATGATATTTTCGAAACGGAACCGATCAATGGCGCTCTCTTTGCTGGATGCAGTGCGCGATGTAATACAATCTGTTACAACAATGGGGTAAAATCCTGCCTCTTTCAAATCAACGGCGGTCTGCAGTACGCAAACATGCGCTTCAATTCCGCACAGGATGATTGTCCTACATTGATTTGACTGAAGAAAATCCGTGTATTCTATCGCACCAAAACAGCTGAAATCAGTCTTTTCGATGGCGGCAAAACAAGGAACAAGAGACTTGATTTCTTCGATTGTTTCACCCAATCCTTTGGTATATTGTTGCGTAAATGCCGTGGGGATTCCAAGTAACGTTAATCCCTCAATCAGTATCTTCGTATTTTTCAATAAGGTCTCTTTTTCATTCATCGCCGGGAAAAGCCGTTCCTGGAAGTCGATGAATAGTGCCGTTATATTCTCTTTGGTAATGCGCATATTTGAATTATAATTTATGAATTGATTGAAGGCAAAAGCAAGCAACAAATTATCAGTCGCATAACTTCACATTAAATATCATGATAGAACATTTATTATTGCTCAAGTCCCAGCTGAGTTAGTATCTGTGAAGTGATGTCGCGACGTATCTGCTGGAAACCGGCAATTTCAGTTTTTGATTCAATATTCGTGGCAAAGGTATACCACTTTCCATACTTTAAGATATAGCCTACAAACCAACCAATATTGGTCTTATCAGGGAGTATTGCCCATCCTGTTTTGGCACCAAATTGATAACCAACATTCTCTTTTTCAATCATCATCGCTTTTACCAACTGTTGATTCGACTTCGAAAATGGCAATGTTTCCTTAACGAGCCGGGAAAGGAAAAGCGTTTGCCCGACAGGAGTTATCCTCAATTCCCCTTTTAGCCAGAATTGATCAATTCCGCCACCCTGGTTTTTATTTCCGTAGTTCGTTCTGTTTAGCCACAATTGCATTCGCTCCCCACCTATTCTGCGTGCCAACTCCTGGTAATACCAGTAAGCAGAGGCTTTGAACGCCGATTCGAGTGTATGATCACGGTTCCATCCGGCTGATCCATGATCGGTACCGTCCCACTTAATCAGATAATCTTTTCCTGTGGCAACACCCGTCTCGAGTGCAATCAACGAATTAAGTATCTTAAATGTAGAGGCCGGAAGAAATCCGGTTTTGCAACGTTCAGGATTCGTGATTGTGAGTTCATCCTTTTCCAGATCATAAAGCACAAAGCAACCGTCAACGTTTTTGTCCTTGAAATACTTTCCGAAATCAGCAATTGTGGTAATTTGTTGCGCTGAACAATTCAAAGATACAAAGGTGAATAACATGAAAAACAACCAATTAATCAATTTCATTTACCGGAAAATTTAAAGATGAAAACTTCCTTTTTTTGGCTATAAAGAAATCAAAAATAAGACTGCCTTTATAGATTTCAGGATGATGATTGGTTACTGTTTTCGGAAGCAGATCGTTTCTTTTCTTCCTGAGTTTTCCAAGGCTTCTGTAGAAATCGCGGTGTGCACCAAGTATTTTTGAAACGGCCTTAAATTGCCCTGTGACGAGAAACTGCAATGCTGCAACGCCATCGAGGATCATTCGCAGAATCAGTATTTTATATAATTTCCCTTTCGGGAGATTTTTGTAAAGCAGAAACAGGTTGTTCCGGAAGTTGAGATAGATCTTTTGAGGACTTCCATACGAGAGACTACCACCGCCCAAATGTAATACTTTCGATTGTGGACAAACAATCACTTTGAAACCTCGGTTTTTCATTCTCCAGCACAAATCAATCTCTTCCATATGTGCCCAGAAATCAGAATCAAATCCGTTAAATTCATGCCACAATTTTCCCCTCACCAGCATTGCAGCGCCGCTTGCCCAGAAAACTGAAATCGGCTCATCATATTGACCATGGTCTTGCTCCTGAAAATTTATGATCCTGCCCCTGCAAAACGGGTAACCGTATTTGTCTATAAATCCCCCCGATGCACCTGCATATTCAAACATTTCAGGATGATCTAACTGCTTTATTTTAGGCTGACAAGCTGCAATTAATGGATTGGAATCCATTATCCGAAGCATAGGCTCCAGCCAGTTTTCGGTGACCTCCACATCGGAATTCAGCAGCAGGAAGTATTCAGCATTGTTGTCTTTTAATACCCGGTTATACCCTTCAGCGAAACCGTAGTTCTGGTCCAGCTGAAGATATTTCACAACGGGAAACTCCTTCAAAATGACTTCACAGCTATCATCGCTGGAATGATTATCAGCGACAACGATCTCAACCCAATCGTAATTGGAATACTTCACGACTGACGGGAGGAATTTCCTCAGGTGGTGACTCCCGTTCCAGTTTAATATTAAGATGGAGAGTCTCATATGCTTATAATATACTGTATAATAATCAACCAGATTCCTTTCATTTTTTACGGGAAATGAATTTCTTAGCTATTTTTTAGAAGTTTATCCTGCTCAATTTTAGCATGGTCGTGTTTCCATCTTTTATGCGACCAAAGCCAGAATTCTGGCTGATCTATAATTTGCTGTTCCAGTAACCCCATACATTTATCAGTAATCTCAAATTTGGGACATATACCTGCATGATCTGTTACTAAGTGGTATGTAGCTTCATACTGTCCTCGTTTTATTTTTTGCGAATGAAGGAAAACAACAACTGAATCCAGTTTTTGTGCCACTTTTTCCGCACCAAGCACCACCGGTGTATCCTGGTTCAGAAAAGTGATCCAATGTTGAATTTCGTTGATTCGTGGAACCTGATCAAAGATGAAAGCTGCGAGAGATGAAATCCCCTTTTGATGATCATTATACAGTTGCCTGAATGTATCTGCCCTTTCCAACGGAATTGTGCCAAATTTACTTCGAAGATTGATGTAGAAAAGTTCGAAATCTTTATTTTTTAATTTCTTGTAAATAGCATAAAATACGTGCTTTGAATACAAAGGCCAATTGGCGAACCATTCCCAATTATTGTAATGTCCCAGAAAAACAATGACTTCCCGTCCCTGATCGAGATAACTGTTCGGCAATTCAGCATTCAGATATTTTACGCATTCGGTTCCTTCACTAACAGAAATCCGGTCAAAATACAACGTTTCGAGGAAGGTGTCGCAGAAGTGATGATAAAATCCTTTTGCGATTTTGTATCGCTCTTTGATCGATTTTTCGGGAAAGGAGTTGGCCAGGTTTTTATCGACCACACCACGACGGTAACGAACAAGGTAAAAAACAACGATAAAGAATATATCAGAATGAAAATAAAGTACCCTACGAGGCATTTTATGAATTAACCAGGAACATGTACGAAGCAAGTAATATCCAATCATTAATGTTGAATGCTGTTAATGAGATAAATATGAAAACAATAAAGTCTGTAATTCTTCAAATTTAACAGTTTTAACCGGTTAAGACACGTTGTTGATCCAAAGAATGAACTTCCTGTCCGTTTTTGACAACTAAATCTCTTTTATGCTTCCATCGTTTATGCGACCAAAGCCAGCATTCGGGATTGGCTTTAATTTGTTGTTCCAAGAGCATCAAACACATATCGGTTATCTCAAATTTGGGGCATGCCCCGGCATGATCGGTTACCAATATGAATTTAACTTCATAGCGGCCGCGCTTTATTTTCCGTGAATGAAGAAAAAGAACAACCGTGTCGAGCTTTTGAGCTATCTTCTCTGCTCCAAGTACAACAGGCGTATCCTGGTTTAGAAACCTTACCCAATGATGAAGTTCTGTACCACGCGGTGTTTGATCGAATAGAAATGATGAAAATGATGGAACTCCTTTTTGATGATCGCTTACCAATTGTCGGAATATGTCTGCTCTTTCCACAAGTATAAGTCCAAATCGGCTTCTTAGATTTAGAAAAAAAAGCTCGAAGGCATTATTTGCTAGTGTTTTATAGACTCCGTAACATCGTTCACTGGCATATAAAGGTAAATTGCAGGACCATTCCCAATTATTGCAATGTCCCAAAAAGGTAACAACTTGCCTGCCCTGATCAAGATAAAAGTTGAGTAGTTCCGGATTAACGTATTTCGTACAGTTTTTTCCTTCAGAAAGCGTCATTCGATCGAGATACAAAGTTTCGATAAAGATGTCACAGATGTTTTTATAGTATTTTTTTGCAATCCTGGCGCGTTCATTCTGTGTCTTTTCTGGAAATGAGTTAGCCAGATTTTTAGCCACAACAGTTCTTCGATACCGAAATATATAGTACACAAAAAAGTAAAATAAATCTGAAACCAAATAACTTATCCGAAGAGGAAATAAATGAATGATCCAGGTAATTGACTTAAGCAGATGGTATCCTTTTTTTTCCATAGCACGCAATAATTTTAACTGGAATTATGCGAAAAAAGATTGTTTGGTTGGGGCTAATTAAATATTCATAAGTAAATCGATCAAAACGGACCGAAGCATTTTTTTATCCCTGTCGTTCAGAAAGGATTTCAATGCCTGGCGCTTCTCACTTTCGTTTAAGAGAAGAATCCTTTCAAGATCCTGCATCTCCTTACCAGTTAATTCCTTGCGAATTGATTCCAGTACACCTGAAGTAGTATTAACGGGAGGTGGAGCGCCCAAATTCAGAAGCTCTGAAATAGCAGCTTCAAGAATCTCTTTGGCCCTAACACGAACAGGATCTGTCAGTTGCCCTCCGCCGGAGGTGTCCCTCAATGTCCAGCTGGAATAATCGTATTTAAGCTCCCTGATTTGCCTGACGTGTTCGCTTGTACTTCCAAAGATCCGTGAAACAAACACCAGCGTAGGGGCTTTCCAGGCTTCCAGATCGAATTTTTTTGTATCGATCGAAGCAATTTGCTGCCTTAACAGTTCAATTTCATTTTCAGACATGGCTATCTACAAAATATTTGTGCACAATATCGTAAAATTCATCGAAATAAGCACTATTTGCAGCGACCATCTCACCATTAAACAAAAATTTATCACCGCCGTTAAAATCCGCAACTTTCCCGCCAGCCTGTTGAAGTATAATGGTTCCAGCAGCAACATCCCAAGGCTTCAGTCCGTGTTCATAAAAAGCTTCGAACCTTCCGGCTGCAACATAGCACATATCAGTAGCTGCAGAACCTAATCTTCGTAAGCCATGTGAGTGAACCATGAAATAGCGCATCGACTCAATGTAGCTTTCCAATTTTTCGAAAGCCGAATACGGGAAACCTGTTGCAATCAATGCATCGCTTGTTGAAGCGGCAGTTGAAACTTTTATTTCCTCGCCGTTCAAATAAGCATTGCTCCCTTTCCACGCATAAAAGCATTCATCCTGTGTGATTTCATAAACAACGCCTAAAATCAATTCCTTTTCTTCCATCAGTCCAATACTCACGGCAAAAGGAGGAAGACCATGAATGAAATTAGTAGTTCCATCGAGCGGATCAATGATCCATTTATATTTCTCATCAGAGCTGGTCGCAGTTCCCTCTTCGGCGATAAAACCAGAACCCGGTAATAACTTGCAAAGTCCGTCAACAATCAACTTCTCAGCTTGCTTGTCAACATATGAAACAAAATCGGCTTTTCCCTTAACGATAACATCTTCAATGTTGAACTTTTCGCGTTCGTCGGAAATAAAAAGACCAGCTATTTTAGCAAGTCCCTGAACATCAAAGCAAAGTTTTTCGAGATTCATATTTTCTTTTTTTGTAAAAGTAGTGATTACAATTTTACAGCCCTTATCAATCCGCGTCTTAAATAAGGAGCACTCATTTTTTTATCGTAATAGAAAAGCATGTAGCCGTCAGAATGAGAGGTTTCAAAACCGTTTTGATTTAAGAGCTTGTTAAATTCCTGCTCATCATTTTGCTTATGGTACGTGCATACTGCCAATTTAAGCGGTTTTTGATCTGCAAGAATTCGTTTACACCCCTCTAATAATCGCGACTCGGCTCCATCAACATCAATCTTCAGGAATGTTATCCGGTCACCCGAAGGGATGAAATCATCAAGTGTAGTATTAGTTGAATTTGTAATATCACTCACAAATTTATTAACAATCAATACCTTATCCTTCCATGGTTCAAATGTGGCATTCAGTGCTTCGATCCATTCCCGATCGGTTTCGAAAAGTATCAGGCGCGAAGCTTTTTCAACAGCCCCAAGTGCAAAATTACCTTCGGCAACTCCAATATCGACAAGCACTTCGCCTTCTTCTATCGTAAAATTTTCGTTGAGGTAACGGTGCGGACTTTGATGATCCTGTTCCCTTGTTAACTCGTTAAAACTATGTCTGATTCTTTCTTTACTCCATCTTTTCTTGAAATACAGTCTTTTGCCATCAAGAATTACGTACTTTAATCCCTTTGAGGGATCATCCAAAACTTCAATATCATCAGCATTATATTGATTTTGAAATGGGTATGGAAACACGGCAATCGGGTTTGTTTCGAGGTAATTCAGAACCGCTTTAATCTCTTTCGACGGAGGCTGGGGAAGAGTTGTGTAATAGTTCAGAATTGATTTACGGAGTTCCTTGGCAAGAATTTTCTTCCGGATGAATTTTGGAACAACAATTCGGTATATCTGTGATGTAAACGTACTCATAGTTAGATTTATTCAGCTAATTTTTTTATACAATAGTGATATCCATCGTTCCGTTTTCGTTGAACCCGCGAAGGTTCACTGCACGGAATTCATTCAATAATTCAGGCCTGTATTGCGTTTCAACTTTTATGTAATTCGAAGTCCACCCCTGCATAAATCCTTTCGATTTTTCGTTTTCAAAAAGGACTGTCTCAGTTTTACCAATATTTCGGTGACAGAATCCTTTATGCTTTTGCTCCGAAAGCTGAATCAGCTGTTGGGCGCGATGACGTCGCTCTTCAACTGGTACCACGAATGCAATTTTAAGCGCTTTTGTATTCTTTCTTTCCGAATATGGAAAAACATGAAGCGCTGAAATATCGAGACTATCTATAAATTGATATGCTTTTTCGAAGAGTTCGGGCGTCTCGCCGTTCATACCAGCAATCAGATCAACACCAATAAAGGCATCGGGAAGCAGCTCACGAATCCGGGAGACTCTTTGGGCAAACAAACTAGTCGTGTATCTCCGTTTCATCAGTTGAAGCACTTCGTCGGTACCTGCTTGAAGCGGAATATGGAAATGGGGTGCAATCCTTTTTGATTCAGCCATAAAAGTGATGATTTCATCTGTCAAAAGATTTGGTTCTACCGAACCAATACGAATCCTTCCTAACGTTTCGACTTCATCAAGCGCTTTGATCAACTCAAGGAATGTTTCGCCGGTACTATGCCCAAAATCGCCAATATTAACTCCTGTAAGGATGATTTCCCGGATTCCTTGTTCTGCAACATTACGTGCCTCATTCACAAGGCTCTCAATTGACGGATTACGGCTTTTCCCTCTGGCCATCGGAATGGTACAATATGTACAGAAATAATTGCAGCCATCCTGAACTTTCAGAAAACTCCGGGTACGGTCGCCAAATGAAAAAGCATGTTGAAATTCAGATATTTCACCAAAAGCGCAGGTGTGGACTTCACCCTCCTGATGCTTATTGAGGTTTTCGAGGTATTTTGTAATGTTGAACTTATCATTTGCTCCGATCACCAGGTCCACTCCATCGATGGCCGCTGCCTCTTCTGGTTTAAGTTGAGCATAACAACCCGTTACGACAATAAAGGCGGCAGGATTAAGTTTGGCAACCTGACGTATGACCGTCTTACTTTTTTTATCTGCTGTATCTGTTACCGAACAGGTATTGATCACATAAACATCTGCTTTCTCTTTGGAGTTGACCCTCTTAAATCCTTTTTCTTCAAAAGACCGGGCGATCGTCGATGTTTCCGAAAAATTCAATTTACATCCTAATGTCGCAAAGGCTACTGTTTTGTCTTTAAAATCCATTCAAGTATTTTCAAGGTGACAAAGGTACAAATTTAATGAAGCCGGCAGTCAGAAGACGGGAGACCGAAGCATTCAGAAGATTCTTTTTAGATTTGTTTAGGGCAATGCTGTAAAATCGATAGTTGGACTTTTACCGGATTCCGGACGTGCCAACCAGCTGTTGATCTCCGTCTTTTCGTTGAAGAATCCACAGTTTTTCAGGAAAAACCCTCCCATCTCAATGCCACCGGAATAATCCAGGCGTGCCTCTTTTCTGGCAGTGGCATCTGCCGTAAACCGGGCCTTATTCAATTCAAACCATTTTCCGGAAGTGTTGCAAACCCATTGATTCGAATAGATTGCCATCCGCGTAATATTTCCATTTTCGGGGATAAAATTCTCAAGGAAAGAGTGGGGCCGTTTCAGATAGGAAGTTGTTTTTGGACGCCTGAAACTGGCAATTAACTCCCACTTCCCGCGTTCAGGAGCAAAAAAGTAGGCAGTATAGTCAGTTGAATTATTTTCCGAGGGTGCGCCTTTCAGCAAAAAACGGTAGGTGACTCCTGATTTCCAACCAAATATGCGATAACTTTGGCCGCCTGAACCTTCATTTCCAAATGCCCCTGCTTTGACATCCGTTCCCTTTTTTATCAATATGATTCTTTGATCTTCAGGTATTTCGCCCGGCTGATCTGTTTTGAAAGGACTCCATACCGAGAATAAAATCCTTCGTTCTGTTGATGAATTTACCTGAATTCCAAAATAACCTTCCCCAAATCCATTGGCCATAAAATACGAACCCTCAACATCATTGCCTTCTGGAACTGTAATTTCATTATAAAACCACTCCACATCACCAACATCTGCAGGTATTTCGTAATTCAGGTGAACCGACGGACCACGGCGACCCCAATAAAAATCATCTTTCACAAAACGGATTGTACTATCAACCGCCTCTCCGCTAATCATCAGATCAGATATTTCAGCAAAACTCTCAGATGTTTTATCGATACCACTCATAATCAAGGATTGATACCCGGCATTTTCGATAGTAAAAGACCCGATATATAAGGTGTCGACTACAGTATTACTAATTGAAAGCTCTTTGGTCTCTTTACCGAGTTGAAATTTAATTTTCGACCTTCCCGATTTTACGCGTACCCTGATTGCCAACAGTATTTTCCCGGCTAGTTCGGTTCTAAAGTAAGTGTGAATCTGGATTGAAGGATTTTTCCACCCCTCGACGCCTGAATTGGTGATGATTTCGCCATTGGTTTCCCTTTTACCTGCAGCCCAGCTATTACCAGCCATAGGAACTGAAATATAATTCGAAAATCGCTTATTAATATTGCCGTTTAACTTTGATTGGCAGTACGATGAAGGTATAAAAAAGCACATTAAAAGGCAGAAGAGAATAAATTGGCAGTATTTTTTCATTTTTCAAGTCTCAGATAAACAAAGGTGCATAACTCAGGATAAAATCTGATGTCCGGCGAATATAACAAGACCATTGCTTTTTGTAAAACCTTTTCTAAATAGATTCCGTTTATAGGCTAATAACCAAAAAATTCTGCTGATATGAAATCTTTAAAGTTTATTTTAATCGGTATCGCTGGTTTTGTTGCCCTTTTATTGATCGTCGCTTTATTTACAAAAAAAGAATATGGCGTCGTTCGAGAAGTTACGATCAACAAACCAAAATCTGAAGTTTTTGAGTATGTTAAACTTCTGAAGAATCAGGATAATTTTAGTGTCTGGGCCAATAAAGATCCCGAAATGAAGAAGGATTTCCGCGGTACTGACGGTACTGTTGGTTTTACCTCGGCTTGGGACAGCAAAAATCCGGATGTTGGAAAAGGAGAGCAGGAAATATTAAAAATTGTTGACGGTGAACGTATTGACTACGAAATTCGTTTTATTGAACCCTTTGCGTCAACAAGCTTAGCTTACCTGACGGTTGAAGGTATTTCAGAAACGCAAACTAGAGTTAAATGGGGATTTACCGGCAAAATGAAATACCCGACGAATTTGTTTTTGCTCATAATGGACATGGAAGGAATGATTGGAAATGATTTTCAGGAAGGGTTGAATAAACTGAAAGCAGTTCTTGAAAAATAATTTTCTCTTCAGCGGGATTTGATGTATAACCTATTGACCGCAGATTGTGCGGATGCTCAACCGGCTTTTATCTGAGGAGATAAAAGCCGGTTTTTTTGCTTTAATACATCCCTACTTTCAAACAACAGCCATCATATTTGCTGTAAAAACACCCCAAACGTCGATAAAAACAGCCCAAACGTCTATTGCATTTTTGAAGATATTGAAACGGATATAGTTTTGGTTCAAATTAGCAACAGAAGTTATGAAAACAAGTTTATTAATTATGGGATTTTTGATCGTCTTCACCGGTTTAGAAGGCCGGGCTCAGGGTAAAACCTGGAAACTGGAGGAATGTATCAATTATGCATTGGACAAAAACATCCAGGTTAAGAAGTCAAACCTGACAAGCGATCAGGATCTGCTTTATTCCAATCAGGCAAAATCCAACCGTTTGCCTTCAGTTAATGCATCAGTCAGTGAGAATTTTAACTGGTATAAAGGATTCGATTCCTCAACTGGTCAGTACGGAAGCAGCAATGGTTCGAACAGTACCAATTATGGGGTCAACACAAGCGTTTCTCTTTACAATGGAGATAAGCTCAACACCAGGATCAAGCAAGCCGAACTAAATCTTCAAAGTAGTAAGTATTATTCCGAATCGGTAAAAGAATCGGTTGGCTTAAATATCCTCAACGCCTATTTGCAGGTGCTTTACTCTTACGAAAGCGTAAAAAATGCCGAAAAGCAAATAGAATCAACCACAGAACAGCTGGCTTTGGCCAAAGAGCGTATGGACCTGGGTGTCATTGCATCGTCGGATTATTTACAGATCAAGTCAGAACTGTCAACTGAGAAATCAACCCTCGCAACGGCTCAAAGCCAGTTAGCAATCGACAATGTTACGCTGGAACAACTAATGGAATTGCCGGTCGATCCCAATTTTGCAATCAGTTCACCAGATCTTGAAAGTTTACTGGTAGAATTTGCTCAGCCCGATGCCCAGGAAATTTACAATCTTGCTCTTGGAATAAAACCTGAAATAAAGAATATTGAACTGACTAAAGAAAGTACCGCTCTCAATGTGAAAATTGCCAAAGCTGATTATATGCCAAGTATATCGGCGAATGCAGGATTATCAACTGGTTATTCAAGTCTTAATACAGGCTCCGGCTATTCCACACAGTTATCCGACAAAGTAAATCCGTCGGTCGGGCTTACGCTTTCAATTCCAATTTTCCAGAAGAAACAGGTGAAAACGAATGTTGGAATTGCCACTATTGCAGTATCAAATGCCGAACTCGATGTGGTCAATACAAAAAATCAGCTTCGCAAAGAAATCGAGCAGGCATGTGTGAATGTGGCATCGGCCAAGAGCCAATATACCGCCAGTCTCGAACAAAATCAATCATCAAAAGAATCGTATGATGTGACAAACGAAAAATTCAAAGTCGGATTGCTTAACTCTGTTGATTTTCTTGTTCAGAAAACAAGCTTAATCACTTCTGAAAGCAAGTTATTGCAATCAAAATTCAACCTTATCTTCAGTTATAAAGTGCTCGATTTCTACAAAGGAGTTCCGTTAACACTTTAGACTTTACATATAGAAATACTTAGAAATACAAAAAAATTATACTATCATGAAAAAGAATCTTTTATACATCGGATCAGCAGTAGTCCTGGTCGCTATTGGTTTCTTCGTTTACAAATCGTTCGCGGGCACGGAAAAAACAATTTCTTTCGAAACTGCGAAAATCGGAAAAGGAACTATCAGCAATACGGTTACTGCAACGGGAACGCTCGAAGCTATCAAAACCGTTGAAGTTGGTACGCAGGTTTCGGGGGTAATAGAGAAAATCTATGTTGACTTTAATTCGCAGGTTAAAAAAGGTCAGTTACTGGCACAGTTAGACGAAACACCGCTTCAGACACAGCTTGAACAAAGTAAGGCAAGTGTTGATCAGTCGGAAGCCGAGGTTAAATACCAAAAAGCAACCTACGAACGTTATAAAGTACTGGCAGAGAAGAAACTGATTGCGCAATCAGATTTTGACCTTGCAGAATACAACTATAACAAAGCAGTCGCAACATTGAACAATGTAAAATCGGTATACGAAAGATCAAGGATTAACCTTTCGTATGCCAGGATTTATTCCCCCATCGATGGTATCATTATTGAAAGGGCCGTTGATGAAGGGCAAACGGTTGCTGCAAGTTTCAGTACACCTACCCTGTTTACGATAGCCAACGACCTTACCCAAATGCGAGTGGAGGCCAAGGTTGACGAAGCCGACATCGGTAAAGTACTTAATGGCCAAAGGGTTGAATTTACAGTTGATGCATATCCGTTGAAGAAATTCGCCGGAGAGGTAACCGAAATCAGGCTTAAACCGGTTGCATCAGCAAATGTAATCACCTATACAGTTGTTATTAATGCGCCGAACCCAGATAAAATATTGATGCCAGGAATGACCGCTAATGCCTCCTTCTTTGTAACAGAACGAAAAAACATATTAGTTGTTCCGTCAAAAGCCGTTCAATTTACGCCTGACCAGGCAGAATTGGCAACATATAATCAAAGTACAGCTAGTGGTAATCCATCAATACCACAAAATGATGAAGGGATGTCAAAAAACAAGCAAAACGACAGCGTGAAAACCGTTTGGGTAAAAAACGGATTATTAATTCACCCTCAAATAGTTAAAGTTGGTGTTACCGATGAAATTCATTACGAATTGTTGTCCGGATTGAACGAAGGTGATGAGGTCGTTACATCGATGAGTGCAGGCGCAGGTAGTGTAAAGGCAAAAACTGCGGCAGCAAAAAGCCCGTTTATGCCAACCAGACCAGGAAGCGCCAAAAAACCAACAACAAAATAGTCATGAAAAAAACTATAATAGAGGTAAAGCAACTGAAAAAGGATTTCTATGTTGGTGAAATCACAGTTCATGCGCTAAGAGGCGTTGACCTCGAAATCAAAGAAGGAGAGTTTGTTGCGATTATGGGAACAAGTGGTTCCGGAAAATCAACAATGCTAAACATCCTGGGCTGCCTGGATAAACCAACTTCCGGTAGTTACTTTCTCGATGGAATCAGTATGGGAGAACTTTCGAAAAATGAACTGGCAAATTTGCGCAACATCAAATTAGGGTTTGTCTTTCAGTCGTACAACCTGTTGTCAAGAACCACAGCACTCGAAAATGTTGAATTGCCGTTGTTCTACAACTCGAAGATCAGATCAAAAGAACGGCGCGAACGTGCAGAAGCTGCTCTCGAAGCGGTTGGTTTGTCGGATCGTATGCACCACATGCCGAATCAATTGTCAGGCGGACAACAACAACGTGTAGCCATTGCCCGCTCACTTGTAAATGACCCTGTCGTAATTCTGGCCGACGAAGCGACAGGTAATCTTGACACACGTACATCCTACGAAATTATGGCTCTACTCCAGGATTTGAACCAAAAAGGAAAAACCATTGTGTTTGTAACCCATGAAGCAGATATTGCAAAGTTTATGACCCGTCAAGTGATGTTTCGCGATGGACACATAATTCGCGAAGAATTTGTAACTAACAGGAACAATGCCATTGAGTTACTGAAAACGCTTCCAATAGAAGAGCTCGTTTAACCGTAAAAAATTACGAAATTATGAACTACATTAATTCAATAAAAATTGCTTTGAATGCACTGAAAAGAAATAAGTTCAGAGCTTTCTTAACCATGCTGGGAATCATCATCGGGGTCGCTTCTGTGATCGTGATGCTAGCCATCGGGCAAGGTTCGAAAAAAAGCATTCAGGATCAAATGTCGAGTATGGGAACCAACCTGATTTTTGCGATGCCGGGAGCCGAACAAAAAGGTGGTGTGCGGATGGGTAACAGTGATGCACAAACCATGAAACTGGCCGATGTGGAGGCGATTGAAAAAAATTGTCCTGCCATCAGTGACGTTTCTCCCGAAGTGCGTTCAAGTGGACAAGCTGTTTTAGGCAATCAAAACTGGCCGACTTCAATTTATGGTGTCAACAATAAGTATTTCAACATTAAAAAATATACGATTGGCAGGGGACGTACTTTCACCGAAACCGAAATTCAAACATATGCAAAGGTATGTCTTGTTGGTCAAACAGTCGTTGAAAATTTATTTGGGAAAGAGGATCCCATCGGACAATCTGTCCGTTTTAAAAATATCCCACTTCTGATTATTGGTATTTTGGGTGAAAAAGGTGAAAACGGGATGGGACAAGATCAGGACGACCTGATTATGGCTCCTTATACAACAGTTCAGAAACGCATCCTCGCCATTACACATATTCAGAGTATTGCAGCTTCGGCAGCAAGTGAAAACCAGAATGAAGCGGCCATTGAGCAAATGACCGAATCGCTCCGGCAAAGCCACAAACTAAAAACGGGCGATGTGAATGATTTTCAGGTCAGATCGCAATCCGAAATGGTGCAAATGTTTAGTTCCATCAGCAACATCATGACCATTTTGCTGGGGGCCATCTCAGGAATATCGTTACTAGTTGGTGGCATCGGCATCATGAATATCATGTATGTATCGGTAACCGAGCGTACACGGGAAATCGGTCTTCGGCTTTCGGTTGGCGGACGTGGAAACGATATTCTGCTTCAATTCCTTATCGAATCAATTCTGTTAAGCGTTTTTGGAGGAGTCATCGGAATTTCACTTGGAATTGTAGCAACACAGATTATGGCTTCAATCATGAGCTGGCCCGTGGTTATTACAACGCTCTCGGTTGTCATGTCTTTCCTGGTTTGCTCTGCCATCGGTATCTTTTTTGGATGGTATCCTGCACGCAAAGCGGCCAGTCTGAATCCTATCGATGCATTACGTTACGAATAGAATAGTTAGATTAGTAAATAAGTCGGAAATGCCAGATCCACCGATGAAATGCAGATTCCAATAGTCGGCAAATCAATTGATGGAGAAGGCAAATCCAACGTTGAAATTGAAGAATTCAAAGTTGAAGATGGCAAATACAACTATGAAAATAGTGAATTCAGCTTTAGTAACGACAAATGCAACATTAAAACAACCAAAATCAAATCAATATTCAAACTTAAAACCATGATAAACTGGATCAATAAAAACTGGGGATGGATTACTGTAATCGTTGTTGGATTGCTTCCTTTGATAGGCATCCTGAAGATGATCAATATCGACCTTACCGAAACGAGTGAGTCATGGATATCGATGGACACCTTCACGATGCAGGGAAGACGACCCGGCGAATTGGCCCAAGAAGTATCGGGTGCTCATATGGCCGTAAAAGAAACCGGCGAATGGGCCATCCGCTGGATGGTTGCCATATTAAGTTTAACACCAATCGCGATCCTGACTGGTATTAAATCGCGCTTAAATATCCGGCAGGCAATCGGTGTAACGGCCTTTATATATGCATTTTTGCACTTGATATTCTTTTGTATCGACAAAGGTTTAATGGAAACCTTTAAAGAATTTGGAAATATACTGGGATTGGCTGCAACAGTTTTAATGCTTGTATTGGCCATCACTTCAAATAAACGATCAATTAAATTTCTGCGAAAGAGTTGGAAAAGAGTTCATAGATTCGCCTACCTGGCTGGAATTCTGGCAATTTTGCACATGGTTCTGCTTGAACACGGCGATTGGGCTCCTTATGCCGTTCTGCTTATTATTGGTTTTTTGGTTCGTACAACCGCTATCAAAAGTATCGTCAAAAAATTAAGAATTCGCAGGAACCCCGTTCCTGCTATATCCTAAAATATTGCTCACTGAAATAATTATCTTTGAGAAAAATGACTATCATATGCTAAAGTCGATATCAATACCCCACAACAAGATCACATTAACGCTCCATGCGCTTGCCTGGATTATCGTTATAATCATTCCTCTTTACCTCAACTATGCGTTTGGTGGTGGCGATCAGCACCGTTTGTATCAGTTTTATGTGCATACTTTTTCTGCAGTTCTCATTTTTTATGTAGGGTATTTATGGTTGATTCCCAGATTCTTTCTTCAGAATAAAAAGACGACTTACCTTATTATTCTTATAGGTCTTATCCTTTCGACCTATTTGTTGACCAGCTTCATTAATGATAATATACTTGGCGACCCGGTTCGGGATGCAAAATTCATCGAAGCTTTTAAGAAGGCTTCGGGCGATAATACACCACCACCATTTAGAGTATTTGGATTCTTCAACCATATTCTGACCTCAATACTGGTTTCAGGCTTTGCCATGGGACTGGGAGTAATGGAAAAATTGAACCAAACCGAAAAGAAACAAAAGGAACTCGAGAAAGAGAAACTCAATTCAGAACTGGCATTTCTAAAAAATCAGATCAGTCCCCATTTCTTCTTTAATACACTGAATAATATTTACTCACTGATCGGGATTGATGGTCCTACTGCACAGGATTCGGTGCTGAAACTATCAAAACTGATGCGGTACCTGCTTTACGAATCGGAACATGGAGAAACAATGATCAGCAGCGAAATCGAATTCATGAATAACTACGTCGACCTGATGAAGTTAAGATTAAGTCCCAGGGTTGAATTAAACGTCGATTTCCCCAAAGAGTTTTCCGATTTTTCGATACCCCCGCTCCTATTCGTCCCGTTTATTGAAAATGCATTTAAACATGGGGTCAGCTCACGTGACCGTTCATTCATCAATATCTCGATGAAAATCAATAACGATCAAATCAGCTTCAGTTCGGAAAATAGTATTGGGAAAAGTAGTCAGACCGGCGATCTCCAGCATTCGGGCATTGGTCTCGAAAATGTGCGGAAACGGTTAGGTCTTTTGTTCCCGGAAAATTACGAATTGAAAATTGAGCAGGACGAGACCATTTTCCGCGTTGAACTTTCAATTCAAAAAAAGAGACTACAGGTATGAAGCTGAAAACCATAGCCATCGATGATGAACCACTTGCCCTCAGGTTGGTGAGCGATTATGTGAGCAAAACTCCATTCCTTGAATTAGTGGGTGCATTTGATAATCCGCTTGACGCCATCGATTTTCTTTCCACAAATACGGCCGACCTGATTTTAGTTGATATTCAGATGCCCGATTTAACGGGAATTGAGTTTACACGAACTCTGGAAGATGCACCGAAAATCATTTTCACAACGGCATATGAGAAATACGCACTCGAAGGGTTTAAACTAAATGCGATCGATTACCTGCTAAAGCCATTTAGCTATGAGGAATTTCTGAAGGCAGCTGGCAAAGCCCGCAAACAAGTCGAACTTGAGACCAACGCATTACCCTCGATTGAGGCAAATAACCAGTTTCTTTTTTTGAAATCGGAATATAAAATCCGGCGCATCAATTTCAATGACATACTTTATATTGAAGGATTAAAAGATTACATCAAAGTCTATATTGCCGGAGATGACAAGCCTGTTTTATCACTTAATTCCATAAAATCGCTCGAACAAAAATTACCTGAAGAGAAATTTATGCGTGTTCACCGGTCGTTTATTGTCAACCTCGACAAGATCGAAACCATTGAACGAAGCCGGATTATCTTCGGTAAAGTCTATATCCCTGTAAGCGATCAGTACAAAGACAAATTTCAGGAGTACCTGGATAAGAATTTCCTTTAGTTCTATGCGTTAAGCAATTGGATTCTCTACTGAAACAGCCATATAATAGTTGAGCAACAGATAATTGCAAATGCAATGCAAGGAATTTGATTGTGGATTTTAAAAATTACCGCGCAAAAAAGAGGCTGCCCTTTCGGACAGCCTCTTCTATACTTATTCAATTTCTAGTAACCAGTATTTTGTTTTAGAACACCTGGTTGAAGATCCATTTGCGTCTGAGGAACAGGCATATATTTATCCTTTTCTTCGAACGTGGCACCTTTCATTACGTCAGGCCTTACTCTTTTATCAGCAACTGCAAATGCTTCTAATGTGGCTTTCATATCAACCCGTAGACCTGCAGGAAGCTTGTCCCAACGTCTCAGATCGAAAAAGCGCATACCTTCAGTTGCAAATTCAAGACGTTGTTCCCACTGAACCGCCCTCATAGCTGCATTTTTATCAGCAAAAGCTGTATAAGTACCAACTTTATAATTGGCAGCAGGTTTGGTAAAGTCAACAAGTGCTTTCCATGTATCACCGGTGTTGACACTAACAGGCAGTAAATAGGTATTTACTTTACCCATAACAACTTCGTTACCAGCCCTGACACGGATTTGATTGACATATTTCAATGCAGTGGCCAAATCGCCTTCAGATGCAGCAACTTCAGCTCTCCACAACAGGATGTGCCCTAAACGGAGATAACGGAAATTGTTTGCATTGATACCTGTCTGCCAACCCGTTGTAGTTGACAATGAATTACGCTCAGATTTATAGAAGAAAGTTTTCTCAACAGTTACATAAGGTCCACCCCATGCCTGGTCGCGAATCCAGTCCGCACCACGCATAATACCCCAATCCATGTAAGGAAGTCCCCTGCGGCCCATTGTGAAGTCAATACGAGGATCCAGCAAATCAGTAGCAGGAATAAATTCATCTTTTGAAGCAATTCCGGCATCGTTCTTTAGATCTGTATTGTTGAACGTGTCAAACAATGGTAAACCGTTTGCATCTACCTTGAAAGCATTTGCAAGATTCTGCGTTGGCTGGTGGAAACCGCAACACATACCCAATTCAGGTGCATAAGGTGCGTTCAAACCAATACCCATTTCACCATTCAACGATTCGTTAATATCATTGACATTACGCTGAATTTCAAAGATTGATTCTGAATTGTTATTTTTCGCAATGCGGAAGTTATCAAAGAAATTAGTTGCAAGTGTGAATTTGCCACTGTTGATGATGTTGTCCAATAAAGGTTTTGCACTTGCATAATCCAATACCTGCAAATGAGCACGGGCGGCAAGCGCCATAGCTGCATATTTGGTTGCACGACCAGGTTGTGCCTGTTTTTCAGGAAGATTCGCAGCAGCAAATGTCAGGTCGTCGATGATAAATTTCAATACAGCACCCGGTGCATTGTCATTTGAAATATCCTTGGCAACATCCACCTTATCTTCAGGGATAAGCGGAATTTTATCGCCAAATACCAACCAGCTTTCGAAATAATACAAACCCCTCAGAAAGCGTGCTTCAGCTTTTAATTCGGTAGCTGTAGCTGCCGGAAGATCCGGAGTTTTTGCAATCACGTTCAGCAAAATATTACAACGGTTAACACCCATTCCAATATTTAACACCCATTTATCTGCCGGGTAATTGTTAGTTGTTGAAACTCCCCATTGTTCAATCTCATTGATTGGAATCTGATCGCCCACGTATGAGCCTTTGCCTGCATCATCAGATGCAACTGATCCATAGGTCCAGTTGGTAATTGATGCACCCCAACTAACGGTCCATAAAGCAGACCCTTTCACCATACTATATGCTCCGGTCAACAAAGCATTAGCGCCCTTCTCGCTGTAAAATACATCTTCGGAAGTCGATCCAAGCGGCTTTTTATCCAAAAATGAATCTGCGCAAGAATATGATAGGGCTATTAAAAAGCACGTAGCCACTAAAATTGATATTTTTTTCATATCACTCTTTTGTTTTAAATTAATACTAATCATTTACGATTACAAACCAACGGTTATGCCAATTGTAATCTGGCGCGGCGTTGGCCATGATCCCTGGTCTACTCCCATGTTCATACCTGATGAATCAAGTTCAGGGTCAAGACCCTTGTACTTGGTAAGAGTGAACAAGTTAGTTGCCTGTAGATAAACACGTGCGCTTTTCATCTTAACCTTATCAAGCACACTTTGCGGAAGCGTATATCCTAATCTCAATGTTTTCATTCTCAGGTACGATCCATCT
>JBBRZE010000034.1:0-49479 GCA_038236995.1 Bacteroidales bacterium | reverse complement strand
TAGAATTAAAAGGTGAAAGTTTAAGAAAAAAACGGTAAAATTGTCAGTCATTAGAATTCTATGAACCATCATTCCTGAAGGGGGGTCAATATGACCGGAGGAGGGGTCAACATCACCGGAATATCCACCGTAACCCAAAAAAGGAAAATCATTGGTTCGATGTTCCCCGAAAAATTGACATTTGACGGATTTCAATATCGAACCAAAAGAATCAATGAAGCACTGAACCTTATGTTGCTGATAAACAGTAATATACAAGGTATAAAAAATGGGACAAATCCATCATTTTTGGACTTGTCCCATAGGGTGACCCAATCTGGGATCGAACCAGAAACCTACAGCTTAGAAGGCTGTTGCTCTATCCAATTGAGCTATTGGGCCTTTGTAATAGCCAATAGCCTGAACAGCTCCTTCTTAGACAATATAATTTTCAGTTAGTACCTGATCTCTCTTTTTATTGGTTTACACTGTGGTTTACATGCATGTAACCTAAGATTGGTTTATACTATTTTCCTATTAATTACTTCTACTGTTGTAATATGCATTTTTCAGGACAAAACAGCACTGATTAATACTTTTCAATTCGTTATTAATTCCAGGCTTTCGCCTAAATTAAGAAATACGACCTGTTCATATTAATTTTTGCAATTCCTGCTTTGACAAAAATCATACCTACAACATGAACGTGACAGCTATGTGTCTTTTGTTGTTCTGCATAATGATCTTTGAAAAAGGCACCACTATACCCATCCTCTTCAGATAATGCCCCAAAACATTTTTCGAGCATGCTCCAGGGTATTTCTACTCTGCTTGTAGGTTTTTTTCCTATTTGAACAATAAAGCCTTCTTCCCCTTTATATCTAAGGCACGATTGTTCTTTACTAAGAATTTTTCTCCATTGGCTGTTATGTGTATTTATTGTATCACCTTCACTAATCTTAGATGCGATTATTCCTTTTGCTTCCAGCCAATCCATTTTTTTCTTTTGTAATTATTTATCTGCCTTACCTTTTATCAGGTGGTGCTTATTGTGCACACATGCTGAAAATACAGAACCTTCAATGGCAAAATTAAGTATTTCTGAATCTCTCTCATCATGATACTACAATCCTTTATCAACAATCTTTTCCTTTACCCATTCTTTATGGAGGACAGACCATTTTTGACTACTTCTTCCTAATTGTCCAGCCTGTCTTGGGTGAACCAAAGGAATGACATTGTAAGTCTTCCCATTGATAATTATGGAGTGCTGATTTCCATACTCTGATTGATTCTCACCAAACTCAGACAATTTTTTATTATTTGAAAAATGGCACAGAAAATGTTTGATGGGTAAATCTCCAAGAAGAATAATTGTATCAGCCTTGGATTGTTCCAGCTCTCCTACTATTTCATCAACCCTTGAAGAATTATTCAATTCAGCAGGATTAAATTCTGGGATTGTACAAGCAGGAAGATTAAATTTCTTTAATACTTGATTGTAATGTTTGTCAATTGCTGCTTTCTGGTTTGGATTAATTCTGGAATATGGCAATAAATCACAAAGCCAGGCATCTTCTCTATTGTAACCAAGTGGTGAAAGAAATAAATCATCAAGCACATTACCAGATGGACCATTAAACCTTGCATCTGCAGGCATCAGTTTCCCTACTTCTGATGGAATACTTATTTTATCAATTATTTCCTGTGCTCCATCTCCTTTCCAAAAGATACATGGTTCACTTGCAACAGCCAAGGCGCTAACTTTGACCTTACCATCAGCCCCAAGCCACTTTGCATGGACAGCACTGGCATAAACACCAAGAACAAAGACTTTCTTAGCTGATTTGTCTTTCTGTTCTACTTTCTGCAATGGTGAGCCAAAAGGGTAATTATAATTCATGACTTACTGTTTAGATTGTCAAATTTTGTAAATATTTTGGAGGCAGGCCTTTTATTATCATTTATTTTCTTTGCTAATTCCATCAGTTTTTTCTCTTGATTATCGTATAAATAATCAAGAATTGATTGAATCATTTCATAAGCATCCAATAAATCTGATCGTGATATTGAATCATTATGGCTGCCATAATTGCCTATCCATTTTATTGAAAGCATTAACTGACTAATTCCCTCATTTTTTATTTGATATTTCTTAATCCTCTGATGTAAACTAAGCATTTTACCACTTTCTGAATTCTTTCTATCGGCATTTAAATCATCTAGTAATGCTTCAACCGATATTCTTATTTTATTACCACAAGAATCGGGATCAATAAAAAATAAAGAAAATGACTTTTTCAAAATGTCTTTAACTCTTTTAGGATAATCGTGCTTTAAAGGGAAAATATTTAGTGGTGGAGAAAAATACTCAACTTTAAATCTTCTATAATATTCATATTCAACACTCAAATCTTCAGGATCAAAATTGGATTCAAAATTTGAAGTTCCACATACTGCCACAACATCATTACAAAAGTCACAAGTTAAGAGCCCTGAAAATTTTTCATCAATAAACTCAATATCGTAATTGCCATATTTCCCTTTCTGAATGTCAATTGCATCTCTTGATTCACGAATAGCAAATTTTTCCAAAATATTAAGTTTACCTTTCCAACAAGTCGGACATTTTACATCAATAGGATAACCACCCAAAAAGCAAAAATTTAACCAATAATTCTTGTCGATCATCTTAATTTGAAATTTAGAAATCTATTTTTATAAGTTTAATTTAACCATGATCTCCCTGAAACTTTCCAGTTCTGCTTCCAGATTTTCAGAATCGATGATAAAGCGAATTTATTAAATTGGCAATACTCTAGTTTAATTTAATCCAAACTACAATTCAGTAATAATTTCTTTAGGCCAAATAATAAATTTGCCATATTGACCTTCTTTTTGTTTGCCTCCAAAGTTTTCTCCCTTTAATGTCATACACCAATCATCACCATTCTTTTTCATTAAACCAAGAGAAACCAAAGAGGAATTTATTTCTTTACTACTTATTCCTGATGTTACTGATAACTCCTTTGTAGTAAGCAAAATGGAATTTGAATAATCCTTTTTCTTGGTACTCGAAGCAGAATCTTTAGTATCACTTTCTTCCAATAACAAATAGCTATTGAACCAATTTTTATTAAGCTGAACTGCTACAACTTGATTTTTTTTGGGAAGCTCCTGTTTAGTTTCATACCAATTAGCAATACTACTATCAAAACGAGTCATTTCAACCTGATCATAACTGAATTCATCCTTTTGGTATCGAGTATCGTTTATTTTTCCGATTACATACTCATTTGCTCTAGATAATTCTTCAAGAATTCCATAACCAAGTTGATTGACTTTTTTATCGTTTTTAAATATCAGTTTTAGATGAGCTATTGTCAGATTATCTTTAATCACAATTTCATTAATTGTTTCATCAGACAAAATTGTGTGTGAGTTTTGTTTAATATGTGATGACATATCACTTCGATAAAATTCCAATAATTGTTTCTTAATTTGCTGATAGTATGAAAGTTCAGATTTTATATTTTCTAACACAGCTATTTGTTTTACTTCTTCAACACCTATGTCAATACTTTCTTTTTCAAGCCACGGCTTTTTTCTATCACCGTTAATTCTTAAATCATCAATATCTTCCATCATCTTTGCATAGGCATCAGGATCTTCCATTTTTGTTATAAGGAATCCCATTTCAACATTTGTTGTCTGGCTGTAGTCATAAAGGTTCATCGAAGCAATTATGGCCTTATTTTCATTAATGTAACACTTTGCGTGGAGATTTTTTTTCTGCCATACCTTTAAGTCATCAACTTCAGACATCCAAAGTAGTTCAGCGTTTTTCAGTTTTGTGTTTCCATATATCAAAGTAATTTCTGCAAGTGTACCAAGTTTACTTTTTGTCTTTAATCTCTCTTGAATTTGGGTATTCACTTGTAATGAATATGTTACTAAAATAATTCTTTCTTTTGCTTCCTTTAAAAGCTGCATTAACTCACTTGAAATTTGAGAAGTATCTAAATATCTTGCCATTATTTTTCTTTTATATGTTCAGTTCAATTTATTATTCTTTGCCTTTGTTAGTCAGGAAATATTAAACATTTGTTTATAAAGCAATTATTCCAGCCAAATACAGCCAAAATTTTTCTTTTTCAATAATAAATTAGTTTTTACCATATCAAAAACTTCAGAATTAAATTTTCTTCCAACCCAGGTCTTTGTTTCTTTGTATTCCTCATGTTTTTTATCTGACATTACTCTTAGCAATTCCTCATAACCAAATGTTCCACCACAATCTTCTGGAGGACAAGCTCTTTCTCCATCAATACAACTTGGGATTTGATTAATTTCATCATCATCAATAATCTTTTCCAGATAAATTTCATGTTCCCAAAAGTCACCAAAATCATATTCATAAAGCAAGCACTGTTTTTCAAGATTGAAAATTTCGCTCAGCTTGACTGTTCTGGAATCCTTTGTATCTTCTACTTCAAACTCTATTGGAGAATATTGGCATTTCCCATCATCAAAGAGATGCAAATGAGAATTTGTCCAACCCATTGTGGTTTGAATTATCCTATGAAAATCAACAAGCAAAACGTCAGAATTTATTAATATCCTTCTCCATATTTTGGGATTGGAATCCTTCAGAATAATTTCTACTTGATAAATCTTTTTTTTCATGGCATTTTCCTTATTTGTTCAATTTCAACATTATCTCCTTAAAACTTTCCAATCCTGCTTGCAGATTTTCAATGATATCCTCTGCCAAAATATCAGGATCAGGCAGATTGTCAAGGTCAGCCAGGGATTTGTCCTTTAGCCAGGAGATGTCCAAACTGGTTTTGTCTCTTGCAATAATTTCATCATAGCTGAATTTTCTCCATCTTCCTTCAGGATTTTCTGCATTGAATAATTCTTTGCGTTTATGCCTGTTGGTTGGATTGTAGCAAGTGATGAAGTCTTTTAGATCATCCAGCTTTAATGGATTTTTCTTTAATGTGTGATGAATGTTTGTTCGATAGTCATACACCCAGATTTCTTTTGACCAGGGATCTTTACTTGCAGGTTTATTGTCAAAGAAGATCACATTAGCTTTTACACCCTGTGCATAAAATATTCCTGTTGGTAATCGTAAAATAGTATGCAGGTCAGTTGTTTCAAGTAATTTCTTACGAACAGTTTCACCTGCTCCACCTTCAAACAATACATTGTCTGGAACAACTACTGCTGCAACACCAGTGGTTTTGAGCATTGAACGTATATGCTGGACAAAGTTTAATTGCTTATTGCTGGTGGTTGCCCAGAAGTCCTGACGATTATAGGTTAAATCATCTTTCTCTTGTTCTCCTTCGTCATTGGTGAATGTCTGACTGCTCTTTTTGCCAAATGGAGGATTAGCTAAAACATAATCATAAGTAATGGGTGAAGCTGCAATCAGGGCATCAGCGGGTGAAATAAAGTTATCACTGTCAATGTCACCTATATTATGAAGGAACATATTCATCAAAGCTAAACGCCTTGTTCCAGCTACAATCTCATTGCCATAGAAAGTCTCAAGTTTCAGGAACTTGTTTTGATCTTTGTCAAATTTATTGTTTGCTACCAAATAATCATAGGCTGCCAAAAAGAATCCTCCTGTACCACAAGCAGGGTCAGCAATGGTTTTCATTGGCTGTGGTTGAACACATTCTACCATTGCCCTGATTAATGGTCTTGGAGTGAAGTACTGTCCTGCCCCACTCTTTACATCCTGAGCATTTTGTTCCAGTAGCTTTTCATAAATGTCACCTTTTACATCTGCACCCATGACAAGCCATTGTTCACTGTCAATCATGTCAATGATCTTGGCCAACATGGCAGGGTCCTGAATCTTATTCTGGCTCTTTACAAAGATCTGTCCTAATATCCCTTTCTGTGTGCTTAGCTCTCGGAGTAAAGTGACATAGTGTATCTCCAACGCTGCACCTTTAATTCCAGTTAAGCTTTCCCAGTTGTATACCTTCGGAATGTTTAGCTGTCTGTTATAAGGTGGTTTGCTGTACTCATCTGCCATCTTTAAAAATAGCAGATAGGTAAGTTGCTCTAAATAGTCTCCGTATCCTACCCCTACATCTCTTAGGGGATTACAGAAAGACCATACTTTTGATACTATTGAAGATGTATTATTTGACATTATCAGAATTTACTTTTTTTAATTCAGCTCTAAGTTTCCTATTTTCAAGCAATAATTTTTCATTTTCACTGCGATATTTTGTAGCAAGATCTTTAATACTATGCTTAAGTAATAGAGTCAATTCGTCCTTATAGGGCATCAGAGGTTCATATAACATATGATAGGAACTTCCAATTGCACCATAAAAAAGTCGAATTTTAGGATTTTTTGCTTTCTCTCCTGCTAACAATATATGATCTTTTGAGATGCCTGGGTAGGGATCAATATAGTATATTACTTTAATCCCAAGTTGGTAAGCCTTTTTTGAGCAAAGTTCGCAAGGACTGGCTGTTGTAAATAGTTTTCCATTTTGTAAACCTGTACCTCCATATTTGGCTATTTGGAGAAATGCACTTTCTTCTGCATGTAAGGATCTTGTGTGGACTTGGTTTTTACCATCAATGTATGAATTTATCAGTGACTTAAAACAATAGCTAACATTAAGTCCCTTTAATGCAGGTTTACTTTGTTGGATTGGTCCTTGATAATTATTTAAAAATTCTTGTCTAAACTCATCATTTTTCCTTTCGAATGGAGTAAAAGCTATAAAATCCTTGTCCATATCAATAAGATCCTCAGCATTTCTTAAGCTACATGGAACATGACCCTCTGGTGTACTATTCCAACCAATTGCTTTTATCGAATAATTTTCATCGCAAATTGCAGCACCAACCTGTCGCGAAATACAGCCTGAATTACATTTAGCTGTGTAGGCAAGTTGCATACATCTTTCTTCAGGGGAAGGTGTAATAATACCCGGATGATCAATTAAGGCTATAAACTTTAATAATTGCATTCCCCATGAAAAATATGGAGAAGCACTTGGCAAATTTTTAATCCTAAACTTATTAGCTAGTTGAACTTCGCCTTTTGTTTTATATGCGATATGAATATCTGCATTCTGAATACAGGAAGAAACATTTTGCTTATAGAACTCTCCCTTCTTTCCACCTGAATGCTCTTCATCCAACAATATCTTAATATCTCCACTTTGATCCTTTCCAAACCTTTTTCTAATATCCATACTCCTTTTAGCATCATCTCTGCTAATAGCAAAAGTGTAGAAAGCAGAATAGCGTTGTTTAAAAAACATTATTTCATAGGGATTCCTCAAAGAATCAATTACAATTTCTGAGTTTTCATCCCCATTATTTTTCCTAATAGATTTTATTAGATCATTGATTAGTTCTGCTATTGTAAATATATTATTTGTAGAAATTGGCTGCTCCTTATATGGATGTCCATATTTTCGTATGTTATTTCCTATAATCTGAAGCGTTTTATTTCGTTTTATCAAGGACTGTGATTTCAAGATTTCATTAATTTGACAACTTACATTTTTGAATTCTTCTGATTCAAAGAAGTCATAAAGCTTTAATAGTTCAGCATCACTCTTTGGAGAATCCGTGATCAATATTCTTGCTTTTTTATGTAAATCGGAAAAAGACTCTTCCAATTTTGATAATGCTTCAATTTCATTCAAAAAGTCGCAACACGCATTCAGCCTCGAACTTTCATATGTTATTCTAAGCAGACTTGATTTAAGAAAAGTCTTAAACTCTTTCAATGTGTATTTTAGAATAAATGCAATCAAAAAATCCTTATAATAAATGGCCTTAAATGGCTTAAAGTTTAAGGAAGCATAATTGTATACTATTCGATATTTTCTATAGGAATTATGGTTATATCCAAAGTTTTCTGGTTTTGGATATAGATCTTCATCTTCAATAAATCCTTTTGATAAGCTTTTGGTAACATTAGTACATCCAGAGCCAGTTCTACCAGTAATTGCAATTATTGTGAATTTTTGTCTCAATGAATAAACCTTGGTAAGTTCCATATAATTAAATGGTTAATAATTTCCCTTCAAACGCCCGTTTCAATATACTCTGCCTTAATGTTTCAGCTTGCAGTAAACTTTGGCTAATTGTTTCTTCTATTTTATCACAAACAGTAAGATTGCTTTCTAATTCTTTTACTATTTGATCTTGTTCTTCAAGAGAACAAATTGGGAGTGTAATAAGTATCATTCTTGTCAAACCCAAATCTTGATTACCAACACCATGTGTATATTTTTGAGATTGTTTATAACAATGGTTTGAATTCAGAACATGCTGTAAATAAAAGGGATTTACAGATGGTACAGTTTTTAATACTGCAACATGAACCCACACATTGAAATCTATGTCATAGTTATTAACTCTTGCTATTCCAGTAGTTCCTCCTTTTGTGTATAGCACATCCCATTTTTCGGGTTTGCACCTCTTGGATAATTCTAAATGCAATTCTTTAGAAATGTATTTTACTTTTTCAAAATCTATTCCGTTGGGTCTTATATTGCCACCAGAAATAAAAGGGACTCCATTTTCTTGATATTTAGGGCTGTAGTGTGGACCATCTTTTACAGACCAAACAATATCTCCAAGCCTTGTCCAAACTATTTCATTAGGTAGTTTAGATAACTCATGAAATTCATCATCAGAAATATCTTGAATTGGCTTTGTTTTGATCTTATTCAACTTACAAAGTTCTATTCTTTCACTTTTTATCTTGTGGAGTGTTTGTTCTCCTGTTTGTAATTTGCTTTGTTTCTTTCTCCAATCTTCAGTGAGTTTTCCTTCAAATGCCCATTTTAATAAACTTTGTCTGTATATCTTTAATTGTTGTTGTGCTATTTGAAGTTGTTGTTTACCATTGTCTAAATCACTTAGGAGTTCTTCTATTTTGAAAACTATAGCTTGTTGTTCTGAAAGGGAAGGTACAACAATTTGCATTTGCTCAATCTTGTTAGATGAAATGTTTGGTTGTGCTCCACCATACGCATCTTTCTCAATTTGTCTTTTTAGAGAATGGATTTGATGAAAAAGGAATTGGTTGTCCAATATAGTCTCGTCAAAAATCTTAAATTTGCCAACTCGCTGGTTTTGATATGCTTTATCTTTGTTTTTGTATATTCCAAATTTGCCAGTTGTTGCACCTGACATTGCAACAAGAATATCATTGTATTCCACTAAATAACTCTCGTATTCATCTTTATTTTTAACTCTTACAGCACCCTCACCAGAAACAATACCTTTATTAATATCTGAAATCCTGATTACAGGAACACCTTCGTCAATGTAATCATTACTCTTAAAAGCAAAACCATTTTTCAGTTTACAAACTTCTCCCAGCATCTTTACATGCCAATTTTTTGGTATATTGTGTTCTTCACTCATTATGCTGCTAATACTTCATTTAGTTCATTAATAATCTCTTCTGTCTCTTCACCAAACAGTTGCCACATTTTACCCAAACCACCTTGTGCATTAAAAGGGTTATAATCAAAGTCCTCCTTTTCAATATGAAAACTACTTGTCACATATTCCTTGATCATCCTTAGCCATTGCATCTGTTCTTCATTGAACTTGGTAGCTCCAGCCTGCTTCTTAAATACCCAGTCCTGGAAGTTCTTATCAACAGTCTTATCATAGACTGTCAGTGTGGTGTCTATGCCACTAACCTTCCTGATAAGAGATACAATAGCCGTGAGTTCATTTCTTGTTGAACCATTGCACTGCTCCAGGGCTTCATAAGCTCTCCATACATTCAAAGGTGCAAGAGATGGTTTATCGTTTTGCAGAAGCTCCAACACCTCTTTTATCATGGTGTAGGTTAGCTCACGCCTTTTGTAAGGCTGGTTGTAGAAGATCTGCAAAGCAATCAGTTCGTCCTTGTGTTGCTCCATCCACGCTGTAAAATCGTTTACCAGCTCTTGTGCCTTAACTTTGTTATCCTTGTCCCAGCCAACTTTAATGACTTCATCAGGATTGGCTAAGTCTATACGCTGTTCATGTGCTTTACGGACATTTTCAATGTATTCATTCACCTCCCCTGTAAATACTTTAGCTACTTCATTCTGTAACTTCTCTGTTTCAGACTGAATAGTTGCTTCTATCTCGACAGGTGCAGCACCTATGTGTTCATTCCTCACCTTGGTTTCAATCTCTTCCAGGATATCAGGATTAAAGGCATTCAATAGGTCTCTTACCACTTGTGATATACTTTTACCATTTGCCTTCTCCGCAAACAGTTTCTTCTCTTTGGGTGTTATTTGCTTATCAAGTCTGGTTAACCTGTTAGCTATGGAGGTAAACAGTTCTTCATCTCTTGCACCTACTGCGATAGCCTGTAACAAGTTTTTTAATGGAACCCCGGGTTTCTTCTCCAGTGGCCTGCTGTCTGTTTTCAAACTTTTTGTAACACCTATGGCATCAATGATCACAAAATGGTCCTTGGTATACTTTGCAGTAGGCGTAACTTTTTTCAGGTTGTCATAGTCTACGGTTCTTGTGCCCCTGCCTTTCATCTGCTCAAAGTAGTTCTTGCTCTTCACATCACGCATAAAGAGTAAACACTCCAAAGGCTTAACATCAGTACCAGTGGCAATCATATCCACGGTTACCGCAATACGTGGATTATAGGCATTCCTGAAGTCAGACAAAGTGTTTTTAGGATCTTCTCCCTCTTCAGTGACATTGTCATCTGAATCTCGCCTGTCTTTGTCTGAGTTGTAGGTGATCTTCTTACAGAAACGGTTCTCTTCAGCAAACTCCTCCCTTATTATTTTAATGATATCGTCAGCATGACTGTCAGTCTTGGCAAAGACCAGGGTCTTGGGAACTTCAAAGATTCCATTATCATCAAACCTGTCAGGGAAGATATTGGGTAAATGATCCCTGAAAGTCCTGATAATGGTTCTTATCTGGTTAGGATTAACCACATCAATGTCAAGCTGCTTGGAGGAATAGTCTTCATCTTCATCCTGCAACTCCATTCGCTTCTTTCTGCTTAGTCTTTCGCGATGCTCAACATATTCACCTTTCCAAAGGGTTGCACCTTGCTGTGTCACCTTGGTATCAATGATGAAGACATCGTAGCCCACATTCACACCATCAGCAACCGCCATTTCGTGTGAATATTCACTTACCATGTTCTGATCAAAGTAACCTATTGTTCTCTTATCCGGTGTTGCTGTTAGACCTATTTCAAAGGCATCATAGTATTCCAGTACCTGTTTCCACAAATTGTAGATGCTCCTGTGACACTCATCAATAACGATAAAGTCAAAGAACTCAATAGGCATCTTAGTGTCATATTCTATAGGTGGTATTTCTTTAGGTTGGTAGGTCTTTTCATTCGGGTTTTCTTCTTCCAGCTTTTCGTCCAATTCTGTGCCTTTTAAGACTGAATACAGACGCTGAATGGTACTGATGCACACCTGACTATCTGTGGCAATATAACTTGATTTAAGGCGTTGAACGCTGTATAGTTCAGTAAACTTGCGGTTGTCGTCATTTGGTACAAAGGACATGAATTCCTGTTCTGCCTGTTCCCCAAGGTTCTTCGTATCTACCAAAAATAATACACGTTTGGCTTTGGCAAATTTCAGAAGACGATAGATTGCAGTAATGGCAGTGAAGGTCTTGCCTGAGCCAGTTGCCATTTGAATCAATGCCCTTGGTCTGTTTTGCTTAAAGGAAATCTCCAGGTTATTGATGGCATTTACCTGGCAGTCTCTTAACCCATCTATTTGCAAAGCAGGTAAATCATGTAGTCTTTTCCTAAGTGATTTATCTTTCTTCTGCCAATCCCTTAAAGTTTCAGGTCTGTGAAAACTGAACAGCTCTCTTGATCTTGGTTTGGGGTCTGTGAAGTCTGTAAACCTTGTTACTTCCCCTGTACTGACATATACAAAAGGCAGAGGTTCATTTTTTAGGTGCTTGAGCTTGGCATTTGCATAACCTTCTGACTGGTCTTCATGCACATTTAATTTATGCCCTTCTTCCACCTTTTTAGCTTCAACTACTCCACAAGGTTTGCCATCAACAAATAATACATAGTCCGCAGGACCAACATCAGTCAGGTATTCCTTAATAGCAACACCAACACAAGCATGAAGGTTGACACGGTTAATGCCCTGAATAAGCCAGCCACAAGCAGTTAACTGTTTATCTATTTGGTCTCTGGCAATTTGTTCCGGATTCTGGTTAGGCATTAAATCTGATATCTGAGATTAGGCGGTTAAATTACAAATATTTTTAATCAGAAAGGTAATCCATCATCTACTTCAACCTTTTTTACCTCAAAATCAATTGTTTGAATTCTAGACAAACCATATTGATCCATAAGTTCGTTGAAATCTTTTAGTATTTTAGTATTTTTCAAAACCTTGTTATCAATAATACGATCATGAAGCAGCACAATCTTATCAATTGGTAAACTTTTTAGTTTCTTAATGACAAAAATTCGCTGTTGACCTTCATCAATGTTATTGGACAGTAAAAACAACTCTGTTAGACAATTTATCAGCTTAGTAGAACTCTTAGTGTGCGTTGAAATGATATCAAAGATTCCTTCAGCAACTTGTCCAATGTTTTTTCCATGTGCTTGTAATCCTTGAAATTTTCCAATAAAACCATATGGGTCTAACTCACGTCTTATTGGGATAATCAATATTCCTCGTCCAAAAGCAACTCCAATTTCTTGATCTGTCCATTTACTTTCACTAAATCCTGGCATCAAAACAGCACATAATACATCCATTGAGAATAGCCCCTTTTCAATTTCATCTTGCCATTCTTTAGTCGGTTCTATGTCCTCATGCGCTACAAATGAACTGATTCCGTATTTTTCAAGTTCGATTTTCAAGCTGCTAATTGTTTTTTGGAATGACGCCAAATGACATATAAATAATCTAAAGTGTCCAGGCTTCCAAAATGTTGCTTCTTCATCCTTTACAATTGGAACCTTATTGCCTAAAGAATGTTCTATTTTTAATTCTGATGCTATCTCCAATACAGTTTCATCCTTGACTTGTGCAAGAACTTCTTTGACGTATACATATTTACTATTAAAACTAGGGACATGATTTGTTGGAATTCCATAGTTTACAAAGTATGAATCGATTTCTTGAAAAGTCATTTGAGATTGTAGTGACCTCCCAATCGTGTCAATCAGCTTAATCTTTTCTAAGTTATTCATCTTCATTTCAAATTATTATCAATAGCCAATGAATGGCACCTTACTCGTAATCACTTGCAATAATCATTTCTTTTACTTCACTACATTAGTAAGATAGCTCCAACTATATTGTGTATTATTTATTATCAAAAGTAACAATAATTATAGATCATCCAATGGTAATCTTATTTTCCCTGAAAAAAATATCGGTTATATAAGTATGTCTTCAGTTGTTTTGTCCTTTTGAGTGCCTTACCTTGCAAAGAAGGAAAGGGATTTCTCCCTTCCTATAGAAACCCTTCATCAGCCATTGAAAAGTAACCATCCTCTGTAAGAATGATATGGTCCAACAATGAAATGTCAAGTATTTTTCCAGCTTCTTTAAACAGTTGGGTTGCCCTTCTGCCTGCATCTGAAGGAATCGGTAAAACTAAGGAGCCACAACCATAGATTGCAGCTCCTTTTTGTGCCATTTTTCAGTGGTTTTGTTTTTTTTAATGTTGGTAAACCTTCTCAAAAATGAACTGAAAAATACAGCATAAACCAACAGGTGTTTAAAGTGTCCACCTAAACAATTTTCCTTGGCATTTGGATGGATGGACACAGTTTTTCAGATGATTTTAAAAAAACAGATATAATAACCCTTCCCCTGAATGATGAAAACTTCTTTCAGTTCAAGAGTCATTTTAACTGCATCAACATAGTAGGATCCCCCCACAGTGATTTGTGGAGGGACTTCTACTATGGCAACAACCCTGAAAGGGCACTGAATCCTTCTCAAAGTACCTTTTCTGTCAATCACAAGTATGCTTGTTGTGCTGACAATTTTAAAAAGTTCCAGGATGTATTCCCGATTTCGTTCTGTCATTTATTCTCTTTTTAGAAACTCCTTCAGAAGCTCATTAGGAGATATACCAGGAATTTGCCCCTGTTTCAAGATGTGATGCAATAGATTGAATGAAATGGGAACACCCTGCACCCCGATCTAAGAAGGTGTCAATATATGAGGTCTTGTTGGCTCCTGTAAACAGGTTATACAGCCTCCACAAATCAATATCGCCATTCGCATTACGACTGAAGGATTTGTCCATGTAGTACTCTCTTGCAATTGTAGAAATCTGCGAATCATTAATTGGAATTGGTACAATCAATTTCTTCTGGCTGACAGGAAGGTAATTGTACATCCTGCTCCTGCCTAAAAGTTGAGCAAACTGCTTCTCCGTAAGGTAATAATCTCCCAACTGATGAAGCTGGTTCAACTGCCTTTCAATTTTAAAATCAGAGAGTAACTGGTATACCTCAAAAGCCAGATCAGATAAGGACTTTACCCTTATTTCCTTCTTTATGCCATCGGTAGAAATACAAAGATTGGTGCATACGCAGTTCTTAAAGCCAATGAAGACCTTGAAATGCTCCTCTATCTTACGGCTGTACAGGTTCTCCAGATTGTATGCCCTCACTCCACCTATGGTAAGAGAAAGTCTGTTCCCATTGATGGTCTCAGAAATATTGGGAAACTCGATGATAAAAGCTACCCGCTCATAGTAAATAGTTTTTTCATCATCTCTCAGATCTTTCACTGCTTTACCCATTGCTTCAGGTGTTCTACCTTTGATTGGATGTGACACTCTTACAGCTGGCTTTAACATCCTTTCTCCGGAGAAGAAATTAGAGCCTATTTCTGCAACCATATTGATGAACTCCGGATGACTGATGGTTGATTCATTATCCTTAGAGAATACAGGAATGATACACCGGTTCCTGAGATCCTTCAGAAGAATGGGTTCTGTATTAGAGGTGATGAAATGTTCTGACGAAATCTCCTCCTCCTGTTCCAATGTTTCAAATATGTCCTGGGGAGGGAACTGGTTAAAATCATAAGGCAAGAGATCATCAACCTGCTCCAAAGGATTATATTGCCCATTAGTTGTTGCATTCTCCGAAGCTTTAACCATGGGTATCACCTCACTGTTGTTTACTGTTTTCAGTTCCATAATATTAATTTTTAATGGTTTGTAGCTTCAGCAATGGGATTTTCAATCTGTTGCTTTCTCGTAATGCATAAAGTCTCCAGCTCATTACGATAATTGGGATAAGTTTTAAGGATATTCCGAAGTTGATCAACGGTTGAAGCCTTTTGGATGTCAGCTTTGATATCCTGTAATGATTTACCTGCTTTACACCAATTAGCAATGATCTGCCCTGTTTCCGGAGTAATCAGAAAGGAAGGTTTGTCCATAAATAGGCCTGTCCTGTCCTTCGTTGAAGTCGCCTGATGCTTGATATCAAGTTCAAATACAAGGGTGAATTCGTAGTCCATTCCTTCTCTGGTCACTCCCTTTAAACCTACCTTTTCAGGAACCATCTTGCCATTCTTATCTGACAGAACATAATCCTGTTTTGACCTTATAGAAGCAAGAATATGACAGCTTGATTGCAGGATCCTTTGTACAAAAGCATTATGTCTAGGTGTAACTTTAGCCCAATTGGTAAATGAATTGCCCATCATGGCTCCATGTATGTCAAGTATTCCACCTATACCCTCCCATTCGTGACTGATGGAATCAATGATGATGGCTTCCATTCCTGCCTTTTCGCAAATATCAATGGCCTCCATATAACGCTCAGGAGTATATGGTTTCTCTAATGCCAGGACCTGATAGGATCCCAAATGAGCATAGAGATCAGCACTGTGGTTCTCTGTATCAATGACAGCGATTTTAGACCAATCATTGACCATTCCAAAGCCTATTAATAATGCGGAGTATGTTTTTCCCGCTCCGCTAGGGGCTTGCAAGCCTAATTTTATCTTAACTTGCTGACGAGCTGCCTGTTGTAAATTCATAATTAAAAAAATTATTAGTAATTAAAAAAATTATTTTTGATTATTCCTGTATATACGATAACTTATAATATTAAATATCATATATATAGAAAAATGACTACAATGAAAAAAGGGCACCAAACTGGCACCCTTTTTCAGTAATAGATTTCAAAACCGCAGCTTATTAGCTGAAGCTAAGAGGCCCAATTTTACTCTTGTGACTGGCAACTTCAGGTTCTCCCTCAAATATTGCCTCTTCAATACTGGCACCTTCGGGTAAATATACCCAGCGATGAGTCATCTCAATGATCTCGCCAGTTTCCTTTGCGACAAAGGAATACGGTTCACAGCTTTGTTTTTGGATAGATCCTGCAAGCTTTTCCCCGACCATAGCTTTTGCAGTTGGCTCATCAAAGGTTGAAGAGATAGAGCACTTTTTCAACGTGGCATAATACCGCTCAGTCACCTTGCTTTTCACCATTTCCAGACCTCCTTGTAGGATTAAAGCATAAAATCCTTCTCCCTTCTGATTTGTCTTCAGGGAGTAATCAATAATTGTAAGCATAGTAGAAAATTTAAAAAATTAATAAATATGATTTTGAGGAGGGGAACATCCCAACCTCTCAAACCGTGCGTGGGGTTGTTAGATGGAGTACCCTCTTCTCTCTTACACAGGAAGGAACTGTGGTTTTTAAAATTTTGGCCAGGGGTTGTACCCAATTCATTTATTTAACTATATTCATTTTTAGTTAATATATAACTTCCTCAGTTTTAAAGGCATTGCATAACGCATAGGCATAATGGAGGGGGGATGGTTCTGGGAATCATTGGGTTGAAGGGGGAGTTGTTAGGGGGATGGGAGCCTCCATTCATAGATATTTAACACGCATTTATAGAATAACATATGCAATACTTACTTTACCAACGTTATTAATCGGATATAATCGATTATATCCGATTATTATCCGTTTAATATTTAGTGCCTGTTTTAAATTTGGTTTAATTTATTGCCTTAATAACGAGTATTTAGTCTATAAAACTTATAATTCAATATGAAAACCACAATCCACTTTCTAGTTGCCACATTAATAGCAATATGCATTTTAGTCACATCATGCAAGAAGCAAACTGATTATTCTTCTCAGATAAATGCTCTACAGGCAAGATGTGATTCACTTGCTGCTGCATTAAAAGCTACCAATGCAGCTCTACAGGCAACAAATAACAATGTGAGTAGTCTTAGCACTTCAGTAACGACTATTCAAGCTCAGCTTACAGTGATCGCAGGTCAAATAGCCACATTAAATACACAGTTGACTGCGACAAACAGCAATGTAAGCAGCATTGAATCGCAGCTTGCAGTTATTGTAGGTCAAATTGCCACATTAAACACGCAACTTACTGCGACAAATAGCAATGTAACCATCATCCTAAATCAGCTTGTAACAGTTGTCAGTCAGATAGCCACATTAAATACACAACTCAATGCCACAAATGTCAACGTTACCGTTATTAATAATCAGATCATTGCCTCAAACACTCAATTAAACATCATGCTTATACAGCTCAATACTTTATTGGCTCAAGTGCCTACAGTAACTGATATTGACGGCAATTTATACAAGACCGTAATTATTGGGAAACAAGTATGGATGGCGGATAATCTCAAAACTACACATTACCGTAATGGTGACCCAATACCTAATATAACCAATACTACAACTTGGGCAAATCAGGTAAACGGTGCATATTGTGATTTTACAAATAATGTCACTTTTGGTGCAACTTATGGTCATCTATACAATTTTTATACAGTAGTTGATTCCCGACAACTCTGCCCAGTAGGATGGCATGTTCCTTCTGAAAGTGAATGGACAACTTTAATAAATTATTTGGGCGGCATGAATATGGCGGGAAAAAAACTAAGAGAAGCAGGAACTAACCATTGGCTTATTACAGGAGGTGACAATAGTAGTGGATTTACCGCATTAGGTGGTAGTTGGAGGGGAGGAGATGGTAATTTTTATTATTGGGTTGGACAATCTGCATGGTGGTGGACATCCACGGAGCAGGTTGCCCTTAATCCGATTACAATTGGTTTAGGAGCGGATGACATGGTTTATAAAAACTGGGATACATATCATACCAAGGCGGCTGGGAATAGTATCCGATGCATTAAGGATTGAGAGTATCAACAGAAAATGAAAAAAAAAGTTGTCTGATGCTTAAAGAGTTATATTATGAAAAAGTCAATAATCATAAGTATTGTGTTGCTCATTCTATTTTCTTGTTCATCTAAGGATATTTCAGACAATTCGAGTCCCGATAATAGTAATTCTGTTTTAGTTAAGAAAATAGCCTTTTCCAATATGGTTAATCCAGCTATTTATACATATAATGGAAATAAATTAGTAAAAGTTCTTGGAAATGATGGTGACGCATATTTAATTTTCACTTACATGGGAGATCTAATTACTAAAACGGAATGGGTTAACTTGAATAATGTAAGCTCAGGTGAATACAATGAATATATTTACAAAGACAATAAGTTGACACAAAAAAAAGCATACGCAGAAAACATTTTGCAGTATATTTATGACTATGTTTATAATACAGATGGCACAACCCAAGGAAAGGTAACAGGTTACAATGGTAATAGTAATATTAGTATTTTTAAATATTACTACGATGGAGTTGGAAATATGATAAAAAGTGAGCAGTTTTATCATAATACCTTATCTTCAACTACAAATTATACCTACGACACAAAAAATAATCCTTTTAAAAACATAACAGGTTTTAGAGTTCTCGCAGTAGCAGGATCTTCTTCCAATAACATAGTTAAAGTCAAATCAACCTACCTTGATTCATCGTCAGTTCTTGAAGAAATTAATAGCTATCAATATAACAGTCAGGATTATCCAATATCTTGTTTATCAACAGAACCAAATAGAACAATTACAACTACATATTATTATTAAATATTATTCTATAGGTAACCAACAGACAGAAAAATCCCATACCTTTTTGAAGCTTTGGTTTTTACATCCTTAATATATGCAGAAAAATAACCATCTTAGTTATTCTCAAAAATTGAAGAGAACCAGAATAATTTAAAATATTATTCCAGGGAAATGGTATGTAGGATGTTAACACATAAAAAACTCAACCATGGTCAAATATGTTATTGTATGCAAGTGTTAATGCTATATTATTTAATAGATCGCAGTATTTGGATTTGCAAAGGATGGAGGAAATTTGGGGAGAAGAGGATACACCTCAAAACTCATACCCTTACAGTATTCGTTATTTCCAAAAATGTTCCGACATACCATGATTCTTATACAGAGGATACCAGTCATACATTTATCATACCAGACCTTTCAGACAAGGGGAATTTCAACCCTACTTCTGTTAATTGCTCCTCAGTATATGAAGTAGTGAATGACTGGCCATCACTCTATTTTATAAAGAGGAACCAGTAAAAGAGTTTACATTATGACACAATACCATTTATGATATGACTGGAATGCGCATTCTTACTCCTAAGATGTATAGGACACAGTATTCTTGTTTCACTTAGTTAGCTTCCTCAGTAAAAAGCTAAGCAGATGTGGTTTTGCTCTTATTAGTTTTAATCTTGACGTATGCCTTCATCTGTTCCTTTCTATTATATTGGGATGAGCCAGCATAGAGAATAGGGTTCAGCATGTATACACCACGCTCCTTTAGTTTAATGACGTTGTGATCTCGTAGACTATACAACGATTGTCGCACTACACCATAAGATGGTTCTTCTCCGGTTACAGCTAAGTATAAATCTGCATAATGCTTGGCTACCAATCTATTCCATTCAAATATGCAGTTCTCCTTTATACAGTACGCCATGACGAAAAGAAGAAAGTTTTTGTCATGGCCATCTATTTTGAAAAGAAAAGGAATAGCTAGAAAAGAGAGCTTCAGGCTGCCATCTATCAATAAGTACTTACTATAGATAGGTGTATTTAAACCCTCTATCAAGGAAGTTGAAACTCCATCCATAATTTTTTCCCCATAAACTTTTCCTGTTGGAAGGTTATACTCCTTTCGTAGAAGTTTGTGCATGTCGACAAACTCTTTTAATCTAATAGTCTTCATATTTGCATCTCTTAAATTTAGTAACTATTTGTATATCAATATTTTGGTATCTTAAGGTTTTCATTAAGACAATCTTAGTTTGTTAAGGCAGATTTTACTACTAAATTACGAAAAATAGTTTGAATATCAATGATTTAATTAAAATATAATGTAACTTTGCATTACGCAAATGTAGATATCATGAGAAATCAGAAGGTTAAAATATCCAGAATGATTAATAATCAACTAGTTACTGACGAAATCTCTTTGGTGAGTGAGGGATGTTTCTACTATTTTAATGCGCAACATTTGTTTGTAAAGCTCTCTCCTAAGGAGCGTTCGTACTTTGACTTTATGTGCGAGAAGATGGATTATGATCAACGTATATTGTTGGATAATAAATTTAGGAAAAGGTTCATACGACATATTAGCAACATTACATCTTCCAATGATGCTCCTTCAATGGACACTCTGCGAACCAATGAAAAACATATGGTAGATCTTAAACTGGTTATAAGTGTTAAAAATCAAGGTGCACTTCACTATGTGAATCCTAAGTATGTATGCAATGGAAGTCCATCTAAGCGTAAGAAAGTTATTCAAAAGCTAGCAGAACTGGCGCTTAAAGGTACTATTGACCTCTCAACTATACTGGACAGACCTGTTGATGTGATGCAGCCCAACAACACAACTAACAACTATACATAGTTCATATGAACGATTGCATTAAATTCCTCATCCCCTTATCAATCTGCTGTGATTATTTCAATTAGAAAGTAGTCCACCTTTCAGTCGAAAAGTATACCACTTCGTTATAACAGAATGCAATTTAATGCTCTCTGCAGAGGCGAACTCACAGTTACATAAATGCTCCTGCCCAGGGAATACTTCCTCTTAAAACAGCTCATTTGCTTCATATTCAGAAGCGATAAATGAGTGTCTTAAAAGGAGTAATAAACCTATGACCTCAAAGGCATTCAAAAGGGTTATAGGACAATCACAGCAGGAATTTCATGGCATCGTCTATTTGTGAGTTCTCGAAACTATCCAGGTATATCTGCGTGGTCTTTATATCAGAATGTCCAAGGACTTCACCTATCATCGCAACATTCACCCCTGAATTCTTAAGTACGGTACAGAAACTATGACGAGCAGTATAAGTACTCAGATTTACAGTAATATCACATTTCCCTGCAATTGTTTTAAGATCAGTATTCGTCCTTCCAAGTATCTTATTAATTCTATTTTGTTTCTGTAGTGGTGTTTTGTGGACCCTTGTGTCAAGAACAGGTAACAAGTAACCTCTATGGTCCATATTCAGGCAGTACCTGGAAATAATATCGTTGGCCTCTTTGCATAGGTGGATGCTGATCGTCTTACTTGTTTTTTGTCGGACATATTGTATCCTGTTATCAATGATGTTCTCAGGTAGCAGATTGGCAATATCGGTGAAATTTATTCCTCCACAGAGGTAGCTGAAGATGAAGATATCCCTGGAGAGCCTGACTGATTCACTCTCGCGAGAAAGATCCACCCGCATTATCTTGAGCACATCCTCTTTGGAGATGGCTCTCTTCCTGGTCTTCACATCGAATTTACTGACCTTATACTCATCAAAGGGGTAGTTGCCTTTCTTTGCACATTTAGCCTCTATGGCTTTATTATAAGCACTTCTGAGTGTTCTAAACAGTAGGCTTATAGTGGTCTCCTTGTTCTCCTTTGTCCTGAGCCAGTTTTCATACCTCTTCAGCCATACCAGATCTATATCAGCAAACAGGATATTCAGTCTACCTTTTGAGAACTCTTTGATTGAGTTATAAGAATACTTGTACACAAGCCTGTTACCAACCTTGTCTGTCAGCTTTAAATGAGCCAGTAATTCATTATAAAACTCACCAACAGTCTTCTCTCTATAGGATGATTTTTCAGCATGTAAAAGATGGGTAGGTGTATAGTCCTTCAGGCTGGCATTGAATTCAAGAATCTGCTTCTGTACTTCGATCTTTTTATCCAGAATGATTTTTTGTATCAGCTCTCCATTAGGGCATGTAGGTTTAGGTTTGTTCCTGGAGAAATCCCAATACTGATGCTCAATAGAGACTCCCAGACTCTGGTATTTTCGCTTCCCGTTCATGGAGATCTGCAGCATTATGGGGTTTTCACCATTGGAAAGTGTTTTGGATTTGTAGCAAACTACAGAAATTGAGGCGTTCATATGTAAATTTTGGTTTACATCCTGGTTTACATGAATGCTGAAAACCGTATCATAAACTCCTATAAAAAGGAAAATCAGCCAACTACGATTTTTCGTAACTAACTGATTATCTGTGACCCAATCTGGGATCGAACCAGAAACCTACAGCTTAGAAGGCTGTTGCTCTATCCAATTGAGCTATTGGGCCAGCTAAATTGTGGTGCAAAAGTAAAAAAAATCCCCATATGCTGTTGCATGATGGGGACTTTTAGTTAAAATGATTATTATACCATAAAAATATTGCGTTCTGCACACTGACGAATCATCTCTTCTGGCCACAGACTTGCCTGTACCTCACCAATATGAGCTTTACGAAGCAGGTACATGCACAGACGGGATTGCCCGATACCACCACCAATTGACAATGGTAATTCATCACGTAAAAGCTTTTTATGGAACAAGAGTTCCTTCCTTTCGGATAAACCCGTGATTTCAAGTTGTCGTAAAAGTGTCTCTTTGTCGACACGGATTCCCATTGATGAAAGTTCCAATGATTGCTGTAAAATCGGATTCCAGATAATTATATCACCATTGAGCCCTTTATACCCATCCAAATTTTCAGATGTCCAGTCATCATAGTCTGGAGCACGGCCGTCATGTTTTGCACCATCTGAAAGCGCACCACCAATTCCCATAATAAATACGGCACCATGTTCCCTGGCAATTTCATGTTCGCGTTCTTTGGGTGTAAGTTTTGGATATCGTTGCAGCAACTCTTCAGAATGCACAAAATGGATCTCTTCGGGTAACTGAGGTTTGATCGCCGGGTAATTTTCGTAAACCATAAATTCGGTACGAAGCATCACCGAGTAGATCTGGTTGACCACCTTTTTCAGGTAATCTAGATTACGTTGCTTTGCGGTAAGCACTTTTTCCCAATCCCACTGGTCAACATATAAAGAGTGAATATTCGTCAGTTCTTCGTCAGCACGAATTGCGTTCATATCGGTATAAATTCCGTATCCAACAGGAATTCCATATTGGGCCAACATCAGACGTTTCCATTTTGCCAGCGAATGAACAACTTCTGCCGTTGCGTCGTTCATCTCTTTTACAGCAAATGTTACTGCCCGTTCTACTCCATTAAGGTCATCATTGATACCTGTTCCTTTTAAAACAAATAATGGAGCGGTCACCCGGCGCAGCCGTAATTCAGCAGAAAGGCTCTCCTGAAAGAAATCCTTTACAAATTTTATGGCCTTTTCAGTTTGTTTAAGATCAAGTTTCGGTTTATAATTTTCTGGAAAATAAAGTTTCATTTAAATACGATTTATCAATTTTTCGTTGCAATGATACTAATTCTTGATCTATTTTTGGTGAATATGTAATCCAAATCTCAAAAATTCTATGTCAATCAAATCTTATAGCCTTATCGGGCTCAATCCTTGAAACATACCAGGAAGGTACTAACAACATCAACAAGGTAATAATAATTGTTCCTGCATTGAGCATTAGAAGATGTGTAATTTTCAAATTAACAGGGACTGTATCTAAATAATAGGAACCTGGATCGAGTTTGAATACTCCAAATTCTGACTGAATCAAACAGAAAGCGATTCCGGCTAAATTGCCCCAAAACATCCCTTTAAGAATAAGGAATGATGAGATATAAATAAATATTTTTCGGATACTCCAGTTTCCGGTGCCAACTGCTTTTAAAACGCCAATCATCGTCGTACGTTCAAGAATCAGAATCAGTAATCCGGATACCATATTAAACCCAGCGACCAGAATAATCAATGCAAGAATGATCCACACATTCATGTCAAGCAGATTCAGCCAGTCAAAAATCTGTGGATATTTGGATGTTATTGTAACCGGCCGGAGTACCGATTCATTGTCTTTGGAATAACTTAAAGTGATTTGACGTATTTCGCGATTAATCAGTTCAAGATCATTAAAATCATCAATAGCAATTTCGAATCCGCTAATCTGGTTCGATTTCCAATCATTTAATTTTTGCACATGCGAAATATCGGCCAAAACAAACAACTGGTCAAACTCCTCGAGACTGGTGCTGTAAATACCGCATATCTTAAACTTACGCATTTTCTGAGCCTTGGTCTCTTCATTCAAAAAATAGGTATAAAGCGGATCACCAACATTTAATTTAAGCAATAAAGCTATTTGTTTTGAGATTAGTACGTCATCGGTCTTAACACTGTCAGACACAGTAAAGAGAGTTCCTTCAACTAAATTATCCCTAAAAAAAGACCAGTCAAAATCGGATCCGACCCCTTTTAAAACTATTCCGTGAATCTCATCATCCGTTTTAACAATGCCTGGTTTTGTAGCAAAACCCTGAATACTCTTTATTCCCCTTATCTTTTTGATATCCTGCAACCATATCTGATCTTTCGAAACCGGAATCGTTTCGTAAGATGAGTTAGAATCAAAATTAACTATCTGAATATGTGAGCCAAAACCAATCACCTTATTCCTTACTTCTTTCTTAAAACCGGTAACGATGGCTACTGAAAGAATCATTACAAACAAGCCGAAAGCAATTCCAAAAACTGCAAACGAAACAATTGATTCAGAAAACTTTCTGGAGGTTCCTTTTGCGGAAAAAATTCGGCGGGCAATAAATAATTCAGTATTAAGTAGCGACACTTTATTTTCTTTTGCGTAAAAGTAACGATTTTTTCCACCGTACAAACCCGGAACAATTTCGTACTTTTGCCGCCAAATCCCGGAAGTCATTGATTTTTTGAATACTTCCCGTCTTGTAAAAATTTAATCAAAATCGTGGAATGCAGGTAAGGGCAAAAAAAAGTTTGGGTCAACATTTTCTAATTGATAAAAATATAGCACGTGAAATCGTCAATAGTTTGAAGGCGACCAACGTGAGCAAAATTCTTGAGATTGGACCCGGGATGGGAGTATTGACAAATTTTCTGCTCGAAAATGAAAACTACGAGACTTATGTTATCGAAATAGATCATGAATCAGTTGATTACCTTCATAAACATTTTCCGCAACTGAAGGACCGGATTATTGAGGGAGATTTTCTGAAACTAGATCTTGCTTCCAGTATTTCGGATAAACCGTTCGCACTGATTGGCAATTTACCTTATAATATATCCTCGCAGATATTTTTTAAGGTTCTTGAAAATAGAGAGTTAGTTCCAGAAATAGTTTGTATGCTTCAAAAAGAGGTTGCAAAAAGAATTTGCTCAGGTCCGGGTTCAAAAGTATATGGAATTCTAAGCGTATTTCTTCAGGCATGGTATAATATTGAATACCTGATTGATGTCCCCGAATATGTTTTCGATCCCCCTCCAAAAGTACAATCAGCGGTAATACGTCTTACCGCAAACGGAAGAACAGATTTAGGATGCGATGAAAAATTATTTTTCAAAGTCGTAAAAACTGCCTTTAATCAACGACGTAAGATGCTAAGAAACAGTATAAAAAGTTTTTCTCCACGAATAGAAGAATTAGATGCTGTATTATTAACCCGACGTCCGGAACAACTCTCGGTTGATGAATTTGTTGAATTAACAAACAATATCGAAATATTGCTACTAAACGGCAAACTACCTAAAGTATAATCCTTTGTAAAATAATAATCTAAACAGCATTCATCGCAGTTACCGGATCAAGATGAGCAGCAGCGCGGGCAGGAACTAATCCGGCCACCAAGCCAATTACAATACTTATCATCAGTCCTGTAATTATATTTCCCACTGTCAGTACAAGATTAAAATCAAATGTTTTGCTGACAACAAATGTCAATGCGTAGATTATCAACAAGCCAATAGCTCCGCCGATTAATGAAAGGACACTCGCCTCAAAAAGGAACTCGAGCAGTATAAATTTACTCTTCGCGCCAAGTGCTTTCTGCAAACCGATTATCTTGGTCCGCTCTTTTACAGATACAAACATGATATTTGCAATTCCAAAACCGCCTACAAGAATTGCAAAACCCCCAATAATCCATCCGGCAATATTGAATACTTTAAAAAGGCTGTCAAGCTGTCCGGAAATAAGACTTACTTCATTCAGGGCAAAATCATTTTCGGCAGAAGGTTTTATCCGCCTGATAGAACGCATAATCCCTTCCAGTTCTTCCGAAAGCCTGGATGCCGGGACGTCCGCCTTACCTTTAACAATAATACTTTGACCCATATCCATTCGCGAATCAACCATTCGGGATATAAGTTTTACAGGAATTAAAACCCTTTTATCCATGCTTGTGCCAAACATATCCTCTCCCATTTTCTCGAATACGCCTACAATATATACGGAAAAACCCTGCAATTTAATCGATTTTCCAACCGGGTTAACACCCGGAAATAACTGATCAGCAATTTCCGATCCGAGCATGGCCATATTAGCGCCTGCGCCGAACTCTTGTTCAGTCAATGGCCTTCCATTCGAAATTTTTAGACTCCAGGTTTCAATGATGCCATTTGATGATCCGATAATCGCCACATTTTCGGCTTTATTGCTCCCATTTTGAATGGTACGGTTAAATCCGTAATTATAAACGGCATATTGCGATAATCCAGACCTCCGCAAGATTTCCTGGGTTTCTGTAAGTGTTGGTATAGGTCGGTTCAGGTATTTCCACCATGGATATTCTGATTCTCCGGGAGGGGGCGTCCAAGGCCATTTCTGTATATATATTACATTGCTCCCGAGTTTCGACATGCTATCGCGAATGGTCCGCTCAAGCGAATCGATGATTGTGAAAACGGATATGATACAAAAAATCCCTATTGTGATTCCAAGCAGAGAAAGGAATGTTCTTAACTGATTAACGACAAGAGAATTATAAGCAAACCTAAAACTCTCGATGATAAGACGCAGAATTAACATGACATTGAGTTATTACAATCTAAAAGTAGGAATAATTTGGTTCCATCGCGAAAATTGAGTTAAATACTCATAATTTAATGAAATTTGTAAATAATACCGGCATTCAACTGCTTGCAGTAGGTGGCATATTTTTTTCTGATTCAATAGCCAGAAATAAACTATCAATCGTGCACAATGCATATGGAACAGCGACTAATAACTCCATGAATAACTTCTCAGACACGGTAGATCAAGAACCTTGTATATCCAATGACCATTTTTATAATAAAATGTTTTAATAAAATATGACAAAACCATAACATATACGTCCCAAAAACTTGTAGGTTTTTATTAGCTTTGCACAAAATTATTAAGAAATTTATAATGAGCGAATTAAAAAAAATAAAATCGGCTTTAATATCTGTTTATCACAAAGATGGACTGGACGAACTTATTACTAAACTTGATAATCTTGGCGTTAAACTTTATTCAACGGGAGGAACAAAAGATTTTATCGAAAGTTTAAATATTGATGTAACGGCTGTTGAGGAGCTGACTACCTATCCATCAATATTGGGTGGAAGGGTAAAAACATTGCATCCAAAAGTTTTTGGTGGAATTTTAGCTCGGCGCGAAAACAAAGTTGATATTGCTCAACTTGCCCAATATGATATCCCGGAAATCGATCTGGTTATTGTTGACCTATATCCTTTTGAAGCAACAGTCGCTTCAGCCGCTCCGGATGCAGACATCATCGAAAAAATTGATATTGGCGGTATCTCATTAATCAGAGGGGCGGCTAAGAATTTTAATGATGTAGTAATAGTATCTAATCAAGAACAATACAGTTCGTTACTCGAATTGCTTGAATCCGGGAACGGATTTACCGCTATAGAAGACCGCAGAAAATATGCTGTTGAAGCATTCGCTACATCATCTCACTACGATTCTGCAATTTATAACTATTTTGCCGGTGAATGGCCCACACAGTTCAGACAAAGTTTCAATTCTTCAAAACATTTACGATACGGCGAAAATCCTCATCAGAAAGGTGCTTTCTTTGGAGATTTTGATGCAATGTTTGATCAATTATATGGAAAAGAAATTTCATATAATAATCTTCTCGATATCGATGCGGCTGTCACTCTTATTGATGAATTTTCGGATACTACATTTGCAATCCTGAAACACAACAATGCCTGTGGCTGTGCCTCACGCGAAACAGTATTCGAATCATACCTCGCTGCTTTAGCCGGCGATCCTGTTTCGGCTTACGGAGGTGTTTTTGTTACGAACGGAACAATTGACAAAGCTACTGCCGAAGAAGTTGGAAAAATATTTTTCGAAGTAATTATTGCACCTGATTATAATTCTGATGCGCTTGAGATTCTGAAAACGAAGAAAAACCTGATCATCCTGATCAGAAAAAATATCGATCTGCCAGCTCTTCAATACCGGAGTGTCCTGAATGGAATTATTCTTCAAAATCGCGATCAAAAGAAAGAAACTGCTGACGATCTTCAGCCAGTGACTAAAATTGCCCCCGATTCTGAAATAATTAATGATTTATTGTTTGCCAATCGTTTGGTTAAACAATCAAAATCGAATACTATTGTACTCGCTAAAGGAAAGCAGTTACTATCCAGCGGAGTCGGACAAACATCGCGTGTCGATGCTTTAAGGCAAGCTATAGAAAAAGCAAAATCTTTTGGGTTTGATTTAAACGGAGCAGTTATGGCTTCAGATGCGTTCTTCCCATTCCCGGATTGTGTTGAAATTGCAAATAATGAGGGGATTAAGTCGGTAATTCAACCCGGCGGTTCAATAAGGGACAAGCTTTCAGTCGAATACTGCGACAACCACCAAATGGCGATGGTTATCACAGGCTTCAGACATTTTAAACATTGATCATTAGTATAAAAATATACATAAAGATATTAATATGGGTTTCTTTACATTTCTAACACAGGAAATAGCTATCGACCTTGGGACTGCCAATACAATTATCATTTACAATGGAAAAGTTGTTGTAGATGAGCCTTCAGTCGTTACGATTGATATGAAAACTGAGAAGTTGGTTGCAATTGGTGAGAAAGCAAGGCAGATGCAGGGTAAAACGCATGCCAACCTTAAAACAATTCGTCCTTTACAGGATGGGGTTATTGCCGATTTCAATGCCGCAGAGCAAATGATTCGCGGGATGATTAAAATGATCAATCCCAAGAAGAGATTCTTTTCACCCGCATTAAAAATGGTGATTTGCATCCCATCAGGATCAACAGAAGTTGAAATAAGGGCCGTTCGTGACTCATCAGAACATGCAGGAGGACGCGATGTTTATATGATTTACGAACCAATGGCTGCTGCAATTGGTATAGGTCTTGATGTTGAAGCGCCTGAAGGAAATATGGTTGTTGATATCGGTGGCGGGACAACTGAAATTGCCGTTATTTCTCTGGGTGGTATCGTTACCAATAAATCGATTCGAATTGCTGGTGATGATCTTACTGCTGATATTATGGAATACATGCGTCATCAGCATAATATTAAAATCGGAGAAAGAACAGCAGAAGATATAAAGATAAATGTTGGAGCAGCATTATCTGAACTTGATGAACCACCAGGAGATTACATCGTACGCGGTCCAAACCAAATGACTGCGTTACCAATTGAAATTCCTGTTTCGTATCAGGAAATCGCGCATTGTCTCGATAAATCTATTTCCAAAATTGAGACAGCCATTCTAAGTGCGCTCGAACAAACTCCTCCGGAGCTTTACGCAGACATTGTCACCAGGGGAATCTGGTTGGCAGGCGGAGGCGCATTGCTTCGTGGATTAGATAAGAGATTGTTCGACAAAATCAACATTCCCTTTCATATAGCAGAAGATCCATTGCGGGCTGTTGCACGTGGTACAGGTGTTGCTTTAAAAAACGTTGATAAATTTTCATTTTTACTTCGATAAAACTGCGGAACAGGAAGGGTAAAATCCCTTCCTAATTTGCTTATGAAGAACTTATTCAGGCTTATTTACCGATACCATGTTGTATTGTTGTTTGTTCTATTGGAAACGCTGTCACTATCGATGGTGGTAACCTACAACAACTATCAGCGAGCCACTTTCTTTGATTCAAGTAACTTCATTACAGGCACTTTATTTGAGAAATTCTCCTCATTCTTCCAGATTTTTCAGTTTAAGCAGGTAAATATAAAGATGGCTGAAGAGAATGCTATTTTGAGAGCTGCACTACAAGAGCAATTACTTAAATCAAGTCCTGGGACATATCGGGCTTCAGATTCAATATACCTTCCGCGAATTGCAAAAGATTCTTCAATCAGAGCTGTTTACCGATTTACCACTGCGCGGGTTATCAATAACTCGGTAAATCAGCAACACAATTTCATTACTATAAATAAAGGTCGACATGACGGTGTTAAGCCTAATATGGGAGTTATTGCCAATGGTCGGGTTGTGGGTTTAGTGTTCACTGTATCAGAAAATTTCAGTACTGTGATTTCAATGCTGAACAGTCGGTGGAAAATAAGTGCCAAAATAAAAAGAAACGACTATTTCGGTTCACTGTCATGGGATGGAAAAGATTACCGAAGAGTCCAATTGAACGAAATACCTTATCATGTTCCAGTTCAAAATGGTGATAGCGTGGTCACAACAGGTTATTCGTCGAGTTTTCCGGAAGGACTTGCTATAGGTACTATCTCTGACTTTTCAATTGGTACAGGAAGCAATTTTTATAAAATTGAAGTGTTGCTTGCTGCCGATTTCAAAAATCTTGTGATCGTCGGATTAGTTGAGAATAAACAGATGTACGAAATCAAACAATTGGAATCTTTAAGTAAAGATGGTAATTAATCTGCTCAAATATGCGCTTGTATTTGTAGTGTCTGTTTTATTACAGGTACTTATATTTAACAATGTTCTGATTGCCAGGATGATATCACCATTTTTCTATATTCTGTTCATCGTTTTGTTGCCATTTGACACGCCTCGTGCGTTACTTTTGTTTCTCTCTTTTTCGTTGGGCCTAACCGTCGATATATTTACAAATACGCCAGGAGTGCATGCTTCCGCTTGTCTTTTAACAGGGTTTATTCGCCCTGGTGTTCTTCAACTGATCTCATCACGGGAAACTCTTGAGTCGGTTTCTGCACCGCGTGTTGAAAACATGGGAGTCCAATGGTTTGCAGGTTATGTCACTTTTCTGGTGCTGATACATCATTCGTTTCTCTTTTTTATTGAAGCCTTTACATTCCAGAGTTTTCCATTAACATTATTAAGGATCATTCTTAGCTCAGTATTATCTGTCATCTTAATTGTATTGAGCCAATTTATAATTTTCCGGAAATAACCGGATAACTTAAAGAAAGTGGACGTTTATAGTAAACGCAAATATCTTATTATAGGGTTGTTTTCGCTCGCAGCCTTGATTATTGTTATTCGCTTGTTCACCATACAAGTGATGGATCCATCCTATAAAATATCGGCAGAAAATAATGTATTACGTCGGGTGGTCAATTTTCCAGCGAGGGGATTAATCTACGACAGAAACGAAAAACTGCTCGTTTTTAATCAGGCTGCCTATGATGTTCTTATTACGCCAAGAGAGATGAAGGCATTTGACACGCTAGCTTTTTGCAGAATTGTTGGTGTAGAGAAAGAGGAACTAGCAAAGGAGATTAAAACGGCGAGGAGTTATTCGATGTATAAACCCTCGGCAATTATTAAACAGTTGTCATCGCAAACCTATGCTGTCCTCCAGGAACAACTCTTTAAATATCCGGGATTTTTTATTCAGGCACGAACCCTACGACAATTTCCCTCTAAAATGGCAGCTCATGTATTGGGATACATTGGGGAAGTTGATCAAAAAGGAATTGACAATAATGCTTATTACGAAAGTGGCGATTATATTGGAAAGAGCGGAATTGAAAAATCATATGAAGCTGAACTCAGGGGTGTGAAGGGAATCTCCTATATGATGGTAGATGTTCACAATATGCCAAAAGGATCATTTGAACAAGGTCGTCTCGATACTGCGGCAGTTATTGGTAAAAACCTTATATCAACACTAAATGCAGATCTGCAAAGCTACGGGGAGCAATTGTTAGCTGGCAAAGTCGGGAGCATTGTGGCAATCGAACCCGAAACAGGCGAGATACTTGTTCTTGCCAGTTCACCAACCTTCGATCCAGGACTGTTTATTGGACGCGAGCGCTCAAAGAATTACTCGATGCTGTTGAACGATCCATATAAACCCATGTTAAACAGGGCAATCACTTCATCGTATCCACCTGGTTCAACGTTTAAAATTGCCAACGCGTTAATCGGTCTTGAAGAGGGAGTTTTGCAAACTGTCCGTTACTCATGTCAGGGTCCTGGCACCTCCCCTATCAAATGCACACATAACCACGAAACACCGTTGGGATTAATTTCTGCAATCCGTGAATCTTGCAATGCTTTCTTTTGGCAGGCATTTAAAGCAGAAATCAACCATTACCCATCTCCGGCCGAAGGGTTGGAAGCATTCCGGAACTTTCTACTTGAAATGGGAATCGGTAAAAAAATCGGAGGCGATCTTTATTCCGAAACATCAGGGAGTATTCCGACTATAGCTTACTACGACAAGTATTTTGGAGCTGGCAGATGGAATTCACTAACAATTAGATCTTTATCAATTGGACAAGGCGAATTATTATTAACACCGCTTCAGCTCTCAAATATGGTATCGCTAATTGCAAACCGGGGTTTTTATATTGCGCCACATCTCGTGAGGAGTATTCAAAATAATGATGGCACCCAAAGAGTTTTGCAATTCGACAAGCATACAGTCAATGCTGGCCGAGAAAACTACGAGATGATTGTCCAGGGAATGGAACAGGTTGTTGAAACGGGTACTGCACGTCTCTCTGCTAAGATCGACAGTGTGATAATTTGTGGAAAAACCGGAACTATTCAAAATCCTCACGGTGAAGCTCACTCAGCCTTTGTTGCATTTGGGCCGAAAATTAATCCGAAAATAGCTATTGCCGTCTACATTGAAAACGGTGTTTGGGGGGCACGTTATGCGGCTCCTATCGCCAGTTTGATCATCGAAAAATACCTGAAAGGAAAGATTTCACCTAGAAGACAGCATTTTGAAGATGAAATGTTTAATTCAGATTTAATATCCACCATGAAAGTAGAAGCCGGAGATTGAAAGCTAGAAACAACATATTACTGAATCTCGACTGGATAACAGTCTTTCTTTACCTGGTACTTGTAATGCTAGGATGGGTAAATATATATGCGGCTGTTTACAGTGACGAGCATCAAAGTATTTTCGATATGGGACAAAGGTATGGTAAGCAATTAATATTTATAATTGCAGGAGTTGTACTAGCCATTATGGTGCTGACCGTCGACAGTAAATTCTTTGCCGCTTTTGCAACACATATCTATATTATCACAATCTTACTTTTAGTCGCAGTACTCCTCTTTGGAAAAGAGGTAAACGGAGCTCGTGCCTGGTTTGAGTTTGGAAATATTGCATTGCAACCTGCTGAATTAGGTAAATTTGCAACCAATCTTGCAATTGCGAAATGCATTAGTCAGTTTGATTTTAAAATACAGAAGCTAAGGTCGTACCTAATACTTGGTGCCATAATCGGATTACCAGCCATCCTGATTATTATGCAAAACGATACGGGCTCCGCCCTTGTATTTGCAGTGTTCATCCTCGTTTTTTTCAGAGAAGGCCTTTCGGGAATGGTGCTGTTCTGGGGATTTGCAGCTGCAGCTCTATTTGTTCTCTCGCTCCTTCTTGATGAATTCAAATTGTTGATATTTCTTCTTTCAATATCTGTTGCTGCCTATGGTGTATTGCGTTTGAGCCTTAAAGAAGCATTGATTGGACTTCTAGCCATTGTTGGAACATTTGGATTAATCTGGCTGATCGATTCAATATTAGGACTTGGAGGCACTCCTTTTCAGCTACTACTTATAACTACAACAATAATTGCAGTTCTCTTTATTGCCTTTGGAATTCTCCATCATAATAAGCAAGTCTGGAGAATTCTACTGTTTTTTATTTTTGCAATTGGAATCTCAATGTCGGTAAACTACTTCTATAAAAATGTACTGATAATTCACCAGCGTAACCGTATTGATGAAGTGCTCGGCATTAAAACAGACAAGTTGGGAGCAGGTTACAATGTTAATCAATCCAAAATTGCCATTGGTTCGGGAGGTATAACCGGGAAAGGATTTCTTAACGGGACTCAAACCAAATACAATTTTGTTCCAGAACAAAGCACCGACTTTATTTTCTGCACTGTAGGTGAAGAATGGGGATTTGTTGGTTCAACATTTGTTGTTGGCCTGTTTTTACTTCTGTTGATCCGGGTCATAACTTTGGCAGAACGACAGCGGTCACAATTTAGTCGGGTTTATGGTTACGGAGTAGCCTGCATCCTCTTTTTCCACTTCGCGATTAATATCTCGATGACAATAGGACTTGCACCTGTAATTGGCATACCTCTCCCATTCTTTAGTTACGGTGGATCATCACTTTGGGCATTTACAATCCTTTTGTTTATCTTTCTTCGCCTCGATGCAAGTAGGACAGAAAACCTCCGATAACAATTGAATGTCGCTTCATAGTTTGAGAAATAGGATCTAAGAATAGAGCCTCCTTAAAAAGTTTGTATATAATAAAATCTTTAAATTATTTTCAAACTTTCGATCATATTCCGATTCGTTCCCCACTCCTGCTCAAAATTTGGCCTGGATATTTTGAAGTCGCCTTTCGCTTCAACAAAATGGATTATTTCGGGAAAAAACTGATTAAAAGCCCGGTTAAAAAACTCATACTCATCTTCAAGAATTTTCATCGCAAATTCAATTTCGGAGGGCAAGGAAGTTCGTGAAACCATAATGCTGAGTGTTTTTTCAATTCCATCAATGGAAACGTATGATTGAAGCCGCTTATTCTGAATTAGAAAAGGTAAAAACATCTTCACTTTTGAGGGTAACTGAAAAAAGTTTGACAATAGTACAGCATGAAATCCTTTTGTAAATGAAGGAAGCTTCTCATGGGAATAATGATGCCAATTCACAGCCAAAAAATGATCCAGAAAAATATCAATTACAATTCCAGAATATTTTCCAAATCCGGGTCTTAATTTTCTAATACACTCTTTTACAGAAATATGCGAATCAGTAAATAAGTCTATTTGACGGTGAAGTAGTATTCCCTTTGCTACATTCGGAGGAAACCTCATAAACTGCTGCCCCTTCACAAAATCGCCGATGAAATTTCCAAGCTGAATCTCCTCTGAATCACCCGACAGATAAATATGTGATAAATAGTTCATGACAATTATCTATATATTGAATGAAGGCCAGTTAACCTTTATGGCCGAAATTTAATCATTTTAAGGATTGGAAGTCAGGCATGAACTCCAAAAAATATAGACTACCTTTCCAAGACCCAATATTTCTTTACGAAAACATTACGACCAAACTACTGTTTTACAGCAGAAAAGAAGTAAAGTATTTAATTTTTATGTATTTCAGTTGCATTTTTGAAACTATCTGAAGCAGTTTATCGTTAATAGAGATGTTTAAATTAGGTTAATAATTTAAACGTGAAATTTCAGGTAGTTTATTTAATCTAAAGTTTCACAATTAAAGTCTCAAAAAATCGGGAAAGTTCAGTTTTGTGACTGACAATAGCGGAGCTTTATTGAATAATAATAAATACCAATTTATCAAGCAAAAAAAAATATAATTCACCAATATATCATCGCCTCATATGTATTAGGATCGTAAAATAAGCGGCGGACATAAATTGATTATGTTTTTTAGTAATAATTTTGAAACTATCAGAAGCAATTTACGTATTCAAGTTTGTTTTCAATTAGGTTAATAATGCAGGTTAATTATCTACTGAATTTATTTAGACTAAAGTTAAATAAATTCTCAAATCAACACAGAAAAATTCAAAAATATGATTATAAATCTAATAACTCTCATCGATTTGCCCATTATGACAAAAATCGAGATAAAAAATAGCCCATTCATTTAACTCCTATTGCAGTAAAAACCTATATATTTAATTTCTTTAAAATACTTTTTAAATACTCTCAAAATGAAAACCAAACAAAAAATTTTCAACGTGGTACTACTATGTGTATTCACCATTTGCGCAGTAAGTTGCAAAAAAAATGTTGATGAACCAACACCTCCATCATGGAATTATTCTACATTTACTGATTCCCGCGATGGGAAAATCTACAATTACATAAAGATTGGAACTCAGGAGTGGATGGCTGAGAATCTGGTATTCAATACTAGCGGATCTTGGAATGCTGGATATACTGAAGCCGACGCAGTTAAATACGGGCGGCTATATACTTGGGATGCAGCAAAAAAGGCCGTTCCAGCCGGTTGGCATTTACCTTCTGATGAAGAATGGAAAAAACTGGAGATGACACTTGGCATGAGCCAAAGTGAAGCGGATAAAATTGATTCGCGCGGAACAAATGAAGGCAGTAAGTTAAAAGCACAAACCGGATGGGGTAAAGAAGTAAACGGATTAGACGAGGTGGGCTTCAATGCTCTACCAGGAGGTATACGAGTAAATTCGGGAAGTTTCTTTGCAAGTGATTGGGAAGGCTATTGGTGGTCGTCGACAGCGGATATTAATTCCAGTGCTTGGATGAGGTATTTAAAATATGATAGTAAGAAAGTGTATCGAAATACTAGTTTTACTGAAGATGCCTGTTCGGTTCGTTGTGTTAAAGATTAGAAAAAATTGTATCCTTATCATTTACTTCTTGAATATAAACTCTAGTGATGATTAAACCTGAAATAATTAATTTACCGAAGATTGAGGATCCAAGGGGAAACCTTTCCATTATCGAAGAAGAAAATCATATACCCTTTAAAATCGAGAGAGTCTATTGGATTTATGATGTTCCTGGCGGACAAATGCGTGGAGGACACGCATTTAAAGAACAACAGGAACTTATTATTTCATTATCTGGCAGTTTTGATGTTGTTGTGGACGATGGGAAAGTAAAGCAAACATTTTCTTTAAACAGATCATATTATGGACTTTATCTGCCATCCGGGGTATGGCGACAGATGCAAAATTTCTCTACTAATTCTCTAGCAATGGTTCTTAGCTCAACGCACTACAATGCTGACGATTACATTCGACATTATTCTGAATTTATAAAACTCAATCAAAACTATGAAGAGAAAAAATAGTGTGTATGATTGTGTAATTCTTCCGCTTAATAAAATACATAACAGAGCCGGAAATATTACCGTTGTTGAAGGACAACGAAATATCCCTTTTAATGTAAAACGCATCTATTATCTTTACGATATTCCAGGAGGTGAAGATAGAGGTGGTCATTCTCATATTGAATTGACTGAACTAATAGTTGCTGCCAGTGGTTCGTTTGATGTAATACTTTATGATGGGATTAATAAAAAGATTGTAACACTTAATCGTCCTGATTCTGGGTTATTGATTGTTCCGGGCATCTGGCGTGAGTTAATTGAGTTTTCCTCCGGAAGTATTTGTCTGGTTTTAGCTTCACATAAATATGATGAATTGGATTATATAAGAAATAATGCAGATTTTAAAAAATACATGACGTCTATTATCTGATATTAAATCCAACATAATTGGTGTGGCAGTGAATTATGGTTTTGGTAATCTAAATTGTTTTTACATAGGTTAACTGTGTAAATTCTGGAAGTTTTTCAAAAGTGGTATTTCCATATAACTAAATTATTTTGCTGTCCTACTTTTTTAATCACTGAATATATCCTAGCTAATGTTAAAACCTGAAATAATTAATTTACCAAAAATTGAGGATCCCAGAGGGAACCTTTCTATTATTGAAGAGGAAAATCATATCCCCTTCAAAATTGAAAGAGTTTATTGGATTTATGATGTTCCTGGCGGACAAATGCGTGGAGGGCACGCGTTTAAGGAACAACAGGAACTTATTGTTTCATTGTCTGGCAGCTTTGATGTTGTTGTGGATGATGGAAAAGTAAAGCAAACTTTTTCACTAAACAGATCATATTATGGCCTCTACCTGCCATCCGGTTTATGGCGACATATGCAGAATTTCTCCACTAATTCTTTAGCGATGGTTCTCAGTTCAACGCACTACAATGCTGATGATTACATCCGACATTATTCTGAATTTATAAAACTCAATCAAAACTATGAAGAGAAAAAATAGTGTGTATAATTGTGTAATTCTTCCGCTTAGAAAAATAAACAATAGGGCCGGGAATATTACCATTATTGAAGGAGAACAAATTATCCCTTTTGATGTTAAGCGTATCTATTATCTTTATGATATTCCTGGCGGAGAAAGCAGGGGTGGTCACGCGCATATTGGGTTAACTCAGTTAATAGTGGCGGCAAGCGGCGCATTTGATGTATTGCTTGACGACGGGATAAATAAAAAAATTGTAACACTAAACCGTCCTGATTATGGATTATTGGTTGTTCCGGGCATCTGGCGTGAATTGATGGAGTTTTCCTCTGGAAGTATATGTCTGGTTTTAGCTTCACATAAATATGATGAGTCGGATTACATAAGAAATAATGATGACTTTAAAAAATATGCAACATCCAACATCTGACATTCAAACCAAGAATATCGGTAGAGGGACTCGTATATGGCAAAATTGTGTCATATTAGAAGGTGCAGTAATAGGTGAAAATTGCAATATTTGCTTCAATGTTTTTGTTGAAAATGATGTGGTTATTGGAAATAATGTTGTTATTAAATCGGGTGTTCAATTGTGGGACGGATTAAGTTTAGAAGACAATGTATTTGTAGGTCCCAATGTGACTTTTACCAACGACCTTTTACCAAGATCAGGCCAGCAAACCATATTCGCATTAACAAGAACGGTCCTTAAAAATGGGGCAAGTATTGGTGCTAATGCAACAATTATTTGTGGAATAACAATTGGGAAATATGCAATGATAGGAGCAGGAAGCGTCGTTACAAAAAATATTCCTGATTATACTTTATGGTTTGGAAATCCTGCGAAATTTAAATCTTATATTTGTAGATGTGGTGAAAAACTTGATGATAATTTCTATTGTAAAAAATGCAATAAAAATTATTATCTAGAAAAAGGACTAATTATTAGTAAAAATGACTAAATCTAAAGCCCGATGTAATATCCTGGTCTGTGGAACAATGTCTTCAGGATCTAGTGCGATGCATAACTTGCTTAAAGAATATGACAATATAGGTCATTTTTCTATGGAATTCGATGATTACCGGGCTCCAGGATTGGTTGCTGATCAATTAGATTATTCCTCCAGTATCAATTTTCCAAATCAAATTGATAAAGTAATTAAAAACAGTAATTTTATTAAAAGATTATTATTTAGAACCTTACTATGGGACTATTTTTTCAAGTGCATTCCCAAAAGATATTTAGATATCAATTATAATAATAGAAAATTAGAGAAACTACAAAAAAAAATAATTGAAACACGTCTTTCGAGTCTTTTAAGACAACTTAATAAAAGCTTAAAAAAAAATATATCTTTTGAAGAAAAAATTCAACTCTCCAATCAATGGATTCATGATATTGGAAATGTTTTCTCAATAAAAAAAGAATACACATTATTTGATCAACCACTAACAAATTCCTTTTCAGCAAATTGGACAAGTGTTTTTAATCCATATAAACTAATTATTGTTTATCGAAATCCATTGGATCAAATTGCTGACATGATTAATAGACGAATACTGTTTTTACCGTATGGAGCTCCTTATATGACAATAGCTGGAGACAATCTAGAGGCCATTTATGGCAGAGACAGAAAAGGGGCAATAAGATTTCAATTGGATGCCATTAAGCGTAGGTTAGAATGGATCGACTATTTAAAAAAAACACTTGATCAGGATCACTTGCTAGTGTTGGATTTTGAAGGTCTTGTAAATAATTACAGTGAATATAAATCAAAAGTGGAAGGATTCCTAGGTTTAACAAAAGATAATCATAAATTTAAAAATAGGTATTTCGATCCTATTAAATCAAAGGAAAATGTTGGACTTTTTAAAAAACATCTCAGTGAAGATGAAATTAAAGACTTATCTGATATAGAAGTAAAGTGGGAAAACCTAAAACTTATATCACAATATGAGTTGGACTAATCTTATGAAAATTCCAACCAAAGGCAATAAAAAATGCTTGAAATGATAAAGCATATTTATGATCCTGGAAATAAACTTATGAATAAGTACATATCTCAAGGAATAGAATTTTCTATTTTGCAGAGATTAATTGGATTATCATTAAGATCAGTATGTTGATTATCCATTTTAATTATTAATCAAGGGAAATGTAGAGGCAGTCCTTCTTGAAAACATCAGAAAAAATTGTTTTTCTTCGCATGAGGGTCTTAGCTTTGGGATGATTGTTCCTTTTACAGTTAAAATTTATAAATATGAAATGATTTATCGTTCAGAACGATAAAGTCATAATCATTAGAATTCAGGAGGTTATATACAAACAATAACCTTTGATGTATCATCTAATGTAAAAAAGACTATCCGCCGACATTTGTGCCTAAATTCTCAATATTTCAATGTTGGCATCACCTTAAAATTAAGAGAAAATGATTAAATTTTTGGATATAAAAGCTATTAACGACAGTTTTGAGCCTGAACTTTCTCAAGCGATCAAACGAGTTCTTGATTCTGGTTGGTATTTGATGGGGAATGAAGTAAATTCATTTGAGCGGGAATATGCTAATTATATTGGCACAAAACATTGTATTGGAGTAGCAAATGGATTGGATGCATTAAGAATTATACTGAAAGCATACATTGAATTAGGCGTAATGGAAGAAGGCGATGAAATTATAGTTCCGGCAAATACCTACATCGCTACTATTTTAGCAATAACAGATAATCGATTAAAGGCAATATTGGTAGATCCGGATCTATCAACCTACAATATTGATCCCTTTAGAATAGAAGAAAAAATCACCAATCGTACTAAAGGTATAATGCTTGTTCATCTGTACGGTTTGAATGCTATGCATCCTGAAATTGATCGATTGATTGCTAAATACAATTTAAAACTGATTGAAGACAATGCCCAGGCTGCCGGAGCATTTTACCATGAAAAACGAACTGGTTCTTTAGGACACGCTTGTGGTCACAGCTTTTATCCAGGGAAAAATCTTGGTTGTTTGGGTGATGGCGGTGCAATTACGACTGATAGCGATGAACTAGCTTCAATAATCCGATCTTTAGCCAACTACGGTTCAAAAATTAAGTATGTAAATGATTATAAGGGGCTTAATTCCAGACTCGATGAAATACAAGCTGCGATCCTGCGGACTAAATTGGTTCACCTTGACAAAGACAATCAGCGTCGACGTGAAATCGCACATTTTTACATAAATAATATCAAACATCCACTAATTGTTGTACCGGGACAAAGTCATCTCTCATCAGTTTGGCACCTTTTCGTTATCCGTATTGCCAACCGAAACAAACTCCAAAACTACCTTACCGAACAAGGAATACAAACCCTTATACATTATCCAATTCCACCTCATCGTCAAAAAGCATATATAGAATGGAACAATATAAGTCTCCCAATAACAGAATTAATTCATCAACAAGTTTTAAGCTTGCCAATAGGCCCAATAATTACAGATTTGGAGGTTAAGAAAATCGTTGAAATAATAAATAATTTCACTGATTAACGAAGAATCATCTTAGTGATAGCAGTGAAATTTTAGTATGACTGAAAATCAATCCTCTTACCGGCAGATTATGAAAGCGACTTCACTTTTTGGTGGAGTGCAGATTTTTAATATCATCATTCAAATTATCCGGTCAAAATTTGTAGCCGTTTTATTAGGTCCTGCCGGTATGGGCATTATGGGGCTTCTTTCTTCTACTTTAGGAATTGTTGGAAGTCTCACCAATTTCGGTCTGGGAACCAGTGCTGTAAAGGATATTGCGACTGCCTATGGAACGAAAGACGAGAAACGAATAGGAACTGTAATAACAGCTTTTCGTCGAATGGTTTGGATAACTGGTTTGTTGGGATTAATTTCCACCGCTGTCCTTTCATCTTGGCTGAGCCAACTCACATTTGGAAATGAAGATTATACGCTGGCATTTATCTGGCTCTCCACAACCCTGTTTTTGAATCAGTTGAGTAGTGGTCAGATGGTACTTTTACAGGGGATGCGGCAAATAAAATATCTGGCTAAAGCTAACCTTTCCGGAAGTGCGATAGGTCTTTTTGTCACTCTCCCGCTTTATTATTTTTTAGGTATTGATGGAATCGTTCCAGGAATAATTGGCACTGCATTGTTATCATTATTAATGTCATGGTACTTCTCTGGAAAAATAAAAATTAAAAAAGTATCCTTATCCGGAATCCAGACTATCGCAGAAGGAAAAAATATGCTTCGGATGGGGTTTATGATCAGTCTAAGCGGGTTGCTTTCAGTGGGGACCTCGTATTTAGTACGTATTTTTATCAGCCGTTCGGGAGGTGTGGAACAGGTAGGTTTGTACAATGCCGGATTTGCCATTATCAATACATATGTTGGGTTAGTTTTTAGCGCGATGGCTACGGATTATTATCCCCGTCTTTCAGCAGTCTCTCACGATAACAAACTCTGCAGACAAATAATAAATCAACAGGCTGAAATCGCGCTGTTAATCCTTGCGCCAATTCTGATTATCTTTCTTATATTTATTAAATGGGTAGTTATACTACTCTATTCAAGACAATTTATAGCTGTAAATGGCATGATATATTGGGCATCTTTGGGGATGTTTTTCAAAGCGTGCAGTTGGTCAATTGCTTTTGTTTTTCTGGCAAAAGGAGATAGTAAACTCTACTTTTGGAATGAACTAATTGCCAATGTTTTAATCCTGATATTTAGTTTGATTGGGTATCACCTGTGGGGGTTAACCGGCTTGGGCATCTCCTTTGCCTTAGGTTTCCTGCTTTATCTTTTGCAAGTTTATTTCGTCAGTAAAGCAAAATTTGATTTCTATTATGATCGTGATTTTGCAAAAATATTTATAGTACAGTTTAGTTTGGCAATGTCCGGCTTTCTGGCAACAAAGTTTTTAAATCAACCTTACAACTATTTTTTGGGGTTAATACTAATTGGAGTTTCAATTTGGTATTCTTTTCGAGAACTTGATAAAAGATTAGGACTTAAAAGTTTATTAAATAAAATTCTGAACAAATAAGTGAATACCCCTCTAATTTAAAAAAGACCTCCTAGTATGGACTTAGAAATAAATATAGAAAACAAAGCTTATACGCCACCTTTAGTCTCAATTATTGTTGTCACATATAATTCCTCCAAATATGTGCTTGAAACACTTGAAAGCGCTAAATCACAAAATTTTATAAATCTGGAATTAATTATAAGTGATGATTGTTCAACTGATGACACAGTTGAAATTTGCAAGAGGTGGATCAAAAAAAATGAAAGTCGGTTCGTTAAAACAGAATTGATTACTGTCGAAAAAAATACAGGTATACCAGCGAATTGTAATCGAGGCGTGGAAGTAGCAAAAGGCGAATGGCTAAAGTTAATTGCAGGTGATGATTTATTATTACCCAATTGTATAGAAGACTATATTGATTTTGCAAATAAAAACAAAGAATTTAGAATCTTTATATCTAGATTTTTGATTTTGAAAGATGGCACGTTAACTAAGTCTGTATTAACTGAAAGAATTAAAAGGGTCGCAGAAGCGAAGGATGCACAAGATCAATACAAAATATTACTAATAAACTATTTTGGTAGTAGTCCTAGCCTATTTGTTTCACAAGAAATTTTTAAAGTCATAAAATTCGATGAAAGGTTCAGATTTATTGAGGATTATCCGTTTGCATTAAATGTAACTAAAATGGGATTTAGATATGCTTTATTAGATAAAGAAACTGTAATCTATCGAAAACATGAAAGTTCTGTGTTTGGGAGCATAAGTAAAAATATAATTTTTAATGATTTTTATTTAAAGAGAATGGAATTCGACAAAATATATCGCCATCCCTTTTTACCAAAAAAAATAGTAAAAAAAGAGCTTTTTGAATACCAAAGATGCAAATTACTAGATATGCTAAATCTTAATCATCGCAATATTTTTTGCAGAGTTATCAATAAAATTACTTCTCGATTGAATCCATATGTTTATAATGATTAATATTTAGTATACAAAGTTCAATATAACAAAAAGATTACTAAACAATTCGATTTATATGATTAAAAATGGCGAAAATATTTCAAATTAATTCAAATATAAAATTACCGAATAAACCACGAATAGTTAATATGGATATTTCAATTATCATTCCAGTTTATAATGTAGAAAAATTCCTCCTTAGATGTCTTGATTCAATTTTTAACCAGCAGCTATCCGGATCCTTTGAAGTGATTGCAGTTGACGATGGCTCTACAGACAGAAGTCTGGAAATTCTAAAAGAATATGAAATAAAAGAGAGTCGATTAAATGTTATTGCGCATCAGGGGAATAAAAAACTATCTGTTGCTCGTAGAACAGGTATGAATGCTTCATCTGGAAATTTCATTATGCATGTGGATGCTGATGATTGGATATTACCAGGTTCGTTGGAATTGCTACTTCGAAAATGTAAATCCTCGGACGCAGATGTAATAGTATTCGATTATATAAGAGAAGATAGTAATGGCAAACAACTATTAAAAGCAAATATAAAACATGAACTTTTAACCAAAGATAAATTATCAGTTCAGAAGTATTTTTTCGATGCCTGTGTCCTTAAAATTGTTAAGCGTCGATTAATAGAGAATATGATTTATGGAACAATTGGAATGAACAGTGTTGAGGATTTGCTTTATTCAACAGAGATCCTGTTACGAGCAGATTCCATACTCCTTTTAAATGAGGTTTTGTATGTTTATTTCGTAAATCAAACGTCGATTACACAGACTGTAAATTTGAAGACTCTTTTGGACAACCAAATAGTTGTATATAGCGAATTACAGAAAATCTTAAATACTAATAGTTATAAATCTGACTTCAAAAAAAGGTTATTTGCGCAAAGAGAAAATGTAATCATTTTTCTTCTATTAAGAAATCATTTTTCAGAAAAGAAGTATATGGCATCTACAGATTATTTAGTCAATAATCTTCAACAATTCTATTCTCCAGATGATAAAAGTTTACTTCGGTTAGAACAATCAGCTAAAAATAAATATTTCTGCATGATACAATATGGTTTAAGCGTAGGAATTATCAACATTTTATCTTTGCTATTAAGAAAATTAGTACTCATTGGAAAAACAAGGATTGTTAATTCAAAACGGTCTTAATATGGGAAAGATTAAAAATAAATTATTCATGGAATTTTACAAATTGCGAGGCACTAAAACTCGTCGTAAAATTATTGTCTTTGAATCAGATGATTGGGGAAGCATTCGAATGCCATCAACCAAAATATATAATGCATTATTAAAACATGGTATACGAGTAGACAAATGCCATTATTTACAAAATGATTCCCTTGCAAACGTTGAAGACTTTGAGTCTCTCTTTAATCTTCTGGTAAAACATAAAGATATCCATGGCAATCATCCTGTAATTACGGCCAATGCAGTAGTAGCGAATCCTGATTTTGAAAAAATCAGAGACTTCAAATTCCAACAGTATTTTCTCGAACCGTTTACTGAAACAATTAAAAAATATCCAAATCATAGCTTTGACCTTTGGAAGCAAGGTATGGCACAAAATATTTTTCATCCTCAATTTCATGGAAGAGAACACCTTAACATACCCCGCTGGATGCACGCATTGCAACAGAATTCAAAAGAGATGCATTTTGCATTTGATTATAAATTGTTTGGAATTAGCAAAACAATTAGTAATGAGAAGAATCCAAGTTTTATGGCTGCTTTGGACGCTGATTGTTTGGAAGACTTATTAAATCAAAAAGTGATATTGGAGGAAGGACTACGTATTTTTCAGGATAGCTTTGGGTATGAATCAAAGTCTTTTATTGCACCAAATTATATTTGGCATTCGAGTATTGAAAATATTTTAGATCAAAATAATGTCCGATATATACAAGGAATTACTATTCAAAAAGAACCTGATCTAAAAGGAGGAATCCGCTCTAAATTTCATTTTTTTGGAGAACAGAATAAGAATAAACAAATCTTTTTGCCTCGGAATTGTTTGTTTGAACCATCATCAGATCAAAATATAAATTGGGTATCTTCCTGTCTAAAGGATATTAAAGGTGCTTTTTCATCTTTTAAACCTGCGATTATTTCTTGCCATCGTGTGAACTTTATTGGAAACATTAATTCCGAAAATCGTAAAAAGAACCTAAAAGATTTTTCAATTTTATTGACTGAGATTTTAAAACGGTGGCCGGATGTTGAATTTATGACTACGGATAAATTAGGTGATCTAATTAAATCAAATGAATAAACAAGGAATAAAAGTACTAATCACTGGAGATTTCTGTCCAGTAAACCGAGTCGAGGATTTAATTACAGAAGGGGATTATAGACTAATATTCAATGATCTTCTTCCTTTAATAAAAGAATCTGATATAGCAATTACAAATCTTGAATGTCCCCTTACGAGGGCAAAAGTAAAGACTAAAAAAACTGGCCCCAACTTAAAAGCGACTGTCAAAACGACTGAAGCCCTCATTTTTGCAGGATTCAATTTGGTATCCCTTGCAAATAACCACATTATGGATTATGGCGAACTTGGATTATATTCAACCATAGAAGCTTGTGCGGAATCAGGCATTGACTATGTTGGAGTTGGTGCAAATTTACACGAAGCAAGAAAACCATATTATAAAGAAATTAATGGAATTCGATTAGCAATTATAAATTTTTGCGAAAATGAATGGTCAACGACATTCGGAGTAACACCTGGTGCAAATCCTATAAACCCTGTAGTAAATTACTACGATATTAAAGAGGCAAAAGCGAATGCTGATCATGTAATCGTTATTGTGCATGGTGGACACGAACACTATTCGTTACCCAGTCCTCGTATGCAGGAAACTTATAGATTCTTCGTTGATGCAGGAGCTTCTGCAGTTGTTGGCCATCATTCCCATTGCTATTCAGGATACGAAATCTATCATGATTCTCCAATATTCTACAGTCTTGGGAATTTCGTATTTGACTGGAATAAAAAAAGAAATTCTCCTTGGAATACTGGGTATGCTTTACAGTTGGAAGTAAATTTAAGCACTATCAATTTCTCATTGCATCCTTACAAACAAGGTGATATACAACCAGGAGTCATGCTTCTCAACAAAAATGAAAAAGAGGAATTTGGAAATGAAATTTCAAGGCTAAATAATTTGATAGGTAACAAAATCTTATTACAACAACAATTTGATGGGTTAGCCGTAAGACTTAAGTCCTCCTATAATTCATATCTTGAACCTTTTAATAATTGGCTTTTTGGAGTTTTACGTGCCCGAAATCTGCTTCCCTCATTTCTCACCCATAAGAAACGAAATGTATTACTGAACCTTACCCGTTGTGAAGCGCATCGCGATCTTTTAATAAAAATACTTAATGAGTAAAATATGAAAGTAGCTATTCATCATACCCTTGGCAGTTTTAGTGATCGTTGGATTTCATATTGCAAGGAACAAAATATCGACTACAAATTAGTCAATTGTTATGCAGTAGATATTATCTCTCAATTAGATGATTGTGATGCATTAATGTGGCATCATAATCAGGACAACTATAAGGATGTCCTATTTGCAAAACAATTAATATACTCGGTAGAGCAATCTGGAAAGAAAACATTTCCAGACTATAAAACATGTTGGCATTTCGATGATAAAGTAGGCCAGAAATACCTTTTCGAGTCAATTGGCGCTCCTTTTGTACCCAGTTATGTTTTTTACACAAAACAGGAAGCATTACAATGGATTAATAAAACAACTTTCCCTAAGGTATTCAAGCTACGTGGGGGAGCAGGATCCGCAAATGTGAAACTTGTAAGAACAGTCAATAGTGCTCGTCGTTTAGTAAACAAGGCATTTGGGAAAGGATTTTCGCAATTTGATAGGATTGGATATGTTAAAGAGCGAATCAATAAGTTCCGCAAAGGAAAGATTAACTTTTTAGCAGCGGTAAAAAGTTTTGGGCGTTTATTTATTGGTACTGAATATGCTAAATTTCATTCTCCAGAGAAAGGGTATATTTATTTCCAAGATTTCATTCCTGATAATTCCTTTGACATTCGTGTCATCGTGATTGCAGAAAAAGCCTTTGCGGTCAAAAGATTAGTCCGAAAAGAGGATTTCAGGGCTTCCGGAAGCGGAAATATTTTATATGAAAAAGAACATTTTCCTATTGATACGATTGATCTCGCTTTTCAACTTACAAACAAACTTCAGTCACAATGTGCAGCTTTTGATTTTGTTTACGACAAGGCGGGCAATCCTTTAGTGATAGAGTTGAGTTATGGTTTTGCCACTGTAGCATATGATGCCTGTGTCGGATATTGGGACAGATCGCTTCAATTTCACGAGGGAACATTTATCCCACAGAATTGGATGGTAGAATCATTATTAGAGTTAAATGTATGCTAATGAATTAACAAACAAGTAATTTTAATAATAGTAGAAATCAGATCTTTAAAGGATTTACAAGTTTCTTGACACAATTAACTCTTATAATAAGGACGTTCATATAGGTAATTAGAATTTAATTTACCATACTCTTTCCTGCTAAATTTGCTGCAAAATTAAAATAAATTTATTTATGAAATCATATTCTTCAAAATCTATATGTCCAGTCATTTAAGACACTAAACGACTAAAATATGAAAATAGCTATCCATCATACTACAGGCAGTTTTAGTGATCGTTGGATTTCGTACTGTAAAAAACAAAACATCGATTTTAAAATTGTAAATTGTTATGCAGAAAATATTTTTTCTCAGTTAGAGGATTGTGATGCATTGATGTGGCATCATAATCAGGACAACTATAAAGATGTTTTGTTTGCAAAGCAATTACTATACTCTGTGGAGCAATCTGGAAAGAAAACATTTCCGGATTATAAAACATGTTGGCATTTCGATGATAAAGTGGGACAGAAATACCTCTTCGAATCAATTGGCGCTCCTTTTGTACCCAGTTATGTTTTTTACACAAAACAGGAAGCATTACAATGGATTAATAAAACAACTTTCCCT
>JBBRZE010000033.1:0-52155 GCA_038236995.1 Bacteroidales bacterium | reverse complement strand
CGATCCGCGATAACGTCTGAGTAATTATATTTCTGTATTTTTGTTCATACCTGCGATGAATCAGGAAATAATCAATTTCAAATTATCATCATGAAAACCAAACATTGTCTGCTTCAAGGTTTACTGACAGTACTCCTTTTATCTGCTTCTCTATATATTCAGGCGCAAAACAACTTTAATAACCCGAAGATCGGACCACAGCACGATGGAAGTATCCTGGTGCCTTCCAACCAGTTATTGCGTCCCGCCGGTTTTCAGTTGTACATGCCTGGCCGGCCGGTTGATATTTCGTTGATTTCGGACGAGCATTTTCTCCTTGTCAAAAACATGAATTCGCTCGATCTTATACAGTTAAGCGACCGGAGTATCATGCAATCACTTCCTTATGATAAAGGTGGGTCATCTTTTACAGGAATCTGTTCCTCGAAGGACAACCGGCATATTTATGTTTCTGAAGCATCCGATAAGGTTCTGATCGCCCGTTTTGATCAAAGTAATGTATTGAGCTGGGATAAACCGATTCTGATGCCGAAACCTGCCATCGGTGGTGATCCGGGACCGGGCGGACTCGCGTTAAATGCCAAAGAAGACAGGCTGTTTGTGACACTAAGCCGGAACAATTCGCTGGCAGTGATAAATCTGACCGATCAGTCAATTGATGAAATCCCGGTAGGAATTGCCCCTTATGATATTTTATTGTGCGCTGATTCAAAAGCATATGTCACCAATTGGGGAGGAAGGAAACCTGTGGCCGGCGAATCGACTTATAATACTTCCGGAAGTCAGGTGCTGGTTGATCCGAAGACCGGTATCGCCAGCAACGGCTCGGTTTCGGTAATCGATCTGAAACAGAATAAAGTCCTCAAAGAGATAAATGTTGGCTTACATCCTTCGGGAATGATACTGAGTCCTGACCAGTCGCTGCTTTATGTGGCTTGTGCCAACAGCGATAAAATCTATGTAATCGACACTAAAAACGATGCAGTCAAAAGTGAGATTTCTGTCCATCTGAAAAAGGATGTTCTTTTTGGAAGCGCGCCGAATGCTTTGGCGATTTCACCCGACGGCAAATATCTTTATGCCGCAAATGGGACCGAAAATGCAATTTGTCTGATTGAGACCGGCGCCTCAAACCGGGTAATCGGGCTCATACCAACAGGTTGGTATCCAGGTTCCGTTGTTATCAATAAAGCAGGAAATCAATTGTATGTGGCAAATGTAAAAGGATCGGGTTCAAGAAACAAAACTCCAAATAAAGCAGGTTATAATTCGCGTGACCACATGGGAAGCGTTTCATTTATTAATGTCCCGGGTAAAAAAGAATTGTCAAAAATGACTGACATAGTTGGGCGGAATAACTCCCTGACGGAAATATTTAAAAATCAATCAGCAACAGGAAACAGTCTGAAAAAAGTGGCTGTTCCACAAGTACCTGGCCAGAAATCTCATTTCAAACATGTAATATATATCATCAAGGAGAACAGAACCTACGACCAGGTTTTCGGAGATCTGCCGCAGGGGAACGGGGATACAAGTCTGGTCCATTTTGGTCGTAATATAACGCCAAATCACCACAAACTGGCTGAGACTTTCGTATTGATGGATAACTTCTATTGCAGCGGTGTGTTAAGTGCCGACGGACATCAGTGGACCGATGAAGCGTACGTTACTGATTATCTCGAAAAGTCGTTCGGTGATTTTACCCGAAGCTATCCCTACGATGGCGATGATGGATTGGCTTATGCCAGTTCTGGATTTATATGGGATAATGTACTGCGTAACAGGTTGACATTTCGCAATTACGGTGAATTTGCCGATGCTCTGATAACTCCAAAATCTGCTACATTTTCAGATCATCTTCTTGCCTTTCAGAAAGGGACTAAAAATATTTCAATCAAGGCAAAAGCTAATCTTGAGCAGATTATACCCTACACCTGTCCCACATTTATCGGTTTCCCGAATACGGTGCCCGACGTGTACCGTGCTGCTGAATTCATTAAGGAGTTGCATGAATTTGAACGAGTTGACAGTTTCCCGAATTTTGTAATTATGCTGTTACCCAACGACCATACTTCGGGTACACGACCTGGTCAACCCACCCCTCGCGCCGCCGTTGCCGACAATGACCTCGCATTGGGACAGATCGTTGAAGCAATATCGAATAGTAAATTCTGGAAAGAGACCTGCATTCTTGTTACGGAGGATGATCCCCAGGCAGGACTCGACCATGTAGACGGGCATCGGACAGTCGGGATGGTAATCAGCCCGTACACGAAACGCAAGGAAGTTGTTTCTACTTATTATTCACAGATAAATATGGTTCGGACCATCGAAAACATCCTTGGTATTCCACCAATGAATCAATTAGATAAAGCTGCGGAGCCCATGTCAGACTGCTTTCGTGAAACGCCCGATTTTACACCCTATAAAGCAGAGCAAAATAACATACCGCTCGATGAATTGAATCCTCCGCTTGAGGGGTTATCCGGCAAACAATTATCGTGGGCATTAAAATCGCTGGAACAGGATCTCGAAGATTACGATCGTATTGATGAAGATACATTTAACCGGATTATCTGGCATTCGGTAAAGGGGTATGACCGTCCTTACCCGGTTCTCTCCAGGAAAGAATAAAAGAAGTAGCATAAGCCTTTAATCGAAGGACTGATTGTGTTTATTAATAAGCATAAAACTCAAAGTTTTTGACCAAAACAGAAGGAGCAACCTTGTAATGATCATTTGTGCAATTTATTGAATGAATTTTTTTCCATTCTCCTTTTTTGGAAGTGAATTCCTGCTTATATTTGTTTGGAAAATCTTTGCAGAAGTAAATAAAAATCACAATGATAAAAAATTGAACCATGATTAACTTCGACGATTTTATCTACAACAAAGCGCTCGTTCCTTCCGACGCAAAAGAAAAAACAGAATTTTATAAAAGCCTTGAGCAAAAATTTTGTGACGAAATTGCCAATTCAGATGCGGCAAAAGAATATTTCAAACAATTTAACCCTACTTCCATCGACGGCTTTATAAAATCTATCGCACGTCAAAAAATATCACTTGTCCAGTCGTATGAATATTATGAGCGGCTTTACAATGAAAAAGAAACCCTGGAACTTGGTTTTCAGGATCAAGCCGAAGAAATGCTGGAGATTATTCTTCAGAAGAAATTGTTCAATATGCAACTGCTTTGGAGGGCCGGAAAACTGAATATTGAAGGCGTTGATATTGCTTATGACTTTGAGTTCTGGGAATCAAATATCGCTTCTTGTCCTTTTGTTGCCCCCATTGAGGAGCATGAAGTGGAAATATTGAAAGATTTTCTATTGCATTCAAATGATTACGATGAGATGCTGGATCATTCTTATACCTCGTTACAGGATTACGACTCCATTATGGAAAAAGACAAAAATGGATTGCCTGATGATATGCCTGCGTGGTACGACTTTTACGATATGAGAATGGGGACAGGTGCGCTTTTAATATTGCCTAACCACAAAGGAGCCAAAGAAGATTACTACATGGAATGTAGCAGGAAAGCTTCGAAAAGAGATAACCCTCCGACAACGGCAGCCGCCCCTGTTGACCAACGACCTTACCTCTATGGATTCGGGGAGGAACTAACTAAATATATCAATACCTGCGAAACAGATGCCTACTTTATTGAGCTCTTTAAATATTACGATTTTGTGAATAACAAGAACAATATTCGTTCGGAAGACGACATAACCCTTGCTATCGATACCTTATTAAATGCAGACAGACCCGTTTACATGTCGGGACATCTTCCATGGGACGAAGCGATTCTTGAAGCAGCAAACAAATACAAGGCCACCAAAATTGCCGAAGCGTTGGATTCTGCCTATGAAGAGTACTTGTTAAGGAGGGATCTGGGCATCTCAGGAAATCAAACCACAGCGGAAATCTACGCAAACAATCATAAAGATACCATTTGCCAGCTTTATCGCAAGGGGATTCTCAATGGCAGAAAATTCTGTGGCGAACCTGAAGACTTTAATTACTGATAAAAGGGAAAGGAATCAGAAAATTGTTTTGCGCTTAAATGGCCTTCGAAAGAATGTATTTTCTCACCATCCAAAAAAATGCATTCCAAGTCCTGCACCCAAAATGACAAGACCTGCAATCAGGTGCATATATTTTTCTTTTGATTTGAACTTCAAGAGAGAAGACCCTAAATGCCCAAGGTAAACGATGAACATCATCGTGGCTATTGTTGTAATTCCAAAGAATATTGCAACAGAAGCCATCCCAATGCTACTTCTTTGTACTGCAGGAATGAATAACATTGGGATCAGGACTTCACAAGGACCAAAGACAAATATGATAAACAAAACCCAGGGCGTTAATCTGGTTTCATCAACCTTTTCCTCCAATCCGTGGCTAACCTGATGTTTGATTTCATGCAGGTTTTTGGGTATCAGAAAATTTGGCAGGTGATGATGTCCTCCGTTTTTCAGGAATTTGTGAAATCCATAAATCGTATAAAGAAGACCAAAGAAAATCAGCAACAATGCAACAATATCACCCCTGAAACCCTCAATAAATGTCAGTTTATTTAGGCTGATCCCCAATGCAATCCCTATGAGACCTATTGCAACAGAACCTCCTACATGGCCAACTCCGGAAACAAACGTTATCCACATAGTTTTAGGCACACTCCAATGTCGGGCTTTGCTCAATACAATAAATGGCAGATAATGATCCGGTCCCAGCGCAGTGTGGATGAACCCGAGCGATGCAGCAGTTAGCGACAGCAAGATGATCTCATTCATTTTAAACGCTATAATTTGTTTATCAAAGATGCCTGGCAGGCAGCTCCAAAACCATTGTCGATATTTACAACCGATACACCGGCAGCGCAACTGTTCAGCATCGACAACAAGGCGGATAATCCCTGAAAGTTGGCACCATAACCAATGCTTGTTGGAACACCAATTACTGGTTTATCCACAAGCCCGCCAACCACACTGGCCAATGCCCCTTCCATTCCTGCAACGACAATTATTACCCTTGCATTCCGTATCAGTTCCCATTTGTTGAAAAGACGGTGAATACCGGCAACACCAACATCATATATTGCCTCCACCTTATTATTTAAGAACCTGGCTGTTTCAACTGCTTCTTCTGCAACCGGAAGATCAGAGGTTCCCGCTGAAACAACGGCAATATATCCTTTTCCTGAATCCTCCTCTTTGTGTTTATACACGATTGTTCTTGCCAATGAATTATATACAGCACCGGGAACTACAGTTTTAACCGCCTGATAAATTTCTTCACTGGCACGGGTTGCCAGAATGTCAATTCCTTTAGTATACATCCGTTCAGCGATTAACCTGACTTGTTCTGTCGTTTTCCCGGCGGCGTAAATCACTTCAGGCAATCCTGTACGGTGCAGACGATCGGTATCAATCGTAGCAAAACCCATTTCTTCAATTCCCCGTTTGGTAAAATGTGACAAGGCTTCTACAAGCTCAATTTCACCATCTTTATATTTTTCGAGGATGTCACGAATATCCATTTCAGCAGTTTTTATTGATGATTTTTTCTACCTCATTTAAACTTAAACCATGGCTGGTCGCCAACCTGGTTAATTCGTCCGATTCGGGCTTAAACCGGATTTCTTTGCCTTGATAATAGCTGTATTTCACTTTGACAATCCCCAATTCAGTTTCAATTATCCGTTCCTCTCGTTCCAGTACAGTTTTTGTAACGGAATATTCCCGAAGCCCGATCGTGGTGCTATTTTTGAAAATGATTGCTTTTATTTCAGGTTTAATGTTGCTGTTGCAAATAACCGACAAAGTATTGGCCGGTCTCGATTTTTTCATGATAATCGGAGTCAGAAAAACATCGCTGGCTCCTGCCTCAAAGAGTTCCCGGAAGAGAAGATCATACCATTCCGGATTCATATCGTCAATGTTACATTCCATCATCCATGCATCTTCTTGCGATGTGCTTTCATCCATTTTATCATTTTCAGAAAGAAACACCCGCAATACATTTGGAACTTCCGATACATCACGCTGGCCGATCCCATATCCGGTTTTCTGAATTTTGAAATCGATCCGATCAGTAAATTCGCCGACGGTAGCAACCAGGATAGCAGCACCTGTTGGTGTTGTCGCTTCATGCTGCACCAAACCGGTTTTGACAGGAACATTCCGGACAATTTCAGTGGTAGCTGGTGCCGGAACCGGCATGATACCATGAGCACATTTCACCATTCCACCGCCCAGCTGGATTGGCGACGAAATGACTTTGTCAACTTTCAGGTAATCCAGGCAAATGGCGGCACCAACAATGTCGGCTATTGAATCCAACGCGCCAACTTCATGAAAGTGAACATGCTCCTTGCCTATATTATGAACCTTCCCTTCTGCAACAGCAATCAGGTCGAATATTTTGAGCGACATCGTCTTGACGTTTTCGGAAAGGGAGCTTTGATTAATCAGTTCCTCAACATGCCTTAAATGGCGGTGTTTTTCATTCTCTTGATTTTCAATAACAACGGTAGCTTTTGTCCCTGAAATTCCCCTCCGGATGTCCTTTTGAATTTCAAGATGAAATCCTTCAATATTTAAACGCTGAAGTTCTGCAATCAGAAAATCAGGATCTACACCTAAATCAATCAGGGCACCAAGGTTCATATCACCGCTGATCCCGGCGAAACAGTCATAATACAGAATTCTCATATTTGCTCAATTTTTTTGTCTTCGGTACGGATTGCCCTGTTCATTTTTCCTGAAACCAATCCCTCCTCATCAATTTCAATTTGGGGAATACCCAGCTTTTTGATTTCACTGATCAGGAGCTCTTTAATAACCTGCAGTTTTTCAAGGTCCTTTTTTTGAACTTCAATTTTGCCATAGGTTCCAAAATGACGAAACCGCACATCTTCAAAACCATGACCATTCAAAAGGTCTTCAGCAGCCTCAATCTGTCTCAACTTTAACACGGTAACATCCTGATTATATGGAATACGGGAGCTTAGGCAAGGACTTGCTGGTTTGTTCCAGTTGGGTAGATTGAAGTGTTTTGCGATCTCCCGGATCTCCTCTTTTGTAATTTTGCAATCGACCAGCGGAGAAATTACAAGGTTCTTTTGTGCGGCGTCGATACCCGGCCGATAGTCGCCCAGATCATCATAATTGGTTCCACTCAAAATTTCAAAGCCTGGATATTGGATTTTCAATTCCTGGAGTTCCTGAAAAAGATGATCTTTACAAAAGAAGCATCGGTTGATTGGGTTTTGACTGTAACGGGTATCGGCAAGCTCTTTGGTCTTAATCACAACGAGCTGTATGTTAAACTCTTCGCAAAATGATTGCGCCACGTTGAAATCCTTATTCTTCAGGCTCTCAGAATTTGAGATCACACCAATTGCATTTCCTGATCCCTGGTATTTCCGGGCCAGAAAAAGGACTAAAGAAGAGTCTATTCCTCCTGAAAACGCAACAAGGGAGCCTTTTCTTTGCCCGAACCAATTCTCAAGCAAATGGAGTTTTTCTTTGATGGCAGTGCTTAGTTCGTTCATATTTGAATGAATACTTGTTACTAATAGTTGATTTCGTGTCACGGTTTGGGCAAAAAAAGATTACTCCGTTTTACTCATAATCAGCTTACCATGCTGAATACCTTTAATACCTATCATCTTATCTGACAATTCGGTCAGCCGGCGCGATGCTCCTTTGACTGCAATAATTTCCATACAATTTTGCTCGCTCAGCGTAAATTGTTGTACGCCGATAACCACCTCCCGGTACTGTAACTGAAGTTCAGCTGAACGGGTGCGGATTTCGGGTTTTTGGTTGCTATACACCATGACAATTGCCCCTGCAACCAGGTTATCGCATTTCCATTTTTGCTCAACAAGGTTTTTCTCGATCAGTTGGCGGAGAGCCTGCGACCGGTTCGAAAAATTATTCTCGGTCACAAACTGGTCAAGAGCAGTTAAAAGCTCCTCTTCCAACGACACACTAAAACGGGAAACTGACATGATGTTACTTTTTTGCTAATTCGTGTTATTTGAGTTCAAAGATAAATGATTGATTGAAGTTTCCAAACAAAATCTCAGGTTTCCGAAAAATAACCAACCAATTTATGGATGATTGATGGTCTCTTCGAATAAGAAAGTCATCATTAGAATACTTTTGTTAAAAATTCTTATTCCATTTTGCAGATCAAAAATTACCTTTGGCCTGGTAATAAGATTAGGACCACTTGAGCAGATAACGCTTTAATAAAAGGATCAGTGTTAAATATTTTCAGAATGAGATTTTTTAATTTGAATAAGCTTTCACTAATTACTTGTTTATACCTGGGAACAATGACGGCAGTAGCCCAGCAACCTGCAGAAGATCTTACACATTATGTCGATCCTCTGATCGGGACGAAGGAGATGGGACATGTATTTCCAGGTGCTTGTGTACCGTTCGGAATGGTGCAGCTAAGCCCTGATACAGATACAATTCCGTACGCCGTGAATGGCACCTACAACGGCAAGGTTTACAGATATTGCGCCGGATACCAGTATAATGACCCAACAATTGTCGGATTTAGTCATACCCACCTGAGCGGAACAGGACATTCAGATCTGTCCGATTTTCTCGTTATGCCAACTGTCGGTGAGATTCAATTGAATCCGGGGACAGCAGAAAAGCCAGAATCCGGATACCGTTCACGTTTCAGCCATGATACGGAAAAAGCAGATCCGGGCTATTACAGTGTAATGCTTGAGGATTATAAAATTAAAGCCGAGTTGACTACTTCATCACATACTGGATTTCATCAATATACGTTCCCGGAAAGTGATGCAGCACACATCATCCTTGATATGAACCATGGTATTTATAACTACGATGGAAAAGTATTGTGGTCGTATATCCGGGTTGAGAATGACACGTTGGTTACCGGCTACCGTATAACAAGTGGTTGGGCCCGAACAAACTATATCTATTTTGCGATGGTTTTCTCGAAACCGATCAAAAGCTATGGAGGCAAAAACGAAGAACAGCTTGTCTACAAAGGCTTCTGGCGCAAATTCGATCAGGAGCATAATTTTCCCGAAATGGCCGGTAAAAAGCTGAAAGCTCATTTTGATTTTGAAACCGCAAAAGGTGAAAAAATAAAGATCAAATTTGCCATCTCGGCAGTAAGTACCGAAGGGGCTTTAAAAAACCTTCAGGCAGAAATCCCGAAATTCGATTTTGAAAACGTAAGGGCGGAAGCCAAAAACAAGTGGCAGAATGAACTGGGAAAGATCAAAATTGACGCTTCTTCAGACAAGAAAATAACCTTTTATACTTCGCTCTATCACACCCAGATCAATCCGATTCAATACATGGATGTGGACGGCAGATACCGTGGGCTCGACCACAATATTCACCAGGCCGATGGTTTTGTAAACTATTCTGTGTTTTCCTTATGGGACACTTACCGGGCACTTCACCCGCTGTTTGTATTGACACAGCCGGAAAGGACTTCAGATATGATCAATTCGATGCTGGCACATTACGACCAAAGTGTCCATAAGTTATTGCCTGTCTGGAGTCATTTCGGAAACGAAAACTGGTGTATGATTGGATATCATGCCGTATCGGTTATTGCGGACGCCTGGATCAATGGAATTCGCGGATTTGATGGCAAGCGTGCATTGGCTGCCTGTGTGGCTTCGGCAAATCATCGGAGTTACGGTAACCTTGGCGAATACATCGATTTAGGATATATCCCGTTTGAATCGAACGCGGTAGGATCATCGATGACACTTGAATATGCCTACGACGACTGGGCAATCTTCCAAATGGCCAAATCGCTGGGTGAAACCGAAATCGCCAATCATTTTGAAAAACGCGCTTCCAACTGGAAAATCCTGTTCAATGAAAAAACGGGTTTTATTGGAGCGAAAGACAGCAAAGGAAACTGGAAGACTCCGTTCGACCCGATGCATACTGCCAACGAAGGCTTTATCGAAGGAAATGCATGGAATTACTCGCTCTATGTTCCGCAGGATATAAATACGTTAATTGCCAATATGGGCGGAAACAAACGGTTTGTCGGACACCTTGATTCACTATTCACAATGTATATGCCTGATAAATACTTTGCCGAAACGGAAGATATTACACGCGAAGGTTTGGTTGGCTGCTATGTACACGGTAACGAACCCAGCCATCACGTAGCCTATATGTACAATTGGGCAGGACAACCATGGAAAACTCAGGAACGCATCCACCAGATTGTAAATACAATGTATCTCAACAAACCCGATGGTCTGTGTGGTAACGACGACTGCGGACAAATGTCTGCCTGGTACGTCTTCTCTTCGATGGGATTTTATCCTGTTTGCCCCGGTTCAGGACAATACTCAATAGGTTCACCTTCTGTAAAGGAGGCCAATATTCAGCTTGGTGAAGGGAAAAATCTGATCCTAAAAGCCAATAACCTGTCAGAAAAGAATATCTATATCCATTCAGCGACATTGAATGGTAAAGTCTTAAACAATAGTTATTTTACACATGATGATATTGTCAATGGAGGAGAAATTATCTTTCAGATGAGCAATCGCCCGAATAAGAAATGGGCTGTTAAACCTATACCGAATTTCTGATCTGCCATTAACTGGAAATAGGATTGAATTAACACTTATTGTCTAAATTAGGGTACATAAGCAACCAAATCACCGTATCTGTTGTTATAAAACCAAAAACAATAGAAAAATGGACGGTTACGAAGATAACAGAAGGTGGTTTTTGCGTAGATTGGGATTCACACTTGGCGGAACTTTAACAGCTTCGTCATTGATCTCAGCGAACATCCTCGATACAGATAAGGATATGAATATAAGTCCGGAGCAAAAAGCTTTTATGGACGAATACGAGAAGTGGATGGATGAATTTATCGAAGTCATCAGGATTCAAAAGGTCGATCAGGAAAATTACGAGAATAATAAGAACATTGTATTACTCTCTGAACGCACAAAAAAATGGCAGTTCAAATTGCATGAGTACATGACCGATGACAATTTTGCGAGGTATTACATGAAGGCCACCGAACGTATGACCTTAGAAATTTAGATAATGGATTTTTCAATCAGTCAGTTTGCATATAGACAAAGGCCACCGGTTACTAAACCTACTCCCGATTTTCTGAAAGTACTTACAGAAGAAGGTATTCGTAAAATGGTAAGCGATCATTATGATTTGTTGATTAATAGCGAAATAAAGCATCTCTTCCCACGAAATGAAGATGCGCTGAATAAAGCAAAACAAAATTCTGCCGACTTTTTTATTCAGATTTGCGGCGGCCCTATGTACTACCTCGAGAACCGTGGACAACCCATGCTCGCCCAAAGGCATTCTGCCGGATCAATCACTCCAGAAGCCCGCATTGTCTGGCTGCAATGCTATATTCAGGTTCTGTCAAAACTTGAACTGCCTGAAGAAATACTCCAATCGTTCTGGAATTATCTGAATGTCTTCTCTTTCTGGATGGTAAATTCAAAGGAGGATTACAATATGCGTTTTGACAAAGAATAAAATTATTCGAAAAGACAACTACAAAAAATTCAAGACAAACAATATACTGTTATCATTCAGCATATTGAATAACTTCATGAATTATAGACTTCGTGGCATTTTTGTTTTTTAGCATTGAGTGCGGACCGAACTAATAATTCACTAATATTGATGAGACAATAACTAAGCCAATTGCAATAGATGTTTTCATTGCATTTTAATAATAACCCTTTCTTTTTCTCATCAATATGAAAATTCTCAACCATTCTTCCAGGAGTATCCGATTAACGTTTATGAGTTTTTTAATGATAATTGGGTCATTGAATTCGACCGGTAAAAACCCCGTTCAACCGGTTTTAGGACATCGCAGTGTTAACATTCTGAAAATTGGGAACCTGGAATTCAAGGATCTCAACAAGAATGGCCAATTGGATAAATATGAAGATTGGCGTTTATCGCCGGAAGAAAGAAGCGAAGATCTCCTTTCTAAAATGTCAGTTGAAGAAAAGGCAGGCTTTATGCTCATCAATACGATCGCTATGATAGGAGCAAAAAAAGCTGAAGCAGAAGGTTTGGTTGCCAGCGACTTTAGTGAAACGAGCAGTCCACCGCGTGGTTTTGGGGCTTCTCCTGCCATTAAAGAAACAGACAAAACGCCGGCCGCGCCTGTTGCAACTGGGTTTGCCGGTGTTATAGCAAATATGAGTGGCGGCGGCGGCGTAACCAAATTTGTGAAGGAGTACAACAATCGTCATTTTATCTATAGGATGACCGAAAGTGCAAAAAATACAGCTGAATGGGCAAATAAATTACAGGCATTGTGTGAAAGCCAGCCTTTAGGTATCCCCGCAATTGTTGCATCAAATCCAAGAAACAATATCACCGTTAATGCCTCAATAGGTACCAGTGCGGGAGCGACTGTCTTTTCAGCATGGCCGGGTGAACTAGGCTTATCTGCCATGCGCGATCTGAAATTGACCAAGGAATTTGCAGATATTGCACGTCAGGAATGGCTCGCCGTAGGATTGAGAAAGGGGTATATGTACCAGGCTGACTTAGCTACAGAACCAAGATGGTCAAGGATTAGCGGAACATTTGGGGAAGATGCTGAATGGGTTGCTAAAATGATCACAGAAGTAATTCTTGGTTTTCAGGGAGAAAAATTAAGCGCCAGTTCTGTAGCATTAACTACCAAACACTTTCCGGGTGGTGGTTCAGGAGAAGATGGGCAGGATTCGCACTTTGATTGGGGTAAAAAAGAAATTTACCCTGGAGGTATGTTTGAAAATAATCTGATCCCTTTCCGGGCAGCGATAAAAGCTGGTACTTCGTCCATGATGCCTTACTATTCTCTTCCTTCAGGAACTCAATATGAAGAAGTTGGCTTTGCATTCAACAAAGGTGTTATTACCGATTTGCTCAGAAATAAAATGGGCTTCAAAGGGATCATTAACTCAGATACCGGCCCTCTAACTGGTATGCCGTGGGGAGTTGAAAACCTCACCAAACAAGAGCGCTATAAAAAAGCGATTGAAGCCGGAGTAAATCTCTTTTCTGGAGAATCAGACCCGGCAATGCTGCTTGAAGTAATTAGTAAAGGAATGGTCGATATGAGTTATATCAACAACTCTGTAATTCGTCTGTTAAATGAAAAATTTGAAATGGGATTGTTTGAAAATCCTTATGTTGATGTGAATTCAGCGGAAGCAATTGTCAATAATGCAAAATTTAAAGAAAGAGCTGATTTAGCACTGCGTAAATCAATTGTTTTGTTACAAAATGAAAACAAGGCATTACCGATTCTATCAAAATCGAAAATCTATTTTGAAATCTATTCGAAAGGCCCTAAAGACAAGCTGTCTGATCCTGGCGTTGTATATAACGTAAATAACGACAAATATCCTGTAACATTTGTGAACACTCCTGAAGAAGCAGATGTTGTGCTTTTATGGCTTGTGCCTACCGGAAATTCATTGTTTTCCTCCACCGGAGCACCGGTTTCCATTTCATTATCAAAAAGTTCGGTGGATGTGGATTATGTGACTAAACTGACAGCCAAAAAACCAACCGTTTTAGTCATGAACTACACGAACCCATGGGTAATTAATGAAATTTACAACGACAAAACCAAAGGTAACATCAAAGCAATATTAGCAACATTTGGAACTACCTCCGATGCACTTTTGGATGTGATAACCGGAAAGTTTAACCCAACAGGAAAAATGCCTTTCTCCACGCCTATTTCAGATGAAGCAGTTACCAATCAAAAAGAAGATGTACCCGGTTATCTGGAAGGGAAAGGCTATGCTCTTTTTAATTACGACCAAGGCCTGAGTTATAAGTAGTTTATTTTGAAGTAATGAAAAATATAAATCCTTCAATTTCGGTTGAGGGATTTTTTTTGCGACAAATAAGCGAAAGCAATTTGATGGAACAGCACTCTACCATCCGCCGAACAATCCGTTCTGAAGTGCTTTCTGGTAATTCTCAAGATTGAATTCATACAGGTAAGGGGCTTTATGAGCTCCTCCTGTTTTGCGTTCCTCTAACTTATTGAGAATTCCGTATGATAACATCTTACGTTGGAAATTACGCCTGTCCAGTTCCTTCGCAAGAATTGTTTCATACAATTTTTGAAGTTCAGGTATCGTGAATCTTTCGGGGAGCAGGTTGTAACCCAATGGCTGATGATTCAACTGCAAACGCAACGTTTCGAGCGCTTTCTCTAATATTTGATTGTGATCAAGGATTAACGAATCTACTTCATCCAGGTTTTTCCAGGCACACAGGTCAGATATACTGTCGGGTTTAGGATCAACTTGTGAGAAATCGACCAGGGCGTAAAAACCCACTGAGATAAATCGCTGTTTAAACCATTCGAGATCAGGATTTGCACCAGAATCAACTAAGTCTTGTACAGTCGGATTTCGCCTGGATCTTTCTGGTTCACTAAATACTTTAAACTGTTTGAGAAAGATGTCATCTAAGCCTGTACGCTCCTGAAGAACACGGGTTGCGGCAATTTCAATCGATTCTTCTTCTCGGACAAACCCTCCCGGCAATGCCCATTCCTTTGTAAATTTTCTCCTGATTAACAGCACTTTTAACTGGTTGTCGTGGAAACCGAAAACAACGCAGTCAAGGGAAATGTGGTTCAGAAAATGTTGATCGAAAAAACTGGAATTTTGCGTCACTGCTTTTTATGTTTAAACAAAAGTAAAATATAATCTTCCTTCTTTTGATTTCTGAAATAAAAAAAGTATCATTGCGTCGTAATGACACAAACTTAAAAAATCAATTCTAATTCTCTGCATCAAAACGAATAAATAAAATTAATTAGTTATCAAAATTGAAATCAATTTTGATAACTAATTCAACCAATCAACAACTTATGGAATAGGTCACACCTTTGCGGGACTCATTCCAACTTAATTAAAACAAATTATTTTCGAATGAAAAAAGAAGAATCAAAAAATGGAATGAGCAGACGCAACTTCGTAGGATTGTCTGCATTGGGATTAACAGGCCTGACAATTCTTCCCAGCTGGAAAATAGGTGGTGTATATATTGCACCAAGCGACCGGGTTGTAATGGGTGTAGTCGGATTAGGGCAACAAGCTTTATCCGATTTTGCAGGATTTAGCAGCGTGCCGGGCGTTCAGGTCGCTGCTTGCTGTGATGTTGACCAGATGAAACAACAACGGTTCAAGAAACGTGTGGAGGCCTGGCAGACAAGCAAATCACAGCCCAACCGTTGCGACATGTACGAACAATATGAACAACTACTCGAAAGAAAAGACATCGACGCGATTGAAGTTGCCACTCCAGACCATTGGCACGCCCTTGTTACAATCCATGCCTGTCAGGCAGGTAAGGATGTGTATGTTCAAAAGCCTCTCTCCTTCACCATTACAGAAAGCCTTCAGATGGTAAAAGTTGCCCGGGGAAATAAGCGGGTCGTTCAGGTTGGTAGTCAGCAGCGTTCAAGCAAAGAATTCCAGAAAGCCATCGAATTGGTTCAGGATGGTAAGATTGGCCATATAGAAAAAGTATATGCCAGAGTTGGCGTACCTCCAAAACCACTCGATCTGCCCGAAATGCCGATCCCTGGTAATCTGAATTTCAACCTTTGGATGGGACCACTCAACGATCCAAAGATCCACTATCATCCAGATCTTTGCCCTCCGATTTCCCTTGATCCTGAAGTAAAAGAAAAACTTTGGGGAGCCTGGCGCTGGTACCGCGAAACTGGCAACGGTTTTACCGCCGATTGGGGCGCTCATATGTTCGACATCGCACAGGCAGCCATTGGTATGGATGGCTCAGGTCCGTCATTGATTATCCCCAAAGGTTTCAACGGACAGAAATACCTCACTTATAAATACCTGAACGGCATTGAACTGACCGAACAGCCGTATTTAGAGGATATGGAAGGAGCACAAGGAATTAAATTCATTGGGACAAAAGGGTGGATCGAAGTGGCCCGTGGTTACCTGGCATGCTCTGATGCATCACTTGTACCCGCAGAACTTGCAGGAAGACGTCCAAAACAGATGACTCCCGAAGAACGGAAAAAAATGTACGAAGCGATGCAGAAAAATGCCGCTAAGGGAGGTGGAAGTTTCGAAATCAGCGCCCCTCATATGCAGAACTTCATCGATTCGGTCCGTTCGCGTAAAGATACCATCGCTCCTATTGAGGTTGGTTGCAGTACCAATATCGTATGCGTTCTTGGAAATATTGCAACCGAACTTGAACGTCCTGTAAAATGGAATCCAGCTACGCTAAGCTTCGGCGACGATAAGGAAGCCTGGGATCATAGGCTATATAGTTACGATTACAGAAATCCTTATTCGCTGTACAAATAAAAATCTTACTTCCTCGAAAGGGTTTAATTCTCTGACCACAACCAGGTCTCAGGAGTTAAACTCTTTTGGGAGAAATCTCAATTAATAATTCATAAACCAATAATTCTTAGTACTCAAAAACGATGGAAAACAAACGTGATTTTCTTAAAAAATTGTCCTTACTGACTTTTGGTGGAATGGTAGCCGGAAGTGTGGCCCCCGCCATAGCTTCAACCAAGAATAGCACACCTGCTGCGGGAAAAAAGGTAATCGGATTACAGATCTATTCCCTGGGAAAAGAACTGACCGATAATGTCCCTGAAGGGATGAAAAAAATTAAAGAAATCGGATACTCTAATCTTGAACTTGCGGGTTACGGCAATCGCAAAATGGGCCAATACGAAGTGGAAGCCTACAAGAAGATTGTTGATGATTCAGGTCTGAAAATCACCAGTTCACATGTGAACCCACCAGTAAGGAAATATACAAAAGAAAACGTTGCAGAGATTGCCGAATTCTGGAAAAAAGCGGTTGAAGACCATGTAAAACTGGGTGTCAAATATCTGGTGCAGCCTGGTTTACCCAACATCGAAACCCACGACGACGCCAAACTTGTCTGCGAGGTTTACAACAGTGCCGGTGAGATTGCGAAAGCTGCCGGGATTAAATGGGGATATCATAACCATAACATGGAGTTTAAGCGGATTATGAGCGACGCTGAAAAAGCACAAGCTCCAAGTCCTGGCGATTTCTTCCGTCCCAAAGGTGATATCCTTTACGATCTGTTATTAACAGGAACAGATCCAAACCTGGTTTTCTTTGAAATGGATGTATACTGGACCGTCATGGGACAGGCAGATCCACTTGAATATTTCGAAAAGTACCCAACCCGTTTCCCGCTTCTACACATCAAAGACCGGTTGGTTTTAGGTAAGTCAGGTATGATGAATTTTGAAAACATCTTCAATAAAGCCTATACAAATGGTTTAAGCGAATACTATGTCGAAATTGAAAAAACTAAACCAGGTATGACCCAATTCGAAGGGGTTAAAGGATGTTTCGATTACCTGAACAACGCCACTTTCGTTAAATAATTTTTTTCAAATCTTTACTGTTCGAACGAATAAACCAGTTTTATTCGTTCGAACTATTGATTGGCGAAACCCTAAAAGAGCCACAACGATTATGTGTTCCTGAAAGCACTGATACCCAAACAATCCTAAATCAAGAAAAAACAATTAGAAAATTCAAAATAATGAGAAAACAAATTTTATTTGTCATTGCCTTTGTTATTATGGGAACCTTAAGTTCAATCGCTCAACAAGCTTTATGGGGAGCCCCAACCATCGTTTCACCTGAAGTAAAAGCTGATAATACGGTTACCTTCCGCTTTCAGGCACCCGATGCCAAAGTGGTTAAAATCTCCGGCGACTGGATTCCAAGTAAGGACTGGATACCTGGTTCAGAAACCATGACCAAAGATGAAAAGGGTGTGTGGAGTTTTACAACCTCAGTCCTGCCATCCGATCTTTATGGATACTCATTCATGGTTGACGGATTAAAAACCACCGACCCAAACAATGTTTACCTGATTCGCGATGTGGCATCAGTAACAAATGTTTTCATCGTCAATGGCGATAAAGGCGATTTGTACAAAGTGAATAAAGTTCCTCACGGAACGGTTGCCCGCCGCTGGTACAACTCACCAGGAAATGGAATGAAGCGCCGCATAACCATTTATACACCTGCAGGTTACGAAACAAGTAAAGTTAAATATCCGGTTCTGTATTTATTACACGGAATGGGTGGCGACGAAGAAGCATGGATTGCCCTTGGACGTGCCTCTCAAATCCTTGATAACCTGATTGCACAAGGAAAAGCAAAACCGATGATCGTTGTAATGACCAACGGAAACGTGTCGCAGGAAGCAGCCCCTGGCGAATCAACCCTGGGAATGTATAAGCCCACTTTCCAGTTACCCCACACAATGGATGGAAAATTTGAAGAGACTTTCACCGATGTGATTAAATTCATTGAGGGCAACTACCGCGTGAAAGCTGAAAAATCGGGACGTGCAATTGCTGGCTTATCAATGGGAGGATTTCATTCACTGCATATTTCAAGGTATTATCCCAACACGTTCGATTATGTAGGTTTGTTCTCAGCAGCGATCATGGCTGATGCCAAAGTCACTTCAAAAGTTTATGACAATGTCGATGGCACACTGAAGACCCAGATGAAAAACGGCTACAAACTCTATTGGATTGGAATTGGCAAAGCCGATTTCCTCTACAAAAATGTTTCTGAGTACCGCGCGAAACTGGATGAAATGGGGATGAAATATACCTATCGCGAAAGTGAAGGTGGCCACACCTGGACCAACTGGCGCGTTTATTTGTCTGAATTTATCCCGTTACTTTTTAAATAGTCAACGATGAATACAAAATCATTTTTGCTGCTGGTTGTTCTAGTATTTTCCGGATGGTTTGCGTCAGCACAATCTGTATTTAAGAACAATGATCTCGAAATATCGAAACTCGAAGACAAGGCCTGGGTGATTGAAACAACCGATAAAACAACCATGTACCTGATAGAAGGGACAGAAAAAGCTTTATTGATCGATACAGGTACCAAATGCGAAAAGCTGGATGAGGTGTTGCGTAAAATCACAAAAAAACCGCTTGCCGTTGTGATCACACATGCACATGGTGACCATGCCGGCAACATTCGTTTTTTTAATGAAATCTACCTCCATCCTGCCGACACCGTGTTGCTGGATAAAACCTATAAAGGGAAAGTTCATTTTGTCAGCGATGGATATGTTTTCGATCTGGGTGGCAAGAAGATAGAAGTAAGTGATATGCCTGCGCATACCCCTGGTTCCATTGTTCTTTTGGATAGAAAGGCAGGCAGCTGTTATTCAGGCGATGCATTTGGTTCCGGACAGGTATGGCTGCAACTTCGGCCTTACGCTCCGATGAAAACTTACATCGAATCGTGTAAAAAGATGGAAAAATTAATGGATGAAGGAATTACAAAAATCTACTGCGGTCATTATCCATATGTGAAAAAAGCATACGATAAACAGTACATTCTTGAAATGCGAACCCTGGCTGAAGCGCTTGTTAACGGAACCGCACCTAAAGCAATACCCCACACGCAAAAAGTTTCAATTGGCAGCGAAAACCCGATGATGGTCACGCTGGGTGAAGCAACAATTGTTTTTGATCCTGAACACATCAAATAAAAAACACACCACAATGAAAACCAACAGACGTAACTTTTTCCAGACACTTGGAGCCGGAGCAGCCGGACTTAGATTAACTTCCATACCGTTTATTTCCAGCGCTTCAAACGCGACAAAGCAAGACAACGATGATCAGCTATTACAGATTGGCGATTCAATTGCCATTGCCGAAACCAAATACGGGAAGGTGAAAGGTTTTATATTGAGAGGGATCTACATGTACCGTGGAATTCCATATGGAGCTGATACCTCAGGGAAAAACCGTTTTATGCCGCCACAGCCACCCAAACCCTGGACAGAAACGCTACCCGCTGTTTGGTGGGGAAATACTGCTCCCCAAATCATGGACAACCGCTATGCCAATGCGTATTCATCCTTTGTCGATCACTGGAACTACGACGATGTAAGTGAAGATTGTCTGAAACTGAACATCTGGACACCAGCTGTCGCCGATGGCAAGAAACGTCCGGTAATGGTTTGGCTGCATGGTGGAGGTTATACAAACGGAAACGGAATCGAGCAGGATGGTTATGACGGAGAAAACCTTAGCCGTAACGGCAATATCGTGTTCGTTTCGATTAATCATCGCCTGGGACCAATCGGATTCAGCGATTTGTCAATTGCAGGCGGATCTAAATACGCCGATTCGGGCAATGTAGGTGCCTTGGATATGGTTGCTTCACTTGAATGGGTGCGCGACAACATTGCCAATTTTGGCGGTGACCCGGGAAATGTAACCATTATGGGTCAATCGGGCGGAGGCGCTAAAGTTTGCGTTCTGGCAGCCATGCCAAAAGCCAAAGGTTTAATTCATAAGGCCGTCCCGCTGAGTGGAAATACGACAGAAGCAATGAGCCAGGATTATTCACGAAAAGTGGGTGAATATATTTTAAAGGAAGCAGAATTAACTTCGGCGGAAGTGGACAAGTTGCAGGAAATGCCATGGAAGGATTATATTCTGCTGGCCAATAAAGCTGCTCAAAAGGCAACAGCCGAGATTGGCACTCCCGGAATGCGTGGAGGTTTTGCCCCGGTAGCCAACGGCATTTCAATACCAAAAGGAAAATTCTACACTGATCCGAACGGACTTTCCTCGGATGTGCCTATGCTGCTATGCTCAACCTTCCACGAATGGAATACGACCCGGCTTAGCCAGAAACTCGAAGATAATACATTAGATAAGGTTAAAGAGACCTTAAAAACCAGTGGAAGATTAGGTGCCGGCATTGGAGACAAGGTTGGTGAAGTGGTTGATGCATACGCAAAAGCTTTCCCCGATGCCAAACCCGCTGAGATTATGGCTTTGGTAAACAGTAACCGCAAAAATATAATTGCAACAGCCGATGCCAAAGCAGTTCAGAAAGCCCCGGTTTACCTTGCCTGGTTTGGCTGGCAACCGCCACTTTTCGATAACCGGATGCATGCTTTTCATTGCCTCGACATTTGTTTCTGGTTTGCAAACACCGATCTGATGCTGACGCACACCGGTGGGGGTAAACGCCCGCGTGCTTTGTCCGATAAAATGTCTGGGACATTGCTTCAATTTATGAAAACAGGAACCCCAAACAAAGGCGGGCTTCCTGAATGGAAAGCATATACCACAGCAAAAGGTGAAACAATGATTCTTAACGACCAGTCGGAATTGAAAGACGATCCGGACCGGGAGGCACGCAAATTGATCTAATCAATTCCATACAAATAAGTTGAATTTAAATACAGCAATCAAAATAAATCAAACACAATAAATGAAAATTAAAAACAAATTGGGAATGCTACTTATTATCATATTAATGGTTGTAAGTAGTGCAATGGCTCAATATCCGTCAGGGAAAGATGCTTCTGCTGATAATTCAAAAATCAATGGCATCATCTCAAAGATGACGCTGAACCAGAAAGCACAACTTGTTATAGGTACCGGGATGTTTTTTGAAATGCCGGATTCGATACGGGCAAAAATGCCTCCGGGATTTGGTGGTGATGTCAACACGAAGGATCCGGTATACAATGAGATGGTAAAACGCATTCGGAAATACTTACCTGGCGCTGCCGGGGTTTCTGCTGAATTCCCTGAGTTGGGCATTGCCAGTCAGGTTTTAACCGATGGTCCTGCAGGTTTGCGCATTCAGCCTAACCGTAAAGGTGAAACAAAGACTTATTACTGCACTGCTTTCCCTATAGGCACTGTTTTGGCTTCTTCATGGGATACTGACCTGATTTATAAGGTGGGTCAGGCGATGGGAAATGAAGTCAAGGAATATGGCTCGGATATTTTGTTAGCGCCGGCTCTGAATATTCAGCGCGATCCGCTTTGCGGACGTAACTTCGAATATTATTCGGAAGACCCGCTGGTTGCCGGTAAAACCGCTGCTGCTATGGTAAAAGGTATCCAGTCGAATGGAGTTGGAACTTCAATCAAACATTTTGCAGCCAACAATTCCGAAACCAATCGTATGACGGTTAATACCATCGTTAGCGAACGTGCTTTGCGCGAGATCTATCTGAAAGGTTTTGAAATTACCGTGAAAGAAGCTCAACCATGGACAGTTATGTCATCGTACAACAAGATCAACGGTACTTATACTTCTGAAAGTCATGACCTGCTCACAAAAATTCTTCGTGACGACTGGGGTTTTGAAGGTTATGTGATGACCGACTGGGGTGGTGGCAGCGATGTGGTTGCCCAGATGATTGCAGGGAATGATATGATTCAACCTGGCCAGCCAAAGCAAGTTGAAGAATTGATTGCTGCAGTAAAAGGCGGTAAACTTGATGAAAAAATTCTGGATCTAAACGTTAGCCGGATTCTGAAAATTATGGAGAAGGCTCCACGCTATAACAATTATAAATATTCGAATACTCCTGATTTAAAAGCACATGCCGAAATTACCCGTCAGGCAGCGACTGATGGAATGGTTTTGCTTGAAAATAAAGGAAATGCATTGCCAATTAAGACTGGAGTAAAAAATATTGCAGCTTTTGGGAATACTTCCTACGACTTTATTGCAGGTGGAACCGGTAGTGGCGATGTAAACGAAGCCTATACAATTTCATTGTTCGAAGGTTTGACCAACGGTGGCTATACGCCTGATGCCCAACTGACCAATACCTATAATTCATACGTAAAAGAAGCGAAAGCAAAGCAAGGTAAACCAAAGAACCCTCTTGCAGCAATGATGGGGGCAAAAGAGCCTGTTTCTGAAATGACAGTTACGCCAGAACTGGCCAAAGCAATGGCTGAAAAATCGGATATGGCATTAATTACAATTGGCCGTAATGCCGGAGAGGGTCAGGATCGGACAGATACCGAGGGTGATTTCAGGCTGACGACAACCGAAAAGCAAATGATGAAAAATGTGACAGAAGCTTTCCATGCCAAAGGCAAAAAAGCAATTGTAATTATGAACGTTCCTGGAGTTATTGAAATTGCAAGCTGGCGCGATATACCTGATGCCATTTTAGTGGCATGGCAGCCAGGACAGGAAGGCGGCAATTCTGTTGTAGACGTGTTATCAGGAAAAGTGAATCCATCTGGTAAACTGGCAGTTACTTTCCCTATGTCTTACTCCGAGGCTCCAAGTGCAAAGAATTTCCCCGGAATTGCAGAAAAATCGGATAAAGTCGACAAAGCTGCCGATCTTTCCGGATTCTCGTTTATGCGCCGTACACCTTGGGAAATAGTTTACGAAGATGATATCTACGTCGGATACCGCTATTACAATACCTTCAAAGTTCCTGTTGCCTACGAATTTGGTTATGGATTATCATACACCAGTTTCGACTACTCCAACCTGAAATTAAGCACACCAGACTTCAAAGGCCAGCTTACCGCTACGGTTGATGTGAAGAATTCGGGCAAAGTTGCAGGTCGCGAAGTTGTTCAGCTATATATTGGTTCACCTTCAGGAAAACTGAAAAAACCAGCGGAAACTTTGGCCGCTTACGGAAAAACCAAATTGTTAAAACCTGGTGAATCACAAACTGTAAGTTTTAGTATTGAGACCAAAGATTTTGCCTCATTCAACGAAACCACATCTACCTGGATTACCGAAACAGGTGCTTATAGCTTGAAAATAGGCGCTTCGTCCAGCAACATCAAACAAACAGCAAGTTTTAAAATCGTCAAAGAACTTGAAGCCGGTAAAGTGACAAAGGCATTGGTGCCAACACGCGAAATCAATAAGCTGGTTTGGAAATAAGATGACTGTTTTCTATATTTGATTGACCAGCTACGAATCCCCGCCTTTAACCTTAACAATTTAATTGCGGGGATTTTTTCAGAATCTTAACCCACAGTATATCATGAAGAATAGTAACATTTGCATCCTGGTTTTTACTTTGTTAACCTGCTTTTTATACTTTGGATTAAATTCCCAGGCAAGTGCTAAAAATCTGTCTGACACACTTCGCATCGAAAATGGATTAATTTCAGGCATAAAGGATTCAAAGTCGGATGTAGTTTCATTTAAAGGAATTCTCTTTGCAGCTCCTCCGGTTGGTGACTTGCGATGGAAAACACCTCAATCCGTTAAAAGCTGGAACGGAGTAAAAGAATGCAAAACGTTTTCTGCCAGTGCCATGCAGGCTACCCCAACACCTTTTTCGATGTGGACCAGTGAATTTATTGCACCCGCGGAACCACTCAGCGAAGATTGCCTCTACCTGAATGTTTGGACTACGGCTAAATCTGCATCCGAAAAACGTCCGGTAATCGTTTTTATTCATGGTGGCGCATTTACAAGCGGCTCTGGTTCGGTTCCGGTTTATGACGGAACTGCAATGGCTCAAAAAGGAGTTGTTTTTGTCACAATCAACTATCGTGTAGGCATTTTTGGGTTCTTTTCACATCCCGAACTATCGAAAGAATCGGCCAGTAAAGCCTCCGGGAACTACGGATTACTTGACCAGATTGAAGCTCTCAAGTGGGTTCAAAAAAATATTGCCGCCTTTGGGGGTGATCCAAGTCGGGTCGCTATCGCCGGACAATCGGCCGGAGCATTCAGCGTAAATTACTTAGTAGCATCGCCACTTGCGAAAGGTCTGTTTCAGCGGGCAATTGCCGAAAGCGGTGGCGCTATTTTACCAACAAATCCTTTTGCAGGAATGCAAAATCTTAAAGATGCCGAACAGCGCGGAATAGAATTTGCCCACTCATTGAAAGTCAATTCTATCACTGAATTACGGGCAAAAACGTTAGCTGAATTGATGGCAGAAAGAACAATGACATCACCCATCGTTGATGGTTATGTGATTCCTAAACCTTTGTACCAGATTTTTTCAGAAGGAAAACAAAACGATGTTCCGGTATTGATGGGATGGAACGCAAACGAAGGAAATTTTGGCGGTCAATTGCTGAATGCTGAAAAATTCAAAAAACAAGCCAGGGAAAACTTTGGCGAAAAAGCGGTTGAATTTCTGAAACTGTTTCCGGCAGGAACAGATGCTGAAGCAGCACAATCACAACTTATACTTAACGGACTTCAAACCTTTGGAATTCAAGCCTACGCATGGATGAATCTTCAAAATAAAACCGGGAAATCATCCGTATTCATGTACCATTTCGAAAGGGCGGTCCCATACACGAAAGACCAAAAGCCGTTTGGTGCTTTCCATACGGGCGAGGTTCCCTATGCATATAACAACCTGCACATGAGCAATCGTCCCTGGGAGAAAACAGACATTCAGCTGGCTGAAACCATTTCCTCATATTGGGCAAATTTTGCTGCTAATGGTAATCCAAACGGATCCAATCTGCCCGAATGGAATGCTTGCACTCCTAAAAATTTGAAAGCAATGATTTTAGCTGAAAAATGTGAGATAAAGGAGCTTCCCCAACGAAACGGACTAAATTTTTTAGAACAGTTTTATATTTCAAAATTGAAAAAGGATTAATCAACATCTAACATAAGCATGAGAAGAAAAATGAAAATTGGTGCATTTGCGCTTTCGGCAACCTTGCTTTTGGGCTACGGATGCAGTCCAAAATGGACCGAAAAAGATAATGGAACATTCAAACTGGTCAGTAACGAGGGTGGCCAAACATTGGGTTATTCATCCACTTCAGGAGTTAAAATCCTGACTGTTGACCGTCTGGCGTTTAAAGACCTGAATAAAAACGGGAAGCTTGATGCTTATGAAGACTGGCGTTTGCCGGTCGATGAACGTGCCAAAGATCTTGCCTCCAAATTGTCGGTTGAACAAATGGCCGGGTTGATGCTATACAGTGGTCACCAGGCAATTCCATCTGCTGCAGGTGGCAGTTTCGGCGGAACCTATGATGGGAAACCCTTTCCGGAAAGTGGTGCCAAAGCCAGCGATTTATCTGACCAGCAAAAGAAATTTTTAACCGACGACAACCTGCGCCATGTACTTATCACTTCAGTTCAAAGTCCGGCGATAGCCGCCAATTGGAACAACAATGCACAGGCTTTAGTCGAAGGAATTGGCTTTGGAATTCCTGCCAATAACAGCTCCGATCCGCGTCATGGCAGCGATTCGTATGCCGAATTCAATGCCGGAGCCGGCGGTAAAATCTCAATGTGGCCTGGAACACTTGGAATTGCAGCAACATTTGATCCATTGGTAATGAAACAGTTTGGGCAGATTGCCGCCGCTGAATACCGCGCGCTGGGAATTGCAACAGCGCTTTCTCCACAAATAGATTTGGGTACTGAACCTCGTTGGAGCCGCTTCGACGGTACGATGGGCGAAGATCCAAATCTGACCACAGATATGGCAAGGGCCTATGTTGATGGTTTTCAGACATCGAAAGAAAGTGATGAAATCTCTGGTGGCTGGGGTTATAAGAGTGTGAATGCGATGGTGAAACATTGGCCGGGTGGTGGCCCGGAGGAAGGCGGACGCGACGGACATTTTGGGTATGGTGAGTATGCTGTTTACCCGGGTCACAATTTAAAAGATCACTTGAGACCATTTACCGAAGGGGCATTCAAACTTGAAGGTGCTACCAAAATGTCTGCTGCCGTAATGCCTTATTATACGATCTCATTTAATCAGGATACAGTAAACAAGGAAAATGTCGGAAACAGTTACAACAAATACCTGATCACCGACTTGCTTCGCGGTAAATACGGCTACGACGGAGTTGTTTGTACTGACTGGATGATCACTAAAGATGTTACGGCCATAGACCAGTTTCAGGGGAAATGCTGGGGTGTAGAAAAACTGACCGAAGCCGAACGTCACTTCAAGGCCATTGAAGCTGGCGTTGACCAGTTTGGAGGAAACAACGAAATGGGTCCCGTGATTGAAGCATACAAAATGGGTGTTGCGAAATACGACTCGGCTTTTATGCGTAAACGCTTTGAGCAGTCGGCTGTCCGCTTGCTACGTAACGTCTTCAGAGTCGGGCTGTTTGAGAATCCCTATCTTGATGCTGCAGAGACAGCTAAAACAGTGGGTAATCCTGATTTCATGAAGGCAGGCTACGATGCTCAGTTACGATCTGTTGTGATGTTGAAGAATCAGCAGAAAACACTTCCGTTGAAAAAACAGCTGAAAGTTTATATTCCAAAGAAATTCGTCCCCGGCGGACGAAATTGGTTTGGTGTGGAAACACCCGAATGTTGGATAGACGCCGTCAATCAGGAAGTTGCAAAAAAATATTTTCAGGTAGTCGAAAAACCTGAAGAAGCTGATTTTGCACTGGTATGCGTCGACAGTCCCAAAGGTGGGGTTGGTTATTCACAGGAGGATGTAAAAAATAAAGGAAATGGCTATGCACCAATCAGTTTGCAATACAGCTCCTATAAAGCAGATTTTGCCCGGGAAACGAGTATAGCCGGAGGAAGCCCGATGGAAAGCTTCACCAACCGCTCGTATAAAGGGAAAACAATCCTGGCATCGAATACCAACGATATGAAAACAGTGAACGAGACCAAAGCCAAAATGGGTGCTAAGCCAGTAGTAGTTGTTGTTAAAGTTTCGAATCCAATGATTTTTGCAGAAATCGAAAAGAGTGCAAGTGCCATTTTGATTCATATGAGAGTTCAGGATCAGGCCATCATGGATATCCTGACAGGAATATCAGAACCTTCAGGATTGTTACCATTCCAGATGCCGGTTGATATGAAAACGGTCGAGGAGCAATTTGAAGATGTTCCACGTGATATGAAATGCTATGTTGACGCTGAAGGAAATACCTATGATTTTGCGTTCGGTTTAAACTGGAGTGGCGTTATTAACGATAAAAGAGTCGCCAAATATAAGAACTAGCGTGATATTCAAATAAATATACGCTCTATTTTAATCATCTATGGGTGTTACCGTTTTGTCGGCAACACCCATTTTTACGCAGATAAAGCCGTAGAAACTTGATTTATTTTATTTTTCTGTACATGTCCCGCTCTTTTCATTTGACAATAAAGGTTATATTTACGTACCAAAATAAACTGAAAAATCAGACGAATGAAAAGCTTAAATCAAACCCTCCTTTTTGTTGTATTTCTTATCGCCGGAGTCATTTCCGGAAGTTCTTCCTCGGCTCAGTTCAAAAGAGACACGCTTAAAGTACTCTTTGTCGGGAACAGTTATACTTATGTTCAAAACCTTCCCCAGGTTGTATCAATCATATCCGACAGCACAAAAACGAAGCTTGTTACAAGAAAATCAACCGTTGGAGGGGCATTTTTGAGTGAACACTGGTTTGGTAAAAGAGGACTTAAAACCAAAGATATCATAACGAAGGGGCACTTTGATATCGTCATTCTGCAGGAAAACAGCATGGGTACGATCCAACAACCCGACAGTACGATGAAATACGCGAAACTTTTATGCCAACTAATAAAGGCATCGGGAGCAAAACCCTGTTTATATATGACCTGGGCACGAGAAAAAGTGCCTCAATATCAGGATGAAATTACGAACGTCTATTCCAAAATAGCCAAAGACAACGGTGCCATTTTAGTACCGGTGGGAAAAGCCTGGGAACTGGCAATGAAGTTGCGACCATCGATTAGTTTGTACGATTCGGATGGAAGTCATCCTTCAAATCTTGGCGCTATTTTAACAGCTTACGTCTTTGTTGGTGCTATTGCCGGTGAAGTTCCTGCTTCAATTCCAGGATGGTATGGAATCACTGATATCGATGGAGAATCGGTTCAACTTATGAGCATCGATAACCTTGATGCCATTTTCTTTCGGAAAATTGCAGAACAAACTTTGCGTGGATACGGCATGTTGAAATAGTAAGCTATTCTTGTTGAATTAAATAAATTACAACTTTCAAATAATGATTAATCTAACTGAATATACGATGAAGAAAAGGTTATGGCTCTTCGGTTTCCTGGTGGTTACCGCTTTATTTGTATTGCCTCTCGCACAGTGCAATGCCCAAAATCTTGTTAAAATACAATTTGACAGCAACAAAGAAGTATCAGGACAAAAATTTGCAATCAAAGATATTTCACCGGGAATTCCCACGAACTGGGACAAGTATAACTTTGTCGTTCTGGAATTTAAATCAACAACTCCTCAACGCTTCCAGGTTGGCTTCACCACTGAAACCGGCTACAATGAACTTCGGGTGATGAGTTACACCGCAAATGGCTGGAGCAAACTTGCAATCCCATTAAAGTTTTACAGGGAATTGCCGGGAGCAGCGCTCGATCTCGCAGCCACTTACAATCAGGCCCGTTACACAGGATGGATCAATCTAGGGGGGAAACGCGGTCCGCTAAGAGGCGTCGATACAATAGGAATCAGGATGAATGCGCCAATTCACAACCCGGTTATCGAACTCCGCTCAATCGCCCTTTCCGTAGAGGATCCAGGCGACCAATATCTTGGAGAAATTCCGGTTGTTGATGAATTCGGGCAATGGAACCTGGGAGATTACGATGGAAAAATCAAATCAGAAACTCAACTTAAAAAAGAGTGGGCCGCTGAAGAGAATGAAAATGTTTCAACAAAGGCTTATAACTACTCGAAGTTTGGAGGTTACCTCAACTCAAAAGTCAAGGCAACCGGGTTCTTTCGGACTGAAAAAATTGGTGACCGTTGGTGGTTTGTCGATCCTGAAGGTTACCTTTTTCTATCAGTTGGCGTTGATTGTGTGAATGCCGGAGGTGGCGGTAACGCTATCAATATCGACAAACGTAGAAACTTATATAAGGAATTACCCCCTGCAGGAATCGGATCAAATCCGGAAAGGCCCAACTCTGCCTCTTTCGGAATATGGAACCTTTTCCGTAGATATGGCAATGAATATCCTGTCAAATCTAAATCGATGATTATTAAACGCATGGACAAATGGGGTCTCAATACAATTGCCAACTGGTCAAGTCCGGAAGTGACAAAAATGAACCAAAAAGCGTTCATGTTGCAATTGCATGGAGTTGGGATCGAAGATGGAATTATGGGGTTACCTGATGTATACACTCCTGATTTTGCCGCCAAAATTGATGTCGCCTGTAAAGCGTTTGTTGAACCTTACAAGGAAAATCCATGGTTAATCGGTTATTTCACCGGCAACGAACCATCGTGGCTGGAGCAGGAAGAACGACTTTGCGAACTGATCCTCGACGGTACCGACAAACCTATCAAAAGCGAATTAAAAAAATACCTGGCCAACGGTGATTCCCCCGAACGCAGGAAACAGTTTATTTACAATACTTTCCGAATCTTTCTGAAAACGGTGGATGCTGCTGTAAAACAAGTTGACCCAAATCACCTGAATCTCGGGATGCGTTTCGGACATGTTCCGGGTAAGGAGATACTGGATATTTGCAAAGATGTTTTTGATGTATTCAGCTTCAATTGTTACGATCTGTATCCGAAAAAAGAATTTATGGATCAGATACTTGCCGGAACAGGTCTGCCAATGATCATCGGCGAATATCATTTTGGAACTGTCGACCGGGGAATGGCTCAGTCGTTATGGCAGGTAAATTCGCAGAAAGAGCGGGGTGTCGCCTACAGGTATTATACCGAGCGCGCTTATTCTCATCCGGGACTGATAGGAACTGCCTGGTTTCAATGGTCCGACCAGGATTTAACCGGACGGCGTGATGGTGAAAACTATAACTGTGGGTTGGTTGATGTTACGGATCGCCCTTATCAGCATCAGGTAGAAGCAATGATGGAAACAGCAAAGCGTTTATACGACATTCATACAGGAAAGATAAAACCAGTTGATCAGACACCCGCCAAAGCCCGCGGACATGGTGCGATCCCCGATTTATGGAATAAATAATCAATTAAAAATATGAAGTATTTAGCTTATTCACTTATCGTTATCATCTGCCTTCTAAATGCCGGAACGGCTAATGCAAAAAAATCAAAGAAGGTTACACCTGCAAGTTTTATCCGGATTGACGGACAGAATCTGATCGCTCCCGGCGGTGAAAAGTTTTTTATCAAAGGTACAAATCTTGGCAACTGGCTCAATCCGGAGGGTTACATTTTCCTTTTTAAGAAGACAAGTGCACCACGGTTGATCGACCAGGCTTTTAAGGAAATGGTTGGTCCCGATTTCACCAACGAATTCTGGAAATTATTCAAAGACAATTATGTCACCAGGGCCGATATCAATTATCTCAAAAAAACCGGAACGAATACGATTCGCTTGCCTTTCCATTATAAACTCTTTACGGATGAGGATTATATGGGACTGAAAGTATCGCAGGACGGGTTCCAGCGGACAGACAGTCTGATAAGCTGGTGCAAGGATGCCGGTATTTATATCATCCTCGATATGCACGATGCGCCAGGCGGTCAGACGGGTGATAATATCGATGACAGTTATGGCTATCCATGGCTTTTTGAAAGTGCCGAAAGCCAGCAGTTGTTTCTTGACATTTGGGCCAAAATCGCTGACCGCTACAAAAACGAACCTGTCATTTTAGGCTATGACTTGCTTAACGAACCGATTGCACCTTATTTCGGTGACGATATGGCCAAACTGAATGTGGCCCTTGAACCTCTTTATAAAAAGGCAGTTACAGCAATCCGGCAGGCGGACAAAAACCATGTCATTCTTCTCGGAGGTGCTCAATGGGATGGAAATTTTGCAGTGTTTAGCGACTGGAAATTTGATGACAAGATCATGTACACGTGCCATCGCTATGGAGGTGAGCCAACAGCAGATGCCATACGGAAAATTATTGACTTCAGGAATAAAACAAACCTCCCGATGTACATGGGTGAGATTGGGCATAACAAAGACGAATGGATCGCTTCTTTTTGCAAAACAATGGAAGACAATAACATTGGCTATACGTTTTGGCCATATAAAAAAATGGGCGATTCCACATCGTTTGTTCATGTAAATAAACCTGAAAACTGGGATAAGATCATGGAATTTACTGAGAAACCGCGCGGCAATTACAAAGATGTTCGTGAAGCCCGTCCCGACCAGTCGCTGACCCGCAAAGCACTGCTTGACTACATCGAAAGTTGCAAGTTCTCCAATTGCACTAAAAACGACAACTATATTAAGGCCCTGGGATTGAGACCATAAAACAAATACTCCAAATCTAAAGACAGATAGAATGAGAAAATCATTTTTGAATACTTTAATATCCGGCACACTGCTGCTATGCACAACCTCACTTTTTGGTCAAAGCACCGGTCCGGTAAATATTGAAGCATGGATAACCAATCCCGATCGTTCCGTACTATTCCAAAAACAACCGGAACCGATCACCTTTGGCACAAACGGTAATCGACGAGGATCGACCATTGTCATTGATGATTCGCAGGAACTGCAATCCATTGATGGATTTGGCTTTGCGGTTACTGGCGGAAGCGCTGAATTAATGATGAAAATGACACCGGCTGCGAGGGCGAAACTGATTCATGAGCTTTTTGCAACTGATGTGAACAATGTGGGTGTCAGCTATATTCGTCTAAGCATTGGGGCATCCGATTTGAACAGTTTTGTTTTCTCATACGATGACCTGCCCGATGGAGAAACCGATTTGCCGCTCGCGAAGTTCAATTTGTCACAGGATTACAAAGATGTCATTCCTGTAATGAAAGAGATTTTGGCCGTCAATCCGGAAATTAAAATTATGGCCTCACCGTGGTCGGCTCCAAAGTGGATGAAAACGAATAACAACGTAAGAGGTGGAAGTCTGAAACCAGAATATTATAGTGTTTATGCCCAATATTTCGTAAAATATATCAAGGCGATGAAGAAGGAAGGAATCAACCTTGATGCTGTAACAGTTCAGAACGAACCTCTGAATTCGAATAATACCCCAAGTATGCCAATGCTTCCCAATGAACAGAAGGATTTTATTAAAACCCATTTGGGGCCAGCTTTCCAGGCAGCGGGTATTACTGCAAAAATTATCCTTTTCGACCACAACCTCGACCGGATCGATTATCCGCTCACAACGCTACAAGATCCGGAAGCTGCCAAATATGTCGACGGATCAGGGTTCCACAATTATGGCGGTGATTTGAGCGCGATGACAACAATGCATATGATACGACCTGACAAAAACCTCTATTTCACCGAACAAATGATTGTCGAAGCTCCTGGAAAACAAACTATTGATATTGCGTCACCAGTTAAACGACTTATTATTGGCGCAACCCGCAACTGGAGCAAAAATGTAATACTCTGGAACCTGGCCGCGGATTCATTAAACGATCCACATACGAATAACGGAGGATGTCCGATGTGCCAGGGTGCCGTAACACTTGGCGGTGATAAGGTTTCGCGAAATCTTGCTTACTATACTGTTGCGCATGCCTCAAAATTTGTACATCCAGGTTCGGTAAGAATTGCCTCAACAAATACGGGTGATAAAACAGTTGCTGTGACGGATGATGAAGAACGGCCAGGATCAATCCGTGTTACAACTATTGAAAATAGTGCCGTACTGCCTAATGTCGCATTTAAAACCCCGGAAGGAAAAATTGTGTTAATCGTTGTCAATGATACCTATTCCATAAATTCACAAAGGATACAATTTAAAGGACAATTTGCTACCTTGCGGCTCAATCCGGGTGCCGTAGGAACGTACATTTGGTAATAAAATGAGTCTATTATGAATAGTTTTAAAAAATTTGCAGCATTTCCACTTTTAGCCATTTTGGGTTGTAGCACTCCACCAAATAATAAAATAATTGAACATTCGGTTAAACCTGCAATACCAGTTAATGCGCAGGTATTTACAACGGCAAAACATACAACCCTGCGGTTAACTCAAACTTCGGATGTCTCATTTTCAGACTTTGGACAACCCTTAGAAACGCAAGTTTGTGTATTCGTAGACCCAACCAAAACCTTCCAGACAATAATTGGTATTGGTGGCGCTTTAACCGACGCTTCCGCAGAAGTTTTTGCTAAATTATCCAAAGAGACTCAAAAAGAATTTCTTACAGCCTATTACGATTCTAAAAAAGGGATCGGGTATAACTTTGCCAGGACGAACATCGCCAGTTGCGATTTTTCAAGCGATACCTATGGATATGTTGCTGATAACGACTCACTGCTAACCTCATTTAGTGTTGCCCATGATGAAAAATTCCGCATTCCTTTGCTCAAACAAGCAATCGCGGCTGCAGGTGGCACGTTACCACTGTTTGTAAGCCCATGGAGTCCGCCGGCCTGGATGAAAGACAATAATGATGTATTGCATGGCGGAAAACTTCTGTCTCAATTCAGTCAGGCATGGGCCAATCACTATGTGAAATTCATCAAAACATATGAATCACTGGGCATTCCTGTTTGGGGACTTTCGGTCCAGAATGAACCGATGGCAAAACAAAAGTGGGAATCCTGTATATATACCGCTGAAGAGGAAAGAGATTTTATTAAAAATTACCTGGGACCAACTTTGAATAAAAGTGGTCTTGGCGATAAGAAACTCATTGCCTGGGATCACAATCGGGACCTGATCTACCAAAGAGCCAGTACGTTATTGAGTGATTCAGTTGCAGCAAAATACATTTGGGGAATCGGATTTCACTGGTATGAAACATGGACCGGCAGCGGAATGCAATTCGAAAACCTGAAGCGCGTCAACGAAGCTTTCCCCGACAAAAGCCTTATTTTCACCGAAGGGTGTGTTGAGAAGTTTAGTTTGGACAGAATCAATGACTGGTCACTTGGAGAAAGATATGGGTACTCGATGGTTAATGACTTTAATTGTGGCACAGTTGCCTGGACCGACTGGAACATTCTTCTGGATGAAACCGGTGGACCCAATCATGTAGGCAATTTTTGTTTTGCGCCAGTCCATGCCGATATCAAAACAGGTAAACTGATGTATACCAACAGTTATTATTACATCGGGCACTTTTCGAAATTTATCCAGACTGGTGCCAAACGGATCAGCTGCTCTACTAATCGTGATAAACTGCAATCAACGGCTTTTCTGAATCCTGATGGAAAAATAGTGGTGGTAGTCCTGAATCTTTCGGATGAAAAACTGCCTTTCCAATTGTCAATTGGGGCTAAAGCGGCTCCGGTTACCAGCTTACCACATTCAATTACTACAGTAATTATTTAATATTTCAGAAGTAAATACGATTCAATTTGGTTTTTTACTGTTACAAAAATCCGGTAGTTTGGTTAAGATTTTTGATAAACTTCGCTAATCCATACGAGATATTATCCAGATAAAGCTAATTATTCAACGAAAATCATTCAGATCACATTCAGCAAATTAACACCAGTAAATAAACGGACAAAAAATACCCTTTATGCTAATTATCACTGCCATATTGATCGGCATTGTGCTGATCGTTGTATTTACCTCCATCTTAAAATACAATACCTTTCTTTCGATATTTGCTGTTACATTAATCATTGCGCTGATCACCCTGCCACTTCAGGATGTCGTCCCAACTATATTAACCGGATTTGGCAATACGATGAAATCCATTGGGTTGATCATCATTTTCGGAATCATTCTTGGGCTCATTCTCGACAAAACCCATGCTACAAAGAGCATTGCTCAAGCTATTTTAAAGCTAACCGGGAAGAAAAACGCGGGAATGGCCATCCACTCAACAGGTTTTATTACAGGCATTCCTATTTTCTGCGATTCGGGGTTTATTGTCCTCCAGGGAATTAACAAATCACTGGTCGAAAGTACGGGTAAGCCAATGGTATTTATGGCTTCGGTACTTGCCGCGGGTATGTATTCCGTCCACTGCTTAATTCCACCGCACCCGGGTGCCACCGCTGCAGCGGGTATCATGTCGGCCAATTTCGGGCAGCTAATTTTGGTTGGACTCCCCGTTGCTGCAGTAGCTGCGCTGGCAGGCTTTCTTTGGATTCGGTTCATTACGAGAAAAGATCCTAATGTGCTGCCAGTTGAAAACTCCGGCAAAAAAATCATGGAAGAGGAGCCAGTTGAATTGCCTTCTGCATTCCGGTCGTTCTTACCGATTGTTGTACCGGTTCTGTTATTGAGCGGCCGCTCGGTAGTTTCACTTTTTTCCCCTGAAAATCAAGGTGCTTTTATTAAAATAGTTTCCTTCCTTGGAGAACCTGTCATCGCGCTTATCGTTGGAATAATTCTTGCAGTTTCACTGTATAAAAAGGTGAATTCAAAAGCGTTAAATGAGTTGTTTGATCTCTCCATCGAAAAGGCAGGAACCATCCTGGCGATTACCGCTGCCGGCGGTATTTTTGGCACGGTAATCAAGGCGACAGGTATCGGTGAGGCTGCAGGTGTTTATCTGGCCGCGACCGGGCTTGGATTATTCGTTCCGTTTCTGATCGCCTCTTTTCTGAAGACGGCCCAGGGTTCCTCAACTGTAGCAATCATGACAACCGCCTCCATTATTTCGCCGATGTTGGCATCGCTGAACCTGAACAGCAACAACGGTATTATCCTTGCGACGTTGGCGATGGGTGCCGGATCAATGTTCATTTCGCATACAAATGATTCCTATTTTTGGGTGATCACTAAATTTTCGGATCTGGAAGTAAAATCTACACTTCGGGTCTGGACAACTACAACCGCAGTGATGGGGATATTTGCATTTGCGGCTGTTTGGGTATTTTCGTTGTTTATGAGATAACATCTTCAGAAATGACGCGCCTAATTTCAATAAAGCCTTCGACAATGATGAATAACAGACAAATAGCAATTGATATATTTTTGGCCGGGGTTGAAATTGTAAAGCCTGATAAACTGATCAGTAAATCAATCACTTATTCGGGTCAAGAGTTAGTGATTAATAATCAGGTTTTCGATCTTTCAGCAATTCAAAATATTTATGTGATCGGCACCGGAAAAGCAAGCGCCCTGATGGCTCAATCGCTGGAGTCGGTTCTTGGTTCAGCAATAACCGGTGGGCATATCGTAACCAAGTATGGCCATTCGGTTCCTCTTCAATACATTGGCATAAGTGAAGCCGGTCATCCCGTACCCGACGAAAATGGACTAAAGGGGACACAACAATTGATTGAATTCGCAAAAAAGGCAGGTGAAAATGATCTTGTAATCTGCTTGATATCAGGAGGAGGATCAGCGTTGTTAACAGATGTTCCGGAGGGTTGCACACTGGCAGACCTGGCAACATTGAACGATTTGCTGTTGAAAAGCGGCGCAGAAATTGGGGAGATTAATTGCGTGCGGAAACATCTCTCAGCGATAAAAGGGGGTCAATTAGCAAAAATGGCTTCACCTGCTATTATTTTCAGTTTGATCTTGTCTGATGTGATTGGTGATCCGCTTGATGTGATTGCTTCCGGTCCGACGGCACCAGATGAATCTACTTTTGCCGATGCGGCAGCTGTACTAAGCCGTTACAGGTTAACATCAGCGGTTGCACCTGCTATTCTGAAGATGATGAATGAAGGGGTTCAAGGGAAACGTCCCGAAACCTTAAAAAAAGAGGATCCGGTTGTTAATCAGATCAATAATTTCTTAATTGGAAATAATAAACTGGCACTTCAGGCAGCAAAATCAAAAGCTGAAAACCTTGGCTTTTATGCGCAGATTGAAACGAGTACCCTCTCCGGGAATGTAGAAGATATCGCATTGATGTTGGTAGACTCAGCTATCAAATGCAGAAATGAGCATAAAGGCAGAAAGTCATGTTTGCTGTATGGTGGAGAACCAACCGTGAAGATTTCAGGCAATGGATTGGGTGGGAGAAACCAGCACTTAGCACTCCTTTGCGCAAAGCTCCTTCAAAACCAGCCAGGTATTACCATTTTATCCGGGGGAACAGACGGTACCGACGGGCCTACAGATGCTGCCGGAGCAGTAGTTGATAATCAAACATTAAATACTGCAAAAATACGCAATCTGGATATTAACCAGTATATTCAAAATTGTGATTCCTACCATTTTTTCGAGCAAGAAGGTGGTTTGGTAACGACCGGTCCCACGCAAACCAATGTGATGGATATCATCCTGGTTTTGATCGGTTCTTATTAAAAGCAAAAGACTACGCTTCGAAAAGCGCATCAATTGAAATATCATTCTGAACCAGGCTTACGGAATGGATGTTGGACTGAAGCCCATAGGTCGTAATCAAGGTTAGAAACACCGATTTTCGTGTTTTGGTCTCCGTTTTGAATACACCAATCTTGTTCCTCAATTCATCGGCATATTTCGAATCAATCAGATACGGATTGATTGAAAATTTCATCTCGCACAGATTAATCACCTGATCGCGTCTGTCAATCACCAAATCAATTTGCGCCCCACTTTTGACCGTTGCACTTCGCCAGGATGAGGTGGTGCTGTAAACACCACTGATACCAAGGGCATTTTTGATTTGCGGCAAATGACAAAGACAAACCTGTTCGAATGCATAGCCGCTCCAGGCCCTGTGCTTTGGATTGTCGATTGCGTTGATCCATTGATTAGCATCCTTTGGTTGGCTATCTTTCAGGAATTTGAGATAAAACAACGAATAAAAATCAACCAATTGATAGATACTGTTTCTCAACTTCTTTCCCAAAGGATTGTATTTTAATATGAATCCACTCTCCTCCAACTCATTGAGCAAGCGAGTTGTGCTTCCTGCATTGGGGAGTCCTGTTTCGTCAATAATTTCATCACGGGTCAATCCCATACCCTTTTGCGCCAACGCATTAACAATCGCTGAATGTTTCTCATGCTTGTTGAACAACGACTTGAACAGGTTATTGAATTCCGTACGTAACAAACCATTTTCGCTAAAGCATATATTTTCAATGTTTTGCACAGAACTCAAACCCGGTTTAATTTCATCCCAATAAAAAGGAATGCCTCCAAAAGCCATATACAACTGTATAATCTGGTATTTGTCAAGGAGCGCATTTTTCGTCTGCTGGTATTGCTCGCATTCGTGCAATGTAAACGGAACAATTCTCATCCGTTTTGTAACCCGGTTGTGGAGTCCACCTTTGTTGTTTATCAACTTATTAATCATCCACGACGCAGCCGAACCACACACAATCAATAAAATATCATCACGCCCCGATGCCCAGCTGTTCCAAAAATGTTCTAACGCAGATATAAACCCGGACTTTGGCGTATCGAACCAGGGTAATTCATCGATAAATACAACTTTCTTCGTATCCTTACTAGACTCAAGGAATAAAATCAATTGCTGAAATACTGAAATCCAGTCGTTAGCTGGTGCATTAACCTGTTCCGGAATTGCTTTTCGAAGTGCCAGGTTGAAATTGGTCAGCTGCTGCATCATGGAGGCATTGCTTAATCCGGTAACCTGAAAGGTAATCTTCCCTTCGAGCGCCGAGCGAATAAGGAAGGTTTTGCCCACCCTGCGGCGTCCATACACAGCCACAAAATCAGACTTATCTGATTTATAAAGTTCCTTGAATGTTGCAAGTTCTGTTTCTCTGCCAACTATTGCTCTCATATCTTAGATGTAATTGGCTTCAAATATAAATATATTGCAAGATGAAGCCAAATACAATCAAAAAATCGTATTCACTTCAAAATAAGATATCATCAACGCAAATAATTTATTTCTGGCTACATATCGGAAATAATATCACTTGTAGCCAGATATAATTAGCTATTCAGCATTCAACTCAGGAATGCCCGCCCACAATTATGCGCATAATTTTAAGGTTGAGAACGATAAACCGCCAGGCTTGCCAAAGCAGGTTACGACGCCAGAAGCGCGTTACTCCGGTTGGTATTGGAGGATAGGATTCATCGTAATATCCGCGAACTATATTTTTTGCCATCACAGTAGATTTAATTAATTATTGAAAATCAAAGACCTATTCGGGTAAAAGCCACCAGAACGGGTATCCTTTTGCCTTATGAATAAACATATAGTGCAGAAACAGTTTGATCCAATGCCCGGCCAGACCAGCTTCACCCATTGTATAATTAAGATCACGTCCCCATTCGGGAAACTTCTGCCAGTCGGGAACAATTGGAAAAACAGTCATTGTAGCAGCATTCCCTTTCAGCAAGCTAAAGCCCGCTGAAACAACACAGGCTGCTCCCATCTTTCCCATTGAAGCTTTGTGTTTAAATACTGTACGACCGGTGAGAACCTGATCTACAATATTCAGCGCCACAATTTTACCAATAACTCCCGAAGGCATTCCGGTTCGCGGCGGTGCAGGCGTAATAAGTGTTCCGTTAGGGCTTTTTATAGGTTTTGAAATTTGGTGAGGAGGAGCAAAAGCAATACCCGTAGCAAAAATATTCGAAAATGCTGGATTCTGGTAAACCGACGGCCAGTCCTCAACCGACCAATCTTCGAAAGCTTTCCCGGAATAATCGGCATCCACTTTCATAAAACCGCTTGGAGCAAAAAGCTTTGCGGTAATATCTTCACCAACTTTATCGAAGGCCTTCAATCCGACACCAGAAAAAGCAGGAATAAGCATCGCAAAATCAAATGGCTGGGTATGCATCTGTCCGTCGAGAGTTTCGTAATGTGCAAGCCCTTCCTCTATTTTTGATACACCTGCACGTTTTATCCAGCGAATGCCATATTCTGCAAAAATCGATTCACTAAAGACTTTTGTTGGAGTGACATAACCTCCCCTTTTAATGAATGCACCACCCATTCCAAAATCACCCAGCTCATATTCATTCGATATCCAGGTGATCTCTGCCATGTGCAACAATCCGTGTGATTTTATCTCGTAGGCGACATTGAGTGCATATTCAAAAGCTGCTCCCTGGCAAGTAGCAGTGGGATGTCCCGTGCCAATCAGGAAACGAAGCTTCTCCCCTTTCTCCATTCGTAACAGGCAAGCCTGCAGAGCGCCCCAGGTAGCAACAGCATGATCGCAGGAGCAAACAGAATGGGTGAATTTGTTTGGCCCCAACCCTTCCGTAGCTTCAAAGTTTAGTTTTGGTCCGGTAGCATTTACGAGGTAATCGTAATCGACTTTATCCGTTTCGCCACGCCGGGCTTCATCAGTGTACTCTAAGGCGATGTAAGGCCTGTCCATAGTTTGATCACCTTCAGGAAAAACTGCCGTGGCTTTCGCTTGCCGGAAGTCGATTTTCCAGCGGTCGTAAACAGGCTGAAGTTTAAAACGTACCTGGTCGATGGTCATTTTTCCAACCCCAACCCAGATATTTGAAGGGATCCACTGGTAATACGCACCAGGGCTGACAACAACAACCTCGTGTGCCCTACCCAGTTTTTTCTTTAGAAATGCAGCTGCAGTGTGCCCTGAGATACCTGCACCCAAAACAACGATTTTTGCCATAATATTAGGATATAAAATTAGATTATTTCAAAATCTCTAAATAAAAATCGCGCTGCCAGTAAAATGCTTATTTCCAAAGAATCAGAACAAAATAAATGCACGTTCGGCAGATGAACGTTAAAATTAATCAAACCATTGAATTTATCGCAGGAAACCTGAAAAAAAAATTGAAATTAAAAATCATGGGTTAAATAAAGCTGATTATGAGTTGCAACTGAATTAAATCAACGAAAAACAAAGTTTAGTGGGGAGAAGAAAAACAGAATATTGTAGATTAGCCAGATTCGTATAATTTCATTCGCTGATGAAGTTTCTCCTCGATGGTCTTAACCGGTAAGTCTGCATTAGGATCGATCTGCATTGTTTCAAAATCATCTTTTCTTTTAATTCCAGCTACAACAGGATATATGTTTTTATCAACGATGAATCCAAGCAACAGCTTTTTCTTATTCACCCATAAAAAACACAGCTTTTTACCTTTGAAATAGAAAAATGGAATCTGGTATTTGCGTTCATGGGTAATCTGGTTGTCAACACCAAGGATTACATTTCTTAATGCCAAAAGACATCCTTGTATGGGTTCAGGTTGTCTCAAATAATAGTTCTCCAATTCTTGTGACATAACCAAATTTGAAATTAAACTATACGTATGCTAACAGCTTGAATCGACTCTCCGCTCAAAACAAAGATAATTAAATTGAGCAGCCGTTTAATTACCCAGATTACAAGAGGCTATTACGTGCAAGGGAACTGAAACACTTACCACAAAACTTTGGTTTGATGTAAACTAAATAAAACGTATTTTTCTAATGTCATAATTAGTGCGATTTGAGAATAACCAGAGGAAAGCCTCTCCATGTTATTTTCAGAAAATATTTTCAAAAAATACAACAATATAAACAAGAATATTAGGTCGTTATGAAAAATATAAAGTGGATAAATTCAATACTCGTTCTTTCCGTTTTTGGATTAATAATCTCATGTCAGCCGGGAGTCAAACCCATGAAAGAGGGATTGTGGAGGGGCGTTTTTACGCTTCCCGGAAATGAAATACCGTTTGTTTTTGAAGTTAATGGCAAGACCGCCGACAACACTTCCGTATTTCTAATCAATGGAACAGACCGTTTTGAGCTAAAGAATATCACCTACAGTAATGATTCGGTTTCGATTCCGATTGATCTTTATTCTTCCATTTTGAAAGGTAAACTCACTGAAAATACTTTTGAAGGACAATTGGTGAAGGTTGGCACTGATAAACCTGTCGCTGGCGTGCCGTTTAAAGCAATATTTGGTGACCTTCCACGATTCCCGAAAAGCAGTGAAGCTCCATCAGTTTCGTTGGCAGGAACATGGGATGTAAATATTATCGCCCAAGGTGATACCGACAGAACCGTAGGTAACTTTAATCAGAAAGAGACCCTATTGACCGGATCGATTCTTACAACAACAGGCGATTTTCGCTTTCTTGAAGGAGTTGTGGACAGAAAGAAGTTTGTCCTTTCCGCCTTTGGTGGTTCAACACCTTACCTGCTGAAAGGTGAATTTACAAACGACAGTACCTTTTCGGGCGAATTCGTTACGCCTCGAAGTACTTCAATAGTTGAAGGTAAACGTAATGCAAAAGCTGCTTTACCAGATCCTTACACTGCTTCACATCTAAAAGAGGGATTCTCTTCAATCGAATTTTCATTTCCAAATCTCGAAGGAAAACAGGTATCATTGTCTGATCCAACCTATAAAGACAAAGTTGTAATTGTAACGATTCTTGGAAGCTGGTGCCCTAATTGCCTCGACGAGAATGCGTTTTTGTCTGAATGGTATAAATCAAATAATAAACGTGGTGTGGAAATCATCGGGCTTGGCTTTGAACGGAAGGACGACTTCGAATCGGCCAAAAAATCGTTGTCAAACCTGAAAAACCGACTAGGCATTCCTTACGAAATCCTTTTCGCCGGAAAATCGGGCACAGCCGAAGCTTCGAAAGCACTTCCAGCGTTAAATGGTATTTCAGCCTTCCCAACGACGATCTTTATCGACAAAAAAGGGAATGTGAGAAAGGTACATACTGGATTCAACGGACCTGCAACGGGTAAATTCTACGAGGAATTTAAAACTGAATTCAACGAATTGATCAACCAGCTGCTCGCAGAATAAATTTCAGATTCCAATTAAGGCAGAGGCGATCCTATGTGATCGCCCCTCTGAATTCATTTGGAATAGATCGTACAAAATATACCTAATTACAGGTATATTTTATTTGAAAACAGATTCAGATACTTGCAGTGTAATATCAGTTTTTAATGAAAGTAGCTAAAGCAAATAATTCTCCCCGAATTTTCGAAACCCCAATTGCGGTTTCGGATAGCTACTATTTGAAGCTACAATCGCTGCGAATGCGAATGTGTTTCTAAAGTTTTTTAAACCTCATCATCCCCTTTTTTGTTGATTCACTAAAGCCTTTCGCTGGTCACGGGTGACTGATGTCTGGTTATCTTTTTAAAAATCAAATTATTTACCAATATTCTCAAAATGTCACATCAGAATCAATCATTCGACACGCGTTCAATACATGTCGGCGAAAAGCCCGATTTTTCGGAGGGCAGTAAAAACGAAGTTGTTGCACCCATTTATCTTTCATCAACTTATGCGCGTAAAGAGGTTAAAAACCCGGGGCAATTTCAATATTCTCGAAGTAGTAATCCCACCAGATTTGCTCTCGAAAAGCGTTACGCCTCACTCGAACAAGCCAATTACGGCTTAGGTTTTGCATCCGGATTGGCTGCCGAAGCTCTGCTCCTATTCACACTTCTGAAACCGGGCGATCATGTCGTTGGTTTCGACGATCTGTATGGAGGAACAAAGCGGTTACTTAACCAGTGGAAAGAGAAATACAACATCACAGTAAGCCTTGTGGACGCTACTCAGCCGCAGCTTGTCGAAGAGGCAATTCTGCCCGAAACTAAATTGATCTGGCTTGAAACACCCACGAATCCATTGCTGAAAGTGTGCGATATTGCGGCCATTTCTGAAATTGCCCACCGTCACAATGTACTGGTAATCGTCGACAATACTTTTCTGTCACCCTATTTTCAAAATCCAACCGTATTGGGCGCGGATATAGTTGTTCATAGCGTAACTAAATATATTGCCGGGCACAGCGACGTAATTGGCGGTGCAATCATGCTGAATGACGCCGTACTTTACGAAGAACTCAAATTCAATCAAAATGCACTGGGCGTGGTACCGTCTCCATTCGATTGTTATCTCACGTTACGAGGATTAAAAACGCTATCGCTAAGAATGGACAAGCATCAATCAAATGCATTGGCAATTGCCGGATACCTCGAAAATCATCCAAAAGTGACACGCGTTTATTATCCGGGGCTCCCAAGTCATCCGCAATATGAGTTAAACCTCAAACAAACCAAAGGTTTTGGAGGGATGATCTCCTTTGAAATCAAAGGTGGAGAAAAGGAAGCTGTCCACTTTCTCGAAAGCCTTGAACTATTTACGCTTGCCGAAAGTCTTGGTGGTGTAGAATCGTTGATTGAACATCCCGCACTGATGACTCACTCTTCGATTACACAAAAAGAGCGTGAACAAGCTGGTATTAAGGATTCATTGATCAGGGTTTCTATTGGAGTCGAAGATAAGAATGATCTGATTAACGATCTTGAACAGGCTTTTAATCAAATTTAATGCGTCGTTGTTTTTTGAAATTATTCTGAAATAAAAGCGGGACTTACAGTCAAACATTAAGTGAATCTCTATGAATACGAATAAAATTGAGAATGTGATCATTGCGGATTCCCAATACCTGATTGTCGAAGCGCTTAAATCTCTCATCGGAATCGATGAGAGATATTTTCTTGCTGGAATTGCAGATACCCAAAACGACCTTTACAAGCTGCTTGATAATGCAAAAAGCGGTCTTTTAATCACCGATTTTTCGAACATTGATTACGATGGCCTTGACGGTTTGAAAAATATCCGGGAGAAATATCCACATATTTCAATTCTAATTCTAACAAATACAATTACCAAGACAGAGTTTGCCGGACTAACCAAGGCGGGCATCAAAAATATAATTTACAAATCAGCCGATAAAGAAGAGATCTTTAATGCCATTGAGTCAACCCTAAAGGGTAAAAAGTATTATTCGGAAGAAATTCTTGACCTGTTTCTTGACCTTAGTGAAAACAGATATACAATAGAGGATCCAAAACACCTCACCGCTTCAGAGATCGAAATTGTAAAACTAATTGCGGATGGACTGACTACAAAAGAGATTGCTGCAAAGAGAAATATCAGTTATCACACCGTGAATACCCATCGGAAAAATATCTTCAGAAAGTTAGAAGTTTCAAATGCTTCGGAGTTGACAATGCATGCCATTAAATCGGGATGGATAGAAAATATTGAATATTACATATAAGAATAACTTCCCGTTATGAGATGAATTATTAAACCTCCGGCGACTCCAAATGGCTATTGGATGTAAGACTTGATTCAAAGTTAGAAGTTAGATCATGGAAATCTGATAAAGTATCTCACTTTCACTATACTGCAATCCTCATTTTTGCCAGAGGCTGGTTGCTAGCTGCCATTAGCTATCCATTCAATTTATCAAAGCGCCCGAATCATCCACAATTCGCAACCAAAATGGCCACTATCACCCAGCGGCGCTGACAAATAGTTGAAGCCAAATCTTTCATAAACCTTCAATGCCTGAGCAAGTTCTGGCATCGATTCAATATATATTTGGGCAAAACCTAATTCTTTTGCAGTCTGCAAGCATTTTCCAATGATCAATCCGCCGAGTCCTTTCCCTCTTTCATCTGGTATTAAGTACATTTTCACCAATTCACAGGTATTTTCAGGCAATCCTTCTGTTGGAAAGATTCCGCCACCACCTACAATCTTCCCGTCCTCAGTTTCGGCCACATAATAAACGGATCGGAGCCTTTGAAACAATTCAAAAAGCGCATCTGTCGACGAATCGTAATACACGGTACCTGGATGATTTGCTCCAAATTCGGTCAGCGATGCACGGATAATTTTTGCTAACACCGGATTGTCTGATTGCTTTATGAGTCGGATTTGCATATTTTAATCACTTAAAGATGAGGAAGTCTGAGATCAAAAATAGACGGATTGAATCTAAAAACGGCAAGTTTTCAAGCCAGTGAAGGCAAATATACCACAAAATAGGTATGTCAAATACGCACAGATCATTAAAATTTTCTTATTGATTTAGAACGCGTTGAATTGTGACATATAATTTCTATTTTTGTTCGGATAAACCCATATTTAAATAAATTCTATGAAGCAAAAAATCAGGTTGCAATTACTGTCTCTGGTAATTGTAATTCTTGCCCTCCTGCCGGCAAGTTCTTTTTCGCAGGCAAAACTGCCAAAGAGTGCTGCAAAATCGTCCATAGCAAAAGCTGACGTATTGCCGCTCGACACTTCTGTAAAAGTAGGAAAGCTACCCAATGGATTTACCTATTACATCCGTAAAAATATAGAGCCTAAAAATCGGGTGACAATGTATCTTGCCAACAAGATTGGTTCTATTCTTGAAGATGACAATCAGCAAGGACTTGCACACTTTATGGAACATATGAGCTTTAATGGAACCAAGAACTTCCCCAAAAATGAACTTGTTAGTTATCTCCAAAAAGCCGGGGTTCGTTTTGGAAGTGATTTGAATGCCTATACCAGTTTCGACGAAACCGTTTACCAGTTACCAATTCCAACCGATGATCCGGTAATTCTAAAAAACGGATTTCAGATTATGCGCGATTGGGCCCAGGATGCGACGCTCGATTCTGCGGAAATTGAAAAAGAGCGCGGCGTGATTCTGGAAGAAAAACGATTGGGTAAAAGCGCCCAACAACGTTTACAAGACAAGTACTTACCTGTTCTTTTCAACCAGTCGCGATATAGCAATCGTCTTCCAATTGGTACGGAAGCTGTTTTGAAAAACTTTACTGCCGCAACAATACGCAAATTCCATTCCGACTGGTATCGTCCCGATCTTCAGGCACTGATCGTGGTTGGAGATATCGATGTAAATGCAACAGAGAAAACGATCAAAGTTTTGTTTTCGAGCCTGAAATCACCTGCAAAACCAAGACCAAGAATTGATTATACAATTCCACTGACCCAAAAAAACCAGTTCTTTGCCGCTACCGACAAAGAATTTCCGGTGATGGTTGTTCAGGTGTTCATCAAACATCCTGAGAGTAAATTAATAACAACTTCAGATTATCGGCAAAGTATTCTCAGGTCGTTATATAACCGCATCATTGGCGCACGTATTGGAGAATTGAGTAAACAGGCGAATCCTCCATTTATCCAGGGCGGAAGTTCAATCGGTGGTTTTTTGGCTGATCTTGATGTCGCTTCAGCTGTTGTAGTCGGGAAACCCGGTGAACTCGAAAAGGGATTTAAAGCTGTTTGGACAGAAGTAGAGCGCGCCAAAAAATTCGGTTTTACACAGACAGAACTCGACCGCGCCAAAGAAGCCCTTATACAAAATATCGAATCTGCTTACAAAGAAAGAGACAAAACCAATTCGGATAATTACGTTCGTGAATACCTCAATCTTTTTTTGAAAAAAGAAGCATCGCCGGGTATCGCTTATGAATACCAGTTTTACAAAGATAACCTTGGCGGGATATCACTTGATGAAGTCAACGAAGTGGTTAAAAAATACCTGGTTGACGTAAACCGTGACATTATCATTTTAGGACCAGATAAGGATGCTGGATCATTGCCAACTGAAGCGATTGTTAATGGATGGGTTTCCGATGTTCAAAAAAGTGAAATCACAGCATATCTCGATAACGTGTCTGATAAACCTTTACTTGCAAAAAAACCAGTTGCAGGGAAAGTGGTTGCAGAAAAAAAACTTGACGATATAGGAGTTGTTGAATTGACCCTTAGTAATGGTGTTAAGGTAAATTTAAAACCAACCGATTTCAAAAATGATGAGATTAGTTTTCAAGCTTTCAGTCCGGGAGGTTCATCCCTTTACGGCGATGCAGAATACGAATCGGCAAACCGCGCTTCATCATTGATCAATTATAGCGGAGTTGCAGATTATAGTTCTGTTCAGCTTACCAAATACCTTACGGGCAAAAAAGTTCGTGTTTCACCCTATATCAGTGAACGCACCGAAGGTATTTCAGGCAGCGCTACTCCCAAAGACCTCGAAACTGCATTGCAATTAGTCTATTTGTATTTTACACAGCCACGTAAGGATATTGAGGTTTACAAAGGATTACTTTCGCAGGAAAAAGCATCCATTGCCAATCGCAGCAACGATCCGCCATCTGTCTTTTCCGACACCATTTCAGCAGTCCTCGGTAATTACAGTATTCGCCGTACGGGACCAAGTATCGAAAAATATGATAAGATCAATCTCGATCGTGCCTTCGAAATCTATAAAGATCGCTTTGCCGATGCAAGCGATTTCACCTTCACTTTCGTAGGTAGTTTTGATGTTGAAAAGCTGAAGCCTCTTTTGGAACAGTACCTGGGAGCTTTACCTTCTACCAAACGTATTGAAAGTGCCCGTGATCTTGGTATTCATATTCCTTCAGGTAAAATACAAAAGCAGGTATATAAAGGTCAGGAACAAAAATCAACTGTCCGTCTTACGTTTAGTGGAGTATATCAATACAATGAAACCGAAAACAACCTACTCGATGCTTTGTCGTCAATATTAGATATCAAGCTGATCGAACGCCTTCGTGAGGACGAGAGCGGAGTTTACGGAGTGGGTACAAGAGCTTCGTACAGCAAATATCCTGAAAATCGGTATTCATTTTCAATTGCATTCGGATGCTCACCCGATAACGTTGAAAAATTGATCAGCTCGGCACTTGACGAAGTAAAAAAGATTCGCGACAATGGTCCGTTGCAGGTTGATGTTGAAAAGGTTCAGGCAGAAGAACGCCGCGTCACCGAGGTTCAGTTGAAAGAAAACGGTTTCTGGCTGGGCTATCTGAATGGCCAGTTCCAGAATGATGAAAATCCGGAACAGATACTAAAGTACCAGGAAGATTTAAAGAAGATTACACCGGAAGCATTAAAAGTGGCTGCCAACAAATACTTGAGTGGCGACAATTATGTCCGCCTGGTGTTGTATCCCGATAAAAAGGAGGTTACAACCACCAAATAAAAAGATTAACAGCAAATTGAGTTTTTGAAAAGAGGGTGTTCCTATAATTGGAGCACCCTCTTCAATTAGGAAGTGAATCCATCAAATATTACAAAAGCTTACCAATACTTTTCCAGTTTCCGCTGAAATAGCCTTTGTCAAGGCGATTAAGGTATTCTGTATTATTCTTTCGAACAGCAAGTTCCATTAAATCGCGGTAAAGATAAAACTGCAACCAATAGCCGTAATTGTATTTCTGCTGAATCGATTTCGGACTACGCATCAGGCTGTACCAACTCAGATTGATGCCTGCTGCCTCCGCCACTGCTGATGCTTCTTCAGCATTCTTCCACATTTTATCGGAAACAGCTGTATTAAGTGCAACCAAATCTTCGTATTTCATGCCTGCAGTATTAATTACCTCGGCCTTATCATCAATCCCTAATTTCTTCAGCGACACTGTATGTTCGAATAAAGTATCACCATCGAGATCATAGGAAATTTCATCCAGAAATCCGTTTTTATCGGTATCCGTGTATTTTAGTGTTGAGAATATTTTAGGTTCAATCTGCGAGCGACCCGGACCGTAACCATCATATATTCCGCCCATTCCCTGGTACGACATTGCATTCTGATCGACACGCCAGGCACCCCATTCGGCGCCAAAGAGGTGAATACGACCGTCGAATTTACTCACATACAGGTTTCCTTTCCCCGAATTATCAATGTCCCACTCGCCGCGGTCGCCAGCGGCATCGGCTTGTGGGTTATTGTCGATTCCCCCTTTTCGGGCACCAATTTTGAAAAGGTTGTTCGGCTCGTACAATTCAACCCTTTCCCAACGGGCGCAGTCATCGTCCTCGTCGAAGGTAAAATATACCGATTTAAATTTGCCACGGTTGAAAACCAGGTCCCAGGCTGATTCATGGTCGGGATAAATCAATTCACTTAATTGCCTCCAGCGTGGATCCATAAACATCGTGTCGGTTGCCGGCAAGCCGCGCATGTTATTGAATTTATGCACCTGATCCATGTAATTAAATCCACCACCTCGGAAATGGATTGTCATATCGAGATCGAACTCATTCTGAACCTGGTTGTCATTGTCCAGGTCAAACGATAAAGAAGCCCAATCGATATTTCCGGTAAGCTTCGTATTTTCAGGTACATTTGCAAGTGTTTTATCATTCACGAAGGCAGGTGAATCGCACAACCGAATGGCCATTTCTGTCAAACCGTCCTTATCTGTATCGTAAAACAGAAAGGGATTTTCCCAGTTAAGCCTGACATCGTTCATCTTTTCGGTCGTTGTGTGCATTTTCAGGAATAGGCTTTTCCCGTGATAATCCTCGAAGAAATCGGACTGACCGTTGTGTACCCAGCACCGAAGTTGAAATGTATTCCAGTCGATGTAATTGAAAATATTATCCAGATCGGTATCCAGAACCCACATGTAGTGACCTGGCCCCCAGGCTTGTTTAACATCTTTAGCCACATAATCGACCACTACCTGCATATCGGCTTTCCCATCATTGTTGGTATCATTCCAATCGATGACCAGGTCATTATAACTTCCGAATTTGCCGTCTTTATCGCGGTCAATCATCAGACAATCACTGTCGGTATCGCCTTCGGTATCTGTATATTTCATGTCATCATCGTCGTCAATCCACCTGACAGGCGTGTTGTTGATGGTCATAGTTTCGAGGACATCCGGATCACCGTCTTTGTCAAGATCGGTAAACTTAATTTTTGCTCCCAATGGAGCTGGCGGTAGTCGGTAAGAGTTTAGTGGGATGTTTGAATTCCAGTATGGTTTCGCATCCTGAGCGGTCAGGGAAGAACCGACAAGAATAATCATCATTAATACGATGCAATTTTTCATTTTTTTACTTTTAATTCTTAACTTTTTGACCTACAAAATCAACACCGGTAAACGAAAATTGAGATGAATCGGTTTTTGTACGATTATAAAAAGGTGAATACATTTTCGCAGACATTGTCTTTGAACCGGGGTCGATTTCAAGTAACCTGATGAATCCGCCCCCATTATCGTCTCCCTGGTAATCCTGCAATATTTGATAGATATGATTGCCCTTCAAACCAATATCATCGCGATGCACAGATGATCCAGTATGCCCACTTAAAACAATGCGCACATTTGCAGATTGTTTAATCAACTGATCGTAAACTTTCTGAGGGCTTAAGTCGCCATATCCGGCATTGTCCTGACCAATAATTCCCTTTGCATTTAGATGGTAATGGGTCAAAACAATTACATTGTGCTTAGGATGTTTTGTGATGATTTGACTAGCCCATTCAACAGGCGCTTGCCGGGAACAAAACTCGAGCGTTAACACGAGCCAATTCAGGCCACCAGCTTTAAAGGTATAGAATGCATTATCGCTTTTATTCTTTTCAAACCTCCCTTTTTGCGCGGTAAATCGTTTTACCGGGAAATAGGTATTGAACCGATCTGTATTCCTCAGATTAGCATTCACATTTCCCGGTGCTGCACTTCCGCTGTGTTCTCCAACAGCTCCTGTATCGTGATTTCCCAGTGTAATAGCATATGGAACACGAACGTTATCTAAGATTTTAAACCCCTCGCTTGCCCTGTCATACTGGTCGGTGCTGTTAAAATCTACCAAATCGCCAACATGCAATACGATCGGGATATTCAATGAATCTTTTTTGTCAGCAATCCATTTCATCTGGCT
>JBBRZE010000032.1:0-52446 GCA_038236995.1 Bacteroidales bacterium | reverse complement strand
TGATCTATTGTTGCAGGAATCATCCCGCTATAATTATCGCCATGCTTAACACCTTCCACATTTGCGCCTCGTTTTAAAATTGCTTCAACTGCTTCGGCATGTTGCGATTCAACGGTATTTCCTAAAGCAGTCGCATCGTATTTACCCACATAATTCATGTTTAATTTGGCACTGGCATTATTTAATATAGCCATGGTGACCGCTCGCGACTCATCCGATTGGAGTCCAAAAGTCGCTACTAATAAAGCTGTGAACTTGTTATTAAATTCGCTGTGATAATTGATGTCAACCCCCATCTTGATAAGCCGAACTACATTATCAATTTTCGAAGAGTTACAGGGCTTGCTAAGCAAGGCAACTAATGGTGTTGTTTCCCAACCTTTGTCAAAACCAGATTCTATTAATGTTATTGTTTTCACATTAATTTTAGGCGAATCAAGTAATATTTTAACGATTTCGTTATTCACTCGAAGGACACCACCGCATGCTTTATTTAATAAGGAAACTCCTTCGTAAACCTCATTTACATTTGCTCCGGCATCAATTAACGTTTTTAACTGGTTAATATCTTCTTTTTCAACGGCAACGAATGTTGGTGGTTGAGCTCCTGCTGTTTGAGCGGATGCTGCGATGGATAAAAGTGATACAAGAAGGATCACAATGAAATTTTTAATGTTTTTCATAATTTATCTACGAATGAGCATTGCGTTAGTAGGGACATAATAAAACAAAGAATATGCTTCGTGCCAAAAGTACAATATTATTCAGCGATAATTTCAATATTAATTGTTCTATATTCTGTGTGAATCGTTGGCTGAAAAGCATTGTGAAACACTGCGTGAACACTGCGTGAACACTGCGTGAACACTGCGAAACATTGTGCAACTTTTCCTTTAAATGATATAATTACCTGTCCTGTCCGAAAGTGAGTAAATTATTGTCAGGATCGAGCATCGAAAATTCTTTTTGTCCCCACTGTTTGATTTGCAAATGTCCGGATGGATGGATGTTTAGTTTCTTGTCCAACATGGTCTGATACAATAGGTCTATATTATCAGTCCGAATATATACTTGTCCGTAATTCTCCTTCGGATCAATTTCTTTAAACTCAAAAAAGTGAATTTGAATACTGTCCCGCTGCACCATTAGGTATCCATCAAAATCAGAACTACCAAATTCCTGAAAACCTAATTTGTTTATATAAAAGTCGCGCGTAATCGCTTTATTACGCATCGGTAGTTTTGGATTGATGTTTGTAAGCATATTTTCACATTTAATTTGTTCCATGAACGTTAAATGTAAAAATATCTTTTTTTTTTGCTCTATAACGTTTTGTGTGTGTTTAGATTTTTTTTAAGTAAAGAAAATATAAATGAGAACGCGTTAATTTAAGAAAATATAATTTTCAAAGACAAACTCAGAAGAAGCTGAATGTAAAATAGATACACAGGGTGAAGCACAGATTTTCACGGTTTAGTTTTACTTTAAAGCGTCAATTTGTTTGCTGAAAAACATTGTGTAACACTGCTTAAACACTGTGAAACATTGTGTAGCTTTTCCTTTAAATCATATAAAACATATTGAATTTATTCTCGTTGTCCGCCGTATTCAATTTTTCCTGCCTGTTTTCCGATAAAACTCCTAAACACATCACTTTTATGGAGTAACAAAGTACTATGATGGAGTAAAAAAGTACTATGATGGTGTAACAAAGTGCTTTGATGGAGTAACAAAGTGCTTTGATGGAGTAACAAAGTACTATGATGGAGTAACAAAGTACTTTTATGGAGTAACAAAGTACTATGATGGAGTAAAAAAGTACTATGATGGAGTAAAAAAGTACTATGATGGAGTAAAAAAGTACTATGATGGAGTAACAAAGTACTATGATGGAGTAACAAAGTACTTTGGTGAAACAAAAAAGTCAGCTGTTTGCGCATAAAGTCGATTACAGATAAACATTTATTCCTAAACATCAGGCTTTTATAGATTTTAGTTATAATTCCATCGTGGTTAGGTGCATGTACAGCGACTGAACATCAACGTCGAAATAACCAGGGGAATATTCATAAAATGTACTTAAGAATTGAAATGAACCGGGTGAGTATACATAATCTGTACTGAATGAGCATAAAAGTGACCAGATGAGTGTGCGTGATTTGAATTAAGCATCGAAATGACCAGGTGAGTATATCATAGTGACCGGGTGAGTGTACATGATTTGAACACTCACCCGGTCACTTGCCATCAAGCATGAATGGTTTACCACAAAGGGCGGTTCTGGTAAAAGTCGAGCAGTTTGGTGCGCAGCATATAGTTGTATTTGGCGACCACCAAATTCAGTTGTACCCGGTCGAAGTTGTTCTTTGCAATCACAAAATCGACCGTCGAAATGGCGCCATTTGTATAACGGATTTCGGCAGCATGAAACGACTGTCCAAAATCTTCCACCTGCGACAACAGGATTTTATACGCTGTATAGTCGGCATTCATATTTACAAAATCCTGAACAATGGCTTGTCTTAACTGAATTCTGGTGGTTTTTGCCTGCTCCTGTACCTGCTGCTCTGCCACCTTTGCCAGCTTTAATTTATTCCTGACCTGCATATTGTTCGTGAGCGGAATCTGTAAACCGATGCCAACTGCTGAATTGTAGTTGTTTTTTAACTGGGTGTCGTAACCAATCAAAAGCGAATTAAAATTTGACTGCGGGCTAAACACGGTCGTCTTCACATTATTGACCGTCACATAATTCGAAGTGGGAACATCAGTTGTGCCGGTGAGCTGCTGTATTTTGGCGGCACTCGAATAGTTGGTATATAAACCTCCAAACAGCGAGAGTGTTGGCATCATCTGCCCCCTGATTGCTTTTATGTTTTTGGAAGCACTCTCCACTTTCAGATCAGCCGATTTTACGAGCGCCAATTGTTGCGAGGCGTTTTCGTAAATCTGATCAACCGTTTCTTCGTAGGGTTGAAACAGCATACCATCGGTAATGGCTGCCAACTGCATACCAGCTTCATAGGGAACATTCATCAGCTGGGTCAACGTCTGCAATGCATTATCAAGACTGTTCTGTGTGTTCACCATTGTTAATCCGTCATTTGCAAGCTGACCTTTCATATCGAATAAATCGGATGGAGAGATCGCGCCATCATTGTTCTTGATCACCAAAAGATCCACTTTCTTTTGGGTGGCTTCCACCTGTTTCTGCGCAATATTCAGTTGCTCGCGTGCGCTTAAAACAGAGAGATAGGATAAAATGATATTGATCGTTAATTTATCCTTTGCATTTTGTTCGTCCATCTTACCAGCCTCATAAGTCAAACGGTATTGCTTCATGTAATTCTGGATGCTGCTGCCATGCCACAACGTAATACCGGCGTTTAACTGGTACGAGCCAGCCGTGTTTTGCTCGTTAATGTAAGCATTCGTGTAAGGGTTAATACTGCGCCCGTTATACTGTGTGTGAGAAATTCCCGCGTTCAGGTCGGGCAGCATATTTGCCATCGACTGATTGTAATTAATTTTAGCCGATTTCGCCAAAAAACCTGCCTGCTTTACATCGGCATTGTTTTTAAATGCAATCTCAATGCATTGCTGCAAAGTATAAACATCCTTAACAGCTGTCGTGTCCTGGGCTTTCGTCTGACTGGCGGTTGCCAGCAAAATAAGTACCAACAGGATAACGGTTATTTTATTAAAATTCTTCATCGTAAATATCTTTATTAAAAATTTATTCGGGTGCTAAGTAACGAGAATTAAAAGATGTCGTTTAAGTGCCATCGGCACGATTCATTTTGTAACAACGGATTTCAATCCGTTGAGATGAACGTCTATCGTAAATTGGAGTGCCGTAGGTACGATTCATATTTATCACTAAGCTTTTATATGGGCAGAACCTACGGTTCTGATGATTACTTTATGCATCTGTTTGCCGGATTAAAATCCGGTGATACAAGATTTGCCGAGGCTGCGCCTCTAAGGTTTACTTGCGAATAAAGGTGCAATTTAAAATTCCATTCTTGTGAAAACACGGCATTTAATGATATTCATTACTTAAATGACTTCTTAATGACTATTAATGATCTATCTATTTATCCACTCTTCCGTCGAGAAGGTTAATAATTTTAGATCCATATGCCGCATTCTTTTCAGAGTGTGTTGCCTGAATGATTGTGACACCATCCTCTTCGTTTAACTGTTTAAAAAGTTGCATGATCTCCTCCCCTTGTTTCGTGTTTAGATTTCCGGTTGGTTCATCGGCAAGGATCAGTTTAGGTTTTGCGACCAAAGCCCTTGCAACGCCTACCAACTGTTGCTGACCACCCGATAATTGGGCAGGAAACAGGTCTTTCTTTCCAACAATATTAAAACGGTCGAGGATATCGGCAACAATGGCCTGCCTTTCAGCCGACTTCACATTTTGATAGAGCAACGGCGTTTCGATATTTTCGTAGACCGTTAATTCGTCAATCAAATGGTAAGCCTGGAACACAAAACCGATGTGTGTTTTATAAAACTGTGCTTTTTGCTTCTCTTTTAACAGATGAACTGGCTGGTCAAGAAACTGGTATTCACCTTCATTAAACTCATCGAGCATACCAATTACATTCAGTAATGTTGATTTACCCGAACCCGATGGTCCCATAATGCTGATAAACTCCCCTTCCTGAATGTTTAGGTTGATGTCCTTTAATAAAAAGACCCTGTTACCCCCTGAATTCACCCACTTGAAAATATTCTTTAATTTGATCATATCCTATTACTATTTATCTATTTTTCATTCTGTTCTCATGCTCTTCACCGGGTTCACCAAAGCAGCCTTGATACTTTGATAACTGACGGTCAGCAGTGCAATGCCAATTGTGATCAGACCCGCTATCGCAAACATCCACCATGCGATATCGATCTTATAGGCAAAGCCCTGTAACCATCGGTTCATTGCATACCAGGCTATCGGGAATGCAATTAAAAACGCGATTGCAACTGGTTTCAAAAAGCTCATTGAGAGTTCAGAAACGATGTTGGTGATAGAGGCCCCGAGGACTTTGCGCACACCAATTTCCTTTGTGCGCTGTTCTGCAGTAAACGTGGCCAGGCCAAATAAACCAAGACAGGAGATGAAGATTGCCAGAAATGCAAAGTAATTGGCCAGTTTACTGACGACCTGTTCGTTGTTGTACAATTTGGTATATTCATCGTCGGAAAACTGGTAAGTAAACGGGAAATCAGGATTCATCGATTTGCAGATTTTTTGCAAACCGGCAATTACTTCTTTGGTTTTGCCTGCTTTGGTTCGAACAAGGACTGTTCCCCATTTCCAACTTTCATCGAGCCGGATGATCAACGGATCAATCGTCTTGTGTATTGAATTGAAATGAAAATCCTGTAATACACCGATAATCTTACCCGGACGGTTTCCCCATGAGATGGTTTGGCCAACCGGATTTTGTAAACCAATCTTGCGTACGGCTGTTTCATTTAGCAAATATCCGGTTGAATCTGTTCCAAAATCCGTTGAAAAATCCTGCCCTTCAACAATGTTGAGTTTCATTGTCTTTACAAAATCATATCCCACTACCCCATCGGCAAACGAAGCACTTAAATTGGGATCCTTGCCGGGCCAATCAATGCTGGAGGTATGGTGTTCAATAATCGTAGGTGAGTTTCGCATTTTTGAAACCGATAATATACTTGATTCCCTTGTCGATTCTTCTTTAAAGAATTTGAAGTTTTGAACAAGGTTCCCTTCTATCGGTAAGTAAATGAGGTTCTCACGATCATATCCGAGGTTTTTGGATTGGATGTAATCAATCTGGCGATAGATGACCAGCATACTCACAATAAGAATAATAGAGAGTGAGAATTGAAAGACAACTAACCCTTTTCTGAAAATTGTTGCATTCCAGCTAAATTTCAGATTCCCTTTTAGAACCCGGATCGTGTTAAGTGATGACATGAATAAAGCCGGATAACTTCCTGCTATTAATCCTGTAATTGTTAACTGTCCAACTAAAGATGTCCAAAAAATGGGGTGTCCCACAGGAAGGAATAGTTGCTTTCCGGTCAAGTTGTTAAAGGCCGGTAAAAGTATCCCCGCCAGTGCAACAGCAATTATTCCAGCGATAAATGTAAGCAGCAAGGCTTCACCCATAAATTGTGCAATTAACGCAGAGCGGATACCCCCCAGGACTTTACGGATTCCAATCTCTTTGGATCGCCTGGCTGAACGGGCCGTTGCCAGGTTCATGAAATTGATGCATGCTATCAAAAGAATAAAGATGGCCACGATGCTGAAAAGGCGCACATATTCAATCCGCCCACCATCAACATAACCATCTTTAAAAGTGGCATGAAGGTATTTATCTGTATAAGGTTGCAAATCAAGTTCTGTGTATGATCCCTTGTCTTTGGATTTATACTTATAAATGAAATCCTTTATTTCAGCCCTCACTTTAGCCGGATCGGTTCCGGGGAGCAGTTGAATATAGGTATCGGGACTCGTATTTCCCCAGTGGAGGACCCATGTATTTTGTTTTACGTAGTCAATCCAGCTTCTTAAAAAATCAAATTGCTGAGAAGAATTAACAGGTACATTATCGAAAACGGCTGTTACCAGCAGGTCCTCCTTGTTTTCGTAACGAATCGTATTCCCGATGGCTTTTTCAGGACTTCCAAAAAAGGATTCCGCCATTTTCCTTGAAATTGCAATACAACCGGGTGTATTCAACGCGGTCGTTGGTATTCCCTGCAGCAGTTTGTAGCTAAACATGCTGAAAAAGTCAGCTCCTGCAAATTTTCCAAACATTTTATTGACCTTTTCACCCGCCTCAAACGTATTTTTGGTACCGGGCTGTGATGCATAATCCATGCTGCTGGAATATCTTATTTCAGGGATCACCTTTTTTAGTTCTTCTGAAAGCAAGCCTTGTGTTGCATAACCGGCTTCCACTTTCCCATCGTAATGCGAGCGTTCATAAACCTGGTACAGTTGCTTTCCATTGACGTGGAAGCCATCCACATTACGTTCATCCTGTACCCAAAGCATGATCAGCAGACTGCAAGCCATACCAAGCGCAAGTCCCAGAATATTGATTGCTGAGAATGCCTTATTACGGATAAGGTTACGCCATGCTATTTTAAAATAATTTCTGATCATCTTTCCTCGTTTTATTCTGTTCTTAAACTTTTCCCGAAATAACCGGGATTTCGTTTTATTCACTCCGTTCGTAAAGACTTAACAGGGTTGGCAGTTGCGGCCTTTATAGCCTGGTAACTAACTGTAATTAATGCAATCACAGCAGTAAGCAGTGCGGCAACGGCAAATACCTGCCAGGAAACATCGATATGATAGGCAAAATTTTCAAACCATTTAGTAACAGCATAAAATGCTGCCGGAATGGCCAGAACAAATGCAGCAAAAACTAATACCAGGAAGTTTTTGGAGAGTAAACCTGATATCTGGAGTACACTCGCTCCAAGTACTTTTCGTACGCCGATCTCTTTGGTGCGTTGCTGAATGGAAAGCATGCTCAGGCCAAACAGTCCGATGCATGAAATAAAGATCATAAGAACGGCTCCAAAACTGATGATCTGTTTCCACCTGGCTTCTGATTCGTAATTTTTAAAATTAAGATCCTGCATGTAATCGTATCTGAAGGGACGGTAAGGAACAAGCGTTTTGTAAACCTTTTCAATAGCCTGCAGTGTTTTAGACCTGTTTTCCGGATCAATCCTTAATAGAAATCTTCCATAACCCATACCAGGCTGTGATGTAAATACCTGTGGCCCTATTTTATCTTTTAAGGAGCCAAAATGATAATCCTTTACAACCCCTATTATCGCCAGTTTCCTGTCCTGCCCGTTTAAAAAATCAATCGTTTTACCTGAACCCAGATTTTTCCAGCCGGCTTCCCTGATATAAGCCTCATTGACCAAAACTGAATTGGTGGAATCCGAAGGAAAATCCTTTGAGAAGTTCCTTCCCTCTACCAATGGGATCTGTAATGTTTGTAAATAATTATCATCGACGTGCTCAAAACTCACAGAAATATCATGTCCGTTGGCTTTTGAGCCGGTTCCCCAAAAACCGTTTTGTCTTTGAGCGATTGACTGTATACCGCTAATTTTTGAAAACTCGTTTTTGAAAATAGCCAGTAACTTGTGGTTATTTTCCTGACCTACACTTACTACCAGTAAATCTTTATCATTATAACCCAAATCTTTGTGCATCAAAAAATCGAACTGGCTATAAATAAAGAAAGTAGCAATAATCATAAAGGTCGTCAATGAAAACTGAAATACGACGAGCCCTTTAGACAAATAATTTTTGCCCGAAAATCGAAAGCGGTTATATATTGCCTTAACTGGTTCCAGACCTGACAAAACCAATGCGGGATAAAATCCGGCAGCAAAAACTGTTATCAGGAATAAAGCTATAAACCCGGCGATCAACTGAAAATCTAACAGGTAGCTTAGCGACAACCGTTTATTTACAAGATTATTGAAAACGGGCAGTGTAAGTTGTACTAATAAAAACCCCAGTGTAAATGCGATGAGACATAAAATAAACGACTCGCTCAAAAACTGGAAAATCAGTTGTTTTCTTCTTCCCCCAATCACTTTTCGGATACCTATTTCTTTTCTTCGACGCAGCGACTGAGCTATAGTAAGGTTTACAAAATTGATGCAGGCGATCAACAAGATAAAAAGGGCAATGCCGGATAAAATATAAGAATAAAGCGGGTTGCTCGCTTCCGTGTTATTTTCGATTTCGGGATTGAGGTGCATCCCTAGTAATGGCGCAATTCCGTAAATTAAGGTAGCATCAAAACCATGCTTTTTTTCTTCTGTAATTTCTTTGCCTGCTTTGGAAGCATATATCTGCGCCATTTTTGCTTCAACAGCTTTTAGGTTTGCATCCGGACGAAGAACAAAATAAGTGGGATAACTAAGGTTAAGCCAATGATCATCAGCATTTCGTTCTGTCTGATAGTTATATGACAATACTATTTTAAACCGTATACTCGAATTTTCCGGCGACTTTTCTGCAATACCCGTGACCACAAAGGGCACAAACTCATCGTTGATCTGTAACTCCATCCGTTGCCCCACAGCATTGGTTTTACCAAAATATTTCTGTGCAACTTCATCTGTAATGACTACCGAATGAATATCAGAAAGTACGGTTTTCGGATTGCCCTCCTTCAATGGGAATGAAAACACGGAAAAGAAATTTTCATCTACCCACGATACATCCTCATAAAAAGTCTCATTGGCTCTTTTTACGATATAGTTATTTTGCTGTACACGCGTGCAGGATACAATTTCGGGAATTTCGTTTTTAAAGGAAGTCCCCTGAACCATAGAAGCGATACCATAAGTGGCATCCTTTCCTGTCTTTTCAATGATCCTGCAGGTCAATTGGTAAATATTGTCTCCGTTTTTATGAAACCGGTCAAAGCTGAGTTCATCTTTGGCATATAGAAAAATAAGCATACAACAGGCTAAGCCAATGCTTAATCCCGATATATTGATGAAAGAGAAGGACCGGTTTCTGGCCAGACTCCTCCAGGCTATTTTGAAATAATTCTTTATCATCTTTTCTCGTTTATTCTGTTCTTAAACTTTTTACCCCGAAACAATCGGGATTTCGTTTTACTCACTCTGTTCGTAAAGACTTAACAGGGTTTGCTATTGCTGCTTTTATGGCTTGTGAAATAACTGTAGCAAGCGCTACAAATAGTACAAGCAAACTTGCTATTGCAAATAGCCACCAGTCCAATGTAATGCGATAAGGATAGTTCTGAAGCCACTTATCTGCGGCCATCCATGCAAGCGGTATTGCGGCAACCAGTGCAATAAGAACCAGCTTTAAAAAATCTCTTGAAAGTGTTGTAACTACGCTGTTGACTGATGCGCCAAGAACTTTTCGTATACCAATTTCTTTTGTCCGTTTTTCGGCTGATAAAACCGATAACCCGAACAACCCGATACACGAAATAAATATGGTAAGGATGGCGCCAATGAAGATAATCTGTTTCCACTTGGCCTCCGCTTCGTAATCTTTAATCCGCTGGTCATTTTTAAAAATGTAAGAATAAGGGCTTAAAGGGAAATTTTGTTTAAAAGTTTTTTGAATGAACTTTAGACTTTCAGTTTCAGTACCTGGCTTTATTTTAATATTGAATGTACCATACAGATTTGAATTTTTCATTGTAAATAATTGCGGGCCAATTTTCTGATTTAAAGCAAGATAATGATAATCTTTAACGACGCCTACCACCTTATAGATTTCATTGTTGTTATAAAAAAAGTTAACTGTTTCACCAATTGGGCTTTTCCAGCCGGCTTTTTTTACAAACGATTCGTTTACCAGCACAGAATTTGTAGAATCAGATGGATAAGAACCAGAAAAATTCCGCCCCTGTACCAATGGAATTTTTAATGCCGGGAGATATGATTCATCAATTGTCTCGTAATCAAAACTGATGGTAGAGTCATTGAAAAGTTTTGCTCCCGTCATCCATCCTCCCCCATTTCTTGGAGCGACATCTGCAATGTTTGGGTTCTTCAATAATTCTGCCTTAAAAAAGGCTGCTTCGTTATGACTTGTTTGCCACTTATTGACAACAACAACATTGCTGTCATCGTACCCTAAATCGGTACTGGTAAGATAATTAAACTGCTTGTAAATCGTTAACGTAGAGATAATCAGAAATGAAGCCAATGCAAACTGGAGTACAACTAATGATTTTTGCAAATAATTTTTACTTGAAAGATTGAATCGGCCGTACAAAGTTTCAACGGGTTTATAGCCCGACAAAACCAAGGCAGGATAAAATCCGGCAAGCATGGCAGTTAAAACAAACAATAACAGGTATCCGGCTACTAATTTTGCACTGAACAAATAACTAAAAGATAGCGCCTTGTTTGCAAGATCATTAAATACCGGTAAAATCAATTGCACAATTAACAATGCCAATGTAAAAGCGATCAGACAAAGCAAAAATGATTCACCCAAAAATTGAATGATCAATTGTTTTCTGTTGCTGCCGATTACCTTACGGATACCTATCTCCTTGGCTCTTTTTAGTGAACGGGCTACAGTAAGATTTACAAAATTGATACAAGCTATCAGTAAGATGAATAATGCAATACCTGAAAGTATGTATGAATACGTAGGGTTACTTGCATTGACCAATCCATTTTGTGCCGGTAGCTCTGTATTCATGTGCATATCAGTAAACGATTGCAGATAATAAGTTCCCATAGTTGCTTCAGAGCCGCCTCCATACTTTGCATTCATATCCTTAAACGCTTGTGATGCATCACGCAGATAAAAGTCCTGCATTTGTTTCTCAACGGTTTCAAGATTCGCTTTTGGGTTTAAGATCACAAAAGTGTTCAGGAAAAAACTATACCAGTTATCGCTATTTTGAGCATCCGCTTCAGATTCCTTAAAAGGCAGTAATACGTCAAATTTAATGGAAGAATTTTGCGGGCATCTTTTTGCTACAGCTGTTACCTTGTATGGTACGAATTGGTTGTCATCCTTCAACATTACTATTTTGCCAACCGCATCAACTGTACCGAATTGCTTCTTTGCAGCATCCTCGGATAATACGATTGAATTTGGTTCGGATAAACACGTCGCCGGGTTGCCATTCAGCAACGGAAATGTGAATACGGAAAAGAATTCTGCATCAACACGAAGCAAATCCTGCGACTGGATTTCGGTCCCCTTTTTTATGTCTTCAGCGCCACTTTGGATACGCACAAACGATTCGATGCCTGGTACATTTTTCGCAAATCTTGGTCCTTGCAGATGACCCGTATTACCATCTTTATATTCAACTCCTTTATGTTTCGATTTCGAAACAATCCGGTAAATGTTGTTGACATTTTTATGAAAATTATCGAAGCTAACCTCATCTTTTACATATAGCAGAATCAGCATTGCACATGCCAATCCAATACTTAAACCAGCAATATTTATTAAAGAAAATGTTTTATTCTTTAATAAATTTCTCCATGTTATTATGAAATAATTCTTTATCATAGCTTTACAATTTATTCGGCTCTTAATTTCTTTTTCCCATATTAAGGAGGATTTCGTTTTTGCTCACTCTGTTCGCAAACTCTCAACAGGATTGGCGATGGCTGCTTTTATTGCCTGGAAACTTATAGTGGCTAAGGCAATTACTAATGCCGTAACCGCAGCAAGCACAAAAATCCACCAACTGATATCGATCCGGTATGCAAAATCCTGCAGCCAGTTGTTCATCAGCCACCATGCAAAGGGAGATGCAATACAAATCGAGATTAAAATAAGTTTGATGAAAACTTTGGATAACATGTTCATTATGTCGGGGATATCTGCCCCCAGTACTTTTCTTATCCCAATTTCCTTAACTCGTTGCTCTGCTGCATAAGTAACCAGCCCAAATAATCCAAGACACGCGATAAGAATGGCAAGAATTGAAAAGATCATAGAAATAGTACCAGTTCGTTGATCAGCTTTATACTGATTATTAAACTCTTCATCAAGAAAAAAGTAGCTGAAAGGCTGTGATGGAGCCATCATAGTCCATTTTGTTTTTATTTGTTCTAAAAGGCCGGAGATATCACTGGTATTAATTCTCACAGCAATGCTTCCATTGTCCGGATGCAACTTCAGTACAAGTGGTGTTACCTTTTCGTGCAATGAGTTAAAATTGAAATCACTGATGACACCAATAACGTTGACTGCGAGCAACTCCCCTGTTTTAATGTTCTTGATCTCGTATATTTTTTTATTTATCGCGATGCCATTCCCCAAAATTTTTGCAGCGGCTTCGTTAATTATAACTGCGTCCGAATCCGAAGGAAACTGTTCAGAAAAATTTCTCCCGCTCTCTAAATGTATTTGCAGCGTAGGGATGTAATTCTCATCAACCGCCCATTGTTGCATGATTGTAAAATTCTTACCGTCATAAACCAGTGAGGTTACAAATCCGCCTTCTCCCCTGTTACCGCTTACAGGCAAAAATCTTGTAATGGTTGCGTTCTCTACCCCACGAATTTGAAGTAACTCATTTCTAAATGCCTTTGCCTGAGTATTCAATGCAGATGTATTCTGGAGTACTAAAACCTGGTCTTTATTAAATCCTAAATTTTTATTGCGGATGTAATTAAGCTGGTTGAAAATAACCACAGTCCCAATCATTAAAACAATTGAAATTGAGAATTGAAAAACTACAAGGGAATTTCTTATAAACGCTCCTTTAAAACCGCTGGATAAATTTCCTTTCAGCACTTCAATCGGCCGGAACGATGAGAGAAAAAAGGCAGGGTAGCTACCTGCAATTAACCCCACTACAATCATGAGTAATAAAACACCTGACATCATCAATGGACTCAGCAATAACATATAACTGATATTTTTATCAGCAATCTCATTAAAAAGTGGTAACACGAGTAATACAACTGCGATGGCCAAAAGAAATGACAGCAGGCTGATGAAAACAGATTCCACAAGAAATTGAATCATTAAATTTTTTCTGACACTACCAAGCACCTTTCGCACACCTACTTCTTTCGCCCGTTTCGATGAGCGGGCAGTTGAAAGATTCATAAAGTTGACACATGCAATAAGCAAAATAAAAATGGCTATTGAAGAGAATATATATACATATTGAATGCTTCCATTGATGCCCAGTTCATCACTTATATTTGAATGAAGGTGTATATTAGTAAGCTCCCGGAGACTTATATGCAGAGAATTACCTCCTTTCACAAATTCATCTTTGTTCATGTTTAACATGCCTTTAATTTGCGGGGTGGCACCGGTGATCAACGTTTTATTTAATTTTTCCTCCAATAATCCTACATCCGTTCCGGGTTTAACACGCAAATAGGTTTGAAAATTATGATTGAACCAGCCATTATCCCTGCTTTGATCATTTTCTTTCATTGAAAAAAAGAAATCAAAATTAAAATGAGATTGCCTAGGGATATCTTTTATTACACCCGTAATTTTATAATTATTGTTTTCATTAATAACTAAAGTTTGCCCAACCACATTGGTAGTACTGAAATATTTTATTGCTGTGCTTTCATTTATGACTAGAGAATGTGGTTCCACTAAGGCCGTTTTAGGATCACCCTCAATCATCGGTAAAGTAAATACATCAAACACTGTTGAATCAGCATACACCCCTTTGTCCTCTTTTAGATTTTCTGAACCTTTCTTAATTACAAAACCACCATAATTTTTAAAACGGACATATTGCTGAATTTGAGGATAATCTTTTTCAAATACCGGACCTATAATTGCAGGAGTTTGTGCTCCATTATAAGAAAAATCACCAAATTTAATGTGGTTGTCAATCCTGTAAACCTGGTTTGCATGAACATTATATCTATCATAGTTTAGTTCATCAAGTACATATAAAGTAATTAATAGGAAAGACGAAACACCAACAGATAGCCCGGTTATATTAATAATGGAGAAAACTTTATTTTTCCGGAGATTCCGCCAGGCTATTTTAAAATAATTTCTGATCATGATCTGTCATTTTATTCGGTTCGTAAACTCTTAACAGGGTTTGCAATAGCTGCCTTTACTGCCTGAAAGCTTACGGTGAACAAGGCAATCAGTAATGCAGTGACAGCCGCCAGTGCAAACATCCACCAGCTGATATCAATCCGGTAGGCAAAATCCGTCAGCCATTTGTTCATCGCCCACCATGCAACGGGGGTAGCAAGAACAACAGCCACAAGCACTAGTTTTAAAAAATCAATGGATAACAAACTAACAATGCCCGCTACACTTGCACCCAACACTTTACGTATACCTATTTCTTTGGAGCGCTGCTCAGCAGTAAACATGGCAAGCCCAAACAAACCAAGGCAGGCAACAAAGATGGTAAGCCCTGCAAAAATGCCCAGTATCATGCCAATCTTCTGTTCAGATTGATAGGTATTGCTAAAACGATCGTCCAGGAATGAGTAGGTGAACGGCTCTTCTGCTCCAAGTCCATCCCAGCGCGCTTTTAGAACAGCTATTAAACCAGCGACATCTGTTGTTTTCAATTTTACGATCATCATTCCGCTATTGGGAGAGAGCACCATCACAAGCGGGGTGATCAATTCATGCAACGATCTGAAATGAAAATCCTTCACGATTCCAATGATATGATAGTTGATTTTTTCTCCATTGTGATTCGATGTGGAAATAGTTTGACCTGATGCCTTTTCTCCCCATCCAAATGCTTTGGCGGCAGATTCATTGAGGACAATTGCTAAAGAATCACTTGCAAAATCTCCTGAGAAATTCCTTCCTGTTAACAATTGAATACCAAGTGTTGGGATATAGTTTTCATCGACATCATACCTTAATGTCTTCACCATCTGATCGGCGTTTTCGCCGGGATAAACGAAAAAATTATTGTTATCACTTGGACCGGCAGGCAAATATCCGGAGTTGGAAATGCTTAAAACCCTTGGGTCGTTGGCAAGTTGATCGCGAAATACAGTTGCATTTTTGCCAAGCATCCAGGCAGGAATGATCATTACCTGTTCCTTATCGTAACCGAGTTTTTTATGCTGAATATAGGAGAGCTGTTTATACACGACAGTCGTAATTACAATGAGTGTAATGGAAATAAAGAACTGGAAAACAACCAGGCCACTGCGTAGTCCAGCGCTTGTTTTGCCGGATATGAACTTCCCTTTAAGAATTGTGACAGGCTTAAATGTGGAAAGATAAAAGGCTGGATAGCTGCCCGCCAGAATCCCGGTAGCCAGCAAAAACAAAAATAAGCCGGGTAATAGCAACGGATGATCTGCAAACTGGAACGCCAGGTTCTGACCAGCCAGGTTGTTGAAAACCGGCAATGCCAGGTACACAAAAACGATGGCGAGCAAAAATGCAAATGCTGTGATCACAATAGATTCAAGGAGGAACTGCCGCACCAGATCTAATTTCAATGAGCCCAATACCTTACGTATACCAACTTCGCGCGAACGCTTTGACGCGCTGGCTGTGGAAAGATTCATGAAATTGATACAGGCAATCAACAGCATAAATAAGGCGATTGCCCCGAATATATAAACATATCGGACGTCTCCGGACGAGCTCAGGTCACTGGCAAAATCGGCACTAAGATGGATATCCGTCAGCCGTTGCAGATGAAAACTCAGGTTATTCCCTTTTTTCCTGAAATCCGGTAAGGATACATGCATCGCCTGTAACATTTGAGGGCCAATGTATTTATCGACCATTCCAGGAAGTTTGGCCTCCAGACTTTTGTAATCGTGCCCATCCTTCAGCAAGAGGTAAGTATAAAAATTGGAACTCATCCATGTTGGCTCCTTTGATTCCGTCAAACTAGTCATCGAAGCAAACAGTTCGAAATGGAAATGCGAATTTAAAGGGACTTTGTTAATTACACCGGTTACTTTATAAACTGCTTTATCCCCTTCTTTAAAGCTGATCACCTTACCAACGGGATCCTCATTTCCAAAATACTTACGGGCGAGGGCTTTTGTTATCACGACTGTATTGGGCGCTACAAGGCCAGTTTTGGCATCACCTTCAATCAATGGGAGGGTAAATACTCCGAAGAAATTGGGATCGACAAATGCAAAAGCATCTTCTTTAAACGATTTATCGCCACTGATCAAGCGTGGTTTTCCATAATCCCTGATTCGGATAGCATCCAGTACTTCCGGAAAGTCAGTTTTCATTGTTTGCGCAACGGGAGGCATAATTGATGCTTCATTGAATTTTTCTCCTCCTGCAGTCGAACCCTGAAACGTCACACGTACGATTCGGGAAGAATTCAGATTAAAGCGGTCGTAACTCAATTCATTATATACAAAAAGCATAATGATCAGGCAGGTCGTAATACCGATGGCCAGACCAAGAATATTGATCGCTGAAAAACCTTTGTTCCTCCAAAGGTTCCTGAACGCTATTTTGAAATAATTATTTATCATCACAACTACTGTTTGCAATTCAGAAATGAAATCTTTTTAAATCCTCGTAATAAATCACTTATATGAGGATGTTCTCCGTAACTGTTTGTCCATCCAACATGCGGATAATCCGATGGCTGAACTTTGCATCATGCTCGCTGTGCGTTACCATGATAATGGTTGTTCCCTGTTCATTCAGATCGGTCAGCAACTCCATCACCTCACCGCCATTGGCTGAATCGAGGTTCCCGGTGGGCTCATCTGCAAGAATTAATTTGGGATTGTTGACGACTGCCCTGGCAACTGCTACACGTTGCTGCTGTCCACCGGAGAGTTGCTGCGGATAATGATTGCGGCGGTGCATGATCTTCATCTTGTCCAGCACTTTTTCAACCATTTCTTTCCGCTCAGCTGATTTAACACCTGTATAAATCAAGGGAAGTTCCACATTTTCATACACTGTTAATTCATCAATCAGGTTAAAGCTCTGGAAAACAAATCCGATATTGTGCTTGCGCATATCGGCCCGCTTTCTTTCGTTAAAATGGGCAACTTCTATACCATTGAAAACAAAACTGCCACCATCAGGATCATCCAGCAGCCCAAGAATATTTAAGAGTGTGGATTTGCCGCAACCGGACGGTCCCATTACAGCGACAAATTCACCTTCTTTCACTTCTATCGATAATTTATTCAACGCAATAGTTTCTACCTCTTCGGTCCGGTAGATTTTTTCAAGGTCTGTAATCTTTATCATTTGATTGGTATTTATATTTGAATGCTTGTTTTATTATTTTTTAAGAACCAATTCCTGTATGGTTCCGTAATTTTCGTAACTGCTTGTAATTACCTTATCGCCTGGCTTTAACCCTTGCAACACTTCGTAATAATCAGGATTCTGATTTCCCAATTGAATATCTGTTTTATAGGCTGTTTTACCATCAGAACTCACTTTAAAAATCCAGTTACCGCCAGTTTGCTGATAGAAACCGCCACGTGGTAATAGCAGACCTTGTTTCTCATCGCTTAATGCCAAATGAATTTGTAAGGTTTGTCCCCGACGGATACCTGTCGGCACGGTTCCTTCAAACTGCATATCCATCTGGAACTTGCCACCCACAACCTGTGTAAACACTTTGAAAATAACTAAATTATACAACTTGTTTGCAAATGTAAAATCTCCTTTCAAACCGGTATATATGCGAGAAATATAGTGCTCATCAACATCGACACGGACTTTAAAACCACTTAAAACATCTACCTGACCCAGCCTTTCACCCTGTCTTTTATTTTGTCCGATCTCTGCATCCAGCGATGTAAGTTGTCCGTCGATGGGTGATTTCACAATCAGGTCGTTTACTTTCATCTTCATCATATTTAAAGCTTCCTGAGAGCCTGTGTATGAACGTTTATCCTGTTCGCCCTGCTGGGTCCGGGAGACAGAATCCTGTTGCAGAATTTGCTGTGTTAGCTTCCTCTTTTCTGAATAATAGTTGTAATCATTCTCCGCTTTTTTAAACTCCTGCGAGCCAATTACTTTTTCGGCAAACAAGTGCTTGTCCAACAAATAAATACGTTCTGCTTCTTTATATAAGCTTTCAACATCGGCCATCTGGTTCAGTTTGCTCACCGTATTCTGCTGTGCTGCATTGTTGTTGATTTGCATCTGTGTCAGCGTATTATAAACCGTATTTTGCTGACTCATCATCGTCATTAAAAGATCGGTATTTGACAAACGCAGGATAGGTTGCCCCTTTTTAAGTACTGCGCCATCTTCGACAAACTTCTCCTCAACGCGGCCACCTTCGTTGGCATCCAGATAAATGGTGGTTAAAGGCAATACTACTCCGTTTACAGGAATAAAATCCTGAAATGTTCCATTCGAAACTTCACTGATGGTTATTCGTTCCAGATCAACATTTAGCTTTGATTTGCCTGAAGTCGAATAGTAACTTGCAGCTATCAACAAGACAATACCGGCGATAACAACAATTGTTACGATCTTTTTAACGGTCCATTTTTTCTTTTCAATCTGTCTGTCCACTTTAATCTATTTATTTGTTTTTATTAAAATCTCACCCTATTGTTGTTGCATAGTAAATCTTTTCAGATATTTTTTTCAATTTTTAGTATTACCCGATACCGAAGACATAGGTTTGTACCACAATAAATAGGTAATTCTGACACCCCTATGCCAATACAGTGCCAGAAATACATCGCATTGATTATATACTACTTAAATATTCTTAATTGTGGAAACTGTTCGTCAATGATACAACAGGTGTCTGCTAATGATACACCTTTTGACATGGACGAAAATTTTAATGCGAAATACTTTTTGAGATAAAACTGTTGGTGTTGTTTTTAAGAAGCAAGATGTGAGAAACCTTTGCTACCGTGAAATATATTCAAATAATAAACTTATTGTATGTTGTGCCCGATAGTTAGAATGGAGGTAGAGAAAGCACATCATGTCTTTTCATATCCCTCGTTGGTTTCAGAATCTGCATTGATACTGGCAGGGACATTTGCGAATGAATTGACAAGTGAATAAAATGGAAGGTCTGGATTCCCAATAGATTAATTGCTAAGCGAAATTACTTTTCTATTGAATCATAATACGTTTGAAAAATGGGTTCTTTTCTTATTCATACCCTAAAATGACAAAACCCACTGAAAATCAGTGGGTCTATCATCTTTTTTGTGGTGCCCAGAACAAGACTCGAACTTGCACAACCTTGCGGTCACTAGTCCCTGAAACTAGCGTGTCTACCAATTTCACCATCTGGGCTTGGAGGGTGCAAATATAGGCCGAATTTCAGATTCAACAAACGGTTTGAACGTTTTTTACAACTTATTATTTGTACTATGCAATTAAGCGTGATACTTATCTATTTATAAGTAAAATACCGAAGGTTAATGTCCTGAAAAGTGATTTTAAAATTCAAATTCCCCTTTTCTTACCATCTCTCTTTCACGCCCTCTCTGATTCTTCCTGCTCATTTAAGGTTGTCTTTCAAGAAATTGTCAAACATCGTGTAAAGGTGCATCGTAGTATTTCCACCCCTGATTCCATGATTCCGATTGACATACGCCATCATCTGAAACTGTACGCCCGCCTGAACCATCGCTTCGGCAAATTCGAGCGAGTTTTGAAAATGAACATTGTCATCGGCAGTACCATGTACAAGCAGTAATTTCCCTTTGATCCCTTTGGCAAGCGTGATGGGAGAATTTTCGTCATAACCTTCCGGATTCTGACTTGGTAAACCCATATAACGCTCACTGTAAACGGTATCGTAGTAACGCTGGTTTGTCACCGGAGCCACCGAAATTCCAGCTTTAAAAACTTCACCCCCTTTGGCAAGGCACATTGCTGACATAAATCCGCCGTAACTCCATCCCCAGATAGCGATGTTTTTCCCATCCACATACGGAAGACCGGCCAGGTATTTTGCAGCTTCGATCTGGTCGTCAGACTCATATTTTCCTAACTGACCATACGTACATTTACGAAAATCCTCTCCACGGGCGCCGGTTCCTCTCGGGTCAACACATGCTACCAGGTAACCATTTTCCGCCAGGTAATTATCCCAGCCAATCCCAAACTGGTCTAAAACCTGCTGAGAATTTGGCCCGCTATATTGGGTCATTAAGACAGGATATCTGGTACGCTGATTGAAATTCAATGGTTTGATCATCCATCCATTGAGTTCAATTCCCTCTTTGGTTTTAAAGGTGAAAAACTCTTTAAAAGGGATTTTTCTTTCTGCAATTTTTGATTTCAATTCATTGTTGTCTTCCAAAACCCTGATTTGTTTTCCAGAGATCTCATGAAGTGTAACTACCAAAGGGGTAGTTGCATTCGAATATTCGTTGATAAAATACTTAAACCCTGTACTGAAATCGGCATTATTACTCCCTTTCTGTGTCGAAAGAAGTATCTTTTTCTTTAAGTCGATACTTATTCCATAAACCTCGCGTTGCATGGGGGATACAGCTGCTGCCTGGTAATAAAACATTTTGGTTGCCGGATCAAACCCGTAAAATTTAAGTACATCGAATTTACCTGTTGTGAGCTGCCTGATTTTTACGCCACCAGCATCATACAGGTAAAGATGTTTGTATCCATCCTGTTCGCTAAGTGTGACAAAGGTTTTGTCATCTGGCAAAAAATGAAAATTATCGAGAAAATCGGTTTCGATGTACCTTTTATTTTTTTCCGTAAAGACCAACCGGCTATCGCCCGTATATGAATTGGCAAAGAGCAGTTCCAATCTGTTTTGCAAACGATTCATTTTCACGATGCCCAAATTCTTTCCACCATAAGTCCAGCAGATTTTCGGAATGTAAATATCGGTTTCTGAACCAATATCCATTTTAATGTTTTGTCCGGCTTTTATATCATACACCCAGACACTTACTATCGAATTCTTTTCGCCGGCCTTTGGGTATTTAAACCGGTATTCGCTTGGATATAAACTGTTTTCTTCATGAATTGGATTCAATCCCTTGTACATCGGGATACCAAAGGTGGGCACCTGCTCTTCATCAAATTTGATGTAAGAAACCTGTTTGCTATCGGGTGACCATTCGAAAGCACGGTTAAATTCAAACTCCTCTTCGTACACCCAGTCAGGGATTCCGTTGATGATTTTATTGAATTCGCCGTCGGTTGTCATTTGACGCTCCGTTTTAAACCGCAGACTTTTTACAAAAAGGTTGTTATTCCGGACAAAGGCGATCCGTTCACCATCAGGCGAAAACGTGGCTACCTGTTGTCTGCCGGTTGATAATCGTTCAAGTTCTTTCGTGACAAAATTATACACGAAATAGACTGCCGTAAATGATCTGCGGTAGATGGGTTTACGGTCGGTCAGCAGCAACACCTTCGATTCATCCGAACTGAAAACATATTCTTTGATCGATTTAAGTGAATCATTTTTAAGTGTCTTTATATCGAGTACAAGACTTACCTTTTCACCAGTTTTGTAACTGTACTTCACGATTTGCTGACCATTGTTTTCGAGGGTTGTATAATTTAACCCGTCATTTGTCGAAGCCAACCCATTTACAGTCGATTGCTGAAAGCTTCGTGATACAAATAGATCATCCAGTGTGATTTGTTGTGCCTGTAAGGTGATGTAACAGACTGAAATCAAAAATAATACTAAAGATATTCTGCGCATAATAGGAGTGTATAATCTGTTTTTCAACGTCAAAAATATTAAAAAATAGGGAGCGTTGCGAAATTTTGTGGTGTGACAGCAAAAATACATTCATTAAACTTGTCGATATGTTTGACGAACAGGCAGAGAATAACTAATTTTGCCACTTCAAAAAAAAGTAACGAATGATAAATATTACACTTCCTGATAACTCTGTAAAGGAATTTAATAATGCGGTTACGGGTCTTGAAATTGCTGAATCAATCAGCAGTCGTCTGGCCAAAGAGGTACTCGCAATATCCGTCAATGGTGAAGTACGTGATCTTACCCGGGTTATTGATGCAGATGCTTCTATCAAACTTCTTTTGTGGGATGATCTTGAGGGGCGCGAAACATTTTGGCATTCATCAGCTCACCTGATGGCCGAAGCCATTGAGTTTTTCTATCCCGGGACAAAATTTGGAATTGGACCAACAGTCGATAATGGGTTTTACTACGATATTGATCTGCCGGAAGGAAAAGTATTGAGTGATAAAGATTTGGTCATTTTTGAGCAGAAAATTCTCGAACTGGCGCGGACCAAAGAAGAGATCTTCAGAAATGAAATTTCGAAAGCTGATGCTTTAAAATTGTTTACCGAAAAGGGTGATCAATATAAGCTTGAACTGATTACCGATCTTCAGGACGGAACAATAACCATCTATAAACAAGGTAATTTTACAGATTTATGCCGTGGGCCACATTTGCCGAACATGGGATTCATCAAAGCAGTTAAACTGACCAATATTGCAGGTGCTTACTGGCGCGGGAACGAGAAGAACAAAATGCTTACGAGGGTTTACGGAATCACTTTTCCAAAACAAAAATTGCTCGAAGAGTACCTTGTTCTGCTTGAAGAAGCAAAGAAAAGGGATCATCGCAAGATTGGTAAAGAGATGGAACTATTTACTTTTTCACCTGCTGTTGGAATGGGATTGCCACTTTGGTTACCTAAAGGAGCTATTTTGCGCGAGCAGTTGGAGAAATTTCTGAAGAAGGTTCAGAAAAAATTTGGTTACGAACAGGTGATCACACCTCATATCGGTGATGTTGGACTTTATAAAACTTCAGGTCACTTTCAGAAATACGGAAAAGATTCGTTTCAGCCAATTCGCACGCCAAATGAAGGTGAAGAGTACCTGTTGAAACCGATGAACTGTCCTCATCACTGTGAGATATATAAGTTTAAACCACGTTCGTACAAAGATTTGCCTGTTCGCATGGCCGAATTCGGAACCGTTTATCGTTATGAGCAAAGCGGGGAGTTACATGGACTAACGCGTGTCAGAAGTTTTACACAGGATGATGCACACATTTTCTGTCGACCCGATCAGTTAAAAGAAGAGTTTTTGAAAGTGATTGATATCATTTTCATCATCTTTAAAGCACTCGATTTTAAAGATTACGCTGCGCAGATTTCGTTACGTGATCCAAAGAACACCGAGAAATACATTGGCTCGGACGAAAACTGGGAAAAGGCAGAGTCTGCGATTATTGAAGCTTGTGCTGAAAAAGGACTAAAAACCAAGACAGAATTGGGTGAAGCAGCTTTTTACGGTCCAAAACTTGATTTTATGATCAAGGATGCTTTGGGTCGCAGCTGGCAGCTAGGAACGATCCAGGTGGATTACAATCTTCCGGAACGTTTTGGACTTGAATATATTGGAGCTGATGATAAACGTCACCGTCCTGTAATGATTCACCGTGCTCCTTTCGGATCGATGGAACGGTTTGTTGCAGTTCTTATCGAACATACAGCCGGAAAATTTCCGTTATGGCTGACTCCCGATCAGGTTGTAATTTTACCAATCAGCGAAAAGTACAACGAATACGCTCAAAAAGTTTCAAATCAATTAAATAATTCCGATATTCGCGCCGGAATTGACGACCGCAATGAGAAAATCGGCAGAAAAATCAGAGACAATGAGATGAAACATATTCCATATTTACTGATTGTTGGTGAAAAAGAATGTGAAGGCAACACTGTTTCAGTGCGACGTCAGGGAGAAGGAGACCAGGGATCAATGTCTGTAGATTCGTTTGCTGAGTTCATCGGTAAGGAGGTCAGCGAACAGTTGGCGGAAGCATATAAATAGTCGTTAATTAACTAAAAAATAGGAGGATATAGCCATAGCAGTTATTAGAGGCAACGGGCACAGAGGCCCAAGAGAAGAAGAGAAATCACCATTCCGGATTAACCATCAGATTCGTGTTCCTGAGGTTCGGTTAGTAGGTGAAAATATTGAGGTACCCGGGGTTTTCAGAATTCAGGATGCACTTCGCAAAGCTGACGAATTGGAGCTTGATCTGGTTGAAATTTCACCAAATGCTGAGCCGCCCGTTTGCAGAATTACCGATTTTCAGAAATTTCTTTACGAACAAAAGAAGAAGCAAAAGGAATTAAAAGCCAAAGCTTCCAAAATTATTGTGAAGGAGATTCGTTTTGGTCCAAATACAGATGACCATGACTACAACTTTAAGTTAAAACATGCAGAGCGGTTTCTTCAGGAAGGCGCTAAAGTTAAAGCTTACGTGTTTTTTAAAGGACGGTCGATCTTATATAACGAGCAAGGAGAAATTTTACTGCTCCGCTTCGCCAATGCGTTGGAGGAAGTCGGAAAAGTTGAACAGCTTCCGAAACTCGAAGGAAAGAGAATGACAATATTTATTTCGCCTAAAAAGAAAAAATAATTTAATACTTAGACAGGAATGCCTAAAATGAAATCGAATGCCGGGGCTAAGAAACGTTTCAAGCTGACCGGATCAGGGTTAATTAAAAGGAAACATGCTTATAAAAGTCATATCTTGACCAAGAAAAGCACCAAACGCAAACGTAACCTCACTTATTGGGGTTTGGTAGCCAAAGTTGACACGCATCACGTCAAGAGGCTCCTTGCAATGAGATAATGTTTCGCTTTTAGTAAAAATATAGAATTAGGTTTAACCGAATAATGAGCTTACAAAGATTCCTTTAATCAGGAACGCCATTGTTCTAAAACAAAAAGAAATGCCAAGATCAGTAAATCATGTCGCATCGAAAGCCCGAAGGAAAAAGCTTCTGCTTCTTACCAGGGGATACTTTGGATCACGTAAAAATGTCTGGACGGTTGCCAAAAACACATACGAAAAAGGATTAGGGTATGCGTACCGTGACAGAAAAAGCAAAAAAAGGTTGTTCCGTGCATTATGGATTCAGCGTATTAACGCTGCAGTTCGCATTGAAGGTCTCTCTTACTCACAGTTTATGGGTAAATTGAAAACCGCCGATATCGAAATCAACCGCAAGGTCCTTGCCGATTTGGCGATGAACAATCCCGCTGCATTCAGCGCAATTGTTAATAAGGTAAAGTAATTTGAAAAGTTAGGCGAAATAAATTTTCAGATAAGAAAAGGAGCTCATTGAGCTCCTTTTTTGTTTGGGGTAAACCAGGCATTTAGATTCAATCAAGAAAACGTTTTGTTTCTAAATGAGATACAAAAATTAAACATTACAATTACTTCCATTTTTATTTTTAAATCGTATAAACTTTTTTTAATTTTACTGGCACTTAAACTACACTATTCCCATGTCATCTCTTCATCTATCACTTCTCCTGCTTCTTGCCGGATGTTCTCTGGTAGCCGCGGCCCAGAAATCCGCCTCACCTGAGCTTTTTAAGTCTTCAGTATTCATTCCCGTAAATAGCTTTACATCAGGTGTGGAAGGACCTGCTGTTGACAAGACAGAAACTTTATATGCCGTAAACTATCATCACCAGGGTACAATTGGGCAGGTTACACCCGAAGGTGTCGCCAGTGTTTTCATCGAATTGCCAGGTGGCAGTATCGGAAACGGTATCCGTTTTGATAGCCATGGCAATATGTTTATTGCAGATTACACGAATCATAACGTATTAAAGGTTGAAATGTCCACAAAAGAATTAAGTGTTTTTGCTCATGAATCGCGAATGCACCAGCCCAACGACATTGCAATCGACAGAAAGAACCGCATCTATGCCAGTGATCCTGATTTTAAAGCGGGAAACGGGCGGATATGGCGCATAGATACAGATGGGAAGGTTGCTTTGCTGGACAGTATTCAAGGACCAGCAAACGGGATCGAAATAAGTATGGATGAAGAAACGCTATATGTAAATGCGGTACCGAAGGTCTGGGCCTATGATTTATTGCCGACTGGCGAAGTGGGTAAAAAACGTTTGCTGATTGAATTCCCTGATTTCGGAATGGATGGAATGCGGTGTGACATCAAAGGAAATTTATACATCGCCAGATTTGGTAAAGGTACTGTTGTGAAAGTTTCTCCCGAAGGCAAAGTAATACAGGAAATTGCCCTTGTTGGGAAAAGACCTACCAATGTGGCTTTCGGTGGAAATGACGGGCGTACGGTTTATGTAACGCTTCAGGATCAGGGAAATATCGAAAGTTTTTTAGCTGATTTCCCTGGCCGTGAATGGAAAATGAATTTGAAATAACAGGTTGGGTTCATATTAATTACCATAAAAAAACTGACATGAGACGTAGAGACGCAATTCGAAGTTTATCCATTTTCCCGGTTGCAGGAGTAGCCGCCGGATCGGTATTACCTCTCGGGTCATTGCTCGCTTCACCTACAGCACCACCCACCCCAAAACGAAATTTATTCAAGGAACTTGGAATCCGCACCTTCATCAATGCTGCGGGCACCTATACCTTTATGTCAGGCTGCCTGATGCACGAGGAGGTAGTGGATGCAATCAGATCAACGGCACACGAATTTGCAATGATCGATGAGGTGCAAGACAAAGTCGGCGAAAAGATTGCTGCCATGTGCCATGCAGAAGCTGCGACTATCACTGCCGGGTGCTGGTCAGCCCTCGTATTGGGCACGGCAGGTGTACTTACCGGTATGGATTTGAAAAAAGTAGCGCAGTTGCCCAACCTCGAAGGGATTAAATCCGAAGTGATTGTTCAAAAAGCACACAACCATGATTATATTCATGCAGTCACTAATACGGGTGTTAAAATTATTGAAATTGAAACCGCGGCTGATCTGGAAAGGGCAGTTAATCAAAATACGGCCATGATGTGGTTCCTCAATTACGCAGGACCTGATGGGAAAATTCCGGATACGGAATGGGTCGCGTTGGGAAAGAAACACAATATCCCCACGATGATTGATATGGCTGCCGACGCAACACCTGTTGAGAACATGTGGAAATTTAACGACATGGGATTTGACCTTGTTTGTGTTTCGGGAGGGAAGGGCATCCGTGGTCCGCAAAGTGCCGGGATACTGATGGGAAAAAAAGATTTAATTGCCGCCGCCAGACTGAACGCACCCCCTCGCGGAGGGAATATTGGCCGCGGAATGAAAGTAAATAAGGAAGAAATCCTCGGGATGTATGTCGCTCTCGAAAAGTTTATCAACCTCGATCATGATAAACAATGGAAGATATGGGAAGACCGTATTGCAACAATTGAAAATGCCGCAAAAAAATTTAATGGCGTAACTACCATTTTAACTGTACCTCCGGTTGCTAACCGAACACCTACGCTGAACATTGCGTGGGATAATAGCAAGGTAAAGGTGACAAAGGAGGAATTTATGGAGCGACTCAGGAAGGGAAATCCTTCCGTTGAAGTGATGGGCGGAAAGGACAACAGCATTACAATTACTTCATGGAATTTGCAACCAGGACAGGAAAAGATGGTTGCGAGCCGTATAAAGGAAGAATTAGGTAAAGCATCCGGTTGATCGACAGCTTACCTTTTATTGAATTGTCAGAAATGCCTTTCACAAGGCATGGATTCTTTTTATATTTAAAAGTTAACCCATGAGAAATAAATCACTGTTTATTATTTTGATACTGGTCATGATGACCGGTTTTGCCATGGCTCAAACATACAGTATCGTCATTAAGGGAGGCCATCTGATTGATCCAAAAAATAACATCGATGGCGTAATGGATATTGCAATCACTAATGGCAAAGTTGCCTTGATTGCCAAAAATATTGATCCGAAGGAAGGAACGCAGGTGATTGATGCCAGTGGTTTGTATGTCACACCTGGTCTGATTGATATTCACGCTCATCTATTCCAGGGAACCAATTCCGACCAGCAATATATGAATGGGCCGGCCGCTGTTACGCCCGATGGATTTACCTTTCGCGTTGGAGTAACTACAATCGTCGATGCGGGTTGTGCCGGATGGCGGACATTTCCTGCATTCAAAAGGCAGACAATCGATTTATCGCAAACCCGGGTCCTGGCTTTTCTGAATATAGTGGGTGAAGGAATGCGGGGAGGCCCTTTCGAGCAGAATCTAAAAGATATGGATTCCAAATTGACCGCAGACTTCGCAAAAAAAAATTCCAGCGATATTGTTGGCATCAAGCTGGCTCATTATGAGGGTCCGGACTGGACCCCAACTGACCGCGCCGAAGAGGCAGGAAAATTAGCTAACATTCCTGTGATGATCGATTTTGGCGGGAGCAATCCCCCACTATCATTGGAGGAGCTGTTTATGAAACATTTGCGTCCCGGAGATATTTTCACACATTGTTATGCCCAATTAGCAAGTGGAAGAGAGTGTATTGTCGATCCCCAAACTAACAAAGTCAAGCCATTTGTATGGGAAGCACAGAAGCGAGGCATCGTTTTCGATGTTGGTTACGGTGGCATCAGTTTCGCCTATTCACAAGGCATACCGGCAATTAAAAGCGGGTTTTATCCCCAGGCCATTAGTACCGATCTTCATATCGGCAGCATGAACGGAGCGATGAAAGATATGCTGACAACCATGTCGAAATTTATGGCGATGGGTATGGATTTGCAAAGCGTTATAAAGGCAAGTACCTGGTCACCTGCACAGGTCATCAACCGGAATGAACTTGGAAACCTTTCGGTGGGGACTGAAGCTGATATCGCGATACTCAGGATTAGGGAAGGTAAGTTCGGACTGTTTGATTATACCGGTTATAAACTGGAAACGAATAAAAAACTGGAGTGCGAGATGACAATCAGAGCAGGAAAAATTGTTTACGACCTGAATGGGATCGCAAATCCGGTTACGCTTTACGGCAAATAAATTTTCTGACTATAACATTTTGATACTGAACATTTATATTGTAATTTAAATCTTAAAATTTACGTTTATGAAAACACAAAGAAGAACTGTATTGAAAAATTTGTTGGCTTCAATCGTAGGTGTAGCCGGATTCGGACTTGTTGCAAATGCGAAGAACAATACCAGTGAAGAAATAGCAACTGCAAAGGTTCCCGCAGGTGATGACGTACCTTTGTTTCAGTCTCATACCACGCACGGCAACCTTGTATTTCTTTCAGGGATCGGAGCTCATGTGGCACCTTTTGAGATTGCTGCTCATACTGACATAGTACTCAAAGGACTTGAGAAAGAACTGATCAAGGCCGGATCTTCGATGGAAAAGGTATTAAAAGTAACCGTATACCTGAATGACATAGCTGATTACAAAGGGATGAACGAAGTGTACAAAGGCCGTTTTGGCAAGAATCCTCCGGTCAGAAGCACTATTGCTGTTGCCAAAGGTGGCGTACCCGGAGATTCACTGGTTGAGATGGATTGTATCGCATATATATAAGCCAGTCCGGCATCTGAATTGAAATTTCCATTTGGGAAATCAGGTCGGTAGAAACATTGAATTACAGCCTTTATTTTGTCGTGCAAGAGATAAAAGACGGGCTTGACGTAATGATTCTACCGGCCTTTTGTTCCTCCGCACGAATAAATGAAATCGGATTGGATCAGGTATAGATCACCATTTCCCGTTCAGCATCCCAGTCCATTCCTTTCACATACATGTTATAAAGACCGGGTTGGGAGAAACCGTCCCAGACCACCTGGTGTTTTCCAGGTTCAAGATCATTCGCTTCGAGCCGCCATACCACTTCTCCATGACGATTCAGGATATCCACGTAAACATCACCCTTCTCGGGAACATTAACTTCCATCACAACCTTGTCGTTCGAATCAGTTCCAAGCGCCCTGATCGATGGAGTTTTACTTTGGGCAATCTTACCTGTTTTCCAAGACCTATAGTCGAACGGTTCGTCGCAAAGATGGTATTTTTCTTCGTTTTCCCCATACGTATTCTTGCGGAGATAACAGGTAAGAAGGGGTGTTCTATCAAGCGCATCCAATTTTACCAGCTTTGCCTGCCCGTTTTTCCACAGATAAACCGGAATATCCATCGGGTTCAGAACATTTGAAACTCCCCTCTCAATGCCAATGTGGAATAAGCCAAAATTCCCCGGTTCATGACCAGCCAGCCAATGCGTAATGATATCAACCCTGAATGCATCCTTCCCGAAAATTATTTTATTGCTCATAAAATCCATCGGTTTACCATCGTGAGGTCCGCCGGAAAACCCGTCACCATCGTGTCCGTAAATAGCTTCCACAATATTTATTCCGGTTGGAGTAACACTGTAGGAATCGATCATACGTTGCACCCATTGTTCCATAAAAACGCCGCCTCCGTAAGGTGGCCTTTCCATACGCGTATTCCAGCGTGGAATGCCCTGTGCCACATGCTTTTTGTGAAGTTCGTTGACCCTGTCGAGGTAGTCAGACTGGAAAAATGGATGATATCGTTTATCGTAGCTTTTGAATACACTGTAATTTCCACCGCAATACTGGTGAAATTTTTTTGCCGTAATTCCCTGAAGGTTTTTAATGGAAGCTGTAATTCCCATCTGGTGAGCTTTGAATTTGGCGATATTAATCAGGAAGGTGTCCGGCGCTGTCATCGGGGCCATAAAACCAACTTCTTTAAAGACAACTCCATCAACTTTTTGGAAAATAACATCCTCCTTTCCTAAATTCCAGAAGTCATCTGAACTTAGGTCTCGCAGATCGAAATGATTCCTTTCCGCCATTTGTGTATAACCCATATCATTCCATAAAAATGGGCATGCACATTCTCTTAAATAGAATTCTGATGGCCCCTTTTCCTTTACGGCTTTTAGAAATCCTTCAATGAAATTCAAATCGGTGGTAATGCCCACATTTGCGAGCGGATCCGCGTTATCAACTGGTCCGCTACAGGTCCAGTTAGGTTTGCAGGTGATTTTTGTTGAATTCGAATACCCCTCACCCTTCGAAGTCTTCACAAACATCTCTTTAGCAAGTTTTGACGCCGCATCACGAATCTGCGGGGCATCGCTCTTTTCTTTAATGGAAGTAAGATTTATAAAAACTGCTTCAGGATGCTCTTTTATAAAAGGATGAAGGTCGAAACCAGTTTCTCCCGATGAAGTCAGGCTTCCAAATGCATTGTAACCTGGTCCAACCAGCGAAACGATGCCTGCAGCCGAAGAAACTTTTATGAAATCACGTCTTTTCATCCTTATTCAAATAAAAAAACCATTATCCATCTCACTTTAACCGATAAATATAAGCTGATATTCTGCTTTATCTATTGGATTCGAAAACCAAAACTGGTTTGTTTAGCTTATAACCGATGGTAAAAATAACACATTTGCTATCGGATTGTTCGCTGGTGTTTATTTTTTTGAAGGTAGTTCAGTTCAGGTTGCAAAAGGTCGTCCTGAGGGAAATTTCAGTGCCCTACGAACCGCTTTTTGATTGTGCCGCGTGGCTTTGAACCGGGCATTTATATATTCACCCATATAGATCTGACCGGAAATCGCATCACCAGATACCGTGCCAGAAAAAATAAAAGGGATGTTATCGGCGATATGCCGGTCGGAACTGCTCAATTTTACCTGATCTCCTTCAACGGTACCTACCATATCACGCATGGAGAAATCTCCCTTGTGCGAACCTTGCAGCCAGTTGCCATCCTGTTCAATAAAAATGGAGTGCTGGCTTTTACTGCTATAGAACTCAATATCGACGTCCCACCGACCTGCGACGTTGACAGAAGGAGGGGCCATTTCTTTTGATTTTGTGTGTTTCTGAGACAGCACCTCAACAATCCGGTCAGCCACCACTTTATCGTTACCAGGCTGCATCTGACCTGCGCAAATGGCAATAGAGGTATTTCCTGATTCATCACTTAAATTGCTGTGGACCGCAATCCTTTGTTTGGATGCAGCCAATTGCTCAGCTACTTCCGGGCCATTTATATTAAATAGTTCAGGATTCCATGAGATGTTCAGTAACGGACTCCGATTATTCAGTCCTTCAGGTTCAATAAACCTGGTTTTTAAACCATTAATTGATAAAACCTGTTTAGAAACGTTTTCAAGGTAAGTATGCCATGTTTTCATTTTTTCAACATGATCGCGAGTTACCCACGATTCAACGGCAGCCAACATACCCATCATCTCTTCCTTGCCGACTTTATTATCCCTGCCAGGACCATGGTGTGGCGCACCGGCCTGCCAGGCTGACATCAGAACGTCTTTCTTACCCAACAAAAGTCCGGCACATTGAGGTCCGCACAATGCCTTTCCCCCGCTATAAGCTACAACAGTTGCCCCTTGCTGCAGATGGATATTTGGAACGGTAAGGTCTTCAGCCGCGGCATCCACAAGGATGGGAATCCCTTTTGGCCCAGCAATTCCGGCAATGGTTTCCAGTGCAAATGTTTGTCCCGGTGAAGTCTCGGAACCGGCCATCAGGTAGATCATCGCTGTTCGGGAATTCAATGCATTTTCCAATTCTTTCATTGTATCAACGGTAATGATATCCACCCCGATATTTCGGATCGCATGATCATATACATTTCGGGAACTTCGCGGGATAACCACCTCTGTCTTATCAAAACCTTCCAGGTTCGGAATGCGGATCAGTTTCTCAGGATTACCTCCTGTAACACAGGCTGCAGTAACATGCTTCATCCCGGCAGCGCAACCGGATGAAACCATCCCCCACTCAGCTCCTGTGAGTGCAGCTAAACGTCGACCTACCCCGAATGCAAGTTCATCGTACTGAACGAAAAAACCCGATGCGGAATGCATCGCAGCCACAACCTCGGGCCGTTCAAGTGATCCGCCAATAATTGTATAAGTACCCATGCAGTTGATCACGGGATCAACACCGATTGACTCATAGATATTCGGTCCAACTACAAGTGGGCCACGGGGTGCTGCAAATATAGATTCAACGGAAAGAACACTTCCCGTAAAAGGTAGAATAGTTAACCCTTTGATGATATCCCTGCGTTTCATATATGGTTGTTTTTTTAGTAGTTTAGTTTTATTAGGATAGCTGTTTTTGTTTTAGTATATTGGTCAATTACTGGCATTTGAAAATTTGATATGGTTACTCAGATAGCCTGTGCCTTAACAACTAATCAAAAGTTCTTTTGCAGATCTGAATAACAACGGTGAAATGTACAAATTTTAATAAAAGGTGGTTCTCAACCGTCCAATAATATTTTTTAATTGGAAATATAAATTGTGTGTCTAAAATAGGAATAAAACTAAATGATATTCATTCCTATTTTATATTTTTACTCTACCTAAAATAAGGATAATGATATAGATCTGATAAACCTTTTAAAACATCCTGAAAGATGAGCAATAACATTTTTCGTCGCTATTACCTTACTGCAGCCACCCTCCTTTTTGCAGCGCTGATCGGCCTTGGAGCTTTCCATTCTCAGGCAATCAGGAATCCGAATGAAAATACGATCAACGTACCAGGTCTTTCAAATGACACGATTGGTCAGAACCGAATTGCCATTGATACAGGAGTTGACATAAAGAACTTTCTGGCAGCTGTTGTTGATAGCAGCAACACAAAATGGTTTGTGACTGAACAGGGGATTGTCAGTTATAACGGTTCGAAATGGACCCTGCACAATAAAAACAGGAAGGTTACGACTCAGGAACTGAAAGGATTTGCTTATGAGATTAACCCTAACGGTCATGAATTATGGATTGCTTCTCCCAAGGGAGCAACAGTTGCATCCCTTCCGATAGATAGCCGGACGGGTGCAACCACTTACCATACCGAAAACACAACTATTCTAAGCAATAATGTCCTTCAGATGGCGATCGGCAAAAGTCCGATGCGCTGGTTTGGAACGGATAAGGGTGTATCGGCATTCAAAAATGACAAATGGTTAATCCCATCCTATGATGAATTGTACCCCGCAGATATTTTTAAGGAGTTTCGGATCACATCAATGGCTACCAGTCCCGATGGCGACTCGCTCTATGTCGCAACAGAGGGAGCTGGTATTGCGAGGGTTTTTCGGAACGACGTGGATGCGATTTCTGGTGCATCTGTGTATGCCGAGTGGGGACCGATCATATTACCATCTGATAAGATTTACAGTGTTTTCATCGCCGCTGACAGAACCCAATGGTTCGGTACCGATAAGGGTATTGCCAGACATACCGGGAATCTAACATTGAAGAACTGGAAAGTTTTCACGGTTAAAGATGGTCTTGCCGATAATTTTGTCCAGGCAATTGCTGCCGATCAGACTGGGAAAATCTGGATAGGTACAAAAAAAGGGATCTCTGTTTTTGATGGTACATCATGGAACTCTTTTGTAATGGACGAAAGCAAGAACAGCAACAATATACTTTGCATTGCAGTTGACAAAACCGGCGTAATCTGGTTTGGTACCGACAATGGCGTAATCAGTTACGACAATGGTGATTTTAACGGGTATAAATAACAATTGGCTAATTTGACTATTAGTAAATGTGATAATTGACTTCGTGGAATTTCGCTTTCACAATTTGCTGATGAGTCAAGACACTGAAGGGGTTGAATCTAAATAACCCCAGGTAGGCGAAGCGTCAACCGGGGTAGATGATCGTATGAAAAACCGACGCAACTGCCCGAATCATTGAAAGTAGACCTTACTATGCACCGGATGATTCAAAGTTTAAAATAATCAGAATACGGACAAACACAAAAAGTGCTCTATTCCCTTTCCTTAATTGCCGAATCGTAAAAGTATCCCCAGCAGTGTTGAGCTGCATCATCGTAAGGCTCCATTCGGTACCCATTTCATCCGCCTGATTTTTAACAGTAAAGCCTAATACCTTAATTTATTATTAATACTTTTGTAAAAGAGGGGAAATCCTGAATAGCAGGTATGTATTTTTTTGCGATTTCCACACCGTTGGTAATGTCAAAAAATTGTTGCTGCTAATACGAATTGCATAAGTTAAAATATATAATTTAAAACAAATTAGCGCGCTTGAAAAAAGTACTGCACACAAAAATGAACAGTTTTGAATTTAATAAATTAATACCAATAAACTAAAAATAAGACATATGGAATCGAACAGACGCAATTTTTTGAGGCAGTCTTTTGCCTCAGTTACAGGCCTTGCCACTGCAAGTCTATTGCCATCCGAACTATTCAGTCAAGGTCAATACAATACGAACCGGATTGAAGAAATTATATTACAACCGGAGAAACGCTCAACCCCCAAAGACTCAATACGATTTTCTGTGATTGGAATCAATCACGGTCATATTATTGGAATGGTTGATTCGCTGATTGCAGGTGGCGGACAATTGGTGGCAGTTTATTCCAAAGATCCCGAATTGCTACCTGATTTTACCAAGCGATTCCCCAACGTTAAAGTTGTAAAAAGCGAAACAGAAATTCTTGAAGACAAATCCATTCAGCTTGTAGCCAGTGCAGCCATTCCTGTTGATAGAGCATCAATCGGTATACGTGTGATGCAGTCAGGAAAGGATTACATGACCGACAAGCCCGGTATTGTGACTTTCGACCAATTTAAAGCAGTGAAAAAAGTTCAAAAAGAAACAAAACGTATCTATTCAATCGTTTATAGCGAGCGCTTAAGTAATCCGGCATCCGTGAAAGCAGGAGAACTGGTAATGTCAGGTGCGATCGGAAAAGTGGTTCAAACAATCGGTATGGGGCCTCACCGGATGCGGCCTGACACCCGTCCTGACTGGTTTTTTGATCCTAAAAAGGCCGGCGGAATTTTATGCGACATTGGCTCGCATCAGTGCGACCAGTTTCTCTTCTACACGGGTTCCAAACAAGCTGAGGTCAGTTCTTCGCAGATAGGAAATTTCAACATTCCCAAATATCCCCAATATTCCGATTTTGGCGATATGAACGTGCGCAGCCCTCACGCTACGGGCTACATTCGTATCGACTGGTTCACCCCCGAAGGGCTTGACACCTGGGGAGATGGACGAACGTTTATTTTAGGCACCGAGGGTTATATTGAAATGAGAAAGTACATTGATATTGCAGGTCGCAAAGGGGGTAATCACTTGTTTTTGGTCAACCAAAAGGAAACTAAGTATTTCGATTGCTCGCAGGTGTATATGCCCTATGGTGAACAGTTGGTAAGCGATGTGGTCAACCGCACCGAAACAGCGATGTCGCAGGATCATTGTTTTCTTGCCACGGAATTGGCTTTGACTGCTCAAAGAATAGCCTATAAACTAAATGTCTGATTAATATTTACAACAGTACAGGTGGTTAGCGGTCATTGCGTGACCTCACAGCATATTTATATTTGGTTTTACAACGCCGTCGATTTCCAGTACTTATTCGACAGGTGTACCTTTGCAGCAATTTTATAATAAGATATGATATTCAGAAAAATAACAACTATTGACAAGTGCGGACTGACAAGTCCTGAAATTGAAAAGATTGCATTGCTCTCGCGGGAGGCAATATCAATATATGATGACTTCCCTGAATCGGAAAATGAAATTATCAAGCGAATGGATGACGCTGATTGCGTCCTGGTAAGCTGGCATACAAAAATTACAGCCGAAATGATACAGGCATCTCCATCGTTGAAATTTATTGGAATGTGCTGCAGCCTTTATGACGAAAAGTCAGCTAATGTTGACATTGTTGAGGCAAGAAAATTGGGTGTTGAAGTTAAAGGTGTCAGAGACTATGGTGATGAAGGGACTGTCGAATTTATATTTTCACAATTGATTTATTTATTCAAAGGACTTGGCAAAAATAAATGGCGAAGCGAATCAACAGAATTAACAAACAAAAGCATTGGCATCATCGGGCTTGGCACTTTGGGTCAAATGGTTGCAAAGACAGCGATTCACTTTGGGATGAATGTTTTTTATTTTAGCCGCAGCAGAAAACAGGAACTTGAGAAAACAGGAATAACCTTTCTGCCTTTGGATGTATTGATGGAAAGTTGTGACATCATTACAACTCATCTTCCAAAGAATACAATTTTGCTCACAGAGCGGGAATTCAGCATTAAAAAGCACAATTCAATTCTTATTAATACGTCTTTAGGTGCGACTTTTGAGAAGGAAGCTTTTGTAAACTGGATTAGCAACGACAGAACTTCTTTTGCAATTTTTGATGGGAATGCTGCCGGAAGCTTACAGGATGAATTGAAAAATTACAGTAATATAATTTCATCAGAACAGTTTTCCGGATTTACAATTGAAGCAAAAAAGCGACTCTCACAAAAGGTATTACTCAATTTGAAAACCTATTTGGAGAAGGAATAGAAACAGCCACTATAGAAAGTTAACCGCAGCGATGTGTTGCTTTAGTGACTCGAAAGTGCCGAGTTGAATCCTTCATGCTTTAATTGCCCACCGGAGTTTTGCTGAACGGGCACGTGGATTGGTATTGCATTCCTGGGCTGAAGGACGGATCGGGTCAGGCGCAACTTCGCTGTAAATGCCTTCACGGAAGAAGCGTTGAAATGATTTTTTAACGCGACGGTCTTCTCCCGAATGAAACGAAAGTATGGCAACCCGGCCACCAGCAATAAGAGCATCGGGAAGTTTCTCCAGAAATTTATCCAGTGCCCCGAATTCATCATTCACTGCAATCCGCAATGCCTGGAAGCAACGCTGGCACGATTTCTTAATGTCATCTTTACGATCGGGTTGCGGAAGAAACTCGAGAGCGTCTGCGATGATCTTTTGCAGTTGGGTGGTTGTTTCGATCACCATTCCTTTCGAGAGATGGGTCTTAATCGCATTCGCGATGCGTTCGAAATGAGGTTCATCGGCATTTTCAACCAATATCTCTTCCAGTCTGTCCTGAGAAATCGTTTTTAAAAGTGCGGAGGCAGGTTTGCCGCTTTTAGGATTCAGCCTTAGGTCCAGCGGGCCTTCCACTTTAAAGGAAAATCCCCGCTCCGGATTATCGATTTGCATCGAAGAGACACCGAGATCGGCGAGTACAAAATGAAGCGGCCCATTTTCAACAACAAGCCGGTCGATATCCGAAAAATTCAGTTTCTGAATCACCAAAACATCGGGTCCATATCCTAACGCCTGAAGACGTTCCTGCGTCCGGGGCAATTCAAATGGATCCACATCAATCGCGTACAGGCGACCTCCAGGTTGAAGCAGCCGAAGGATCTCCTGACTATGCCCGCCATAACCCATCGTGGCATCCAAACCAATTTGTCCGGGCGTAACTTTGAGAATCTCTATTATTTCGTTGACACAAATAGAACGGTGCATTCCGGCAGGTGTTCGCCCCTGATCCATCACCTTTGCTACATCCTCCGCATAAAGGCCGGGCTGTAACTCTTTGTATTTTTCCTGGAAGGCTTTGGGATGCGTTCCTTTGTATCGTACACGACGGACATGTTTTGGTTCCTGATTTTCCATAGCTGCAAAAGTAACAAATTAGCGCTTTTGTGATTTATTCCTGTTTCATATAGTCAATTTGCTTATTACGCTTAAATAGATTTATTATATTCGCCATCAAAATCAAACTAATGAGATTTATTCCTAAACTGTTGCTGTTAGCAGTTACTCTGATCAATTGCATTAACGCTTATTCGCAAGATTCAATTGATTATCATTTATCAACAGATTCAACAGTAAATGCAAAAGCAAGTTTTCGCCGATCATATATTGCAACACGAACTGCGACAAAGCCTCGCATTGACGGAAAAATAAACGACGAGTGCTGGTCGCAAGGTGTATGGTCGGGGGATTTTACGCAACAGCAACCGCATCAGGCGAAGGCCCCTTCGCAACGGACAGAGATTAAAATATTGTATGATAACGACAATCTGTATATCGCGACGAAGTGTTACGACAATGAACCTGAAAAGATCAGACCAATACTTGGTCGTCGCGATGCATTAGCCGGCGATATCAGCGGAGTTGCGATCGACTCGTACCACGATAAACAAACTGCCTATGAATTTAATGTCACAGCTGCAGGACAAAAAATTGATTTGTTGCATCTTGGATCATATGGCTGGGATTTTAACTGGAACGCGGTTTGGGAGGGAAAAGCGTTTGTTGGCGATTCTTTGTGGAGTTCCGAAATGAGGATTCCTTTCAGCCAGATCCGGTTTACAGAGCAGGAAAATCAGGTGTGGGGAATGCATATATGGCGCTGGATTGACAGATTACAGGAAGAAAGTCAGTGGAAGCTGATTCCTGTTGATGCTCCGGCGATGGTCTATCTGTTTGGTGAACTACGTGGGATAGAAGGGATCAGTCATAAAAAGAACTTCGAGATCATGCCTTATGCAAGTGCCAAATTTGTCCCGAATTCGAGCCCTGATAAATCGTTGAAATGGGGCGTAGGTCTGGATGGTAAGATTGGCATCACCTCCAATTTTACAGTTGATTACACGATTAATCCCGATTTCGGTCAGGTAGAAGCCGATCCTTCTGTTTTGAACCTCACTGCTTTCGAAACATTCTATGAAGAAAAGCGTCCCTTCTTTCTCGAAGGAAATTCGATACTCGACTTTAAAATGGGCGACGACTTGTTGTTCTATTCACGCCGCATTGGGCAGGCACCATCCTATTATCCTAATGTAGAACCGGGTCAGACAGTCTCAATGCCAGAGAATACTACGATTTTAAGTGCGCTGAAACTGACAGGTAAAACCAAAAAAGGATTGTCGGTTGGGGTTGTGCAGAGTTTTACAGCCCGCGAAAATAGTACGGTCTATTCTGCGGACAAAAATGAAAAAGTTGCAGTCGAGCCATTTACAAATTTTATGGTAGGCAGGATAAAACAGGACATGAACAATGGGAATACGGTAATCGGTGGGATGGTTACCTCTTCGATCCGCAATATCCGCGATGTTCAGCTCGATTTCCTTCCCGGTTCGTCCTATACCGGTGGGCTTGATCTGGAGCACAACTGGAAAAACCGTAAATACTTTGTTGATTTTAAAGGATTTTTCAGTCAGGTAAATGGAAGCAAAGCAGCTATTATGCAGCTTCAGCAATCAACGGCACACTATTTTCAGCGCGAAGATGCTTCTCACCTCACCCTTGATCCCAATCTGACCAGTCTTTCGGGTTTTGGAGGAATGTTTAATATCGGCAAACGGAGTGGTAAATTCAGGGTCACTACAGGTGTAGACTGGCGTTCACCCGGGGTTGACCTCAACGATATCGGATATCTGAGGCAGGCCGACTATGTGAAGCAGAACCTTGAATTTACCTATAAGGTTGATAAGCCATACGGGATTTTGATGAACTATCAGTACGGACTGAAACAATCGCACGAATGGAGCTTTGGCGGCGAGAATCTGATGGATAAGCTGACTTTTGTAACGAAGTTAAGGTTTAAAAACATGTGGATCACCAATTTCTCTTTGCTGAGAAATTTCAACACTTTTGATACAAGGGAACTGCGTGGCGGCCCTAAATTATTCAAGGATAACATGACAGAAGGTTCATTGCAGGTTCTGACCAATAGTGTCAAGAAATTGTCGGGAGGCATAGCAAGTACACTCACCGTTTCGAATGATAAAGTTTCACAGGAGAATGATTATATATTATTGTTGAAATGGCAGATGAATAACCGCTTAAGCATCTCCACACAGACCGGCTTTCATATAGGAACCGATAATCAACAGTACGTTCGCACCTATTTTGGGGTGAATAATAACGACTATATAGTTGGTAAAATCGACCAAAAAACGTTGTACACGACAATTCGTTTCGAATACTATGTTTCGCCCGAACTTTCGTTCCAGTATTACGGAAGTCCTTATGCCTCTATTGGTAAGTACAATGAATTCAGAAGTGTTGCTATTGCCGGAAGCCGCGATCTGAATACAAGGTACAATCCGCTAGCGATTCTGGGAGTTGCGGACAACACCTATTCTATGGATGCAAATGGCGATCATGCGGAAGATTTTAAAATGAAGAATCCTGATTTCAACTTTCAGGAGTTTCGTTCTAATCTGGTCGGCCGCTGGGAATTCAGTCCCGGATCAACGCTCTACCTGGTTTGGACCAACACACGCTCACTTTATTCCGATACTTATAAAAGCTCCGTTCTCGACAGTTTTGGTGGCATCAGCAATTTAAAAGCAAACAATGTGTTTATGGTAAAGTTTAATTATTGGTTTTCGCTGTAAATTGATTGGTCATCATGCCTTTATGCTCGGTTTTCAAGTTTTCCACTTAAACCGGACTGGTCTTTTAAGATTGTTCTTCCGGATTATTCGTACGCCATTCTTTAAAAGATTTCTCCAAAGTCTGTAAAAAGAGCGATGGTGGTTGTGCTCCTGAAATCGCATATTTACGATTAAATACAAAAAACGGAACCCCGGTTACTCCGATACTTTGTGCTTCCTGAATGTCTTGCTTTACTTTGTAAGCATATTCGTCACTTTCAATGGCGGCAGTAATTTCTTCTTCAATTAGCCCAATTTCCTGACCTAATTTCAGTAATTGCTGAGGATCACCAATGTCAACTCCTTCAGTAAAGTAAGCGATGAAAAGACGTTCCTCTGCCTCATCACCTAAACCTTTTGTTTTTGCTAATTGGATCATTTTATGCGCATCATACGAATTGGCGACGATAGCCTTATCAAGATTATAGGTTAGTCCTGCCGCTTTCGCAGTCTGAATAACTCCCTGATGCATTTTCACCGATTGTTCATAGCTAATGCCCTTTCTGTCAGCCAAATATTGATAAATATTTGATTTCTCCTCCGGGGATGCAGAAATGGTTGGGTCAAGCTGGAAGCTGTGCCATTCAATCTCTACGTTATTTCTGTCTGCGAACAGTTCAAGTGCTGCTTCATAGTTGCGTTTGCCAATATAGCAGAAAGGGCAAATGATATCGCTCCACACTTCAACTTTCATTTTGGGTTCTGTCGTCATTATCAAATTATTTTTAATTCATTACCATCTCAAGTATCTTCCCATGATTTATAATGTGTGCAAACATAAAAACAAAAATCGAAAAGTGATATAAAAAGAGGCTCAATGACGTCTGGTATGGGTATCTGGAAGAATAGTAACTCAATTATTCAGCTCAATCCCGATACTACATGGCAACAAATTTGAAATAGAATTAAAAGATTATTGTACGTTTGTTCTTCCTGTTTTTTTAACTAATATTATCCCTGATATCATGAAAGCCTCATGAGTCAAAGCTCATTAAAGAAGATGGAAACTGATAAGAGTTCGTCTACCTTACGGGATTAATAAACAAATCAGTTAAAAAAATGAAAGCACTCGTCCTTGAAACGTATAATAAGTTGGTTTACAAAGATGTTCCTGACCCTGATGTTAATAGGAATGAGGTACTTGTAAAAGTGATGGCATGTGGTATCTGCGGCTCGGATGTTCATGGCCTCGATGGCAGTACCGGACGAAGAATCCCGCCTATGATCATGGGACACGAGGCTTCGGGTGTTATTGTCAAAACCGGTACCGATGTCAGAAATTGGAAACCAGGCGACAGGGTAACCTTTGATTCAACCGTCTATCCGTTGAATGACTGGTTTACGCTTGAAGGGATGTATAATCTAAGCGACAATCGTGAGGTGCTTGGGGTTTCACCAGGAACCTTTAAAAGAGATGGGGCCTTCGCGGAATATATTGTCATACCGCAGCATATTCTTTATAAAATACCTGAAAATGTAACTTTTGAGCAGGCTGCAATGGTCGAAGCGGTTGCTGTTGCACTTCACTCCATCAATATTTCAAGCGTTAAAACCGGGGATAGCTGTGTAGTGGTAGGTACCGGAATGATCGGGACTTTCATTCTGAAACTTCTGAAGCTATCAGGTGCTTCAACAATAATAGCAATTGATATCAATGAAAAGCGACTTCAACTTGCTAAGCAAGCCGGAGCAGACTATGCCTTTCTTTCAACGGAAGAAAACCTTACCGAAAAGATAGCTTTACTGACAAATAACAGGGGCGCAGATATCTCATTCGAGGCTGTCGGCAGAAGCGAGTCTGTCAATTTGGCAATTGATACGATAAGAAAGGGTGGCACCACCGTTTTAGTAGGGAATGTCTCACCTAAAGTTGATTTTCCACTTCAAAAAGTAGTTACCCGCGAATTAAAAGTCCTTGGAAGTTGTGCGATCCGGGGTGAATATGAGGTTGTCCTTCACCTGCTCGAAACCGGTAAGATAACTGTAGATGACCAGATTTCAGCCATTGTCCCGTTGTCCGAAGGGGCGCTCTGGTTTAATAAACTTTACAAAAAAGAGGAAGAACTGAATAAGGTAATTCTTGTTCCCTAAACTGATTAAAATGGCTGAAAAGATTTATAATATTTCTATTGCCGGATGCGGTAAAGTGGCACATCTCCATGCAAAGGCTATTCAGGATATCCCCAATGCACGACTGACAGGTGTCTGGAGCAGAACCCCTAAAACTGCTGAAGATTTTGCCACCCGCTACAATTCCCGGTCGTATTCGGATATTTCAAGTATGGTAACTGAAAACCATGTTGACCTGGTAATTGTCTGTACGCCTCATCCTTTTCATAAACAACCTGCAGAGGAAGCAGCGAAAGCAGGCGCGAATGTGCTCGTTGAAAAACCGCTGGCATCTGATCTTCAGGATTGCGATGACATCATCCGGATCTGTAAAGAAAACAATGTCCGGTTAGGTGTGATCAGTCAGCGGCGGTGGTACGAACCGGTGAAAAGGGTCAAGGATGCCATTGAACAGGGAAAGATCAGAAAACCAGTTCTGGCAACTGTCACGATGTTGGGCTGGCGCGATAAAGCTTATTATGATTCTGATGCATGGAGAGGAACCTGGAAGATGGAAGGTGGCGGTGTTCTTGTCAATCAGGCACCTCATCAGCTTGATATTTTGCTTTGGTATATGGGTGAAGTCGACGAAGTGTATGGAATATGGCGAAATCTGAATCATCCGTATATTGAGGTTGACGATACCGCAGTTGCGATAGTGAAGTTTAAAAGCGGTGCAATCGGGAACATCATCGTCAGTAATTCCCAGAAACCGGGCATTTACGGAAAAGTCCAGGTTCATGGTGAAAATGGAGCGTCAGTTGGTGTTCAAACTGATGGCGGGGCGATGTTTATTGCCGGCATGACAGGTGTTGCCGAACCTCCGGTAAATGATCTCTGGACCATACTGGGTGAAGAAAACATGCTGAAAGAATGGGTGAAACACGATACCGAAACGTTTAATAATTGTGATCCTACCGTCCGCTATATACAATACCAGATAGAAGATTTTATTGCTGCAATAAGCAATAATTCGGAACCATCAATCACGGGTGAAGATGGGCGGAGAACAGTCGAACTTTTTACGTCAATCTACCGTTCCTCACGCGATAATGCTATTATTAAATTTCCGTTGAAACCTGAACCTTGGCGCTAATAACCAATAGCCGCTAACTAAAAACAACAATCCGGAATATGTCAGCAACCTATATAATTTTTATCGTAGTGACGGGGGTATCAATGCTGTTGCTAATGGTATTGAAGTTCAAACTGAGTGCATTTATTTCATTGCTTATCACCTCGATCTTTGTCGGTATTCTCGCAGGGATGCCGCTTTCTCAAATCACTGCGAGCATTCAGCAGGGAATGGGAGGAACGCTGGGATTTGTTGCGACTGTTGTGGGTCTTGGTGCAATTTTCGGTCAGATGCTTGAAAGTTCAGGCGGTGCAAAATCGCTGGCTCATTACCTGTTGAAAAAATTCGGGAAAAGCAAAGCCTCCTGGGCATTGATGTTAACGGGGTTTATTGTGGGAATACCCATATTTCTCGATGTCGGCCTGATCATATTAATCCCCATCGTTTATGCGTTGACAAGAGATACAAAACACTCTATTCTTTATTACGCGATACCACTGCTCGCGGGTTTGGCGGTTGCCCATGCAATGGTTCCTCCAACGCCCGGACCAATGGCTGTTTCCGAAATACTGGGAGTTGATATGGGATGGGTTATCCTTTGGGGTATAATCATTGGCTTCCCAACTGCTGTAATCGCAGGGCCTGTATTTGGCCGCTTTATTGCAAAAAAGATTTATATACCGGCCCCGGAAGTGTTCACAGAGACCAATCCTGAAATTCTTGACGCTTCTGGTAAACTGCCGTCTTTCGGGATTATTGCGCTGATTATTTCTACGCCATTGCTTCTGATACTGATGAGTACTTTAATTGGAGTCGGAGTGAAAAACGGCGCTTTTGAAAAGAATTTATTAACTGATATACTGACCTTTATAGGTCATCCTTTCACAGCCCTGATTATTGCAACACTCCTTTCGATCCGTTTATGCATATCCCGGAAAATGTCACGGCAAACCATTCTTGACCTGAGCACGAAGGCGCTAGGGCCTGCAGGGATCATAATCCTTGTTACGGGTGCCGGTGGCGTATTAAAGCAAATCCTCGTTGATAGCGGCATCGGAAAAATGCTTGCTGAATCAATTGCAGATTCTTCCTTTCCAATCATTTTGCTGGCTTGGACGTTGTCTGCGTTAGTAAGGATTACGCAAGGATCGGCTACTGTTGCGATGATTACCGCAGCTGGCATTATGGCACCAATACTTCCCGCATTTAACCTTGACCAACCCAATACCGCACTAATTGTGATCGCAATAGCCTCAGGTGCTACAATATTATCCCATGTTAACGACAGTGGTTTCTGGATTGTAAGCAAGTATTTGGGAATGAACGAAAAACAAACACTGCAATCATGGACAATCATGGAGACGATCATTTCTGTTTGCGGGCTGGTTTTTTCCCTTATAGCAAGTGCGTTTATTTAGTTTTAGAAGCTTCTGAAATTACTCCTAAACAACGATGAAGTGGTCTGAATTTCATTTCTAAGACCCAACTATTGTTGCTACAGCACCAGATTTAGACCTGGTTTGCCAGTTAAATAAGGGCATTTTTCAAATATTGATCGCCTTTATAAGAAAATGTGGCAATAGTTTTTGAGATATTTTGATTTTGATGATAGGCTCGGTTCTGGAAGCAGAAATTGCCACACCTAAAACGTTGTCCCAGATTATATCCACACTTATCCGATTTTAATCGATTGTAATCGGAAATAACCGGTTACTATCCGACTGCATAAATCACATTCATCTATTTTTGAAATATTAATTTTTTATTTTATTTAATAGCTATGATAATTGCTTATTTTCAACAGTACATACCGGAACTCCTAAACGAAAATATGATTTGCTCAGGATTCATATGCCCTTACAGCAAGGAAAATTGCATGCATGTGGATTCATTATCAATGACCAGAACAGTAAATTGCAATGATTGCGGTATAACCAGCTCTGAAAAGAAAGCACAAAACAGCTTGAATATTAACGATTTAATCTTAAATACCAATTAACCCAACAAACTCATTCTTAAACTAAACTAAAATGAAATTAAACCCAAATCTATCTGAAAGCGCGCTGCGAGATGTGGAATTGACAATTTCTGCCAAAGCAGGTGACGAAAAAGCGTTTACTCAACTCCATAATCACTACAGAAAATCAATTTATTATATGATTCTTAAAATGGTTAATAATAAGATGGATGCAGAAGAGCTTACGGTCGAAGCTTTTGAAAAAGCATTTGCACATATTAACCGTTATGAACCTCTGTTTGCTTTTAGTACATGGCTGTTCCGCATTGCCTCCAATTGCGCAATCGATCACCTCCGTAAGAAAAGAGTCGTAACTATTCCCATTGAACATACGGTTCAAAAGGTTTCACATGACATAAAAGATTCCATTTTCTCTATAAAGTCAAACTCGGATAATCCGGAAGAGTGTTATATAAAGTCGCAAAATGCTATAATTTTGAGAAAAACGGTATCCACGCTAAAACCTCGTTATCGCTCACTAATTGAAATGCGTTATTTTAAGGAATATTCATATGCGGAAATTGCCAAAGAACTAAATTTACCGTTAGGGACAGTGAAAATACAATTATACCGCTCACATGAAATGCTTTATAGCCTTTTACGAAATACTGAAATGGCACATTAAACATATCTGTCCCTGAAAAACAGGGTGAAGATGGAAAATATTAATTGGACGAATTAGGGGTAGATACTAATTTCTTCAGAGGAAGACGAAAGGAAAACGATGGAACCCAAACTGACGCATTCACAGTCAGATAATGGACGCGTTAAATCCCATCAGAAACAAATATGATCTCATACCCAATATATGAGAACCTTAATTTAGAAAGGAACAACCACAATGTTCCTCAAAGTCATGCGAAGGCACCTCACCGTGAATTAAATTTGTTACAGAATTGAAACTAACCGATCAGTTGTCAATATAAAGGCAAAAACAAAGCTGCCTAAAATCAAAATATTGTTGCCCGCTTTCTCTTTCATCCTATATGCCTGATTCCTGTCAACCGTAAGAAAATTGTATATTTGAAAAATGGAATATCTGGAAACCCAGGAGGACAATTTCCAAACAGGCTGAAGCGAAATGTTGGCTGTGGCCTTAAAATAAAATAAACGTACTAGCATATCTGAATTATGAAATACAGGACTTTAGGAAATACAAATGAGAAGATTTCGTCCATAGGTTTAGGGTGCATGGGCATGTCACATGCTTATGGAGAGAAAGATGATATTGAAAGCATTGCCACATTACACCGAGCGTTGGATTTAGGTATCAATTTTTGGGATACAGCTGACTTTTATGGAAAGGGAGAAAACGAAAAGTTAATCTCAAAGGTGCTAAAAGAAAACAGGGACAAAGTTTTTATAGCAACCAAGTTTGGTTTTCGTTACGATGAAGGCGGAGGTAATTTTGGTACCAGGTTTGACGGATCGCCTAAATGGATGAGAAAAGCAGTTGAGTTAAGCTTAAAACGGTTAAATATTGATTGTATTGATTTATATTACACGCATCGTGTCGACCCCAATGTTCCAATCGATGAAACGGTAGATGCCATGTCACACCTGATTAAGGAAGGAAAAGTCAGATACCTTGGACTTTCTGAAGCTTCAGTAAAATCAATAAGAAAAGCCAATTCAGTTTATCCAATTTCAGCCTTACAAAGCGAATACTCCTTACTTTCAAGGGATATTGAAAAAGAAATATTACCCGCTATTAATGAACTTGGAATTAGTTTGATCCCATTTTCGCCATTAGGCCGAGGTATGTTTACCGATGACTTTGAAAATTTCGATAAAGTCAGTGAATCAGATTCAAGACGGAGTTTACCCCGGTTTCAGGGCGAGCATCTTGTCAACAATCAACGCTTAACAAAAGCGCTTAAAGAATGTGCTGACGGGAAAAACATTACAACTGCACAATTAGCCTTAGCCTGGGTTTTAGTCAAAGGGACTAACATCATTCCGATTCCTGGAACGAAAAAAAGAAAGTACCTTGAACAAAATGCAAATGCAATTGATGTTATCCTGAGTAAGGATGAAATTCTTGAAATAGAAAGTATCATCGCAAAATATCCAAATACAGGAGACCGCTATGGCGAATCTGCATTGAAAATGGTGAATAATTAAAAGAAACCGGCAATCATATACTGACAAACAATCCAAATGCAACTTGACTATATTGACAAAATAAATGAATTCGGAGATAATATTGTGCGGCTTTATGACTTTGACAGTTCGCAGGCAAACCAATTTCAACAGATCGTTAAGCAGATCATTTTGACTGACAAAAAGCCACTTGACCTTTCAACAGTAGACTTTATTCAGGCACGCAATTGCAATTTGATACTTCGTATTTCAGACGAAGACACGGGTATCGTAAGAACTGGAAGACAGAAATTCTACTGTGACCTTACGGTAGAAGGATATGAGCATATGATTTCTCTGTTAGAACCCTTTTGCAAAAAGGAAACAAAAGGGTATCAATGGCTTTATGACATCGACAGTCAGACTGATTTTTTATTTTCACCGGGCGGAACCTGGTGAGAACCAACTTACTTGATCAATTGAAACTACATTCTGCACAAAATGGAATTATATTACAATCGACTAAATGATTAAAATATAATCGCGAGCCGGGAATTTGAATTTATCATTAAATATCAATGGTTGATTCCCCCGGTTTAATGCCAAACACAGGCTAAACAAACTGGAAATTAACAAATTACATGCGGTTTTGGCAGGTGATGAGTCCAATGTGATCACCATCAAGAATCTTCACATGAAAATTGCAGGAAATCGAATGTGTGGCACGATAATTGTAAATATTTTGAACGTTAGGTTAGTTAGTTTGGTTAGTTTTAGTAAAAGGATGGAGCCGCCCGGTTTCATCCTTTTCAATTTAATAAAACATGTGTATCATGATCCCAAAAATTGAAATACACGATTCTTTTTCCTGAAATTACTGAGGTGGCTCCAAAAACACAAGGGACTTTGTGCTATCTATATTCTTATTCTTTGAAACGTTAAATCATCCGGCGCAAAGAATAGTCAACTTTCTGCCCAGAGGACCAGTTGCGCCGGTAACTCATGCGATCATCTACGTCGGGTGGCACTTCGTTTACCCGGGGTTATTAATATTAGACCTCTTCAGGGTCGCAGCGATTTTTTTTTTCATAATATATAAAAATACTTCCCTTTTTCAGGTAACAATTTGAGATCTATCCATATTAATAGATAATTACCGACCTTAATATCAATGCCTAAATACCAACATCATGAGCTTCGAACAGCACACAGCACGGATCGAGCGACTAATTGGATTAATCGAGCGCTCACAAACCGGAACAGCAGACGTACTTGCCAAAACATTATGTGTATCGCGCCGCACTGTTTTCAACGATTTCGATTTATTGAAAGGGCGAGGATATGCCATCTACTTCTGCAATGTGGACTACAGTTACCGCTTTGAAAAAAAACGAAAAATTCTTTAAATTTTTACGATAGTGCAATCCCATTGCACTCCTGTGTTTTAATTTTAGAGCATAATTTTAAAACATTGATCCTATGAAAATTTACAACATTCGCAGTCTGTTTTGTCTTGCAGTGCTATTAATCGCTGCTGTTACCGTAAAAGCGCAGGCCGATGCCTTCGATGCCGACATTGTTAAAATGCAGCAGTTAAACGGTTCCGCCGGAGCCATGTATTCGCAAATTGTATTGCAATTCAAATCAATCAAACCCGGCGTGACCGATGAGCAGTGGGCCGCCGTAAAGAAAGATGTATTTGATGTTGAAGTTGCCGAACTCAACAAGCAATTGATCCCCGTTTACAAAAAACATTTTACACAGGACGAAGTACAGGCAATTATTGCTTTTTACGAAACGCCTGCCGGTAAAAGGCTGGCCGAAAAAACCCCGATGATTGCAACGGAAGCGATGCAAGGCTCGCAGGTCTGGGGAATGGGGCTTTTCGGAAAAATTCAGGCTTACCTCAGTAAATAAAAGCCTTTTTTTGAGGAAGTAAAGGAAAGTGTAACAATTGAAATGTCACCTAATATCAATAATTTAATTCTTAATGATTATGGAAAATAAAGTTTCAGTTACAATTAATGAGGAGGCCTTTGCCAACATTACTGAGGCGATGGCCATCATCGTCCAAAACCTGCCCGATCTGATTAATCTTACGAAAAAGCAGCGGTCAACAATTCCTAAGATGGGCGATAAAACTGTGGCATTCGTGAGTAAAAACCTCGAGTATGCCAAATTGAACCCAAGGATCGTTCCTAAGTTTCTTGATGTTCCTGAGTTCGAAAATGATGTAGATGCAGTTACTGATTTCAGGAAAGTATTAATTCCGTTGCGGCAATTGTATGAAAAACTGAACGATACAACCCTGCAGTCAGGCAGCGAGGCTTTCACGGCTTCACTGATTTTTTACAATGCTGTAAAGGGTGCCGCCAAGGCAGGCGAACCCGGGATGAAAACAATCTATGAAGATTTGAAATCACGTTTCCCTGGTCGCAATAAGATATCAGGTCAACCAACCTCTGAAAAAAAGTAGACAATCGGTAACCTGCCTCGAAAAATTGCCCTTCTGAATAGCAAATTGCCCCTCAGAAGGGCAATTTGCTGCCCGGAACTATTAAAATGGTGCTTTGAAGCGGATAATTGCCGTTATGAAGGGCAATCAGGAAGCAAAAAGGGGCATTTTTGTTGCTTTGAACGGCAATATTGCTGCTCAGAACAGCAATCAGGGAGCTCCGAACGAGAATTTTGGAGCTCTAAGCGGCAATATTGGAGCTCCGGGCAGCAATTTTGTACCTCCAGGCAGCAAATTGGTGTTTTAAATTGGAATTTATTACGCTGAAGAAAAGATGAACCAATATTGAGAAGAGACGAACGATGTTGCAAATCCCGGGATGTCCTCAACCGGTCAGGTTTAAAAAATCACTCCCCACCCCTATCGGTAAGCGCACCTCCCAAAACAACAAATCCTTATTTCTTTCGTTGTCCCGACGCAACCTTCATGTTGTTTAACAACATCATAATTTATCCGGAATATAATTATCAATTGCTTATTTTTGGATTAAATAGGTTCACCTAATTTCTAAATGGTTAAAACCCACTTTTTGTAAAAAAGAACGCAAAATGGCAAAGCATCCTATTCTTCTGATTGCATCCTTATCTTTCCTGTTATCCGGAATGCGTACGCCAGCCGCGGGGAACACATTTGCACCTAAAATAGATTCCATACAGATTGTGTTCGACAATCAGCAATTGATCCTGCCGGGCGAATCGTTTCACATTGGCATAATCTCCTACTACAAAAACGGGAAGGTAAAGGAAACGGTGGGTTTGAATGGCGGTTCGGTCTGGTGGTGGAACTATAAGGTGGAGGTTTCGGGCGGGACCGATTTTGGCGGACGCATATTGGTGAATGAAGTGCTTGTCCCGTCGAAAGGAAAATACATCGGTATTAAAGCCTGGCCACGCAAACAGTCTGAACTTGTGAAGGAACTTCTGCTGCCGCTGAATTACGAAACCAAAATTAAGTATCGCCCGACGGTCGCGTTTGATAAATCACCCGGAAGCCAGATCAAAGGTGAACTGGTTACTGAATTTAACAATGGCGATAAAAGGACTTATTCCAACTTAAGAAACAGTAAAGAATCGGCTAATTTTCGGTTTTACACAAAGGGCGGTTCGTGGAAGAACGGGAAATTTACAATCGACCCCGATTTTA
>JBBRZE010000031.1:0-52658 GCA_038236995.1 Bacteroidales bacterium | reverse complement strand
TTCATTTCCGTTTTTATTTCCGAGGAAATATACGTTTTTAAGCTGATGCAATTTGCTGGTTTTAAATGCGTCATCTTCAGGTCCAACAAGAACAACGCTCCATTCAGGACGACTTTCAGCAATGTGTTCAATAACTTTGATATCGAGTCGTAGTGATAATAGTGCTCCTATATATCCAATAATTGGTTTTGGAATATTCTGTATATCAGATGGAATTACTTTAACAAGATTTGTGTTGAACAAACTCACATCGCAGCCTTGTCCAACATAAAATGAATTTGGATTAAATTTTTTTGCCAGCGCTGCCAGATAAGTCGAGTTGGCAACTACCAGATCTGCTTTCTGCATGTGTAGTGCTTCAATTCGCACACCCTGCTTTTTCCAATAGTCAACAGCAATAAGATTGTCGCGCGTATAATAAATATATATTTCTGGTTTAAGGAGTTCCTTCATGTAAAAGCTTCGAAACATGTCGCTGTCATTGAAAATTATATAGTTTTGAAAACCAAGCTTTTCAATTGCCATCAAAATCTGTTTTGCAAATCGTTTGTTGTTTATTTTATTGAACCAGTCGAACAATTTAGGGAATCTGATCCAATTAATTGATTCAATAAGGTTTGCCGGATATAGATTCCATAAGTTATTTGCGATCTCAACCAATTCAAACTTTCCGCTATTTACAATATCAATTCTTTTCCTGATATTTTCGAGTTTTCGGTGCCGGAACATCGAAATCCTGTCCAATGGCGAGTTCACATATAGAACGCGGTTGTTTTTGGCAAATTCTGAAGCGATATTTTTGCAGTTACTCCCAATTTCAATATCCCATGGCTGAATTCCAACTACGACGATATCACGATTTTTGATCATTGCCTTTGCTTTTCAATTATTTGGATGATGACATGTTGATTTGAGTATATATTTCAAGGACTTCACTCGCCATCGCTCTCCATGAAAATTTAGCCGATTGTTGCAATCCTTTTTCAATCAACTGTTGTTTTAAAATGTGATTGTTTGTGACTTGAATAAGGGCATCGGTAATTTGTTCTGGTTTGTAAGGGTCAATTATAAAGGCTGCTGTTCCTGCAACTTCGGGCATTGAGGAGGTGTTGGATGTAATAACAGGTACGCCGCAAGCCATTGCTTCAAGCATTGGAATTCCAAAGCTTTCGCGTAATGAAGGATAGAGAAAAACTTCGCATTGACAATATATTGAAGGCAGATCAGTATTTACAACATACCCGGTGAGAACAATACGGTTGATCAACGTTTTATCGCCAATCTCAGTAAGTAATTTTTCGAGTTCATTGAGGTTGTAATCGAGCATTACTAACTTATGATCAGAACCTGTTTGCTGAATAAAATCAGAAAAGGCTTTCAAGGTGCCCTTTGTGTTTTTTTTCGGATCTGTATTGCCAAGAAAAAAGAAAAAACGATCGGGAAGGCGATATTTTTCTTTGACTCTTTTTAATTCCAATTGGTCAGTAACTGGTTTGAAATGCTCGCTAACTCCATTATAAACAGCTGTTAGCCGATTGTCGCCTTTCATACCAAAGAATTCACCAATACGGGTTTTCTCAAAATGTGAAACAGTAATTATTTTTTGGCTTACTTTTACTATACGGGGTACAACCATTTTGCGGTAAACGTTGCCAAATTTCTGATATGGAGTGGCACTACCGGTTAAAATCCGAAGATAGTTACTTTCCAAGTATATGATATCATGAAGAGTCACCACCAAAGGTATTTTACAGTTAACCGGTGCAGTATTGCTCGTGCAGTGTAATATCTGACAACCAGCCTGGCGCGCAGCCTTTGGCAATGCAAATTGCTCCCACATCGGGTATGAACCTCCTTTGAGCTTTACGATCTTAAAGTTTGGCGTTTCTTTCAAAACCTGATCGTCCTCGTCGGGTTTTACAAAGATGAAATATTCATTCTCATGATCGATCTCCTGAAGGTTACGAATTAATTCGAGCGCGACCATATCCATGCCATGTTTCTTTTTACGAAAAAGACGTTGTCCTTCAATACCTATTTTCATATTCTCAACTATTATCGTTTTTTATCACTTTTTGTATTTAGGAATCATCTAAACTGTGGTTTTATCTCTCGAATTTTCAAATAGATTTCTACGGTTGACACCAGTGGCGGAACTTATTGCTTCATGTTTTTTTTGAATTACCCGGACTTGGCAGATAAGCGTTGACAAATAGTTCATCGTGCAGATTCCTGTGAAGGCTAATGCAAAATTATTTATCTGTTTAACTACTTGTAAATAAGATTTTCTCATTTAATACATTTTTAAAGCCCTGGTTGAGGCTCGAAATTCTTTCATAAAGCTCGGAATATATCAGAATGATAATTCAATGATATTTTTTGTTTGTAGTTGATAATTAAACAAATATGAATTGATTTGTTATTTTGGTATGCTATTTTTTGAAAGTCTTTTCACCCCAAAATTGAATTACCTTGATAAGGTCATTAACCCTCATTGGCTTAGTAACATAGTCGTCCATTCCTACTTCCTTGCATTTTTCTTTGTCGCCCTGCATTGCATTTGCTGTCATAGCAATGATGATGGGTCTGTCTTCTTTTCTATGTTCCACAATAATACTTGTTGCTTCGTAACCGTTCATCTCGGGCATCTGGATATCCATGAAGATCAGATTGTAATTTTTTCGTTTAAGCGCTTCCAGAGCTTCGAGACCATTTGCAGCAATATCCGTCTTATATCCCAATAATTCAAAGACATTCCGGATTAGTTTCTGATTGATCAGGTTGTCTTCTGCGATTAATATCTGAAAAGGATACATCTTCGAGATTTCACTTAATTTTTCAAGATCAGGAGTATTAACGATCACCTGCTTTTTAACAGGTGCTATCACTTTGAGTAATATTTCTGCCAGCTGTGAATGCTTAATTGGTTTATTCACATAGTATGAAAACAATTTTTTTAATTCATCTGCTTCAGTATTAAAGCCCACAGAAGTGAGCATTATTAAAGGTAACTGATCTTTTGATAATTTTCTTCTGATTTCGCGGGCAAGCATGATACCATCCATATGAGGCATTTGCATGTCAAGAATTCCGGCATCGAAATTTTGCTTCTCAAGCATGGTCAGTGCTTCCTCTCCCGTTTCAAAAGCTATGGCTTGTATTCCCCAGTGTTCGCATTGTAATGTGAGAATCTTGCGGTTTGTAGCATTGTCATCAACAATGAGAACAGACTTTCCGGGAAGGCTTTGCAGTGATTTATAGACTTGATTGTTCTCTTCTGATGGTGTTGAACTACGGGTTTGAATAGTGAAATGAAAATCGGATCCAATTCCTTCCTCGCTGATTACCCATATTTTGCCGTTCATAAGTTGGACAAGACTTGAACTTATAGCAAGTCCGAGTCCGGTTCCTCCATATTTTCTTGTTGTAGAGGCATCTACCTGAGTGAAGGGGGAGAACAAAAAATTAATTTTATTGGAAGGAATACCAATGCCGGTATCTTTAACCGAAAATTCAAGAACAACTTCTCCATCTTTTTGCGATACCATTGAAACGTAAATTAAAATATCCCCTTTATTCGTAAATTTTATCGCATTGCTCATTAAATTCAAAATGATCTGACGCAACCTGAAACCATCGCCATAAATATACTGATTCACAGCCGGATCTATAAAGTAAATAATGTCAAGATGTTTTTCTAGTGCCTTTGGAGCAATAAGATCAAGTACGTCTTCAATGCAAAGTCGAAGATCGAAAGGACTCTCTTCCAACTCCATATGACCTGATTCTATTTTTGAAAAATCAAGAATCTCATTAATAATATTCATCAGACTTTCTCCCGAAGACTCAATAATATTTACATACTCGCGTTGCGATGGGGTAAGTTCAGATAACAGCAGCAAACTTGTCATGCCAATTACTCCATTCATCGGTGTTCTGATTTCGTGAGACATGGATGCCAGAAATTCTGATTTGGCGCGATCAGCCGATTTGGCCATATCGAGCGCTACCTTTAACTCATCCTGCATCCTGTTGATTTCTATATTCTCATGTTCCAGTTTAAGTTTCTGTTGGTTGAATATTGTAATTAGTCGGGCAATCTGGCTAAATTCATCTTTACTTTTTTCGAGAAATTGCAGTTTTGAAGTATCACTGTTGCGAAGGCTGTCTGAGATTATTTTTAACGGGCGTCTTACCCACATGTATAGTATAATAAAGAATATAACAATCAGGAAGAAAAGAAAAAATCCAAGAATATAAAATGCAAGATCGCTAACCTTGTGATAGTTGATCAGAACATTATTTGGTTTTTTAATAACTAAATATCCAATTTTTTTGTTCTCGTTGTTCAACAATTTTTTTGAAACGACTATTGAGTCATTTTCAATAAGTTGAAGGTAAGTTGGTATCGTTTCTTTAAAATAAATATTGCTGGCTGTATTTCGCGACAATACATGTAGAAAATTCAGGTCCCAGATTCTGCTGATAAAGAAAAAGCCAGCTGGTGGTGTAACCCGTGCAGTATCTAATGTAGGATGGATTGATGAGGCTGAAATTTCCAGGAGACCCTCCGGAATCACCCGAAAATAGTGCATAAATCCTTTGTCACGTATCGATTTAATGATAATGTCACGCGTTGATTGGTTATCAAGTATGTCTGTTGATTGGACTCCGAAGCCATAGACTAATTGATTTTCATTGTTATATACACTTACTGTTCTCAGATTGAATGATTTTACGATGCTGGCAATATTATCTGCGGCCCATTGAGGATCTGGTTCTTTTAAATGTAATATGATTTCATCCCAATTAGAATAATCTCTCACTATCTGATCGAGCTGATCTGATTGAACATTGATTGCCGTATTAATGAGTACGACCTGTTGTTCTGCTGCAGATTGTATAATTAATTTATTCTGCTGTTCCTGAGTTGTCCGGAAAAATAACAAAACGACCACTAAGATTATTACCGATGAGAAAAATAGAAGTAGTATTTTAGTTCTTATTTTCATATAATTCCGATTCAAATTAGTTTATACTGATGACAACGTTATTAGCCTTTAATTGACTATTGATTTTGTGACGTTTTTACTGCGCTGTGTTTTGTATGGATAAATTGCTTATTCGCACCTCTTATTTTCATCAGCGATCCGAGCATGAGTAACATCCCCTTAGGAAGACTGGCCAAGGCTTTTAAAGTGCTGGTGTTGTAAAAGGCTCCTGGAATAGAAAATACAAATGCAAGAATACAGAGCACTACGACTGAAATCCACAGGTAGATAAATGATGAATTGGTTTGAAAAAAAATATTTAACAAAAGGAAAAATGTTCCAAGTGAAAGGACTCCTCCCAGCAGCAAGATTCTTGGTGGCTGAATAAATTGAATCGCTTTATCAAAGTAATCAATATTCCCTTTTGTTATCAAAGCTTTTAAAGATGAACCAAAATCCTGGTGAAAATAATGTAATTGTGCTGAGAGCCAGCGTCGACGTTGATTGCTGAAAACTTCGGCCTTCTGTACTTTTTCATCATATACCAAAGCATCATCAAGATAAGCTATTTTGTGTTTCGCTTTCAGCATTTTAAGCTCTATTTCCTTATCAAATCCACCAATTGCTGTCACCGATAACATCATCGTTTTGAAGAAGTCATATTTGAATGCCATTCCTGAACCAATGATTGCCGAAGAAAGGCCTAAAACGCGATGTCCTTTTCGGAAAATGTGGTTGTTGATCTCTTCACTGGCAGCATCGAGAATGGCCAGGTGCGTGTCCATGTTTTTAGCTGTCCGGTGTCCTTGAACTGCCATATAATTCAGCTCTATGGCTGCATTAACTTTCGATAGAAAATCGGCAGCCATCAAATTGTCAGCATCAAGGACAACCGCAATTTCATATGCGTCAGTCAACTTTTCCATTGCCCTATTTAATGCTTTCGACTTTGTACTTTTATCAAACTTCACTTCAATCACTTTAATCGGTAGTTGTCGCAGTTGCGTGATCGTTTCAGGTTGAAACGAGTCTGCAATAATAACAACATCATATTTATTTTGGGGATAATCCTGAGCCAGAGCATCTTTAGCAACCTCGATAATTACATCATCTTCTTTGTAGCCGGGTATTAGCACGGCAATTTTTCGTAATTTGGGACTTGCCGGGTAGGATATTTGTTTGTAAAATAACCCGGCAAAAGCGAACACGAAAATGTAAAGAGTCGATAGCAATAAGGCCGTAAATACAATGATTTGTATTACCTGAAATGCAGAATTAAGTGCTGGGTTCATTTTTAATAAGAGTTAAGAGAATATGTATTTATAGTTTAGGATTTATATGTATATTGCTGTTGGTCAGATTCTTTATATGCCACATAGCAGCCTCGGCATATGCTTTAAAATGGCCTTTCTGTCTTTTGACGATGAATGTTAATGCGTTTTTAGGAATCGCAACAAATACCTGATAAAGAAGAGCGATCATATAAGCGAAGCCGTGAACATTTCGTCTGAGGTACAATAGTCGCGATCGGTTCATATAGAATGTTTTGAATGGTGAAAGCTTACCTGTGGATATCGACTCTTTGTGCAGTACAGTCGAATTATGCACATACCACAACTCATATCCCACAGCTCTTATTCGGGCACCCCAGTCAAGTTCTTCATAATATAAAAAATATATTTCAGCCATCAATCCAACTTTTTTAATTACCTCTAAAGGTATCATCATTGCAGCACCATGTACATAATTAGTGAGTGCATCGCGGTCGAACTGCCCGTTATCTTTGGTGCCATGTCCGTATCCATGGCTGCGCATTGTATATGGATTCATAGGTGCCTGACCAGAAAACTGAATGGTATCGGGCTGGAAGTAGAATTTTATTTTCGGACTCACCGCCCCAATATTGTGGTTAGATTCGAGTTTTGCAACCAAAGGTTCGAGGAATCCGGCTTCAACCTCTGTGTCATTATTCAGCATTAAAATATATTTACCTTTTGCATGCCGGATACCTAAATTATTACCACCGGCGAATCCCAGATTTTCCTTGCTTTGAATAAATATTATTTCAGGATACGATATTGGGATAATTGCGGGATCATCGTGAGGAGAAGCATTGTCAACCACAATAATCTCAATTTTTGGATAGGTGATATGCCGTAATGATTCCAGCAATGCACATGTAACATCCGGATGATCGTAACTAACCGTAATAATTGAAACAAGTGGACTTTCCATGGCTTATTTTTACAACTTTACAATAACAGCCTATTTTGACTAAACCAATACTTCAACTGTTGCACTTTCAGGATGAGAAGACCGATATGGTTTTGTTTTTTGAAATAGCTTCTTTATCAAGTATATCTGTATTTAGCATGATGGCCATCGAAGTATATAACAACATTCCGGTGGGCATTGTTCCCAATACTGCATTCCCATATGAAGCAACCATAATTCCAAACATTCCGGAAGCCAATGCAGCCATTTTCATCTTTAATATTGGATCCCTAATTCGGAACATTATCCGGTAAGATGATTTAATTAAGATATAAAACAGAATGAAAAGGTGTAACATTAATCCAATTATACCTTGTTCTGCCCAAATTAAGACATACCAACTATCTGTTGCAATTTGTGATAGAAAAGCATTTGGCAGAAATTTTTTGGCTTTTACGCCGGCATGTCCAATACCACCTCCTATAGGCCTTGTTGCGAGATAAACCTTCAGTTTCTTCTGATTTTCAAGTCGCACCTGAAGTGAGGGATCGTTTGGATCAAACGCCGATCGCATGCGCCTGATTTCTTGAACATTCTGAGCTATTGTTGTATATTTAAAAAATACAAATACCGCAATAAGAATAAAAGCACCGGAAATCATTATTGTAATATTCTTCTTTAAGATAAAATAGAGGGCAAATCCAGCCAGAGGAATACTTATTGCTCCACGTGTTCCGGACAATAGCATACCATAAAGCCCCAAAACAGCAATTATGAGGAAGAAGATTTTTTTGCGAAGGTCTTTAAATGTCAGTGCTAAGATCATTGCCACAACTGCCGAATAGGCCTGATTTGCACCAAACTGCCCGGCATCGCTTAAAAAAGAGAAAATGCGAAGTTTTCCGAAAAGTATGTGGGTTTCAGCAGCACCTGCATCGAGCCAGGCTTTTTCCCATGGGTCGACACCAATTGTATTTTGCATGATACCTTTTAGCGATACAAGAATGGAAAAGGCTCCCCATAAATATAAGAACAGATTTAGTTTACGGTTAGTATTAATGAAAATCAATGCAAGTGGTATCATTAAAACCATGTAAAAGGATATACCTCGCATTCCAGACATCCAGGCTGAAAAGCTGCGTGATTCAGGATTCAATACTTCCAGTAGTGAATAACCAAACCAAAGAATAGCCAGAAGCGTTACGTCTTTTTTGGCAGGTTTCCAATCAACCCGATCGTAAAACTTATTAAATATCAATGCTATATATGTCAAAATCAGCAGTCCGTCCATTGCCAATCCAATCGGGAGATCTGAAACATACCTTCCCAATCCTAATAATACAAAACCTAGCGCTACAGCCGAGTAATATCCTAAAACCGGATATCGGAAAAGAAAATTAAGATAGGCAGCAATAAATGGTAACAGGATCAAAGCCATACTCCCAACAATTCCCATTCTGCTAATCAACAGGGCTGCAATTGCCACGATGCACAATATCGAGGCAATATACAGTGGTTTCCCCATCTTATTGGAGCCTGTTTGAATTTCGAATGGATGAGCCTTATTTTGCATCATGTTTTGTGCTGAATAATTGAGAATAAAAAAGTTTAACGGTTTATGAACTATGGTCCTTATATTTTTGATACATGTTTCGATAAAATTCCAAACCAGCAGAAAATACTTTACGATGTTTTAAATGTAGCTCTTTATCAAGGAAATAGAATCCAACCCAAACCCCAATAAGGGTGAAAACTATTGAAGCAATTGCAACCAGAAGAAGCGATTTAAATATAAAAACCGCAATTAAATCACCTATAACATTGGCGACCACCATATAAGCTACTTTTATGAGGTTTTTCCCTGGTTTGTTGATACTATCAAGTCCAATTCCGGTCATTCTATCGAAGGGAAGCAGTAATCCGTAAATCGAAAAAACCCTCATGATTGTTACAGGGTTTGCTCCGGTCACGGGATCTGTTCCCAAATACTGACTACCACCTAAGATCAAAACGAAGTACTCGGCGAAGACAAATGTAATCAGGCAAATGAAAACAAAGAGGTAAGTCATTGCTCCGGTATAAGAATAAAAAAGACTTTTTACTTCCTCTATTTTTCCCTGAACACTTGCTTTCGACATTTTGGGAAATGCTGTAGCAACAAAACTGCGTAGTGGAATCTGTTGTATTTCTGTTAGTTTCATTGGAATACTGTACAACGCAACTGCAGCTGTTCCCAATGGACTTAGACTAATAATTAAAGTGTCGGCACTCCGTAATAAATTAGATCCAATCAACGTAAAAGTGGTGTATTTTCCAAAATCAAGAATAATCCTATTCGTGCGTCTTGTCGCTCGTCTTAAATAACGAAGACCATCCCAGCCTTTAATCGTACAAATGATTGAAGAGATCAAATTGATGATTAGTTGAGCCAATACCAATTGCAGGAGTGTCATCTCAAGAAAGAAAAAATTTAGAAGCAGGAGTAGGAAAAAAACGCCGCTTTCAAAAGATTTGATAAACAATATTTTACCAAATTGCTGATCAGCCTGCAAAATGACTAATGCATTGTTATAGGGTAGGTTGATAAATGCAAGAATTGGATACCATGCGAAGAATAGCTCGTATCCTGCGTTTTTTATGGGTATTGGAAATAAAAGGTGACAAGCCCAAACCACCAATGCAATTACAATCGTCGCAACCAAGCCTATAAAAACATTTGAGCCAATAAATTTTAAACGTTCTTCATGTTCGACTCCTGACAAGTATCTTATTATGGCTGTATTAGTAATTCCGAATCTGAACATCTCAATGAATGATCCCGAAGAAATATACAAAACCCATTGTCCGAAGATTTCAAGCTGAAAACTTCGGGCGAGAAGAGCGAAACCTGCAAATCCGAAAAAACTGATCGTAATATTTCCGGCAAGCGACAGAAAGTTCGCTTCAGTGGTTATTTTTTGAAATATTGACTTCAATGGTTAGATTCAAATAGTTTAAAAAAGTACAAAGGTTCGGGATGTATATTTATTGGATATTAATTTTATCATGTTGAATTCAGCTATGCAGTTCTTCCATTTATAATTCGTTTTTAATCGTTTTTTTTCAAGGATTTGCAGATTCTGAAAACTGAAAACGAATGATTTTTTTTGCAACTTTCCTAAACCAACTTCTTCTTTTTTGCAATTCACCAAGTACCGATTCTACAACCTCCAATTCAACTCCATTAAGTATAAACTCAGGATTTCTTGAGGTGATTTTAGTCAGATTATCAATCGCTTCCTGATCAGCCTGCGACCAAACTCTATTGGCCCGACACACCATCAATGGTAAATCAACTGAAGAGACAAAATCAGTTGGATACGGGAAATATAGAATCGATGGGATTTCGATCAGTACGTAATCCGGAATAAATGGAAGCGAATGATCATTCTTGATAAGTAATTCTTTGTAATCGCTGATAAGATGGTAATCCTGATTAATCTCGTATTCAAAGAAATTGTCCTCTGAAAGAATAGATCCATATTCACATAAGAATGGACTTTTATAATCGATTCTGGCGTCAGAGTAACCTAATATCCAGTTAATAAACGATTTTTTCTTGGGTTTTGTTATTAGTTTTTCACTTCCTAATTGAGCCCCGGGGCAATAATTCTGATTCGTTTTTTGATGGAGAGTTTTCTCCTGCGAGTACCTGATTAAAATTACCTTATTCCCAAGTTTCTTTAGTTGCGAAGCAAGGTTTTGTGATATTGTAGTTTTGCCTTCGTTGTTTGTTGTGCTAAAAAGAAGAACCTGATAAGTATCGCTAATTGTAGTCCTGGCCTTTTTTAAAAGTTCAATCCTTTGGACGATGATTTCAAGTAATCGTTGTGTAATATATGCAAAGTTCAGTGCTCCAGGTTTAAGATAAATCTTTGGAAATATACCTATTGGCTTTAAATTTAGGATTTTAGCTGCTTTTTTAGGATTCCTTAAAGTTTCATCAAAAAATTCAAGTGCAAGAATAGATGATAATATTACCAGAAAGCCGACAACTGCCGCTGCTAATACTAATATTTTCCGCTTGGTTGGATTAGGAGTGAGCGGATAATAAGGAAGGTCAACTGATTTTAGATTTGATGAAAGCTCAATATCTTGCATTTTAAGTTTAGCCAGATTCAAACCATGTAATAATTCGAGAAATTCCGCCTCCGAAACAGATATTTCACGTTCGATTCTTTTGAGATTAGCTCCTGCAGGGGCGTAAATTTCGTATTGTTTCTGAAACTCCTGAATCCGTTTCGATAGAACATTCAGTCCAGCTTTTGTATCTTCATAATTTACTACGTTTGCAATCCAATCATTAAGTAATGAGCTTATTGGAAGGCCTTCTGTAGTGTTGCTGAAACGATAAAGTTCTCCGACTGCTTCACGGATTTCTTCCTTTAGTCTTTCAGCCTCTGCTTTGAGTGAAGCCAGATTTTGTCCGTCGGATGTATTGCCGTATCCAATTGTCTCAGCCGTCGCGATCTTCGTATTTATCAGGCTGAGCTGATTTCGTTTTTCAACAATTGGGGCACTTTTTAATTGAATTTTTTGTTGACTTTCTAATTTTTCTTCCAACCGTCTAATTGCAGCCTCTGTTCCTGCAAGCTTGATTCTCATATTGTTATAATCGACATCCAACGCTTCCTTGGCCAATGCAACAGCTTTACTCTGTTCGTAATAGTTTATAATATTATTACCCTTATTGAATGACAGCAGCTTATCCTCGCCTGTTTTGAGTTTCTGTGTAGCTTGATTAACCTGAAATTCAAAATATTTAACTACTGCATCAGAGTTGTTCTCTTTGATGTTTTTGTAGTTTTTAATACAAACTTCAATGAAGAAAAATAGTGTTTGCTGGCATATTCCCGGATCGTCTGAGGTGAATTTTAGTTTAACGAGATCGCTGTTGGCAATTCTTTGAACGTTTATTTCTGAGATATCACTAAGAGAATAGTGAGGACTATTATAATTCAAAAGGTTATATACAAAATTTGTGTCGCTACTATTGAGTAAAGTTGTAAGATTCAATACTGTTTGTTCAAATACTGATTGATCAATCGATGAAGGACCAGAATTTGAAATTTGCGACGAGGCATTTAATCTTGAAAAAGAGAAAGTAGTGGTATCGGTTTGATCTACAGCTGCAAACGTATCCTTGACTGAAGTTTCCGAAATATTATTAAAATGTTTACTGATCCGAATTGTTTGACCTGTATGTATATTGTTATTATTTAGTCCGTTTTCCGATTTGATCTGATCAACAGACACACCATACTGACGAGAAATAGAATAGATTGTTTCGTTATTTTTTACAATATGCTCCTGATATTTAATGTTATGTGAGTTTTCTGTTTGTTCAGAATTACTTAGGTCATTAGACTTTGTACTATTAAAAGAGCTGGTCGATTGATGTTTTGACTTTTCAATCAGCGAATTAATGTATTTTGGAGTAATGTTTTTAATATAATCTAATGACTTACTTGATATATAGCGCGGATCGGAATCTGTGAGCAAAAGATGTTGCGCTAATAATCTTATGGCAACTTCTTGCTGGGTTTGGCGCGAATTTATAACATTTATCAGGTTGTCAAAGGCTGTATTGGTAGCAAAGTAGTTGAGTGATTTGTCCATCTCAACGCTTGAACCCGATGCTATTCCAGTGAAAAGTGTTGTTTCTGAAGAATAAGTAAAACTCGGGGTTTTTGTGAAATACATAACCAGACCAGCCAGAAGTATTGGAGTGAGTAGTAAGAGGACAAGATGCTTGCGAAGCAATCGCAGTAAAACTATAATATTCATCTATAGGTTTAATATGTTTGTAAGTTAAATTTCATACCAACAATCTCTTCTAGAATCATATATGCTGTCCGGAAATCCATTTTTGCGCTTTCAAGTTCAGATTCTGCTCTTGATGCAATTTCCGATAGGCTCGAATAATCTGTGAGCGTTATTGCGCCATTAATAAATTCTTTTTCAACCATTTGCATATGGATTCTGGAAGTTTCAGTATATTTTGATTTGATTTTTAACAATCTGTGTTTGATAATCAATTCATTGTACTGCCTTATTACCAACTGACGAAGTTCATTACGTTGATTCTGTGAAAAGCTTTTCGCCTGCTCTATTTCGGCTTTGGCAAGATTGATCTGATTTTTTCGATTAAGAAAATCATAAAATGGAATTCGAATGTAGGCACCAACACCATAGTTAGTTTGCGTATTTCGTGTTGATGTCAATGCCGGATTTTGGCCTTCAACCACGTTGGATGCAAAATTGTCAAATGTTCCGTATCGTACATCTGTCTGAAAACCAACATCTCTGGTCCATTCCGCCCGATCGGATTTTAGTTTGTGTTCGTTGACAGTGATTTGCAAATCCCTGAATCTTACATTGGGATTTTTTGCAATGGCTGAATCGATAATTGTTTCGAGTGAGGGAAGCATCAATTCAATGTCATCAATCAATAAATCAGGAACTTTTTTCTGCTGGGCAAAGCCTGAAAATTGATTGATCAAAAGAACTAAAATTAAAAGGGAACTATAAAAACGATGCTTCACGAGAATTTGTTTAAGTTAAAAATCACAATTTTACTTGCTTCATGTTGAAAATTACCTAAAACAAGTTAATAGATCACACTGAATACAAATATATTAAAATGCTTAATCAAACTGTATCCTTTTGAAAAAGTGCCGGTACTGTTCTCAATATTAATTTAAGATCGTACCAGAACGAATAGTTATTCCCAATGAAATGGTCAGCATATTCATTATCAAGCCTCATTCTTTCGTCTTCCGACATGACTCCGCCTTTCCCGCGCAGTTCAACCTGCCATAAACCTGTTATTCCTGCCGGCGCAAGAAACCGTTTTGAAAGCAAACCACGGGTTAATAACTCCGCCTCGTAAACAGGTAACGGCCTGTTGCCGACAATTGACATATCCCCTTTAATTACATTGATCAACTGCGGAAGTTCATCGATACTGGTATTGCGGATGAATTTTCCAACTTTGGTGATGCGCGGATCATCAACAATTTTAATAAAAGCCGATTTTGTTTTGGCAACCTCTCTTTTCTGGGTATTGTACCAATAGTCACAGATATTATGAGGACCAATATGAAGAATCGGGGAGCAGCTATTCTCTTCCGTTAATTTTGCGCATAACGGACAAGGCTTCGAAAAGTCGATTTCAGACTGCAGTGATGCGGTTGCATACTGATTTTTATCTTTGGCAAGTTTGTTCAATTCCTTATCAGCCCCAACCTTCATCGAGCGTAATTTATAGAAATCGAATGGTTCGCGCCCGACTCTTTTCGATATGTAGTAGACTTTTCCTTTTGATTCAAAACGGATTGCCAGTACGATCAGCAATAAGATGGGTGAAAGAACAATTAATGCAGAGATAGCAACCAGCAAATCAAACATCCGCTTCGACAGAGGCATGGCATATTTAACATCCTGAAGTTCCTTATTTACAAAGGGTACAAGCGAGTATTTATTACGGAATTCAACTAAAAATCTGATTCGCCCAATCATTTTTTCGACAGATGGCATTGGAAGGACGAAGAAATCGTCAACCCGGCTTGTAAAAGCCTTTTTAAACAAATCTTCCTTGAATTCATATTCAACCAGAATAAAGGCCATCCGGTCATATTCAGGTCTGTCGCGAAGCCATTGATGCATCTCAAAACCTTCACCACCCGATATTGCCATTTCAGAAAGAACCGCATCAGGCATATTTCCCGATTTGAGATAATTAACCGCTTCCAATGCATTCGTCTTGTGAATAACGGAAACATCGGTATCAGTCCTCAGTTCATTAATTCCTTCGGAAGAGCGACCGATATAAAGAATGTTTAATAAATTTTTCATATTGATTCTTAATGCAAAGTATTGAAAATGTAGCGCTTGTAAAATTTAATCAGACAAAAATGATTACCATTTTACTGCATAATGAACAGGAAACAGGTTTTTCAATATTAACTCGCCTAACTCTTCAGGATTGAATGGCTTAGCCAAAAAATCCTGAGCTCCGAGTTTGTAACATTTAATACGCTCTTTACTGCTTTCAACACCTGATAACATGATGACAGGCGTATGTTTCGTAAAACCTCGCTGTCGAACCTTTTCTACAAAAAGATATCCATCCATATTTGGCATTTGCAAATCGCAAATAATCAGATCCGGAAGATTACCCTCCATCCATTCAAGTGCCTCAATTCCATCACTTTTACAGACGACGTCGTAACTTTTGGATAGGAAATTATCAAGGAGTAGCCGGATGCTCTTCTCGTCATCAATGACTAAAATTTTGTACCTCATAGATTGTTTTTTTTTGCGTTATTTATAACGTTGGAGAATATTAATGGAAACAGGAGACAGTAATATATAGTATCTTAATGTTCTTGATTTTTTGCCGGATCGAGGTTTTGTTTACGTAAGAAAATTGATAATTATACATTGGCGATCAGTTGTGATTGTAAAAAAACCATGTGATAATTGGACTTCATTTAATTCTAACAGGGATTGACTTTTGTGAGACACAAATATTAAAATTAGAATTAAAGTTTAGTATCATTGATGTAATTATTTAACAGGTTTTTACGGCTTCGCCTGTTCAATCACAAACAGCGGATTTTGGAATTCGTTTTTGAGAAAGATTATTAGATGTATAGAAATATGAAAGTGTAAAAATATATATATTTTAACAGTTTCCTAGTTATTATTTTACACATCGGAAAATAAATTTACAACGACTATTTTTTAATCACTGCAAGTAAAGATTTGTTAAATAATCCTGCTGCTTTTTCGTTAATTTTATAATTGTTGATGATGTTTTAAAGAAGATTGTACACATCTTTGGGGAAGAATGAAAACAGCAATTCATATCATGGATCAATTAATCTTTTTCGACTAAATCCACAGCTTCGCATACTGAGTCACATCGCAAACTGAATGACGTTAAATTTTCAATGGATACATCTTCATTAAATTTTTGCTATTCAACCTGATAAAAGTAGGATAAACGTAGGAGGAGGTTTGTAGTATATACGCTAAATACTTGTAGGGGAAATGCTGAAATTCTTGTAGGGTAATTCTTACATCTTGTAGGATTTATCTTACACAATGTAATATTAATGGATTGAAAAGGTATTGTTGTGATATTTTCATTCTTCAGTTGACCTGGTCTACGTTAGGTTCACCATATTCACAACGCTACTCATTTCTATATTTCTGGAGCCCCAACCATAATTAATACAATAAACTTCGCGTTTTCGAAATTTGGTGGTTGAAAAGGACTTTTTAGGATGCGCAGAAGGCAATCCATCAAATAAGATATAGTATTTGAAAACGATCAAATGAAGGAAAGTCCAATTATTTTATTTTGGAAGATGTGTTCTAAAATTGAAATTCCGGATTTATCGCGGATATTCCTTTAATGGCGAACGGTGTGCCATTGGTCGAAACACAATATGCCGTAAAAGTGAACCGGTTTAGCTGATCAATTATTCCCTGCAGTTAAAGGTCTGCCGGATTAATTCAAAAGCTTTTTCGTTAATTTTCTGATCCTCAAGGCCGCTTTGGAAGAAAATTGTAATTGTCTTTTGTGAGGAATTAAAGCAAAAGATAATTCCATCGAGTTTTTGCGCTTTAACAACGGTTGTATAGCGGCAACTTACGACTTGCAGACCTGCGAAAGTATCCGGATTTACAGCTGAAAATTCAATACCCGGGTTCCTGTAAATATTGGCTGACTTCATCGTTTGCTGGTGAAGTGCCATCGTTTTCTCAGGGTCTTCCGTTTTATTGACCCATGTAACAGTGATCAAACCTGTCGCTTTAGAGCCGGTACGTTCGGCTGAAAAATAATACGCATTGTCTCCGATCGAATCATTTGCAATGACTTTCCAGCCCTCGGCAATTGAGAATGAAATTCCATTCCGCATGTAGGAAACCTCTTTGCTCCTGGCAAACGCTCTATTGCAGATTGTTAGCGTGATGGCAACTATAAGTGATGCCCGGATAAAAGCTTTAAACTTCATATTCAATTAATTTTATAATCAACAGATGAAACGAACCCCATTTTGGCAGCGTGAAAGTACGATTAAACCGGCACATTTAACAATTGTTGTATTTACCGACATCTTTAGATATGAATAGCACTCGCATTTTGCTTTTTCAAAAGTTTGAAGGTGAAATTGCGTTTGCAACCGGCTTCTTCAAAAGTTTGAAGAGCCCAAATGCACTTGCAACTGGCTTCTTCAAAAGTTTGAAGAGCCCAAACACACTTGCAACTGGCTTCTTCAAAAGTTTGAAGAGCCCAAACACACTTGTAACTGGCTTCTTCAAAAGTTTGAAGAGCCCAAACACACTTGCAACTGGCTTCTTCAAAAGTTTGAAGAGCCCAAATGCACTTGCAACTGGCTCCTTCAAAAGTTTGAAGAGCCCAAATGCACTTGCAACATGTTTCTCCAGAAGGTTGAAGAGCCCTGACAAGATTTATATATGTTGTTACAATTACTTCAACAATAAAATTTAAAACAAAAACCCGGTGGAATCAATGAATCCACCGGGTTTAAAATTATTTGGAGGAGGTAATTATTTTACTTCCTGGAAATGTGCTTTATTTTTTTCAATGATTTGACGGTAATACCAATCGGGATAAGCGGGGTGAAGCGGCGAAGCAGGTACGATACCCGATTCGTTGCGTTCGAATTTACCATCCTTTTCAATCATTACATTCCCGTCTTTGTATTTAATCAACAGGAAATGACCCAGATCTCTCCATTTGGCAACAGAGGTTTCAACCTGATTTACAGAGTAATCTGTGAGGTATTGAAGCGCAAGTTCTTTTTCCCCTTTGTTCCACAAGGTTAAGGCTGCCTGATCGACAACCGGAGTAAGGTTGAAAAACTTGTTCTCGAGTTGCGATTGCACTTTCTGGAGATCAACAATCATATCGCTGTATCTTGTGTAAACCTGGTTCGAAACCTGGTTAAATACCCAAAAGGCTGAATTGTCAGACCAGGTGAGCATATCGCCATCACCAACCTTTACTGAATTAGGAACCTGTTTGATTCCGCAATAGACGGGCATATAGCAGGTCAGGTAAGTATCGTCAAGTCCAAACCACAGTATTCCGCCAATTGGATTGGGAAGGTTAGGACGGCTCTGAGCGACGAAAGAGAACCCTGTTTGTTGGGTTGAAATAGCACGTTCGTGAACATACGTTATTGAATCGACTTTCCATTCCATAGGGCGCCAGCGGTAAGGAGATCCGAATGGACCGGTTCCGGGATCTTTGGTCATATCGAGTTCTGTTCCTTCGTAATGGTCGCGCATCAGGTTCATCACATCTTTTACCGAAAGGAGTGAATCGGGTTTGATCCAGAGTGGCATGCGGTTGGTAGCATACTTATTTGCATCATAAGTTACTTTTCCCATTGCATAGCTCTCGTATTGTTTCATCTGCTTGTTAACTTTATTAAAGCCAGACCAAACGCGTGCGTCACAAAAACGGGCACCGCTAAAATCAACAGGTGCATAAGTGTCGGAGAAACTGAATTCGTTGTTCTTTCCTTCAAACCAACCTTTTTCGCGGGCAAAAGAGATAACATCGGTGGCGTAGAGACAGTTTTTAGGGTCATTCAACGGAAACTGGGTAATACGTGCCTGGTTGGCATGTCCGGAAATATAACCGTCAGGAATGCGCATTGCCACCCAAACGGCCCCCTTTTGACCTTCGCCTTTACCAATCATCTCCAGAATCCAGACTTCGTTGGCATCCGAAATTGAAAATGATTCGCCGCTCGATGCATAACCAAAATTCTTAACCAGATCGGTCATCACGGTAATTGCCTCACGTGCTGTTTTTGAACGTTGTAACGAGATGTATATCAAACTGCCGTAATCAACAAGCGCATCCTTTTGTGTTGCAAGTTCTTTCCTGCCGCCATAAGTTGTCTCGCCAATTGCAACCTGGTTCTCATTCATATTTCCGGTTACCTGATAAGTATGCTTTACCTGAGGTATTTTCCCCATGTACTTACCCGTGTCCCATTCAACAACATCGAGCATCGCTCCATCGGGATAATCGGCAGCCGGCCAGTAATAAAGCTCTCCGTAAAGAACGTGTGAATCAGCTGCGTAGGTGATCATCGTAGATCCATCTTTTGTAGCACCTCTGGTTATCAGAAAATTAGTGCAGGCATCAGATGATGTAATCTGTAAAGCAACTAATATCGGAAGAATCAATAAAAGTCTATTTTTTAACATTGTAAATATATTAATACAGTTTGTGACAAAAATATGAAAATAGTTGTAGGTATAACTTTTTAATCAGAAGGATAAACCTCTTTTTTTAATGAGTTTTGTCATTTATTTTCAATATTATAAATGATTCCCCCTATGTGATCGCGTGTTGCCCCGGTAACAGAAGCGCGAATGTTAATGCGGCCATTGAAAGCAAGAACTCCCAGAAACGCAAATATCAGCGCCTCTTTGAAGTCGATTAATTTTTCGTCCGGAAGAATCACCTGACACGAAGTTTTAAGTTTTAACTGATTGATGAGGAACAGGTTCTTTGATCCTCCTCCGGTTGCCAGCAGACTGCCATTATTTCCTGTCACGTTTGCGATCTGGAATGCAATGTGTTCATACATTGTAGCCGCCTGATCTTCAATTGAAAGTCCCGATGCTGATAATAAAGGTGTTATCTGAGTGTCAACCCATTCCCGGCCCAATGATTTTGGCCATTTTTGACGGTAGAAATCAAGATTGTTGAGTTGCTGAAGCAATAGTTTGTCGACTGTTCCTGAAGCTCCCAGACGACCATCCTCATCGTACCCAAATCCTTTTTGAAGCGCCAACTCGTTTAGAACAATGTTGGCAGGACAAACATCAAAGGCAATTCGGGTGCCATCCTGATCAAACGAGATATTCGCAAAACCGCCGATGTTCAGACAATAGTCAAATTCTGAAAAGAGCAATTTATCACCCGTTGGAACAAGCGGAGCTCCTTGACCACCAAGTGCAACATCAAAGCTTCTGAAATCGCTGACCGTTGTTATTTGAGTCGTCGCAGCAATTGAGGCGCCGTTCCCGAGTTGAAAAGTGAATTTTTTGCCCGGCTGATGAAAAATCGTGTGGCCGTGGGAAGCAATTAATTGCGGCGCCACTTTCCCTTTAAGAAATTCAGTAATCAGTTCACCCGTATAACGACCGTATTCGTCGTTCAGCATCAAAAACTCCTCTGCCTTCAGATTGGGGGCCTCTTTCAGCTTCTGAAGCCAAACGGACGGATAGGCAATTGTTTCTGCTTCGATAATTTCGTAGCTCCATTTGCTGTCAGTTTGTGTAAAGCTGCAAAGTGCGAGGTCGATTCCATCAAGCGATGTCCCCGACATAGTGCCAAGCGCCAGTGTTCTCATTTGTATATAACTGCTTTATATTCATTACTATTTCCCTGATAGTCGGTCACTGTCAATCGAAGCAGGTGCGATTTTCCAAATGCCATTCTGCTTTTATCAAAAGAATAGGAGAGGACCTTTGTTTTTGCATCGTATTCGAAGAGTACCCAATTACCGTCAATCTCACCGCGGTAGGTATTTATTCCCGAAAGGTCATCTGTAATTTTAAACTGCACTTTTGATGAATTTGTAAGTGTTTTTTTATCCTTAATACTAAGTGGTGTAATTGAAGGGGGCACTTTATCAATTGCAATTGCAAAACTTCCCAAAAGATTGGTTTTTACGGTAACCCATCCACCAGAATACGAACCGCCAACAGCCGATTTTTTTCCCGTAGCCGCATCGACCGATACTATTAAAGCTTTATCTCTCAAATCCTCTGGAATCCAATCGCATTTTATTGAAAGTGTATAGGGTTTCTGCAGCGCGATATATTTTGAACTGACCTGGTGAAGTTCTGAATAGCAACCCAGTGGTTTGGGTGACGATTTCCAGACAAAGTCAAGGTTATCATACAAAGAACCTGCTGGCATTTCAATCCTGATTTTGTCGTTTTTGAATTCATTGGATTGATCATATTGAAATAGTTCACCGGAAGAATGATTCTTAGCTGGCAACGATGATTTTTTACTCGTCGTATGAAATTTGAGGCTGGTTTTGTTCTTGAAAGCGTCTGACACAACGATCTCGAATTCATGCCCCTTACCGTCGTCAAGGTTCATGATTCCGTTTTTATCTTCAGGCTCATAAATATCAAGGTGGTTTCCTGGTTGTTTGTATAACCGTTGTATCCAGTGATGCGATTTTTGATACTCCTCGAAATCGGCCTGCGCATTGGCATACCGCGTATCGTCGAATGAAAAATTATTCATTTTAAAGCCGAAAACCTGTCGTCCGTCGCAATACAATGAAGCAGCGTAGATTCCACATTTTAATCCAACGCCATTGAAGTCATCATCTGCCTGAATTCCAAAGCCAATTTTGCCAAAGACTCCAATGGGGAGGTTTAATTTCAGTCGATATCCTCCAGGAACAGAGATCGTTTCAAACCTTTTTTTGCTTCTGTCCTGACCTGCATTGCTGTTAGCCGTCAACGGATAAACATACAATGCTGTAATTTTGGGTGCACTATTGTCTTTGATTCCTAAATTGTAGAATAATGGATTATAAGCCCTTTCTGATTTTGTATTTCTGATTTCGAAATGAAGATGCGGACCACCGGAACTACCGGAATTTCCGGACCAGGCGATGATCTCACCTTTTTTAAAATGAAATTCGCCCGACGTCAGGGTAATATTTACCGGAAAACTCTCCCGATCGTATTGTATATCCTTTACATATTCCTGCAATTTAGGCTGAAATCGTTCAAGATGACCATAAACGGAGGTGGTGCCATCAGGATGATTCATATATAAAGCGTTCCCATAACCAGTAGGGGATATACCGATTCTGGAGATATATCCGTCCTTTACGGCAAGCACTGGCAGTCCCGTTCGTCCCTGCGTACGGTAATCGAGACCGGAATGAAAATGTGAAGTTCTTAATTCACCAAAGCCTCCTGAAAAAAAGAACGGCGGTTTAAGAGGACTTGTGAACGAATCACTGACTTGGTTATTTTGAGCACAAAGCTCAGAAAAGTAGCCTGTTATTAGTACTAAAACAAATAAAACAACTCTCATTTTTGACAATTTTCAAAGAAATGGCTAAATTAATAAACTTTTAAAAGCGTTTCGAAGCAATTAAATGATTAAGATATTTTTGCAATATGATTAAAATATTAACTTTGTCTCTGTAAACGATAGGTATGACGGAGCGTGAAACTGTTTTATTGCGGGAATTTAAAGGTAAGCTCGATAAACTCATCAATCTTCATTTGCGGATGAAAAGGGAGAAGCAGCAGTTAATCGAAGAGCAAACGCAAATGAGAGAACAGATCAGGTTACTCAATTTACAGAATGAGGAACTGGCAAAAAAGCAGGAAGATCTAAAGTTTGCAAAGTCGTTGCTGGGTGCGGATGAAGATCCACACGAAGCTAAAATAAAGATAAACAGAATAGTGCGGGAGATAGATAAATGTATTGCTCTGTTGAATAAGTAATACAACATGCTATGGATGATAAACTTTCGATAAATATCAATATAGCCGACCGTTTGTATCCTTTGAGGATTGATCGCAAAGAGGAGGAGGGCATTCGTAAGGCAGCGAAAATTATCAACGAAAAGGTGGTTCAATATAAGCAAAAGTATGCTTCGAAGGACTTGCAGGATTGTCTGGCTATGGCGACGCTGCAATTTGTCATTCAGAAGTTTGATACCGAAAAGCGTATTGATATTTCGCCATTGGTCGATGAGTTGGAAGTAATGAATGATTTTCTGGCAGAGTTTCTTGAAAAGGAGAATTAGTTTTTAGATTCTATATAGACCCGCATTTTTCAATTATTCAGGATATACAGTGTAAACTGCTTATACCGGATAGTTTGAATTTGCGGTATTTTTTTGTTAAACCTTTAATTGTATTTTACTAATGGACATAATTATCACGGGCATTCTTACACTGCTAATAGGAGGTACAGCCGCCTATTTTCTGTGGGATATGATGCTGACGAAGAAAAGGGAAAAATTACTGGCTGATGCCGAAGTGCAGGCAGAAATGCTCAAGGAGAAAAAAATGCTTCAGGCAAAAGAGAAGTTTTTGCAGCTTAAATCGGAGCATGAGACTTATATTAATGAGCGAAATCTTAGGATTTCAGGCACTGAGAATAAACTGAAGCAAAAAGAGGCCATTTATCTTCAACGGAAAGAGGAGCTTCAACGTAGTATTAAAGATTTTGAAAATTCGGAGCGGGAGATTGATTCGATTCGCGAAAACCTCAATATACAACTTGAATTGGTTGAACAAAAAGAGGAGGAGATGCAGAAATTGCATAAACAACAGGTACAGCAACTCGAGGCATTATCAGGAATATCTGCCGATGAGGCAAAGTCGCAGCTCATTGACTCATTGAAAAATGAGGCAAAAACTGAAGCTATGTCATTCATTCAGGAGATCATGGATGAAGCCAAAATGACAGCCAATAAAGAGGCTAAAAAGATCATTGTCAAATCAATTCAACGTGTCGCATCCGAAACAGCGATCGAAAACTCGGTTACTGTTTTTCATATCGAAAGTGACGAAATCAAAGGCAGGATCATCGGGCGTGAAGGCCGTAACATCCGAGCACTGGAAGCCGCTACCGGAGTTGAAATCATTGTTGATGATACCCCCGAAGCGATTGTACTTTCTGCTTTTGACCCGGTTAGGCGCGAAATTGCCCGCCTTGCACTTCATCAGCTGGTTACCGACGGACGCATTCACCCTGCCCGGATTGAGGAGGTTGTGAATAAAGTAAAGAAACAGATTGAAGAAGAGATCATTGAAACTGGTAAACGGACTACAATCGATCTTGGCGTTCATGGATTACATCCTGAACTGATCCGCCTGATCGGTAAAATGAAATACCGCTCTTCATACGGACAAAATTTATTGCAGCACTCCCGCGAAACCGCCAACCTGTGCGCAATCATGGCCGCTGAACTTGGACTCAATCCAAAACGCGCTAAACGTGCGGGACTTCTGCACGATATTGGTAAAGTTCCGGATGATGAACCAGAATTACCACATGCAATCCTGGGTATGAAATTGGCCGAAAAGTTCAAGGAAAAACCTGATATCTGTAATGCGATTGGATCTCACCACGATGAAGTTGAGATGGATAGCTTACTGGCTCCGATTGTACAGGCCTGTGACGCTATCTCCGGTGCCCGCCCTGGTGCCCGACGCGAAGCTGTTGAATCGTATATCAAACGTTTGAACGACCTCGAAAATATGGCGCTTTCATATCCTGGTGTTACCAAAACGTATGCAATCCAGGCAGGACGAGAATTGAGGGTTATTGTTGGAAGTGATAAAATGACGGACATTGAGGCTGAAAATCTTTCGTATGATATCGCGAAGAAAATTCAGGATGAGATGACCTATCCTGGTCAGGTGAAAATTACTGTTATCCGCGAAACCCGGGCTGTAAGTTACGCCAAATAGAAATTCAATTCTTATATCATTTAAAAAAGGGGCGAAAAGCCCCTTTTTTATTTCAGAATTTTCGAAATTTATCGAGTAATATCTCCGTAAGAGCAGCTTTTTCTTCATCCCCGCTTGATTGATAGCACTGCCTGAGAGAAAGTAAAAGCTTTTTAATCAACGTTTCTTTACTCAAAGGGGTGGCATTCTCAATACTTTCTTTGTTCTCATGCACGAAATACTCTAACTCTTTTGCCCCGATGATAGCTCCTTTATGCTCTACATTGATATAAAATAAATAAGGACCAGCTTCTTTTCCGTAAACTTCTTTCGAAATCTGGGGTTCGTAATAACCCAAAATCAAATATTGACCAACTCCAATCGGATGGATCGGAAGATTTAACCTTTGCGCAATAATGCAATACAAGGTGGAAAGCGATATAAGGTTTCCTTTTCGGGAAACAAGCAAATTATTTATAAGGCAGTTTTCGGGAGCATAAATATCAGTCGTATTCATTTCAAAATGATACAATTCAAAATAAACATGATTGATAATCGACACTTTTTCGAGCGATGTCAGGTTATCGTTAAATTCAATCCAGGTATCGCGGACTATTTTATCGATGAGCTGATCAATTTTTTCGGGAGCAATTGAAGGATAGTGGATCGTGCTTCCAAGAATCCATCCATCCAAAAGCGTTTTTTCTTCCGAAACCACCCATTGAGCTGTTTTGTCTACAAGTCTTGTCAATTTGAGTTGATTAATGATCAATTCAAGACGATCGTGTTGCAATAAATTAGTTGAAGAACTAAGTGCATATTCCAAAACAGGTAATATAGAAGGTCCGGATTCTAATAATTTGTCCCTTACGGCAAAGAAAACCTCTTCGTCGCGATCATCAATCAATGCAAGCAATGTATCAATATTTACGATTCCATCCATACTGTTCTATTGCGTCAACTTATCAAGAATTTTAATTACAAGTCGTTTCATTACAGGTTGGTAGTCGCTGCTGGCATCACGACTAATCCGGTTTGCGATGATAATGCAAACTGTAAGTGCCTGATGTCCCAGTAATTTGCTAAGGCCATAAATTGCAGAACACTCCATTTCGTAATTCGTGATCTTCATTTCGCCGAAGCGGAAAGCTTCAATCTTATCATTGATATGTCTGTCAACAATATTTAACCGCAATTCCCGGCCCTGGGGTCCGTAAAATCCGGGTGCCGAGATTGTAATTCCCGGGATAAAATCACCATCTGTAATTTTGTTGTAAAGGCCAATATTACAGTCAACAACATAGGGTGAAGCAAGCAACGGATTCCAGTTTGTATAGCTCTTAAACGCATTTTCAAATGCCAGATCGGCAAATTCTTCACGCCGGGCGTAGAAATTCATCAGTCCGTCGAAACCGATCGCTTTGCGTGATACTAAAAACGCATCAACCGGAATATCACCCTGCAATGCTCCCGAAGTGCCGATTCTGATAATGTTTAAGCTCGTTTTGTCAGCTTTGATCTCCCGTGTTTCCAGGTCGATGTTTACTAATGCATCAAGCTCATTGACCACAATATCAATGTTGTCGGTACCGATACCTGTAGAAAGAACAGTAATTCTTTTTCCTTTATAACGCCCCGTAACAGTAACAAATTCTCTGTTCTGAGCTTTTACTTCAATCTTATCAAAAAAAGCTGCAATCATTTCGACCCTGCCCGGATCACCAACCAGAATGATATCATTGGCAATTTGGCCAGGCTTCAGATGTAAATGAAAGATGGAGCCGTCGGCATTAATAATCAATTCAGATGGTGCTATTTTATTTGTCATTGATTTGATAAACTAGTTTTAACCAAAAATATTCAAAAATATGGACATAAGCAAAATCAGCTTAAAAGAATTGTTCCAGGTGCAGATAAATGCAATTCTCACGAACCAGTTTAATGCTGTGATACAATTTTTTATCTGCGAGGCTTTTAAAGTTCAAATTAGAACCCATTGTTTTTAACTCATATTTGATATTTTTGCATAAAATTAAAAAAATGATTCAGAGAATTCAAACAGTCTATTTGCTGATTGCCGAAATGCTGATCGGTGCCCTATTTTTTGTTCCGTTTGCTGAAATTGCCGGAAAAGAGGGAAATATATATCGTTTTGATATAAAGGGAATTTATCTTGAAGGTGTACCAAAGCCTGAAATTATTTACAGTAGTCTGCCTTTGGTTATATTATGGGCTATGAGCATGATTCTTATTTTGGCGACCATCTTTCTGTTTAAAAACAGAATTCTTCAAATGAGGCTTTCACGGATTAATATTTTTATTCTGTTTGGTCTTGGTGGATTGATCTATTACTACGTTTGGTCTATCGCTGAAATATTGCTGGGTGTTTATTCGCTCACTGTTTATCTCGTTTTCCCATTTATCGCAGCAATATTAATTTACCTGGCTATCAGGGCGATTAATAAGGATGAATTACTTGTGCGTTCAATCGACCGAATTCGATAATCAAAAAAAGCTGGTAACTCCAGCTTTTTTTGATTCAGTGATGATTGAAATCAAAACAATACCGAAAGTTTCTGGCATACAGATGTCAGAAACATTTCGTCGTCAGGGGTAAACGGAGAAGGAGAGTGAGAATCGATGTCAATTTCAGCTACAAATTTACCATCCTTTAAAACTGGTACCACTATTTCACTTTGAACATCAATACTGCAGGCAATGTAATTTCCTTCCTGACTAACATCCTGGACAATTTTAAGCTTGCTGCTTTCAGCAACCTGCCCGCAAACGCCTTTTCCAACCGGGATCACTGTATGCTCTGTTGACTTTCCAATATACGAATCAAGCACCAGATTTGAATGCTGCACATCCAGCAGATAGATTCCGACCCAATCGTAGTGATATACTTTGTCCTTAAGTAATTTACATATATTCAGTAAAATCTCACTTCTTGTCAATCCCGATTTCACGAAGTTTTCAATTTCAAGAAGTAGTGGAGTAAATTCTGTATTCTTCATGCCCGACATTTTTGTTTTTTTCAAATTTTAATAGAAAACCATTTCGTTTTCATTCGTTATTTTTTCGCAATAAAAACATTTCATTGCGATTGGTTTATCAGAAAGAACGTCGAAACGGGTGGGAATGTTTTCAGCATTTGTGATGCAGCTTGGATTGAAGCATTTGACAATTCCTTTGATCTCATCTGGAGTTTCGACAACCCTTTTTTCGATAACATTGTAGTCACGGATTGTATTCAGCTTCGCATGCGGAGCCACAAGGGCAATTTTATTCACTTCTACGTCAGCAAAAAATCGGTTCGCGATTTTAATAATTGCTTTGGTTCCCATTGCTTTGCTGTCGAGGTTATTGCCAAAGGTAACCATCTGACTGCACTCTTCAAGTTTGAGGATCTTAATTACCTTAAATAGTGCTTTTGTTGGGATATGATCAATGACAGTACCATCTTTTATTGCACTTACTTTTAGATGTTTTTCCATGACAAATATTTTAAAGATTATTTAAGATTCAATAGATGAGCAATAATCGCCATTCTGGTATATACCCCGTTTTTTGCTTGAGTAAAATAGTAGGCTTTTGGGTTACTATCGACGTCGGTATGAATTTCATTGATCCTTGGAAGGGGATGAAGTATTCTCATATTCTCCTTTGTATTATTGAGCATTGCATTCCTGAGAATATATATGTTTTTAACTTTCTCATATTCAACAGGATCAATAAACCGTTCTTTTTGTACCCTCGTCATATAAATGATATCAGCAGCATTGATAATATCGGTAAACTCGGTGTGTTCGAAATATCTGATTCCTTTGGAGGTAAGAAGTATTTTGTATTCGTTTGGCATAGCAAGCTCTGGCGGAGCTATAAAATTAAAAATCGGATCTTTAAACTGTAGCATGGCCATCAAAAGACTGTGTACCGTGCGTCCGTATTTTAAATCACCTACCATAAACAGGTTAATATTATCGAGACTTCCCTGAGTTTTGGTGATCGAATACATATCGAGCAATGTTTGCGATGGATGTTGGTTGGCCCCATCTCCTGCATTGATGACGGGCACGCTCGAAACTTCTGATGCATATCGCGCACTTCCTTCCAACGGGTGTCGCATGATAATCATGTCTGCATAATTGCTGACCATCTTGATTGTGTCATGCAGCGTTTCTCCCTTTGATACGCTTGAGGAAGATGAGTCCGAAAAGCCGATGATCTTCCCGCCCAGACGGTTAATGGCTGTTTCGAAACTCAATCTCGTTCTTGTTGATGGTTCAAAGAAAAGCGTTGCAATAACTTTTCCCTGAAGCAGTTTCTGGTTGGGATTTGCCTCAAAATCTGCGGCAAGTTGCATAATTTTCAGGTACTCCTCTTTTGAGAAATCAGTAATTGATATTAAGCTTTTTGCACTCATTAGTTTATGAATTTATTGTTATTGATTCAGCCTTTAAAAAAGAAAAACCAACAGTAACTGGATGAACAGCGTTGTTGGTTTTGGGTGAAAATGGTAATGTATTTTGAATATTGATAGAATGGTAAAAGCAAATCTTCCGATCAAAGCGATGATGCTTTTTAAATATGAGATTCATAGGTATTTTACTTTCCGTGTAATTGTTCTCCATTCTTTTCTGGTATCAATTAGTTTACAAAAGTATTAAATTTAGGTGTTATTCAACGGGAACCTTTTATTAGTTATCCACAATTAAGGAGGCGTTTAATTGATCGATTTTGCTAAGCTTTTCCATCACAATTTCCGTTAATTGTTTTCTGACCAATATTTTAGCCCAACATGTAAGATCAAAATGACTTTCCTGCATTTCGAGTTGAAACTCCTTCAGCAAAGTCATGAAGTCGTTCATGGCCAGGTATTCGAATCTTACCTCGATCGTATTTTCGACAATTTTTTCCGCAATGCCGGCATTTGTCAGAACATCTGAAGCCGCTTGTTTATACGCATTTGTTAAACCGCTTGTACCTAAAAGAATACCTCCGAAATAGCGCACAACAATAACAAGAATATCTGTTAATTCATGTTGCTGGATTTGACCAAATATCGGTCTTCCGGCTGTTCCGGATGGTTCGCCATCATCGTTTACCCTGAATAGTTGATGATCGGGACCTAATCGCCAGGCAAAACAGTGGTGACGTGCACTGTGGTGCTCTTTTTTTAACCTCGCGGTGATCTCCTTTATTTGTTGTTCATCCGACACAGGAAAGGCATAAGCAATGAATTTGCTTCCTTTCTCTTTGTAGAGCCCTTCACAAGGCGCTCCGATTGTTTTATAGGTGTCTGTATATTCCATCGAAGAGGATGCTTTTCCGCTAAATCAAAACTGACGTGAACTAAAATTTTAACAAAAAAAAACAGACCCTTTGGCCTGCCTTCAACATATTCGAAATTAATATTTCAGCCTGTTCTCTATTTCGTCGAGGTATACTTTGAAATTTTTATCGGTATCCTTCAGATTTGCTACGGTACGGCAAGCATGGAGTACGGTAGCGTGATCTTTTCCTCCAATTTGCGAACCAATAGCGGCAAGAGATGATTTCGTCATGCTTTTTGAAAAGTACATCGCGATTTGCCGGGCCTGTACAGTTTCTCTTTTACGTGTCTTAACTCCCAAAGAATCGATCGGAAGATTGAAATAATCACAAACTGTTTTCGTAATATAATCGATCGTAATTTCTCGCACCGAACATTTTACCAGCTTGTTAATCATTTTAATCGCAAGATCGATGTTGATCTCTTTCTTATTCAGTGTAGCCTGTGCAAGAAGTGAAATCAATGCTCCTTCAAGTTCGCGAACATTACTGTTTATGTGTGAAGCGATGTATTCAAGGACCTCTTCAGGGATTTCGATTCCATCTTTGTAGATTTTCTTGCGCAGAATATTCATCCGAGTCTCGAAGTCGGGAATTTGCAAATCGGCAGTGAGTCCCCACTTGAATCTGGAAAGCAGTCTTTGTTCAAGCCCTTTTAATTCAATTGGGGGCTTGTCGGAAGTAAGGATAAGTTGCTTGCCGGTTTGATGCAGGTGATTGAAAATATGAAAAAAAGTTTCCTGCGTTTTCTCTTTCCCTGCAAATTCCTGAACATCATCGATAATCAAAACATCGATCATTTGATAGAAATGAAGGAAGTCGTTTCGGTTGTTGTTGCGGGTTGCCTCTGAAAACTGGGTTTGAAATTTATTCGCATTTACATACAAAACGATTTTTTCCGGGAACCGTTCTTTGACTTCAATTCCAATGGCTTGAGCAAGGTGGGTTTTTCCCAACCCCGAATTTCCATAAAGCATCAATGGATTGAAAGCTGTGCCACCCGGTTTTTGAGCTACTGCATAGCTTGCGCTACGTGCAAGTCGGTTACATTCACCTTCAATGAAATTATCAAAGGTATTGTCCTGTTTAAGCTGTGGATCGATATTCAGTTTTTGAATACCTGGTATTACAAACGGATTTTTGATTGCACTGTCGTCATGAAAAGAAGAAGCAGCAACCGGTCTGTTTTTCAGATTGTTATTCTGATTGGTCGGCAGCTTTACAGTATATGGTTTGTTATTGGCATTGAGGTTATTATCAACGACAACACTATATTCAAGTTTTGCACCGGCTCCAAGCTCTTTTCTTAATGTCTTTCTGAGGATATCAATGTATTGTTCTTCCAGGTACTCGTAAAAAAACGGACTTGGAACCTGAATAGTAAGAATATCGTTGTCCAGTTTAATAGGAACAATCGGTTCAAACCAAGTTCGGTAGCTTATAAAAGGCACATTGTCTTTGATAATTCTCAGACAATTTTCCCAGATATTATTGTGGTCTCTATTCATTTAGGATTTAGGCTCTGTAATATTGAACTTCGTTTTTATTTATCCAGTCGCAAAGATTGGAATAATTTAGTCGGAAAAAAATTGCTTAAAAAGTTGCATTTTCCTATGATTTTAATTTCCAGTTTATTGAGGCTAAAAGATTTTAATAAAAAATGCAATTTCCTCATTTATAATTAGTTACACTTCAATTATTTGCAAGCATTTGATTCATTGAATATTGTAAAAAACAATTTTTGACAAAATTTTTATGAATTTGATACTTTAGATTGGATATCGGAAACCGATAAAATTTCTCTTTCGAGAGGTCTAAAAGTAAATAAAAAACGATACGAAAAAAACTATTTTTTGTTTGTTTTTAGCGCATTTTTTAAACTTATTTCTTTCCCGTTTCTATACGACTTTAAAAATGCCTCAGGAAAAGCACTTTGGATCTTATTTAGACTCAATATAACTTTATCATAAGACGATTCTGGCGGTGAAACATAGTAATATTTGTTGCCGGATTTTATTTCGGAAACCTCTTCAATCCCTTTAAACATAGGGGAAGTGAGACTTATAGGATTCAGCGAGGAGTATATCAGGACTCTAAATGTAATATTATCAGTGGTTTGCTTATCTATAGGAGGTGAAACGTTAACTTCCCTTCCAAAATCAATAGCAGAGAAATGGACATATTTCTTAGGATTAAGGCGAAAATCGACCAATAAACGATTTAGACTTTCGCTTGTTTGGTTAAGATTTTGATACAATCTTGGATCATTAACCAAAAGCCCAAGCGTGCCGTTTGCGGTATCAATTTTACTTAAAATTGTCTGAAGATTAGAGATAGACCCATTCATCTGATCTATTGTCCTATTCAATTCCATTTTAGTGATTGAATCGCTGAATGAAGAGAAATTGTCCATGATGTGCCCCAGCTTGCCGGAATTGGTTTTTAAATTGACCGTTACATCATTTATATTGGAGATAGAAGAGGCAAGATTCTTCTTTTGGTCGGTCACTACGTCATTCAGATTTCCTGAAATCCTTTCGAGATTTGTCATTGTAAGATTGATCTGCCGGATACTTTCGGAAATATTGTGCTGCGAATCATTGTTAAGTACTTTTGAAACCGCAGTAACGATAGAATCAAGATTCTCAATCAGCCTTTCAGCTTTGGCTTTAAGCGGAGCGATTTGCTCATTAACTTGTTGCATGATATCAGCTTCCATTTTTGTGGCCAGCGTGTCGTTTGGATGCAGTAATATGCTTGACTTACCCAAATTTAGTTTTACAACCTTTGATCCAAGCAAATCACTGCTTGCAATTTCGGCTGAAGTACCTGCCGGTAATGGAAAGTCATTATGAATGGCAATCTTGGTAATTAAATCTCCGGATAGATCCTCGGCAAAGTATATCTCTCTGACATAACCGACTTTTAATCCGTTCAATGTTACTATTGTTGTGGCTGTGAGTCCGCCAACATTTTTGTAGCGGGCATAAAAAACTTTTTCTGTTCTGAAAATATCTCGCCCTTTAAGAAAGTTAATGCCCCAGATAAGGAGGGTGAGGCAGAATACAACCAAAATTCCGATTTTTGATGTTTTAGTGAGCTTCATCTCATGGGTTTTTCAGTTTATTTACGAAAATAAGAAGGATTTGGTTTTAAAAAGAGTTATTTTATCGCCCGCTATTTATTGCCTCCTTCATCGGAATTGGCTGACCATTTTTGAAAGCAACGATAAAGGCATCGGGTACTTTTGTCCTTATAGCTGAAAGATTTTGTTTCGCCTTTGTAAGATATTTTGTTTCAAGGCAGTAGTATTTGTAAAAACCACTGATTTTGATCTCGGATATATTTTCGATCCCTTTAAACATATTTGAAGTGAGCGGAATCTTTTTGGGATTAGCGGCAAGTTGAATCGCAAAAATGATTTTATCAGCTTCTGAATGTTGATTAACTTCTTCCTTAACCTTATTTTGCGTTATATTCTCTATTGTTTCTTGTTGGCGATTGTGGGTTTCTTTTTGAACTTTAACGTTTGGATGGTAAGTAGGTGCAGTATCGCTAACCTCTTTTGGTTCTTTTTTTGATTCACCTAACACAAGGTTCAGTCGCGATTCATACTTTTCCTTATACTCCTTAAAGGAGTTAAAGATAGAGAAAGCAAGTGTCGCTCTTCCTTCGCTGGTCATCAGATAATTTGATTCAGCTTGATTACTTAAGTAACCGGTTTCTATCAGAACCCCGGGCATTGCGGTTTCTCGTAATACCAGAAAACCTGCCTGACGCACATCACGGCTGGCTCTTTGAGCATGTTGGCGGAATGAATCCTGGAGAATTCCGGCAAATGCAACACTTTGATCAATATGGGTATTCTGAATCAATTCAAACATGATGTACGATTCTGATAAATTAGGATCAAAACCTTCATAACGAGTGGTATAATCCTTTTCAAGCAAAATAACGCTGTTTTCTTTCTTAGCTACATTGAGGTTGTCAACTGTCCGGTGAAGCCCTAAAACGTAGGTTTCGGTTCCTTTAACAGATGGTGTAGAGCAATAGTTGGCATGGATCGAGATGAAAAGATCGGCATTGTTCTTATTTGCAATGACCGATCGTTCGAAAAGTGGGACAAATACATCCGTGTTTCGCGTATAAATGACCCTGACTTCAGGTAAGTTTTCTTTAATGTAATTACCGAGTTTCAGCGCGATTTCAAGGACGATATCCTTTTCGCGCGCACTTCCTACTACTGCTCCCGGATCTTTACCACCATGACCTGCATCAATTACAACAGTTTCGAGACCCTTTGGCGCCTTGTTTCTGGCATTCAATGGGTTCATGACAAAAAAAGCAGTTATTACGATGAGTAACCGATAAAAGTGAACGAAATCAAAACCTTTATATGTGTACAACTTTTTCATTGGCTTTATATCTATATATCCTGATGGTGGAATCGATCATCAAATAACATTAAAGTATCTGTAAAGTCAAAATGAGCAATGCAGAAAAATACTTCAGGCCTGCTTTTTTAACAAAATCATCACTGAATATATTATACAAAAATAGAAGATTAAATTATTTTTTCAGTGTGTAAGTTTCTCTAAATGGATTTTTTACTTTTGCCCTATGCAATTAGTTGCATTTATGTTAGATTTAACTTGATTAGGAAAATTTTGAACAAGTTGCGATTTTTATCTTCCCTTGGGGCAATTCTGTTCCTGATCTGTGGAACTATTTTTGGGCAAACGCTTGAAAATAAGGAGTCCGTTATTGTTGAAAAACAGGGCGTTTTGAATACTAAAGGACAAAAAATGCCCCGTTTGGAACTACCGGACAGTATTCGTATTTCGCGAAATGATTCATTAGCATCCGACAGTATTGTCGAGGATGAAACCACTGGCTTCGACGCTGAAGTGGAATATACTGCTGATGGCTATATCACACTGATACAGAATAGCTCTGGCAATAAAATCATCATGTATGACAATGCACAGGTGAAATATAAAGACATTGATCTCAAAGCTGCCTATATTGAGTTGAATAGAGACAGCAATCTTGTTTATGCCGTTGGAAAGCCTGATTCAACTGGTGCTATTTCCGGCAAACCGGTTTTTAAACAAGGTGAACAGGAGTTTGAGGCCGACCAAATCAGGTATAATTTCAAAACGAAAAAGGGAATTGTTACCGGCGTTGTAACCGAGCAGGAGGGGGGATTTGTTCATAGCGCAAGGACAAAGCTGATCAACGATTCAACCTATTGCCTCCGGAATGGCAAGTATACGACCTGTGATGCAGAACATCCTCATTTTTACCTTGAAATGACAAAGGCGAAGGTGTTATCCAACAAAAAAATTGTAACCGGGCCTGCATACCTCGTTGTTGAAGATCTTCCGCTTTACTTCATATTTGTCCCTTTCGGTTTTTTCCCAAATTCACCTAAATACTCTTCAGGTTTATTGATGCCATCGTATGGTGATGAAATCAACAGGGGATTTTTCTTAAGGGATTTAGGATACTATTGGGCTGCAAACGATTACTTCGATGCATCTGTGAAAGGCGACCTTTATTCAAAGGGATCAAGAGGCATTAAACTTCATACCAATTACCGGCTTCGCTATAAGTTTAGTGGAGCATTTGACATGCAGTTTTACAAAAATGTCTTTGGAGACAAGGGCTTGCCTGATTATAAAACGCAAAATGATTTTGCCGTTACCTGGAGCCATTCGATGGATTCGAAATCGAGTCCAAGTCAGACCTTTAGTGCGAGCGTCAACTTTTCGACAAGTTCATTCGACCAAAATAACTCTTATACAACAGAAAACTACCTTACGAATACTAAGCAATCAAGTATTTCATATTCAAAGCGGTGGGAAAATTCACCATTTAATCTCTCTGCAAATATGCGGCATTCACAAAATAGCCGTGACACAACGATTAGTCTTACCCTTCCTCAGATGACTTTCAATATGTCAAGGATTTATCCGTTCAAATCGAAAGTTCGAATTGGGAAGGAGAAATGGTATGAGAAAATCGGGGTGAGCTATTCGATGGATATGCAGAATACGATTAACACGAAAGAAAATAAATTAATGACTTCCTCACTCACGAAGGACTGGCAGAATGGTGTAAAGCACAGTATTCCGATTAGTACCTCATTTAAGGCGTTGAAATACATTACGGTAAGTCCTTCTGTTAATTATAACGAACGCTGGTATACGCAGCAAATCAGAAAGAAATACAACGAAACGACCAAACAGGTAGAGATTTCGGATACCATTTATGGATTTACCCGAGATTACGATTATTCAGTAAGCGTTGGAGCTTCAACAAAGATTTATGGAAATTATATACCTCTAAATCCAAAATCAAATATTAAGGGAATCCGACACATGATGACACCAAGTGTTAGTTTTAGTCTTAGGCCCGATTTTAGCAACGCAGGTTTTGGAATGTACGAAAATATCGAGTATTTTGATGAAAAAGGGTTTCCGGTTAGTTTGCGATATCCTTATCATGAAGGTGCTATATTTGGAACTGCCGGAGCAGGTAAATCGGGTTCAATCGGATTTAGCCTGAATAATACATTGGAAATGAAGAAGTTAAATACGAAGGATACGACTTCAAAAGAAGCTTACACAAAAATCAAACTTCTTGATCAATTGTCGATCAGCGGATCGTACAATCTTGCCGCTGACTCGTTGAACATGTCAAATATCAATATTGCTGCCCGAACAAAGGTTGCAGGTGTAGATCTTAATTTTGGAGCAATCCTTGATCCATATGCTATGGAGAACGGGCATCTTATCAACCAGTATGAGTTTTCGCGCAATGGAAGGCTTGCACGTCTAACCAGCGCAAATATGTCGTTCGGACTCTCATTTAAATCTAAAGAGGGGAAGGAAAAGGAGAAAGAGGAGGCAAATTTAACACCGGAACAGAAAACGGAACTTGATCAGAAAATACTCAGGCAGCGGACTGGCGATATCCCTGAATATGCCGATTTTAGTGTTCCATGGGATCTTTCATTGAATTACAGCTTCAGGTACAATAAACCGGATCCCTTAAAATCATCTATCATCACCCAGACGGTTGATTTCAACGGAAATGTAAGTCTGACCAAACAATGGAAAGTAGGTTTCTCATCGGGCCTTGATGTTCAGAAACTTCAGATCACTTTCACCCAGTTTAATATTTTCAGGGATTTACATTGTATGCAGATGTCGTTGAACCTGGTTCCGTTCGGTTATCGTCAGAGTTATAGTTTTACCCTCAGGGCAACATCGACCTTATTGCAGGATTTAAAACTAACGAAGCGACAGAGTTCCTACGATAATGGGAATTATTAATTTTCAGGCTGATAAACGGAATATAAACTGATTATTCAATTATTCGCTCCTCAATTTAGCATTCGTTCGGGCGAAGAATCTTCTCGGGTACCATTTTTGGGATTTTTTCGGATCATCAATAAGAGTAAGAATTTGTTTTTCAATCCGGAAACAAAAATTGGAATGTTTTTCTGCTATCAATAAATACCGGGAGATTTACGGCAAATTTTTATTTACAGAAAGATCTCACACCATTCGTTAAAACGGGCAACATTTTTAATTCCAAACTTTTGCATCGATTTTCTGACATCACTCACCGTTTTCTCATGAAACAAGTCACCGCTTTTGGAATAAAACTTATCTGCAAAACAGATGATCTGCTCTTCAACCGATACAGGCACATAATCGCGCAATGGCAAAGGGAGTTTATTTGCAATAATTTCCTCTGTTGTGATTCCAACTCCCGTATGTCTCTCGCAAACCAAACCATGCTCCGGAAATCCTTCTAAAATCAGCAGTTCGCAACCAAGGTAACCATGACAGAGATATGGATATTCACCAAAACAATACAGATCTGGTGCATTCGTTTTAAAGATACCAATGTCATGCAACATGGATGCCTCTTCAATAAATTTACGGTCAGCATGTAACTCTTTGTGATTTTGCGCAATTTTCAATGCCTTTTCCGCCACAAGGTTGGAATGGCTAACCAGGATCTTATATGCTTTCGATCTTGGTTTGTAATACTTTGCAATAATCTCCAAGGGTTTCATAGGCGAAGATTTTGATGTAAAAATAGTTTTTTTACCAATTCTATTAGCGATTGCTTTTGATTATTACACAAAATTGAACAATTGTTCAATTTTTTACCAATAGTGTAACTACAAATTACTCATTAAAGCTAATTTTAGGCTCAATTTTGAATGAAGTATAATGAGTCAGATAATTGATACAGCACCGCGTGCTTTCCGCAATGGAATTGAATCTTTGAAAAAAGGGAAAGAAGAAAAAGGTGTAAAAAGAATCGAATCTTCGCTTAAAGACGGTTATAAGCCTGCAATGGTATTCCTCGATATTTATCGAAGTGAAAAAGATATCAACCAATCGATTAAGATTTTCGAAGATTTGATGGACAAAGGTTTTTCCGGAGCATCATTTGCTATTGGCAAGAAATATTACGAAGGAATCAATCGGCCTTTTTCTCATGAAGAATCGGTGAAGTGGTTCCTGGAATCGGCACGTGAAGGGGGGGTAGGAGCTTGTAACTATATTGGCGAGATGCGCGAAAATGGGAACGGACTCCCTGTCGATTTGAAAAAAGCCTGGGAATGGTATGAACGTGGAGCGCAACGGGGAGATATTATCGCAAAGTACAATTTTGGCAGGTTATTGCAAACCGGTGATGGAGGATATAGAGATTTGAATGAGGCTGTTGATAACTGGTATGAATCGGCTAAAGGGGGATTTGCCCCGGCAATGTTTAAAGTCGGAGAGATCTTCGATCAGGGCTTAACAGTTCCGGTTAAGTTAACAAAGGCTTTCGACTGGTACCTAAAAGCTGCAAAAGGTAGCCATGTTCCTGCATATGAAAAAGTGGGACTGTGTTTATACGAGGGAAAGGGTACTGAAAAAAATGAAACTGAAGCTTTTACGTGGTTCACGAAGATGGATGGAATTGTTCCTTCGGAAGTTGCACTCGCACTTGGAAAAATGTATTTCGAAGGACTTGGAACTGAAAAAGATGTTGTAAAAGCGAAGGAATATCTTGAACAAGCGGCTAATTCCGATTATGTTGAAGCAATATTCCTGATGGGTAGACTTCTTGATGAAACTGGTGATAAACATGCGTTTGACTGGTATCAGCGGGCAGCTGATAAAGGGAGCGCCGATGCACAGAATGCACTAGCCGGGTTATATTTAAAGAAATCGGACGAAGAAGGTATCGATTGGCTGAAGAAAGCTGCAGCTACCGAAAGTCCTGAAGCTTTGTTCCGCCTGGCACAGAAATATGAAATTGGGGATGAAGTAGAGTCAAACAACAAAATATCAGTCGATTATTACAGACGTGCTGCCGAGAAAGGAATTATTGAAGCGCAATTTAAATATGCGAGTATTCTTCTTGCCGGTGAGATGACCACTAAAGATAATCAGTCAGCTGCTGATTATTTTAAGCGTGCTGCCGAGGCAGGTCATCCAAGAGCTGCTTACCTGGTAGGAATTATACACGAGAAAAGTCTGGCTTACTGGTCTGATAAGGAGAAAGCTTTTGAATGGTTTTTAAAAGCGGCCGAACTGGGTGTTCCAGGTGCGATGTTTCGGGTTGGTGTTTATTACGAAAATGGCATCACAAAAGATCTGAATACCGACGAAGCGTTCAAATGGTATCAGAAAGCGGCCAATGCAGGTTATCCAAAAGCTGTTTTTAATCTGGGCGTGATGTACGAATCAGGCAAAGGAATCAGTCAGAATATGAGGATGGCCGTTCAGCAGTACGAAATAGCTGCAGCACTTGGTATTGCAGAGGCTATGAATAACCTGGGGAATGCTTATCACCAGGGAAAGGGAACGGATGCAAATCCTACAGAAGCAGTTAAATGGTATGCAAAGGCAGATGAGGCCGGTTTCTATCTTGGAACTTATAACCTTGGTGTGATGCACTATTTTGGTGACACAGGCGAAAAGGACTTTGCAAAAGCCTTCGAAAGTTTTAAAAAGGCTTCTGAAGCGGGTTATGCCCAGGCGCAGTACAATCTTGCCGGGATGTATTATTTCGGCGAAGGAACAGAAAAAGATATCAATGAGGCTTTTAACTATTATTCAAGGTCTGCTGAGAATGGTTTTACAGATGCATGGAAGAATCTGGGTGATATGTATTTAAACGGAGACGGTGTTCAGAAAAACGTTGACAAAGCCATTACAAGCTTTGAAAAGGCAGCTGAAGCTGGTGACGACGAGGCTCGTTATGAACTCGGAAGGGTTCTATTCGCAACTAAAGGTTATCAGGATTTTGCGAAGGCTGTACTTCACCTGAAAGCAGCTGCCGAAAATAATTATGCGCCGGCTTATAATCTCTTAGGTGTGGTATTGGTCTCCAAAAAACTTTCAGAGCGCGATCCTGCAGCAGCATGGACCTGGTTCGAAAAAGGTGCAGATGAAGGAATTTTGGCTGCAAAACTCAATAAGGCCACTTATTTAAAGCGGGGAGAGAATGGTGTTGTCGATTTACAGAAAGCTTATGAAATTCTCGATTCGCTTGAACAGGAAGATCAGGAGGAGGTAGCAGCCTATTTGCTTGCATTGCTGATTTTATCGGAGGAATGTGAAGTGAAAGATCAGGCTTTAGCTCGAAAATACCTCGAATTGTCATCTCAGAAGGGGTGGAAACCTGCCGATAAATTATTAGATAATAACGATTTAGTGTCCGGTTCGGCTGTTTTAAATTTTTGGGAAGATTACATTTTGGAGGATCAGGAGGATTAACGGGAGTTTTGCCCGATAATATTTGTAAATCAAACTATTAAATCATTTTTTATGAAAATCAAATCAACTTTTGCTTTTTTACTTTTGTTTTCGTTGTTTTTATCCGGGGTAAATGCGCAGACAGCTAAACCAGGTAAAGTTTTACATCATGTAGTGATGTTTGGGTTCAAGGAAAGCGCATCACCCGCGAATATTAAGCTGGTGGAGGAGGAGTTTGCAAAATTACCTCAAAAAATTGGTGGTATCCAGAGTTACGAGTGGGGTATAAATTCAAGTCCTGAAGGACTAAATCAGGGATTAACACACTGTTTTCTATTGACATTTACTTCTGATAAGGATCGTGACGCTTATCTTGTTCACCCGGCTCATAAAGAATTCGGAAAAATTTTAGGACCTTATCTTGACAAGGTAACCGTATTGGATTTTTGGGAGAAATAAAAATACGGTTACAAGATTTTTATAAATCTTGTAACCGTATTAATCTGATGAGGGAAATTGATGAAAATCAGTTTCCCTTTGTTTTTTTAATCCAATTCAGTGCATTTACGAAAGCTTCCATCCATGGTGTTACCTGATCATCTTTACGGTCATCAGGATAATTAGCCCATTGCCATGGATATATCGCCCTTTCAATATGCGGCATCATCGCCAGATGGCGACCATCTTCCGAACAAATTGCCGCAGTATCAAAATCAGATCCGTTGGGATTTCCCGGGTAGTTGTGGTGGGAGAATTTAACCGGAATCTGGTATTTATCTTCTGCAAAAGGCATCACAAACTTTCCTTCACCATGTGCGACCCAAACGCCAAGGCTTTTTCCGACAAGGGATTTAAACATAACCGACTGATTTTCCTTAACATCAACACTCATAAAGCAGGATTCAAATTTATGTGAATCGTTATGTGCCATTTTGATGCTTTCGGCGTGACCAGGATTTACAAGGTCGAGTTCAACCATCAACTGACAACCATTGCAAATTCCAAGACTGAGGGTATCGATTCTCTTGTAAAAATTTTCGAGTGCTATTTTCGCTTTTTCGTTACATCTAAAAGCGCCTGCCCAACCTTTAGCAGAGCCAAGTACATCGGAGTTGGAGAATCCTCCAACAAAAACGATCAGGCTCAGCTCTTCAAGTGTCTCGCGTCCGCTGATAAGGTCGGTCATATGGACATCTTTCACATCGAATCCGGCCAGGTACATGCTCCATGCCATTTCGCGGTCACCGTTACTTCCCTTTTCACGGATAATGGCTGCTTTAATGCCGGAAGAATGACGCCGTTTGGGATCGATTCCCAAATCGTTGAACTTGCCTGTAAATGAGCCAAAATCAAATTTCAGCTCGTTCTTTTTATAGTTTATGAATCTTTCGAGTGCCAGTTTTTCGCCACTTTGTCTGCGGTCTAAAAGGTACGAAGGTTTGAACCATTTATCCCGTAATGAATCAATATCAAACTGAAATTTGTCATTGCCATTGACGACACTTATTTCACGGTTTGTAGTAGGATTTCCAACCTTTACAAATGCGATTCCATTGACATTTAAAGCCTTTTCAAACTCTAAAAAGTCTTTTGGCTGAACCACAATACCCGGGTTTTCGCTAAATAGCGCTTTCACACTGTCTGCTTCTTTCAACCTGGTTAAGTTCACATCAATTCCACCTTCATTTTGGGCAAAGCACATTTCGAGCAAAGTGGTTAAAATACCTCCCGAAGAGATATCGTGACCTGATAGAATTAATTGATTTTCAATTAATCTCTGTATGGTATTGAATGATTTTGCAAAATATTCTGCATCGGTCACAGTGGGTGTATTTTCTCCCAGCTGACTCAACGTCTGTGCCAAAGAACTGCCGCCTAAAGATTTGGGAGCTTTTGAGAAGTCGATGTAATACAAAGGTTTTGAAGGATCAACAACAAGAATCGGTTCAACAACTTTGCGGATATCAGAAACCTCACCTGAAGCAGATATAATCACTGTTCCGGGAGCATAAACTACATCATTTTTATATTTCTGGGTCATCGAAAGCGAGTCTTTTCCGGTAGGAATGTTGACTCCCAAGGCACAGGCAAAGATCGAACAGGCTTCAACGCCACTGTAAAGACGGAAATTCTCACCCTGATTTTTGGCTGGCCACATCCAGTTGGCTGAAAGCGAAATCCCTTTAATCCCATGTGTGAACGGTGCCCAGATAATATTGGTCAGCGATTCTGCGATCGAAAGAATAGAACCGTTGGCTGCATCAATCAAACCTGCCACCGGTGCATGGCCAAGCGAGGTTGCAATTCCTTTCACACCTTGATAATCTATTGCTACAACCCCCAGATTATTTAGCGGAAGTTGCAATTTGCCGGCACATTGCTGTTTGGCGACCTTGCCGGTTACAGACCTGTCAACTTTGTTCGTGAGCCAATCTTTACAGCCCACCGATTCAAGTTGCAGAACCTGCTCTATGTATTTGTATATTTTTGACTGATCGTATTTTAACTCCGAAAAGGTTGCTACTTTAGAATCATCCTCCAAAACTGTTTTCGGTGGTTTCCCAAACATATACGCGAGTTCCCAATTGATTGGTTTTTCTCCGGTTTTCCGATTTTCGAACGTGAATTTGTGGTCGCCGGTAGTTTCGCCGATCACATAAAACGGGGAGCGTTCGCGTTCCGCAATACGTGTGATCAGTTCAATATTTTCGCCGCCTGTAACAAATCCCATTCGTTCCTGCGACTCATTCCCGACAATTTCTTTGGCAGATAGAGTAGGGTCTCCAATAGGTAACTGGTCTATATAAATTTCTCCGCCAGTCTCTTCAACAAGCTCCGACAAACAGTTTAAATGTCCGCCAGCGCCGTGGTCATGGATTGAAATAATCGGATTATTGCCCGATTCTGCAAGTGCCCTGATGGTGTTGTAGGCTCTTTTCTGCATCTCCGGATTTGCCCGCTGAACTGCATTTAGTTCGATATGACTCTCAAATTCACCCGTATCAACTGATGAAACGGCTCCGCCGCCCATTCCGATCCGGTAATTATCTCCACCAAGTAAAACAACTTTATCGCCAACTCCGGGAACACTCTTCAGGCAATCCTCGCCACGTGCATAACCGATACCGCCAGCTTGCATGATTACCTTGTCGTAGCCAAATTTCTTTTGATTTTCGAAATGCTCAAAGGTTAAAACAGAGCCATTAATAAGTGGCTGACCAAATTTATTTCCAAAATCGGAGGCTCCATTTGAAGCCTTAATTAAGATCTCCTCCGGGGTTTGATATAACCATGGACGTGGTTCTGTTGCGTCTTCCCATGACCGTCCCTCTTCGTCATTTCTCGAATAGGCGGTCATATAGACAGCCGTTCCGGCGATTGGAAAGCTTCCTTTGCCACCGGCCATCCTGTCGCGGATTTCACCGCCACTGCCTGTCGCTGCACCATTAAATGGTTCAACGGTAGTCGGGAAATTGTGGGTTTCAGCTTTAAGTGAAAGAACAGTTTGAATGTCAGTTACCTGGAAGTAATCTGGTTTGTCTTGCGTTATAGGTGCAAACTGTTCGGAATCAGGTCCTTTACTGAAGGAACAATTATCTTTATAGGCTGAAAGAATTGTATTTGGATTGACCTTTGTGGTTTCCTTGATTAATTGAAAAAGAGTTGAAGGTTTTTCAACGCCATCAATTATGAAATTTCCGTTAAATATTTTGTGCCTGCAATGTTCCGAGTTGACCTGTGAAAATCCAAAGACCTCACTGTCAGTCAATTTGCGTCCTAATTTTTTCGAAACTCCGTTCAGGTAGTTGATCTCATCTTCGCTTAACGCTAATCCTTCCTTAGCGCTGTAAGTGGAAATATCTTCAATATAAATGATTGGTTCCGGTTGGTGATAAATTGTAAATATTTGTTGATTAAGTCCCTTATATACAACCTGGAGCATTGGATCAAACTTAGGATGTTCTGAATCGACCTGAAAAAATTCTTCAATCCGGACGATACCGCTAATTCCCATATTCTGGGTGATCTCGACTGCATTTGTACTCCATGGCGTGATCATTTCTTTTCGTGGACCGACAAAAATCCCGTCGATAGATTCCTGTTTAATCAAGGATGCCTGTTCAAATAACCAGACTAATTTTCCGAGGTTAAAATTGCACATTTCCTTTTGAGTATCAACGGCTATGAGATTTGATTTTCCTTTAAAAAATAGGATCATTGAAGTGTATTTTAATTGACAGTGTCAGGGTTATCATTCTTCGCAAAGATAAGGAAAAAAAGCTGCTGACAACTTGCAATTGGCTTCTGATGATACCTAATGAAAACGTCAAAAGGCGGATGGAAAAGTGAAGAGTTAAAAGATTAATAATTAGGAAGACTAAAAAAGGGCATATTAACAGCTTATCTTATAGCTGAATCGTCGAATGTCTCCTTGGCAGTTTATGCTATCACTCCGGTTTCCATTCGGTCACTTTGATCAGCGATGGAAAGGCTTTTGGTTTAAAGATAGACTGGTTGTAAAAGATGCGGATACATTCCTGGATGCCCTCTGTCACACTTGGATGCGGATGTATACTTTGCAATACTTCACGCAACCGGATATCAGAATTGATGAGGTAAGCGATTGATACAATAAATGCGGAGGCCTGAGGACCTGCAGCCCGCATTCCGAGAATTTTTTCCGACCCATCGTTGCTCACAATTAATTTCACGAACCCTTTCGTACTGCGCATTGCTATAGCACGGTTGACGAGTTCGTTCGAATAATAGACTGATTTATAGGGTATTTTCTTGTCGCGTAAAGATTTTTCATTGGCTCCGACCGATGCCAGTTCGGGCTTAAAAAACATCAGGGTTGGCATATATGAATAATCGAGCCGGTAAGTTGACGCGCCGAATATAGCTTCGACGATAAACCGACCTTGCTCTTCAGCCACGCCATACAGCGCTTTTTGTCCGGTTACATCCCCTGCTGCGAAGATATTGCATTTTTGAAAATCGCCTATTGCACACTCTTCGTTGATATGGAGATAACCTTTTACATTGGGCTTAATTGCTACATTCTCGAGTCCAAGACCTTGCGTATTAGCATCACGGCCAATCGAAACGAGAAGAATGTCAACTTCAACGACCTGGCTATGGCCATCATCGTAATCGAGCACAACCTCAAGATGATCTTTCTCTTTTCTCACGGTCCGCATCGTGGCAGTATGGTGAATAATGACCCCGTTTTTTTCAAGATTGTCGGAAACAAAATCACTTACATCGTCATCTTCGAATGGGATAACACGATGAGTCCTATCGAGTAAATGGACTTCAGTCTGACGGAAGTTTGAAAAGATTGTTGCAAATTCACAGCCAATGATTCCAGACCCCAGAATCATCATTCGTTCGGGAAATCTATCGAGGTTGAGTAACCCGTCTGAATCGAAAATTAGTTTCTGATCGACGGGTAGCTCGGGAAGTTCACGGGGTTTTGAACCGGTCGCAATAATAATATATTCAGCTTCAATAATTTCTGTTCCATTTTCACTTTCTATCTGAAGTGTATTACGATCCAGAAATTTAGCAAAACCACGTTTGTAAGATATTGTTCCTGAGTCGCTGCTTTTAGTTGAAAATGATTCGATTTGCGATAGCATCTGATACTGTTTGGTTTTCGCTGCAGTGATTACAGTCTTTTTCACCAGATTGTAATCGACCTGAAGGCCGGAAGCACGATAACCTCGGTCAACGGCAGCTGCAATCGAATAGTCAACGGAGAGTTCCCACATTGTTTTTGAAGTTAGCGGACCATTCATGATTCCTGTCCCTCCAATATGACCGGCTTCGATCAGACAGACATTTTTCCCAAAATCAACAGCTCTCATGGTGGCTGCAAATCCTCCGGGACCACTTCCGATTACGGCCAAATCAAATTTCATCATTTCTTAGGCTTATTTTGATAACGTAAACATACGAATGTTTGGTTAAGTTCAAATGAAGAGCGAAGAAATTATGATGCCTTTATCCAATATTCGAACGTTTCAAACCCATTGTTCGATTTTTTTAAATTAACAATTTTTTAGCACTGTTTTTCTTTTTCTCCAATGTTAAAATCTTTACCTTTGCGGCAATTTTTAAATCAGTTATATTTTCATATGAAGCAAGTTAGATATGTTACTGCTGAGGATGCGGTCAAAGTCATCAAATCTGGAGATCGGGTTCATTTAAGTTGCGTGGCTGTTACACCGCACAAATTAATCGAAGCAATGGTCGAGCGTGGACGCGCCGGCGAACTTTATGATATCAAGATTCAGCATCTCCATATAGAAGGTGTTGTGGATTATGCTAATCCAGAATTTGAAGGAATTTTCAATGCACAACAGTTTTTTGTTGGTGCCAATCTTCGCAAACAAACACAGGCAGGATATGCTGATTACATTCCGGTCTTTTTGAGTGAGACCCAAAAATTAATACGCGACGGATATCTGAAAGTGAATGTTGCTTTAATTATGGTTTCCACTCCTGACAAACACGGTTATGTTTCTCTGGGAACTTCGGTTGATGCAACACTTGCCGCTGTTGAATGTGCCGATACTGTGATCGCATTGGTAAATCCTAATGTTCCGCGTGCCTGGGGTGATGCGATGATCAGACTTGATCAGATTGATATTTTTGTTGAAGATGATTCTCCACTATATGCACACGATCTTGCTCCCTTGTCCGATATGGATATTGCGATCGGTAAGAATGCTGCTGCCCTGATTGAAGATGGTGCATGTTTGCAAATGGGAATAGGTGGAATTCCAAATGCTGTTCTTTCTCAACTTGGAAATCATAAAAACCTTGGTGTTCATACCGAAATGTTTGCCGATGGTATTCTTCCGCTTGTGGAAAAAGGGGTGATAACCGGCAGTATGAAAAATATTGATAGAGGCAAGATGGTTGCAACATTTCTGATGGGATCAAAAGCTTTATATGATTTTGTTGACGATAACCCATTGGTGGCTATGATGGATGTTGGTCATACCAATAACGTTGCAGTTATTCGTAAACTCGACCGCGTTACAGCAATCAATTCGGCATTGGCAATTGATCTGACCGGACAGGTTTGTGCTGATTCAATTGGCATTAAGCATTATTCAGGAGTTGGCGGTCAAATCGATTTTATTCGTGGAGCGGGTCATTCATTCCGCGGCCGGCCAATTATTGCAATGCCTTCCGTGACCGAAAAAGGGTTATCTAAAATCAGTCCAACTCTCATTGAAGGATCTGGAGTAGTATCGACCCGCGCCAATATACACTGGGTCGTAACAGAGTATGGTGCTGTAAATCTTTACGGAAAAACGTTACAGGAACGCGCAAAATTGCTCATCTCGATATCTCATCCAAACCATCGCGAAGCGCTTGATAAAGCTGCTTTCGAAAGATTTGGATCTCATTACCACTTTGTACCAAAATCAATTTAAATATATTTTTAAAGGCAGGTTCTACCTGCCTTTAAACGTTAAAAACCAAATCATTATATAATATTATTTAGATATGAATGTATCACATATTGAACACATTGGTATTGCAGTAGCCAGTCTTGAAACTGCGATTCCCTATTATGAAACGCTTTTGGGAACTAAATGTTATGCAACTGAAGACGTTGTAGACCAAAAAGTTAAAACCGCTTTTTTTAAAGTTGGTCAAACCAAAATTGAACTGTTGGAATCAACAGATCCCGAAGGCCCCATCGGTAAATTTCTTGAGAAAAAAGGTCCGGGAATACACCACATCGCCTTTGCTGTTGATGATGTAAATAAAGCCCTTCAACAGGCGAATGAAGCAGGCATACAGTTGATTGATAAACAATCAAGAAAAGGTGCTGAAGGATTGAATATCGGATTTTTACATCCAAAATCAACATTAGGGGTGCTGACCGAACTTTGCAGCGAATAATTATCAATTAAAAAATAATTTTTAGTACGATGAGCAATCAGGACAAAATCAAAAAATTGATTGACCTTCGTGCGGAGGCCAAACTTGGTGGTGGTGCGAAAAGAATCGACGCGCAACATTCCAAAGGTAAATTAACCGCACGCGAACGTATCGACTTATTTCTTGATGAAGGTAGTTTCGAAGAGTTCGACATGTTCGTCACCCATCGCTGTACCAATTTTGGTATGGAGAAAACCAAATTTTTGAGCGACGGTGTGGTTACCGGACGCGGAACAATTGATGGTCGCACAGTTTTTATCTTCTCACAGGATTTTACCGTATTTGGTGGATCGCTTTCTGAAACCTATGCCCTCAAGATCTGTAAAGTAATGGATATGGCCATGAAAGTTGGAGCTCCATGTATTGGTATAAATGATTCAGGCGGTGCTCGTATCCAGGAAGGTGTTACAGCTCTCGCTGGTTATGCTGAGATTTTCCAGCGTAACATTATGGCATCAGGAGTCATACCCCAAATCTCTGCTATTTTTGGTCCTTGCGCCGGTGGAGCCGTTTATTCTCCAGCATTGACAGACTTTATTGTGATGAGTAAAGACACCAGCTACATGTTTGTAACCGGTCCAAAAGTGGTTAAAACTGTTACAGGTGAAGTCGTTACTGACGAACAACTTGGCGGTGCTGTTGTACATGGCACAAAATCCGGAGTAACGCATTTTGTCTCTGACTCAGAGGAAGAAGGCTTGTTACTGATCCGCAAATTACTCTCTTATTTGCCACAAAACAACCTTGAAGATCCACCTATTGCACGTTGCGATGATCCGATTGATCGTCTTGACGACGCTTTAAATGATATCATTCCTGAAAATCCAAATAAGCCTTACGATGTTAAGGATGTGATCCATTCAATCGTCGACAATTCCGAGTTTTTGGAAGTTCATAGAAATTATGCACAGAATATTGTTGTTGGATTTGCCCGCTTTAATGGTATGCCAGTTGGTATTGTTGCCAATCAGCCTGCTTATCTTGCTGGTGTTTTGGATATTAATGCTTCCAGAAAAGCTGCCCGCTTTATTCGCTTCTGCGATGCATTCAATGTGCCGCTGGTTACGCTAGAAGATGTTCCTGGTTTCTTACCTGGTACAGCTCAGGAATATGGTGGTATCATTATTCATGGAGCCAAATTGCTGTTTGCTTATGGTGAAGCTACTGTACCTAAAATTACAGTAATTCTTCGTAAGGCATATGGTGGTGCTTATTGTGTAATGAGTTCCAAACATTTACGTGGTGATATAAATTACGCATGGCCACAGGCTGAAATCGCAGTAATGGGTCCTAAAGGTGCAATTGAAGTATTAAGGAGTAAGCATATCAAGACATTACCTGATGATGCTGCCCGTGCAGAATATATTGCTCTGGCAGAGGCTGAATATAAAAATGAATTTGCCAATCCATACAATGCTGCCAGATACGGTTATATCGATGATGTGATTGAACCTCGAAATACAAGGTTCCGAATTATCAGAGCATTACAATCGCTTGCAACGAAAAAAGATTCGATGCCTGCCAAGAAACATTCAAACCTTCCGTTATAATTTTGAGTAAATATGCTAAAAAATAAATTAAGTATTTTAAAGCTGATTGTGCTCGTTGTTCTCTGCGTTGGGATCAGGAATGTGAATGCTCAAAGTTCTGTGGATTTGCGCATTAATGAAATTCTTGTTCATAATGATTCCAATTACGTAGATGATTTCGGGCAGCACAGCGCCTGGATTGAAGTCTTTAATTCAGCACATAATTCGGTGGAAATCGGAGGGCTTTACCTGACAGACGATATCACGAAACCTACGAAATATTTCATTCCTAAGGGCCAGCCAATAACGTTGATCCCTCCACGAAGTTATATTGTTTTATGGGCTGATAATGAGCCGAACAGAGGTATTCTACATTTGAATTTTAAACTTGAAGAAAACAAGACGCTTTGTTTGTTCGAATCAAATGGAAAAACATTGCTCGATAGCGTGACAATCAAGTCGCCTCAAACGACCGATGTCACTTACGGACGTCTTGTGGATGGCGGTGAAATATGGGGACCTCTTGAAAAATCAACTCCCAATGCCAATAATGATACAAAGCCGAAAGTTTCGGAAGCTGATAAATTTGTGAAATTTGATCCGAGTGGAATCGGAATGGCGCTTATATCAATGTCAGTCGTTTTTTCTGCACTTGCGTTCTTATTTTTATTTTTCAAAGGCCTTGGTTTTTTGATGACCAAAGATGCCAGAAAAGCGAGTGAATTGGCAAGGGTTACTACTCCTGGTATCGTAAAACAAGGATTATCCGGTGAAGTCAATGCAGCAATCGTAATGGCATTATATCTGTATGGAAATGAGTTACACGACCAGGAAGATCCGGTTATTACAATGACGAAGGTATCACGGACCTATTCGCCCTGGAGTTCAAAAATTTATGGATTAAGAAAATCACCAAGATAATTCGGACTGAAAATGAAAAAGTTTAAATTTAAAATAAATGGCAATCAATACAATGCAGAGGTTATTAGCATCGAAGATAATATTGCCGAAATAGATATTAATGGTACGGTATATAGTGTTGAAGTCGATAAGACCATGCAACCTGTTAAAACACCTAAACTTGTGCGAAGTGTTTCTGTTCCTTCAACGGATAGCCATCCTTCTGTTGCCAAAACTGCTAGTCCAGGTGGACCTAAGGGTGCTGGAACCATTAAATCACCACTTCCCGGAGTTGTTCTTGAAATGTTTGTGAAAGAAGGAGATATGGTCAAAATTGGACAACGTGTGCTTATTCTTGAAGCCATGAAAATGGAGAATAATATTGAAGCCGATAAAGCCGGAAAGATTCTTTCTATTGCTAAACAAAAAGGCGATGCGGTAATGGAAGGTGATGTACTAATTGTGATTGGAGATTAAACATGGAAAACACAAGTTTTTATACATTTATTATTGAGCACCTCGGACAGTTTCTTGAATTTACGGCTTTTGCTAATTTGACAATTGGCCATATCATTATGATTCTGATCGGTTTGGCATTTATCTACCTCGCTATAACGAAGGAGTATGAGCCAATGCTGCTTATCCCGATTGGTTTTGGAATTTTAGTTGGGAACATTGCTTTTCGGCCTGGCTCAGAAATTGGTATTTACGAATCGGGGAGTGTTTTAAACTACCTCTATTTTGGAGTGCTGAGGGGAGTTTATCCACCGTTGATCTTTCTTGGAATTGGTGCGATGACTGATTTTTCGGCCTTGATTTCGAATCCAAAGTTGATGCTTATTGGTGCTGCTGCGCAATTAGGTATTTTTGGCGCTTATGGCATTGCACTTTACCTCGGTTTTTCACCTTCAGAGGCTGGCGCAATCGCAATTATTGGTGGTGCTGACGGACCAACGGCTATCTTTGTTTCTTCTAAACTTGCCCCTGAATTGATGGGCGCTATCGCTGTTTCTGCCTATTCGTATATGGCAATGGTTCCTGTGATTCAACCTCCGTTTATGAAGTTGTTAACTTCGAAAAAAGAGCGACTGATTAGAATGAAACCACCACGTACAGTTTCGAAACAGGAAAAAATCATCTTCCCGATTGCAGGACTCTTGTTAACCTGCTTCCTTGTACCATCAGGTCTTCCGCTTCTTGCCATGTTGTTTCTTGGTAATTTGCTGAAAGAAAGTACAGTTACAAAACGTTTGGCAGATACCGCCAAAGGACCGATGATTGACATTGTGACCATTCTAATTGGTCTTACTGTTGGCGCTTCTACACAGGCTTCAAATTTTCTTACCGTAAAATCTGTAGGAATATTTTTCCTGGGAGCTTTGGCTTTTTCTATTGCA
>JBBRZE010000030.1:0-53447 GCA_038236995.1 Bacteroidales bacterium | reverse complement strand
TGGTCTTTCTGAATTTGATCAGGATGTTACGGTTTCGAAACCAGAACTGTGGTCGACTGATTCGCCCGCATTGTATACAGCTATCAGTGAGGTTTACAATGCTGATAAGTTAGTTGATCGAATCGAAACAAAATTTGGTATCCGAACAGTTCAATTCGATGTTGCAAACGGATTTCAATTGAATGGAAAATCGTTAAAACTGAAGGGCGGATGTTTTCACCATGATAATGGTCCATTGGGTTCCAAATCGTACGACAGGGCAGAAGAGCGACGTGTTGAATTATTGAAAATCAGTGGATTCAATGCGATACGCTGTTCGCATAATCCGCCGTCGCCTGCATTTCTTGATGCCTGCGACCGTTTGGGGATGTTGGTCATTGATGAAGCCTTTGATATGTGGTCGGATGGAAAAAATACAAGCGACTATCACCTTTGGTTCGAAAAATGGTGGAAACGTGACATTGAAAGTATGATTAGCCGGGATATTAATCATCCTTCCATCATCTTGTGGAGCATCGGAAATGAAATTCCCGGCATGGATTCACCCGAAGTTGTCAAAACAGCTCAACTCTTGGCCGGTTTTGTGCGCCAAAGTGATCCTTCAAGAAAAGTTATTGCTGCAGTGAATGGACTGAATCCAGCCAAAGATCCCTTTTTCGCGACATTTGATATTGCCGGATATAATTATGGCTCCGGCGGCGATCACAATAAAAACAGCATTTTTGATATTGACCATACACGTGTTCCTTCCCGAATCATCGTGCAAACCGAATCGTATCCTTTGGAAGCGTTTAAAAGCTGGATGGATGTTATTGATCATCCATGGATGATCGGCGATTTTGTTTGGACTGCCTTTGATTATATTGGTGAAGCGAGTATCGGATGGCGTGGTTATTTCCAGGAGCAAAGTTTTTATCCCTGGAATTTGGCCTTTTGTGGCGATCTGGATATTTGCGGATGGAAACGTCCACAGTCTTTTTACCGCGACGCACTTTGGATGACGAATCAACTTTCACTGTTTGTAAAACCACCCAAACCTTCTTTTGATGAAAATCCCGACCGCCAGTCGTGGAGCAAATGGCATTGGCTCGATGCTGTGGCTGACTGGAACTGGAAAGGATATGAAAATAAACCTTTGGAAGTGAGTGTTTATTCTTCGTGTGAGGAGGTGGAACTAATTTTGAATAACAAATCGCTGGGACGGAAGAAAACCAATCGTTCTACCGAATTTAAGGCAATTTGGGAAGTTCCTTATCAGTCAGGCGAATTGAAAACAATTGGTTATACCGCTAAAAAGCAAGTTAATACGGCCTTTCTTCGCACTGCAAATGAACCGTCACAAATTAAACTGAATGCTGACAGAATTGAAATTAAAGCTGATGGTCAGGATTTGAGTTATATCACAGTAGAGCTTTTGGATGAAAAGGGAAATCGTAATCCGAGATCCGAAAATCTTGTGAAATTTGAAATTGAAGGACCAGGAACCATTATAGGAGTAGGAAATGCCAATCCTGTCAGTACCGAAAGTTGCCAGGCCTCCGAGCGAAAAGCATGGCAGGGACGGTGTCTTGTAATCGTTAAATCAGCACAAAAACAGGGTAAAATAATCTTAAAGGCGACATCCGGTAATTTGAAACTGGCCAGTATTGCGATTGATTCAAAATAGGTTATAAAAATGCTGCTGGCAGTTGGCAACTTGCGCTGATTGCTAAATAGCCAACTGCCAGTTGCTAATACCAGGTTGTTGAAAACTAATATTTAAAAGCCGAAAATGAAAACCTCAAAAAAAATATTTTCCCTTTTACTCTTTTCTGCATTTCTTTTATTCGGATGTTCGCAAGCCTATTCCGATTCTCCAACAGCTACTGACAGCAGTTTTGTGAAAGGGGCAGATATCAGCTGGCTTCCGCAGATGGAGTCCACAGGCTACAAATTTTATAACGACAAAGGAGTAGAACAGGACTGTTTCCAGATTTTGAAAGATCATGGAATCAATACGATCCGGCTTCGGACATGGGTGAATCCTTCGGACGACAAAGCCAGTGGTCATTGCAGCAAGGATGAGACTGTAGCAATGGCAGTCCGGGCACAAAAATGGGGAATGAGGGTGATGATCGATTTTCATTACAGCGATACATGGGCCGATCCCGGAAAACAAGTTAAACCGGCTGCCTGGTTAGGACATGATTTTCCGCAATTACTAACTGACGTTTACGATTATACCGCTGATGTAATGTCAGCATTGAAAGCAAAAGGTATAACTCCGGAGTGGGTTCAGGTTGGGAATGAAATACCTGGCGGGATGATTTATCCCGAAGGAAGCAGTTCGAACTTTGGTCAGTTGGTTCAATTGATCAATAAGGGTTACGATGCGATAAAAGCCGTTAGCCCTTCGTCAAAAGTGATACTTCATATTGATCAGGGAAATAACAACAGCCGGTTCAGGTGGTGGTTTGACAATGCCAAGGCGATTGGGGCAAAATACGATGTGATTGGATTGTCCTATTATCCGTACTGGCTGGAGGGGAAACCTGATTTCACCCTGTCGATTGACGACCTTGGAAATAATCTGATTGATATGGCATCAAGGTACGGAAAGGAAGTTATGGTGGTTGAAGTGGGTGGTGAAGATACCAAACCGCAAAATACTTATGATATGCTGATTGTTGTTCAGCAGAAGGTGAAAGCTGTTCCGGAAAGCAAAGGACTTGGGGTTATTTACTGGGAACCAGAGGGAGCCAAAAGCTGGAGCAGATATTCCTTAAGTGCATGGGGTGAGGATGGAAGGCCGACCATTGCATTGGACGCGTTTATGGCAGACTAACCGATTCTTAAAATGCAATTTATGACGCAACTGAAAACGATTCCCGCCATTTTAATTTTACTGATTTCCGGTATCGCATTTGGAAACGATATTAATTCTAACTCCAACAAACAACTTCAACAGCAGCGAACTAAAATTCCAAAGATCAGTTATACTTTGTCGGGAAAGGAACTGATGTCATTATCGGAGAAAATTCTGTACAAGAAAACGCCCCAGGAGGATATGTATCTCTACCTGCTTCGTCCGGATAGAAAAACTAAAAAAGCACTTCCGGCAATTATCTATTTTACCGGTGGTGGATGGGTAAACGGAAACGTTGATTCCCAAATAGCCAATGCCGCGTGGTTTCGTGATCATGGTATTGTAGGAATCACAGCCGATTACCGTGTAAAATCAAGGCATGGGACTACTCCTTTGGAGTGTATTCATGATGCAAAATCGGCGGTCCGGTATGTACGCGCACATGCAAAGGAGCTGGGAATCAATCCTGAGAAAATTATTGTGGCGGGCGGATCTGCTGGCGGACATATTGCTGCTTGCACTTCAATTTCCGAAGGAGATGAACCAGGTGAAGATTTGACAATTAGTTCAAAAGGTAATGCCCTCGTCTTGCACAACCCGGTTTTGGGTAAAGGTTTTGGAATGGAATTTTTTAAAGAACATCCTGAATTTTCTCCGATTCTGCATGTCAATAAGGGATGGCCCCCAACTATTATTTCATGCGGAACGGCGGATAAAACGACTCCCTTTGCAGTAGCCCAAAAGTTTACCCAATTAATGACCCTATCGGGAAATGTTTGTGAATTGATTCCTGTAAAGGATGCCGACCACTCGTGCGACTGGCCTGTCAGTAACCCTAACTTCCTTCCAACTCTAACACGAATGACAAATTTTTTGGTGGAGCAAAAATTTATTCCGGAACAAAAGTAAAAATGATCTATCCATGAGACTGATTCTTACATTCTTTCTAATCTTTATTTCACTTGTTGTTTACAGTCAAAATCGATCTGTATCATTACAGGTTGATGCTACGAAAGAAAAGGGGACAATGAAGCCAATTTGGGCATGGTTTGGATATGACGAACCGAATTATACCTACATGAAAGACGGGAAAAAGCTGTTGTCGGAGATTGCAGCCTTAAGTCCTGTACCTGTTTATGTGCGCGCTCATAACCTGATGACTTCGGGTGATGGAACGCCAGCTCTTAAATGGGGCTCAACCGATATGTATACCGAAGATAAAGACGGGAATCCGGTTTACAACTGGACGATCATCGATAAAATTTTCGATACCTATGTCGAACGCAAAATGAAGCCATTGGCGCAGATTGGTTTTATGCCTGAAGCACTTTCAACAAACCCGAATCCTTATAAACACGACTGGGCTCCCGGGAAAGATTATAAAACGATTATAACAGGATGGGCTTACCCGCCAAAAGATTATAAGAAATGGGCTGAATTGATTTTTCAATGGGTAAAACACAGTGTTGATCGTTATGGAAAAACTGAAGTTGAAAGCTGGTATTGGGAACTTTGGAATGAGCCCAATGGCGATTATTTAATGGCACCCGATCGGGTAAAAGAGTACTGTAAGATGTTCGATTTTGCTTCAGACGCTGTGAAACGTGCGTTGCCAACTGCCCGAATGGGAGGCCCTCATACGCATGGAGGTGGTGCCCGTTTTGTCCGTGCGTTTATCGAACATTGTTTGCGCGGCAACAATCTTGCAACTGGCAAAGTTGGTGCGCCTTTGGATTTTGTTGGTTTCCATGCGAAAGGTTCGCCAAAGGTAGTGAATGGCGTGGTTCGAATGAGCATGAGTTCGCAATTTCGGAATATCAATGATAATTTCGCTGTGATCGCCTCGTTTCCTGAAATTAAAAGTATTCCCGTTATTATCGGGGAATCTGATCCTGAGGGATGTGCCGCGTGTGGAATGGCAACCAACCCTGAAAATGCTTACCGCAACGGTACAATGTATTCGAGTTACTCGGCAGCATCCATCGCACGTGAATACGATTTAGCTGATTATTATGGGATTAATCTGATTGGAGCTGTAAACTGGTCATTCGAATTCGAAAATCAACCCTGGTTTGCCGGCTTCCGCGATCTGGCTACGAACGGTGTTGACAAACCTGTCCTTAATGTATTCCGGATGTTGGGAATGATGGGCGGAAATAGAATTGAAGTGAGTGGAGATCTGGCATACGACTTTAAAGCCATCTGCGATTCAAGCGTTCGGGGTAATAGGACGGATATTAATGCCCTGGCAAGTAAAGATTCAAACGCAATATCCGTTTTGGTCTGGAATTACCACGATGATGATTTTAAGGACGACGGATCACCAGTGGAGTTAAAAATCAAAGGTATACCATCTGAAAAAGTACGCTTATCTCACTATCGCATTGATAGCCTACACAGCAATTCTTATGAAATTTGGAAAAAAATGGGCTCGCCCCAACCTCCGACAAGTGATCAAATTGCAATACTTGAAAAGGCCGGTAAATTAGAGATGCTTCATTCTCCGGAGAGGATCAAAGTCAGTAATGGAGAAGTAAATATAAAAATGCAATTACCCAGGCAAGCTGTTTCTTTGGTAAAACTTACCTATTTGCATTAGCTGTATGTCAAATTTGAAAGATAAGGAAGAATAAGTCGCCAGCTGTTTGCAACTTGCAACTTCCTTTCATCTATACTTAAACTTCCGGCTGCTGCCCTTTATGCGCCGTCGACTAAATTTTTTATTTAATTTACATCGAATAATCGTTCCTCTTCTCAAAAAGCATTTATTTTGCATAAAAATTGACTTAATGGATCGTGCTTATCTCGAAATCATATTTTTGTGTGGATTTGTATTGCAGGTAGTACTTCGTTCTTACTACGTTCAGTATTATGTGACGGAAAAACATCCTCGCTATTTTAATAAAAAGGAGCGCCTGTTCTTGTTGTTTATTTTCGTTGGATTTCAGCTACTTCCGATACTGTATGTTTTTTCCACCTGGTTTTCATTCTTCGATTATAACCTGCCTAAATGGTTAGGTTTTCCTTCTACAATGCTCTATGGTTTCGGAATATGGCTATTTTTCAGGGCTCATTCCGATTTGGGAAAGTATTGGTCACCTGGTTTGGAGATCAAAGAGAATCATCAGCTAATAACTACTGGTGTTTTTAAATGGGTACGGCATCCGATGTATGCTGCTTTTGTGGCAATTGCTGTGGCACAGGTGTTTATGTTGCAAAACTGGATTGTAGGTCCTGCTTTCCTGATTCTTGCGATCCCCTTCTATCTGAACCGGGTACATCGTGAAGAACGGCAACTGATTCGGCATTTTGGCGACGAATACCGGGATTATGTGGAAACGACGAATGCTTTGTTTCCTAAAAAAGATCAAATCGATTTCTTGTTGATATTTGCCAGGTTAAAGTTTTCGTCAAAGAATAAAGGATAGACTTTCGCCCATCCTTTATATTCTCTAACTAAACCAATAAGACTAACTATAAATCCAAAATTTAAGATCAAAAAGCATTGCAAAAATATGCTGTAAAACACTGAAATATATTAAGCGAACGTTAATTCTTTCCAGTATTAAAAATTTTCTTTCGAAAAGAAACCGGGTAAAAGCATTGCCTTTACCCGGTTTCCTAATTGCTAATTATTATCCTTATTTTGGTTCTGTATTTGTCGGTGGCTCTTTGGAGATTGAATCACGCATAGCAGTATCGGCCATTATATTTTTGTATTTCATATAATCCATAATTCCAAGGTTTCCAGATCTGAAAGCTTCTGCAATAGCCAATGGTATCTGTGCTTCTGCTTCAATCACTTTGGCTGTCATTTCCTGTGCTTTCGCTTTCATTTCCTGTTCGAGCGCAACTGCCATTGCACGACGCTCTTCCGCACGCGCCTGCGCGATGTTTTTATCTGCTTGTGCCTGATCCATTTGCAGATAAGCCCCGATATTCTTTCCGATATCGATATCTGCAATGTCAATCGAAAGTATTTCGAAGGCAGTTCCGGCATCGAGTCCTTTCTGCAATACTACTTTCGAGATTGAATCGGGATTTTCGAGTACTAGTTTGTGTGAATGGGAAGAACCGATTGAAGAAACAATTCCTTCACCTACACGGGCAAGCACGGTTTCTTCGCCGGCACCACCTACCAATTGTTTGATATTTGCCCTTACGGTAACACGCGCTTTGCAAATCAGCTGAATACCATCTTTGGCAACAGCCGATACAGGTGGCGTATCAATTACCTTTGGATTAACTGACATACGAACGGCTTGAAGAACATCGCGTCCTGCAAGGTCAATAGCTGTTGCCATTTTAAACGTCAGTGGTATATTTGCTTTCTCTGCCGAAACGAGTGCATGAACGACATTTTCGACGTGTCCGCCGGCGAGAAAGTGAGCTTCGAGCTCATCGCGCTTAATTCCTTCGAGCCCCGCTTTATGCGCTTCGATCATCGCCCTGGCTATTACACCAGGAGGTACTTTCCTGAAACGCATTAAAAATAATTGTGTCAGCGATATTTGAACACCTGAAACGAGTGCTGAAAACCAAAGTCCGATCGGGATAAAATAGAGAAACAGAATCAGACCTACCACAATTGCAATAGCAATACCAATAGTACTTGTTGGATCCATAACCATGATTATTGTTTTATTTGTTTGACAATTAGTTTGTTATCCTGTAATGAGACGACCTCAATTATTGCTCCGTTATCAATAAAATCGCCAGTTGATTTCCCTTCTACAATATGACTATTAATCTCAACCTTTCCTATGGGAGCCAACCGGCTAATCGCTTTTCCCTGATCTCCTACCTTGAAGTGCTCTTTTTCAAGAACATCAACTATGCTTGTTATTTTTGAATCGAGTTGCATCTTTTTTCCTGCCTTACTTTTCAAAAATTTGAAAAACAAGATTGGTATTAACGTAACCACGAATATTACAGTTAATATGCCTGCCAGATTTCCATAATGCACAAAGGCCAGGTAAACACTGTATCCCAATAAAGCGATGCCTCCAACACCAAAAACCGTGAATCCCGGAATGACCGCAAACTCAAGTAAAAGGAGAATAATTCCCAAAGCGATAAGCAGTAAAATGATAAGTATTGTCATCATTAAATTATATAATTTACTTAATTACAGCCTTCAGATCGCGTTGGGCCAGTGCCCGGCGCAACGGTAGCAAATAGGATTTTGATCCCTTTTTTACATCACATTTTCCTTTATAATGTATCAGGTAAGTGCATTGCGTAGCCTGCACCTTATCAAGTTCACAAATCTCAATCAAACAATCGATGACGTAATCAAACGTATGATAGTCATCGTTATGAAGCTCCAATGTACAAACATGGTCTTTGCCAAGATCTGTCGGCTTTATCTGATCTTTTTGCTTCTCAATGGTCATACAAGTCAATATTAAATTAAATAGTCTTATTTAGATGGTTTCTTTTTCACCACACTTGTTACGGGAACCCTCACCCCGTTTTTAAAGGCGGCCAAAAATGCTCCTTTCGCCCCTTCCAATATCAACTGGTTTTTAAGTAAAGAAGCATCATTATAATCAGTGAAATTTCCAACAGTATAGATAACATACTTCTTTGCATCGGTATATTTATCAATTGTCCTGAACATTGACAATTTTTTATACCTTGATTTGAATGTCGGAGTAAGTTTTCCATTGGGAAAAGATCCAATCTGAACTTTAAAAACGATTTCGTCCTTAGTTTCAGGTATATTTTCTTCAATGACAGGTTGTTTGTCCTGCTCAAGGCTATCGGCTGCCAATTTTTCAACGGGAACTTCTGTCTGGGTAATTTCAACTTTTGGTTTTTCAAGGAGCAATTTTTCAGCTCTTACTTTCTCCTTTTCTGAGATTTCCGCAATAAAGATAGCCATCGAATCGGCTCCGGCCTTTTCCCAATAGCCTGCTTCTTTGACCCTAGCCTGTTCAAAATAGGTTTCCCGGTCGCGAAGCAATTGGTAAGATTGTTGTTCTGCATCAACTATTCGTTGTACGAGAGCAATTCTTGTGGTTACGTTATGTGTTTCTTCATGGGCTTTTCTCAGAACATCTGTATTTTTGACAATTGAGTCATTCTTTCCAGTGGCAATCCATGCCTTTATGAAAAGAATTTTTGCCGCTTCGCTTCTGAAATCAAAAATACTATGATAGGTCAGTTGACTGTTTATCTGAAAGTTGAACCATTCGACACGCAATGTATCCGGTATTGAATAATTCTTTTCGTCGGGCTTAAAAACAAGAACTTTGATGGTGTCGACAAATATATCTTTCGGATCTCCTTTGTCAACTGTAAAAGGGTTGATCCGTTTCATACACATATTAACGTATTTATCGTACTCAAGCTCGCGACGTTCCCTGTTGCTCCCATCATACCTTTTATAAAAGTCGAGCGCTTCCGACCAGTTTCCAAGTGCATGAAAATAATTTGCAAGATAAAAATTTGCGTTCGAAGGTGTTTTATCTACTACAGCGTTTAGTAATGCCTCTTTTGTAGCGGTATCGAAACGATTATTCTTCAGCAGCGAAACCCCGTAATAGTAGTTATACATTGCATTGCCGGGTGATTTGTTAATGAGTTGGGTGAAAATAGGAAGTGCTTTTTCGTAGTTCTTTTCTTTAAAGTACTCAATGGCAAGTGGTTCATTGCCAACTCTTTCCTGTGATAATAGCAGATTCGGAAACAATATATGCAAACTTGAAATAACTATTAGCACCAGGCTTTTACGCAAAACTATCATGATTTTTAATTCTGAAATATTAATGAGCTAAAATTATACATTTTAGTGGATTTTTGTTGTATTTATTAAATCTTTGCTGTTTTATGTTCTCTTTTTATTGAATTCATGCTTTAATTTTTAATATATTTGTAGGACGATGATAAATGCCGGGGCTTTACTCATTCGGGATATTAGAAAAAGACATTGGCAAAAAGAGTTGGCCTGACAGCTTTGAGCAAACTTTGTACCGGTAATATTTGTTCTAATATAAATTTTAAAACAATAGAATATGGTACAGTTAGTTGAAGGAATAGCAGCACCCGATTTTTCGGGATTTAATCAGAATGGAGAAACAATTTCACTTTCAGTGTTTAAAGGAAAGAAGTTAATTCTGTATTTTTACCCCAAAGATAACACGCCCGGTTGTACCGCTGAAACATGTAATCTAAATGATAATTACGAGTTTTGGTTATCAAAGGGTTATGAAGTTGTAGGCATTAGCCCCGATAGTGTAGCATCGCATCAGAAATTTGTCGAAAAGTTTGGACTGAAGTTTAATCTGATTGCTGATACGTCTAAAGTGATTCTTGAAGCTTATGGTGTGTGGGGCGAAAAAGTCAATTACGGAAAAACCTATATGGGTGTGATCCGAACCACCTTTGTAATCGATGAAAAAGGTGTTATTGAAAAGATTTTTAAAAAAGTGGATACGAAGGAACATACGAATCAGATTGTTACGGATTTATTAATTAAGTAATACATATATTTTACCATGGCGAAAGAAGATTTACAAAAGATCAACAGCGAAAAGCTGAAAGCCCTGCAGCTTACAATTGAAAAAATTGAAAAGAGCTACGGGAAAGGCTCAATAATGAGAATGGGCGATAAACCTGTTGATGATGTACCCGCGATACATTCCGGTTCAATCGCACTGGATCTGGCCATGGGAATCGGCGGTTATCCCAAAGGCCGTGTAATTGAGATTTATGGGCCTGAATCTTCGGGTAAAACTACGCTTGCAATACATGCAATTGCGGAATCTCAGAAAGCCGGCGGAATTGCTGCTATCATAGATGCAGAACATGCGTTTGATCCGACCTATGCTCAGAAATTAGGCGTAAATATCGATGAGTTACTAATCTCTCAACCAGATAACGGGGAGCAGGCACTCGAGATTGCTGATAGTCTGATCCGTTCAGGTGCGATTGATATCATTGTAATTGACTCTGTTGCTGCACTTACTCCAAAAGCCGAAATTGAAGGCGAAATGGGCGATTCGAAGATGGGTCTTCAGGCTCGTTTGATGTCGCAAGCACTTCGGAAATTGACCGGTAGTATCAGCAAAACTAAAACATGTGTTATCTTTATTAACCAGTTGCGCGAAAAAATCGGCGTAATGTTCGGAAATCCTGAAACTACGACTGGTGGTAATGCGTTGAAATTTTATGCTTCTGTTCGACTCGATATTCGCAAAATCGGTCAATTAAAAGACGGCGAAGAGGTGCAGGGTAGCCACACACGTGTGAAGGTTGTTAAAAACAAAGTGGCACCACCTTTCCGCAAAGCTGAATTTGACATCCTTTACGGTGAAGGAATCTCAAAAGTTGGTGAGATTATTGACCTTGGTGTTGAGATTAACCTGATAAAAAAGGCAGGATCGTGGTTTAGCTATGGTGAAATCAAGTTAGGTCAGGGTCGCGAGGGAGTAAAAGCACTTCTAAAAGACAATCCTGAATTAATGGAAGAGCTTGAATCAAAAATACTTGCCAGTTATGCTCCGGTTTCGGATAAATAAATAATTGTAAACTTGTTACGAAATCTGAACTGGAAATTTTACGGTTCAGATTTTTTTTGGACTTTTGCAGACTAATTACGGTTGGATTACAAATTATTAAAGAATCCCTATGAAAATATTAAAATTTGGAGGAACTTCGGTCGGATCGATAGAAAATGTAAGGAGAATCGGCGAAATTGTTCTAAATCAACAAGACAAAATTGTTGTTGTTGTTTCTGCGTTGGGTGGAGTTACCGATCAGCTTCTGGCAGTGGCTCAGCAAGCTGCATCGGGCGTAAAAATCAATGGTGAATTGACCTCCATACGAACGCGTCACGAGGAGATGATCAAGGGATTATTTAATATTGAGAATTCAACTAAAACAATCCAGGCCTTGCAACCCCTTTTTGATGAACTCGAAAAGATTGTTCAGGGCGTAACGCTTATCGGAGAACTCACCCCAAAAACCCTTGACAAAATTCTTGGATTTGGAGAAAGACTCTCTTCTATTTTGATTAGTCGTTTTTTGAATGTTCAATTAATTGATAGTCTTGCCGTTATTCGGACTGATCGAACGTTCGGCAAAGCGAATGTTGATTTTGAACTCACCTATCAGTTAATTTCGGAAGTTTGTGCCAGGATTGATCATTTTGCTGTTGCTCCGGGATTTATATCTTCCGCTTCCGATGGTTCAATGACCACATTGGGCCGTGGTGGTTCAGATTATACAGCCGCACTTTTTGCCGCAGCGGTACATGCAGACCAGCTTGAGATCTGGACTGATGTGGATGGTTTTATGACTGCTGATCCGCGTGTAATCAGCAAAGCGTACACAATTCCGATGCTTACTTATTCTGAGGCGATGGAGCTTTCGCATTTCGGCGCAAAGGTGATCTATCCCCCTACCATACTGCCGGTTTATCAGAAGAGTATTCCTATTCATATAAAGAATACATTAAATCCCGATGGTGACGGAACATTGATCTGTCAGTCAGAAGCCAATGTTAAAGATCATCCGATTAAGGGTATCTCTTCCATATCTGGTATTACATTGTTTACAATTCAGGGTTTGGGAATGGTTGGTGTCACGGGTATATCAATGCGGCTTTTTGGGGCCCTTGCTAAAGAGGAGATTAATGTAATCCTTATATCGCAGGCATCTTCCGAAAACTCGATCAGTTTTGCCATCGATTCGCATTTTGCAGATACTGCGAAGGATGCAATTTCACTTGAATTTGAACGTGAAATCGCATCAGGCCGTATCAGTAAGCTGGCTTGCGAAAACGAGCTTTCAATTGTCGCAATTGTGGGAGAAAATATGAAACATTCAGCCGGTATTGCTGGAAAATTGTTTCATACAATCGGAAAGAACGGAATCAACGTTGTTGCTATCGCCCAGGGCGCTTCGGAGCAAAATATCTCTTGGGTTGTTAAAAATTCTGATTTAAGGAAAACACTCAATGTTGTCCACGAAGCATTTTTCCTTTCTCCATATGTTGAACTAAATATTTTCCTTGTCGGAGTTGGGACCGTTGGGCGTGATTTAATAAGTCAGATCAGCAGGCAACAGGATAAGTTGAAAAAGGATCATCGTCTGAAATTGAAGCTTACCGGAGTTGCAAATTCGCGGAAGATGATATTCGATCGGGAAGGACTGGATGTTTCAGAACTTAAAAATACATTGAGCCAGTCGGAGGAAAAATCGGATCTGAACTTGTTTTGTCAGACCATGGTTCAGATGAACATGTTCAACTCTGTGTTTGTTGACTGTACAGCAGATGCAAAAGTAGCTGATCATTATCTTTTTGTACTCGAAAATTATATTTCGATTGTTGCCGCAAATAAGGTTGCAGCGTCGTCAGAATACAGTCGTTACCGTGCGTTAAAAGAAATGGCTGCAAAACATGGCGTGAAATTTTTGTTTGAGACCAACGTTGGTGCAGGACTCCCTTTGATCTCCACAATAAATGATTTAATGCGTTCAGGTGACCGGATTGTACGTATTGAAGCTGTACTTTCCGGAACGCTGAATTTTATTTTTAACACGCTTAGCAAAGAGATTCCGTTTAGCAAAGCTGTCAGAATGGCGAAAGAAATTGGTTATTCTGAACCGGATCCGCGGATTGATCTTAGTGGAATAGACGTGATTCGCAAACTGGTGATTCTTGCACGTGAATCAGGGTATAAAATAGAAAAAGAGGATGTTGTGAATAATACATTTATCCCCGAAAAATATTTTAATTCCTCAATAGAGGAGTTTTGGAATACAATAAGTGAGATGGATGAGGTATTCGAAAAACAGCGCGTTGTGCTTGAGACAGGAAAACAGAAATGGCGTTTTGTCGGTGTGATGGATGAAGGAAAAGCTTCAGTATCGCTTAAGATCGTTGATCCGGGTCACCCGTTTTACGACCTTGAAGGAAGCAATAATATTATTTTACTGACGAGCGAGCGGTACAATGAATTTCCTATGTTGATCAAAGGATATGGTGCCGGTGCAGCAGTTACAGCAGCAGGTGTTTTTGCCGATCTGATCAAGGTCTCGAATATTTAGTTTACAAGTAAATGTATTTGAATGAAATATATTATTATTCTTGGTGATGGAATGTCAGATCAGCCCGAGATTGAACATGGTGGGTTGACACCTTTGATGGCGGCTAATATACCCAATATAGATAAGCTGGCTAAAATGGGGCGATCCGGGTTACTAAAAACAATTCCTGAAAGACTTCATCCCGGAAGCGAAGTTGCCAATCTTGCTGTTCTTGGCTACGATGTCGAAGCAGTTTTTGAAGGTCGGGGTGTGATTGAAGCGGCCAGTATTGGAGTTCAGCTCGAACCCGGTGACCTTGCTATGAGATGCAACCTGATTTGCGTAAAAGGAGAAAAGATCAAGAATCATTCATCAGGACATATTTCTACAAATGAAGCGATCGAATTGATAAAGTATCTAAATGAAGAGCTTGGAAATAATGTGGTTAGATTTTATCCGGGTGTTTCGTACCGCCATTTGCTTGTAATCAAAGGGGGAAACAAATCATTGAATTGTATTCCGCCACACGATGTTCCGGGATCTTCTATCGTTGATGTTCTTCCGTCTTCTTCAAATGAATCAGGTCAGGAAACAGCCAGACTTATACTTGATCTGATACAACAATCTCAAAATCTACTGAAATGCCATCCTGTTAATCTCAAGCGTAAGCTGGAAGGAAAAGATATGGCAAATTCAATATGGCCATGGTCTCCCGGCTATAAACCTGATATGAAAACATTGAAAGAGATGTTTGGAATCGGAAGTGGCGCAGTTATTTCTGCCGTCGATCTGATTCAGGGTATTGGAGTTTATGCCGGCCTGGAAGTGATCAAAGTCGAAGGTGCAACTGGTTTGTATGATACAAATTATGAAGGGAAAGCAGAGGCTGCTATTGAAGCGTTGAAAACTCATGATTTCGTTTACCTTCACATTGAGGCGAGTGATGAAGCTGGTCATGAAGGTGATTATGATCTGAAATTGAAGACGATCGAATATCTTGACAATCGTATTGTCAAATATCTTGTTGATGAAATAGTAAAGATGGATGAGCCGGTTTCAATTGCAGTTCTTCCTGATCATCCCACGCCTTGGAAATTGAAAACACATACACGCGATGCAGTTCCTTTTTTAATCTGGTATCCTGGTATTCAGCCTGATGAGGTTTGCTGTTATGATGAATTATCTGCTCGAAATGGCAATTACGGCGTATTGGAAAGCTATCAGTTTATGCAGGAATTTTTACAAAAATGATCAGATTAAAATGAAGTATTACAGCACCAACCACAATACACCGGATGTTAGTCTTGAAACCGCTGTTACCAAGGGATTAGCTTCTGATCGCGGATTATTTATGCCCGAAAGGATTGATTCTTTACCTGAGACTTTCTTTAATGATATCGAATCAATGAATTTTCAGGAGATCTCTTTTGAGGTGGCTAAAAAATTCTTTGGTGAAGATATTCCGGAGCACATTCTTAAAAAGATTGTTTTTGATACATTAAGTTTTGATACTCCATTGGTTAAAGTGAGGGACAACATTTTTTCACTTGAGCTTTTCCATGGTCCAACATCTGCATTTAAAGATGTTGGCGCCCGGTTTATGGCACGACTTTTAGCCTATTTTTTGGGAAAGGAGAAAAAGATGGTGCATGTGTTGGTTGCTACTTCGGGTGATACAGGAAGTGCAGTAGCCAACGGATTTTTAGGAGTATCTGGAATTCATGTCCATGTGCTTTATCCCAAAGGCAAGGTGAGCGAAATACAGGAGAAACAGTTTACCACTTTGGGTCAGAATATTACAGCGCTTGAGATCGATGGAACTTTCGACGATTGTCAGGCGTTGGTGAAATCAGCGTTTATGGACGAAGTCCTTAAAGAGAAGATCACAATTACTTCAGCCAACTCAATAAATGTAGCTCGATTTCTCCCACAAGCGTTCTATTATTTCAATGCATGGGCTAAGCTGGAGGATAAAACCCGGAAAGTTGTCTTCTCAGTTCCGAGCGGCAATTTTGGCAATCTCACTGCAGGACTCTTTGCAAAAAGAATGGGATTGCCCGTGAGCAAATTCATTGCAGCCAATAATTTGAATGACATTGTGTTCAAATATCTTAAAACCGGCGACTACGTACCTCAGCCTTCAATTTCGACAATTGCAAATGCGATGGATGTCGGCGATCCCAGCAATTTCGCCCGAATCCTTGATTTGTATCACCATGATCATCAGGCGATAGCAAATGATATTGTTGGAACAACTTATACGGACAATCAGATCCGGGAAACGCTTTTATCTGTTTATAAAACTACAGGTTATCTTCTTGATCCGCATGGAGCTGTCGGCTTCAGGGCACTTGATGAGCTATTAAATGAAGGTGATACCGGGATCTTTCTCGAAACAGCCCATCCTGCCAAATTCACTGAAACTGTTGAACAGGTGGTTGGAATAGGGAATGTACCGATGCCAGAAAAACTTCAGCTATTTATGAAAGGTAAGAAGTTGAGTCTTGAGTTTTCTGATAATTACGAGTCGTTTCGTGCATATCTTGATGGATTAGAATAAATTGTAGTAGTATGATCTTAAGAATAAATTCAACTTTGCAATATTTTTGACCAGGTTTTTAAAAATTGAATGGTGCTAACGCAACCTTTGTAACCATACTTTAATCTTTTTTATAGAATTTTACATTAAAAGCTATGAAGAAGAAAATAGGATTTTTAAAGGTATTCATTCCAGCTGTTATAGGGCTCGGAGTGATTTTTACATCCTGTATAAAGGATGATGACTACTACTCGGTTGGTGATTTTATCGTTACATTCGGAACCATTGAAAAGAAAGGTACCTCAACAAACGATTATGTAATTCATTTGGATCATGGCGATAACGTCGTACCGATTGCAACATCTGCACTTTGGTTTAATATCAAAGACAATCAGCGGGTTCTCGTGAATTTTAATCCGTTAAGTGATGAAAAACTGACAGATTCAACTGTAACTTACTTCGCTAAGATTGAAGGCCTTCGTGAAATTCTCTTCAAGGATGTCAAGAAATATACCGAAGTTGCGGATGACAGTATGGGACATGACCCAATCATTATCAAAGACGCCTGGATTTCGAAGACCGGAGGAATATTAACAATCGATATGAAGTATTACACTCAGGGTTCAGTTCATTACATCAACCTGATCGATAATGGTGAAGCCAATGGGGTAAACAAACCGTTTATTCTTGAACTGCGTCACAACGCACGGGGCGATCGCGAAGATTATCCCGCTACGGGGCATGTCAGCTTTAGGCTTGATTACCTTAAACTTGCAGGTAAGAATGAAACCAAGTTTTTTGTCCGCTATACAGATTATGATGACAGGCGAATAGATATCCCTTTTACATTCAAATATTAATTTGAGTCGGCTAGTAAATGACCCGGTTTAAAACCTGTGAATCTTCGGAATCGCAGGTTTTTTTTGTTGTAGTTAATCCAAATCCGCTTATTTTTGTGCGAAATAAAACTCAATCCATGAAAAACCTGTTCACGTTTTTTCTGTTCATTATCCTTTTTTCAGCCTGTATGAAAAGTGAAAAATCTGTTCCCGCAAAAGCCATTATTACGAAGTCATCCCAAACATTATCCTCAAATCTTATGACGCCAGAGGTATTGTGGTCGTTTGGACGTGTTGCTGGAACTCAGGTTTCGGCGGATGGCAAAAGGGTTTTATACAGTGTCTCCTATTATAGTGTCCCCGAAAATAAGGGGAATTCGGAATTGTTTGTGATGAATGCCGATGGTTCTGATAAGAAACAAATTACCAATACTGCCATCCGGGAAGCAGCAGCAAGATGGATGAAAGATGGTAAAACAATTGCATTTTTATCTTCCGAAACAGGAAGTATGCAATTATGGACAATGAATGACGATGGGAGCAACCGCCAGCAAATCAGTGATCGCGAAGGAGGAATTGGGGATTTTAACTTTTCGCCCGATGAAACGAAATTGCTTTTTGTGGCTGATGTAAAATACGGTGAACGTACTGTAGATAAATATCCCGATCTGCCCAAAGCTACCGGTGTTATTGTGAATGACCTGATGTACAAACATTGGGACGAATGGGTACAAACTGTTCCTCATCCTTTCATTGCGGACTTTGCCGGTGGAAAAATCGCAAATGAAATTGATGTTTTAAAAGGTGAACCTTTCGAGAGTCCGATGAAACCTTTCGGTGGAATCGAACAATTGGCATGGAGTCCCGATGGAAAAACGGTTGCCTATACCTGCCGTAAAAAAACCGGTAGAGAATATGCACTTTCCACTAATTCTGATATCTATTTCTATAACCTTGAAAACGGCAAGACAGAGAACAAAACGCCGGGAATGATGGGATACGATCAAAATCCTGTTTTCTCACCCGATGGGAAATGGCTGGCATGGGAGAGTATGGAGCGTGATGGTTATGAAGCCGACAAAAACAGATTGTTTTTAATGAATCTGGAGACGGGTGAAAAGACAGATCTTTCTGCCGATTTTGATCAGAATTCAACTGCATTGACCTGGACTGCCGACAGTAAATCGCTTTATTTTGTAAGTTGCTGGCATGCATTGACTCAGGTTTATCGTGTTGATATTGCTGACAAAAAAATCGCTCAGATTACAAAAGGTATCCATGATTATTCGGCAGTTGCTTTGGCACAAGACAATCTCATAGGAGTTAAGCATTCGATGAGTAAACCCGATGAAATTTATTCAATTAACCCTGCAAGCGGAGCCGAAACGGAGCTTTCGTTTGAGAATAAAGATATTTTAGCCCAACTGAAAATGGGTAAAGTGGAAGAACGGTGGATTACGACCACCGACAAGAAACAAATGCTGACCTGGGTTGTTTATCCGCCGAATTTTGATAAAAATAAAAAATATCCCACCTTGCTTTTTTGTGAAGGCGGGCCGCAATCTACTGTCAGCCAGTTCTGGTCCTATCGTTGGAATTTACAATTGATGGCAGCCAATGGTTATATTATCGTGGCTCCCAACCGTCGCGGACTTCCCAGCTTTGGAAAAGAGTGGCTTGAACAAATCAGTGGCGATTACGGCGGACAAAATATGCTGGATTATTTTTCGGCAATTGATGCACTGGCAAAGGAACCTTTTGTAAATAAAGATAAATTAGGCTGTGTTGGAGCAAGTTATGGCGGATTTTCGGTTTACTGGTTAGCTGGTCATCACGAAAAACGTTTCAAAGCTTTTTTAGCGCACGACGGCATGTTTAACCTTCCACAGCAATACCTCGAAACAGAAGAAATGTGGTTTGTAAACTGGGATTTGGGTGGTGCTTACTGGGATAAAGCGAATGCAATTGCACAACGCTCGTACGCCAATTCTCCACACTTATTTGTTGACAAATGGGATACCCCGATTCTGGTTATTCATGGCGAGAAAGATTACCGCATTCTGGCTTCGCAAGGAATGTCTGCCTTTAATGCAGCCGTTTTGCGTGGTGTTCCGGCTGAGATGTTGATTTTCCCTGACGAAAATCACTGGGTGCTTCAACCTCAAAACGGAATTTTATGGCAACGCACTTACTTTCAATGGCTTGATAAATGGCTGAAATAAGAATAAAATATGCTATCACGTAGTTCAGGAATTTTATTACATCCAACTTCTTTACCTGGAAGGTTTGGGATTGGGTCACTTGGTGCGGAAGCGCGTAAGTTTATCGATTGGCTTTCTGATTCAGGGCAGAAAATCTGGCAAATCCTGCCGCTTGGACCCACAGACCTTAGTCATTCACCCTATCAGTGCTATTCTGCTTTCGCGGGTAATTCTGATTTGGTTGATCTTGATGAACTGGTTGATCTTGAACTTCTTCAAGCGAAGGACCTGGTACCGGCAAAAGCATTTCCTTTAGAAAGTATTGATTATCATAGTGTCCGAAAATTTCGTGAGCCGCTTCTTCACAAAGCATTTCTCCGTTTTCGCGAAATTGGAGGATTTGGCTGGGATAATTATCGTCAGTTCTGGAGCGAAAATTCCTGGTGGCTCGAATCATATTCGTTGTTTTATGCCTGCCGGAAGAATCTGAAAGGCAAAGACTGGAGCTTTTGGGAGGAATCTTTGGTTTTACGTACGGAGGAATCGCTGAACCTTTATTATCGCACTTATCGCGAAGATGTTGAATTTCAGCGATTCTTGCAGTTTTCCTTTTTTAAACAATGGTTTGCACTGAAAAAATATGCGAATAATTTAGGAATCAAAATATTCGGAGATATTCCACTCTATGTTTCGTACGATAGCGCCGACGTATGGACCAACCAGGATTTGTTTTTACTCGACAAAAAGAAAAAGCCGTTGATGGTCGGAGGTGTGCCCCCTGATTATTTCAGCGAAACCGGTCAGCTTTGGGGGAATCCGTTGTTCGACTGGGAGGAATTGAAAAAAAGGGATTACGATTGGTGGATTGCCAGATTACACTTTAACCTTCGCATGTATGATTTAGTCCGAATCGACCATTTCAGAGGTCTGGAATCGTATTGGGCAGTCCCATATGGCGAAAAAACGGCTATTAAAGGAGAATGGCTGAAGGCACATGGCGATGCTGTTCTTAAAATCCTGCAAGGTCAGATCGGACATTTGCCAATTATTGCCGAGGATTTGGGAACCATTACCAGGGAAGTTCATCATTTACGGAAAAAATATCATTTACCGGGGATGAAAGTTTTGCAATTTGCTTTTGCTTCGGATGCTGACAATGAGCATCTCCCTCATAATTATGAGCTCGATTTTGTGGCCTATACCGGGACCCACGATAACGATACAACAGTGAACTGGCTAAAATCAGTAAAAGGGGAAGAGCGTGATCATTTACGGAGGTATTTTGGTGTTTCGGTCGTTGATCATTGGAAAATGATCAGGTTGGTAATGAGTTCAGTTGCGCAAATGACGATAATTCCGTTGCAGGACGTGCTTGGCCTCGATGCTTCGGCCAGAACAAATACGCCCGGAACCATCGTGGGAAACTGGCAATGGAAATTGGCTTCGCAGGAAAATCTGAAAGAACAGGGAGAAAAATTAAAAGAGTTGACAGATTTATACAGACGCTAACACAGCCTCGACAAATTTCTCTGGTTGTTCGGCATGTAACCAGTGTCCGGCATCGGGTATATCGATCAGCCGGGCCTCCGGATATATTTCCTTGATTCTGATAAAATTCTGGTCTGAAATGTAATCTGAATTGAGTCCCCGGATAAAGGTAACCGGGTAGTTGAGAATCGGTTGTCGTTCGGAAAACCAATCGCTGTTCACATCGCTTGTAATTGAATTAAGTGCGTGTTTGAGGACCGGGACGTTTATTTTCCATTCAAAATAGCCTTCTTTGTCCCTGTGAATATTTTTAATCAGAAACTGTCGCAACGTACTGTTTTTCAATTTATCAGAGAGAAAGTAATCGATTTCCTTCCGCGAAGTAACAGCTACAAGATTAAGATCTTCCATCAATCCGAGAATCAATTCGTGCTCCAGAACCGTTTTAAATGGCTTGTTTTCGGAATTATAATTTTTGGGGGAAATGTCTGCAACAATCAAACCTGTAATCAGTTCCGGATATTCGGCAGCAAACATCATCGCGAGCTTACCACCCATACTGTGGCCAAGAATAGTTGCTTTGCTGATGTGATGGTCCTTGAAAAATTTGTAAAGATCGTCAACCATGTCCTGATAAGTATGCGTTGACGTATGTGGTGACTGCCCGTGATTGCGAAGATCGGGAATAAAAACAGTGAATCGCCCCTCCAATTTTCTTGCTACCGAAATCCAGTTATCTGACGTACCATAGAGTCCATGCAGGATAACCAACGGCAAACCATGACCAGATTTTCTAAAGTGTAAAGTAACAGACATTATCTCAGACACTCTTTATACTTGAGAATTGTCAGCTCAAGTCCTAAATACAATGCATCCGAGATCAGCGCGTGACCAATTGATACTTCGAGTAAATTTGGGATCGACTGATTGAAGAACTTCAGATTCTCAAGACTCAGATCATGTCCCGCATTAACACCAAGCTTAAAATTAGCTGCCACTTTTGACGCCTCGATAAAAGGTGCGATTGCCTGATCTGGATTGAACGGATACGCTGATGCATAAGGCTCTGTGTAAAGTTCAATGCGATCGGCACCTATGATGGCAGCTCCTTCAACCATTTTAGCATCAGCACCAACAAATAGCGAGACCCGTATTCCTGCTTTCTTTAATTTTGCGACAACTTCAGTCAGAAAGCCTTTGTGGACAATAGTGTCCCAACCGGCATTCGAAGTAATCGCATCGTGGGCATCAGGAACCAATGTTACCTGGTCGGGTTTTACCTCGAAAACCAGGTCGAGAAATGATTCCGAAGGATATCCTTCAATATTAAACTCCGTCGTTATAATTGGCCTTAAATCTCTTACATCCGAATAACGGATATGACGCTCGTCCGGGCGAGGATGTACAGTAATCCCTTCCGCGCCAAATTCTTCACAATTTATGGCGGCAAGCTTAACATTTGGCGTATTTCCCTGACGGGTGTTTCGCAGTGTTGCTATTTTGTTTATATTTACGCTTAAACGAGTCATAGTTTTGATTCTCTTATTTGGAGTGCAATTTACAACTTTGATTCGAATTCGATAACAAAATAAATCAATTATTGTGATAGCCGAAAATTTGATTACTGAATCCATTCCAACCGTCACGCTTCAGGAGATTGGTTCTAAAGTGCTGACGCTAATGGAAATATTTCGTGTTTCGCACCTCCCGGTTGTTGTAGGTAAGGAATATTTCGGGGTTGTTTCTGATAAGGATATTTATGACGCCGAAAACTTTGACGAGAAAATCGAAACATACATCACCCCAATTCTTTTGCAGCCGCATGTACATGCCAACCAACATATTTTTGAAGTTGTCGGTGTTGCCCTTGGATGTGGTGTCTCAATTGTACCTGTGCTTGCTGAAGATCATTCTTACCTTGGATCTATTACACGCACTGATCTTGCGGTCAAACTAACAGAACTTTTTTCGTCCAACGAACCCGGTGGAATTATTGTGCTGGAACTTACTGAAATCAATTATTCACTTTCACAGATCTCTCAGATCATTGAAGGAAACAATGCGCGTATTCTGAGTCTCTACATTCACAAACCTTCGCCATTTTCGCAGGAACTTGATGTTACAATAAAAGTTAATGTTGTTGATCTTTCAGGAATTATTCAGACTTTTGCGCGCTACGATTATATGATAAAAGCAACCTATATGGATCAATCGCAAATAAAAGGTCTTTTTGATGATCGGTATGATCAATTTATGAGATATATAAATGTTTAAATATCAAAATATTAAATGAGAATAGCGGTATTTGGCCGAAACATTAATCCAGTTTTTTACGATAGTTTGAGACGTTTGTTCACTATACTGCATCTACATGGTGTAGAGATTACCGTGTATCGGCCTTTTTTGGAATATATGCGGAGTGAGATCAATTTCGATCCTAAGACGATTACCGATTTTTCGAATCACAAAGAATTGCGGAATGTCGACTTTTTCTTCAGTATCGGAGGTGACGGAGCTTTTCTCGAAGCGATTTCATTGGTAAGGGATTCAGGAATTCCGATGGTTGGAATCAACAGCGGACGACTTGGATTTTTAGCCGATGTGGCGCAACAGGAACTTGAAAGTGCTCTTGACCGTTTTTTCGCTGCGAAATATTTTCTGCAACCGCGTTCTTTGATTAGGCTGGAAAACGATTTAGGGTTATTTTCTGATTTTCCTTATGCTTTAAATGAGTTTACTGTTCATAAACAGGATACTTCGCAAATGATTACGGTGCATGTCGAAGTCGGTGGCGATTACCTGAATTCATATTGGGCTGATGGTTTGATAGTTTCAACCCCTACCGGATCGACGGCTTATGCGCTGAGCGTTGGTGGTCCTATCATTACTCCGACGGCTGCGAATTTTATCATTGCACCGATCGCACCACATAATTTGGCGATACGTCCGGTTGTAATTCCTGACAGTGAAGAGGTTAAGCTCATGGTGGAGGGGCGTGGTGAACGTTACATGGCTTCGCTTGATTCGCGTTCAGATGCATTTGGTTCTGATGTAGAAATGCGCTTACGAAAAGCTGATTTTTCGATTAATGTGTTACAGTTTGATAATCAATCATTTTATAGTACACTTCGAAATAAATTGATGTGGGGAATCGATAAGCGCAATTGAAAAGTAAATCGGATATCAAGGTATTCCTAATTTTATCCGTTAAATTTCGGCTGAAAAAAGGGAAATTAGGGTTAATCTATTACTTTTGTAACCTTTAGTAAAAACAAGGTAATTTTTAAGGTTGTCATTTTGAATAAATTCACCGAACATTGTTACAAATGAGAAAGTCAATAGTAGTCATAATGCTCATCATGTCAAGTTGTTATGCGATAGCACAGGCAACCACTGACCTTGGTGTACAGGTTGCCGCAGCGACTTATTGGGGCGATGTCGAGAATGTCAACTATTCCAAATCAATCACCCCTGTGGTTGGGATACTGGGAAGGTATAACTTCAACAAGCGATTGGCAATAAGAGGTCAGCTGTTTACCGGAAATCTAAAAGCAGAAGGATTCTTCAACAACGCGAATTTCTGGCAATCGGGTCAGCCCCGTAATTTTGATCCTCTTGGCATCGAGGATCCGTATCCAAGAAGAGATGATTTTGGTTATAGTTTCAACCGTTCTTTCCAAAGTGTAGAAGCGCTGTTTGAATTTAATTTCCGCGACTATAAACTGGGACGTACGAAAAAGGATAACTGGACACCTTTTGTATCGGTTGGTCTTGGCGGTTTTTTTTCGAGGGCATCGCGTAGAGGATCATTTATTCTTGAACCTTTTGAAATTTCACCTACACGCTATGAGCCAATATACCTCGACGGAATAAATCAATTGTCGAATAATTCGGATGTATTAACGCTGACCATTCCTGTTGGTGTAGGATTGAAGTTTAATATTACTAAAAGATTGGGTGGAATTATTGAAGTGATAGTCCGGAAAACCTTTGCTGATAATATTGATAACCTTGATGATCCAAAGAGGTTTGTAATAGATCCCAACGATCCTGCTGTAATAGATGGTTCATTCCAATATCCGGCTAAAGTTTCCGGTATGCAGTTGAATAACAATGACTGGTATGCTACGCTGGCAGTTTCGGTTTGTTACCAGTTATGGAGCAGCAAGGGGAATTGTGCAATTTATGATAAGATCAAAAAATAGGAAATGGTCATTGATGAACTGAAGAAGAATTTTATTCCCCGCCATGTTGCAGTAATTATGGATGGGAACGGTCGATGGGCTGAATTGCATGGGAATGACAGGATTTTTGGCCATCAGCAAGGTGTTGACGCTGTAAGATCGATCGTAGAAGGTGCCGGAGAAGCTGGAATTGAATACCTCACACTATATGCATTTTCAACTGAAAACTGGGATCGTCCCAAGGAAGAGGTTAATGCGCTGATGTCATTACTTGTCAATGCGATCGTTAATGAAACCGATAATCTTAACGAAAAGAACGTAAGGATGCTTGCGATTGGAGGAATTACTTCATTGCCTGCCGATGTTCAATCAAAACTCGCCGAAGCTGTTCAAAGCACCTCACAGAATACCGGACTTAATCTGGTACTTGCATTAAGTTATTCGGGAAGGTGGGAAATTCTGGAAGCTGCTAAGAAAATTATTCGCAAAGCCCTTAGCGGTGAAATTACAGAAAATCAGATAAATGAATGTGAATTTGCATCTCAGCTCTCCACCTCAGGAATTCCCGACCCCGAGTTGTTGATTAGAACTAGCGGAGAATACAGGATTAGCAATTTTCTGCTTTGGCAGATTGCTTACAGTGAATTTTATTTTACCCCTATTTTATGGCCGGATTTTCGAAAAGAGGATCTGTTCGATGCCATAGTCGATTTCCAACGGAGAGAGAGAAGATTTGGAAAAACAAGTGAACAAATCAGAAGCTAAAAATGTATAAAAAACTGATAATTTTTTCCCTGGTGATATTTGGTAGTATTAACCTTTTTTCCCAGGTAGTTGCCGATAGTACGAATTTTTCAATCTATTACGATAGTGCGAAAAAATATACCCTGGCTGGATTAGAAGTAAGCGGTATCCGGTTTCTGGATACCGAAGTACTTAAAAATCTGTCGGGATTGACAGTAGGTGAGGAAATTACAATTCCGGGCGATGTAATCACTTCTGCATTGAAAAAATACTGGAAACAGGGACTTTTTTCGGATGTTAAAATATCTGCAACAAAAATTGTCGGAAGTAAGATTTGGCTCGACATTTATCTTCAGGAACGTCCCCGTCTCTCACAGAAAAACTACAAGGGTATTTCGAAAAGCGAGAAAGAGGATATTGAGAAGAAGGTAATGTTACTGATAGGAGGTCAAGTTACAGACAATCTTGTAAATACGGCTGAGCGTCAGATTCTTGGAATTTTTACTGCGAAAGGTTTTTACAATACAACGGTTAATATTGTGCAACGTGACGATACTGCCAAGGTAAATCAGGTGATACTCGACATTAATGTAAATAAGAAAACAAAGGTTAAGATTGATAGGATCGATTTTGTCGGGGTTAAAGCACTTAAAACTAACGAGCTTGAAAAAGCAATGAAGAAAACGAAGGCTAAAAAACTGAGAAATTTCTTTTCATCTAAAAAATTCCTGGAAGATAAATTCGAAGAAGACAAGGTTAACCTGATCAAGAAGTACAACGAAAAAGGATATCGCGATGCTATCATAGTTGCTGACTCGATTACAAGGGATACAATAAATAACTCGGTTCATTTAAAATATTGGATTGATGAAGGCAGACGTTATTATTTCAGAGGCATCCGTTGGGTGGGCAATACAGTTTATACCGATGTTCAGCTTAACAGGGTTCTTGGAATTAAGAAGGGCGATATATTCGACCAGAAATTGCTGAGCAAAAGGCTGACCGATGATGATGATGCGGTTTCCAATCTATACCTTAACTCAGGTTATCTTTTTTTCAACCTGAATCCCGTTGAAGTTAATGTGGAAAGTGATTCCATTGATTTCGAAATGAGGATGGTCGAAGGTTCTCAGGCTACAATCAACGAGATCGGAATTAAAGGAAATACCAAAACCAATGAACATGTTGCCCGTCGCGAGCTTTACACACGCCCCGGACAGTTGTTCAGTAAAGAAAATATTATCCGCTCTGTACGGGAATTGTCCCAAATGGGTCACTTCAACCCCGAAACAATTAAACCGGATGTTGTTCCTCATCCTGAGGATGGGACAGTTGACATCAACTATGAACTTGAGGAACGGGCTAACGACCAGATTGAACTATCCGGAGGTTGGGGAGCTGGCATGTTTGTTGGTACTGTAGGATTGAAGTTCTCGAACTTCTCTGTCCGGAACATTATGAACAAGAAGGCATGGAAGCCACTTCCAACAGGTGACGGTCAGGCACTATCACTTCGTGCACAGACTAATGGTACTTATTATCAGTCGTATAGTTTTTCTTTCACCGAACCTTGGTTAGGCGGGAAAAAACCCAATTCCTTTACCTTCTCGGTTTATTATTCGAAGCAAACAAGCGGTAATCAGGACTATAATTATGCCGGAAGCTATGGAAGCCAATATGGAAGCCAATATGGAAGCCAATATGGGAGTGGTTATGGAAGCCAATATGGGAGTGGTTATGGAAGCAATTATGGTAATTATAACCCATACAACTATGAAATTACTGAGAAAATGGGCGTTGTCGGTGGTGCCCTTGGATTAGGATATCGTTTACAGTGGCCCGATAACTACTTCACTGTTTATCATGAATTATCGTATCAGTTGTATGTTCTCGAAAACTGGAAGTACTTCTTCTTTCAGAATGGTACATCAAATAATTTAAGCTTTAAAACGGTTTTCGGCCGGAATTCAACGGATAATCCTTTATACACTAAAAAAGGTTCGAACTTCTCTTTAATGGTGCAATTTACTCCGCCTTGGTCCTTATTCTCTAATAAGGATTATAGTGATCCTAAATTAACGCCGGAAGATCGCTACAGCCTTATTGAGTTTTATAAAACGGTATTTAAAGGTGATATTTATACACCACTTAGTCCAAATGAAAAATTCGTCCTTCGGACGAAATTTGAAACAGGATTCCTTGGTTACTACAATAAAAATCTACGTTCTCCATTCGAATCTTTCCGCCTTGGGGGTGATGGAATGTCGGGCTATAGCATGTACGGCAGCGACATTGTCGGATTAAGAGGATACGAAAACAACTCGTTGACTCCTGCCGAAGGTGGTAATATCTACGAAAAGATAACCATGGAATTAAGGTATCCGATCACGTTGAGCCAATCGGCTACAATATATGGTTTGGGATTCTTTGAAGCTGGTAATTCGTGGTACGATTTTTCAGACTATAATCCATTTGCCATCAAACGTTCCGCCGGTCTTGGCGTCCGGATCTTCCTGCCAATGTTTGGGCTCATGGGCTTCGACTGGGGTTATGGATTTGATGACGGATATACGAAAGGAACAGGGGGCAGTCAGTTCCACTTTATCATGGGGCAACAGTTCTAAATCGGAAGTCTGCTAACAATATTTAACAATTTGTGTACTTTAAATAAATTATTTGGTCTGATTTTTGGTTGCATATTAAGAAATTAACATTAATGGATATGAAAAAGTTAGTACTCATTCTTCTGTTTTTTGCTGTATCAGTAGGTTATGGCTTTGCCCAGAAATATGCATATGTTGATACTCAGTATATTCTCGGGAATATTCCTTCGTACAAGGCGGCTCAGGATCAACTGGACAAAGTTTCGCAACAGTACCAGAAAGAACTTGAAACAATTCATGCTGAGTTGGACAAAATGTACAAGGATTTTCAGGCAGAAGTAGTTTTACTTTCTGATGATATGAAGCGTAAACGGGAAGATATGATTATTACCAAAGAAAAGGAGTATAAGAAATTGCAACGCCAGTACTTTGGAGCTGAAGGAGACCTGTTTCAAAAGCGTCAGTCATTGATAAAACCAATTCAGGATGATGTATTTAAGGTAATTCAGGAGGTAGCCGAACAAGGAGCTTATTCTATTATTTTTGACAAGGCCGGAAGTCTGTCAATGATTTATACAAATTCTAAATATGATTTGAGTGACCAGATCCTTCAAAAACTTGGATATAAGAATTAAAGATATATATTTGCGAACAAATTTTAAATCAAAAACAAACATGAGAAATTTTTTTAAAGTAATAGTTATTTGTACTTTTTTATTTGCAGGTAATTTGTCTGCTCAGACCTTAAAATTCGGTCATATTGATTTTCAGGCACTGTTGCAGGCAATGCCAGAAACTAAAGTTGGTAATACTGCCATCGAAAAATTTGTGGCCGATCTGGAAACAAAGCTTGCAACAATGAATAAAGAGTATCAGGATAAAGGTAAGGAATATGTTGCTTTAAGCCAGACAAAAGATGCCAATGAGGTTTTGGTAAAAGCTAAAATGGATGAGGTTACAAGTATTCAGGAAAGAATGCAGACATTCCAGCAAACAGCTCAGGAAGCCATCGATAAAGAAAAAGCAAAACAATTACAACCAGTATACGAAAAGGCACGTAAGGGAATTACCGATGTTGCTAAAGAACAAGGTTTACTATATGTTTTTGAAGTAAACGGTGTTTTATACCATTCAGAACAGTCTGTTGATATATTGGCCCTGGTCAAAACCAAATTAGCAATTAAGTAAGTAACAATTTTTGCAATTATATAGAAAGGGTGCCGGGTACGGTGCCCTTTTTTTTGTAAGTTTGGATCAACATAAATCTTCAGAAGGTGAAGGAAAATTATCAGCCTATTGGCGTTTTCGATTCAGGATATGGTGGTTTAACCATTCTAAAATCAATAACAGAGAAATTACCGCAATACGATTATATCTATCTGGGCGACAATGCACGAACTCCTTATGGTTCACGGTCATTTGACGTTGTTTACGAATATACCCGCCAGGCTGTAATGAAACTTTTTTCGATGGGATGTCACCTTGTAATCCTTGCCTGTAATACAGCTTCGGCAAAAGCTTTGCGATCGATTCAGCAAAACGATCTTCCGCTATTTGATCCTACACGACGGGTTTTAGGAGTTATTCGTCCCAGTGTGGAGAAGGTTCCCTCCTTTACCAAAACAGGGCATGTAGGAGTGCTTGGAACGAATGGAACGGTTCTTTCGGATTCATATCCGCTTGAAATCGCTAAAATTTCAGGTGATGGTATAATTGTCACGCAGGAGGCTTGTCCGATGTGGGTTCCGCTTGTTGAGAATGACGAGACCTGTAACCCCGCAGCCGATTATTTTGTTCGTAAGAACATCGTTAACCTGTTTAGTCAGGATCCCGAAATAGATACAGTGATATTAGGTTGTACACACTATCCCCTTCTTTTACCTTCAATTCTTAAATTTCTTCCGGATAATGTGAGGCTTATTGAACAAGGACCAATTGTTGCAGAGAGTCTCGCTGAGTACCTGGTCCGACATCCGGAAATGAATGAAAAGTGTTCGAAAAAAGGGACACGCCGGTTTTTAACTACAGAATCGGTTCAGAATTTTGAACCACGTGCGAGCATGTTTTTGGGAAGGCCATTAACGGCTGAAAAAATACAGCTTTAATCTGCGTCCAGTTAAGATTTTCCTCGTCCAGTTGGCTGGGAAGCCGTCCTGTTAAGATCTTCATCGTCCAGTTAGTCGGGGAAGCCGTCCTGTTAAGATTTTCCTCGTCCAGTTGGTTGGGAAAGCCGTCCGAGTTAAGATTCTGACCGTCCGAGTTGAGTTTCTGAGTGTCCAGTTAACTGGGAACCCGCCCGGGTTAAGTTTCTGACCGTCCAGTTGAACCGGATCAATATATTAACCCGCCTTTACAATATTCTCCATCACCTCCCTGTTTTCCTCCAGAACTTCAAGATACCGAACCTGTGCCATCGTCCTTACAAGGTTATGACCTTTATAATCTGTTTTATAATAAATATCGTTATTCAGATAATCAGTCATAAACCGCATCGCTTGTTCCCATGCCATGTAGCGGCACGAAAATGCAAGATTGCCGATTTCAGTTGCTGTAAGAAATGCTTTGGCTTCCGATAAATATCCTTGCGCAAATGCTTCATAAATCTCTTTGTTGAATACAATTTTTGCGAGAACTGGTTCGTCCTCCGGTGCTTTGTTTCCAAGTGTGCGGATAGCATCTCCAAAATCGTAAAGTGCGGAGCCTGGCATAACGGTGTCAAGGTCAATCACGCACAACGTATTATTGTCCTGATCGAATAGTATATTATTGATTTTTGTGTCGTTATGGGTAATCCTCAGCGGAAGTGTTTTATCATCGAGCCAGCGCTGCAAGGAAGTCATTTCGGCTGATCTGTCAATTATTTTACTGATTAATAATTGATTTTCTTTAACTCTTCCTGCTACATCCTTCAAAATTGACAATTGAAAATCAAACAATCTTGATATTCCGTTGTGAAAATTGGGAATCGTTTCGATGAGCTCTTCACCGGGCAGATCGGCGAGTTGCTGCTGAAAATGACCGAAAGCCTGCGCTGCACAATAGGCCTGTTCGGGCTTTTGAATATTTTCAACCACCTTGCAATCGGCAATAAATAGAAATAAAGTCCAGAAATTTCCTTCGTCATCATTCACAAACATTTGACCATCCCTGGCAGGAATGTAGGTCATCACCTTGCGATCCACCTCTTTTTCGCCCGATTCAATTAGCTTATTCCGAATGTGGTTGGTCGTGATCACGATATTTTTCATCATCCCGGGAACATCTTTGAAGATTTTATGGTTCTTACGTTGCAGCATGTAATCAGGGGCTTCTGCCGGAGACGTAGTTACCAGATATGTGTCATTGATGTGGCCATTGCCAAAAGGGGCTATTCCTTTAATAATTAAGTCGATATTGAACTTACCGACTAATTCGGAATATACTGAATTGTTCATGAAAGGGCGGTTTTAGTTGGAATTATTATAAAGGAGGGAACAATAGCACCCTCCTTTAATGAACTATGAGATTATACCCACATATTGGCGGGATAAGCACCCGATTCAATCAGGTCTTTAATTCTTTGTTGTACAAATGGTTTGTCTTCCTTGTAAGTTACGCCAAACCAAGGGGAATCACATTGCAATACTTTGGTCCGGATTGTTCCTTTTACGATGTTATCGTTGATCAATAATGGGATGTAATATTCTGATTTTAATTCATTTCCATGTTCTTCAAGAAATTCTTTAAAACCTTCGTTCAGGTAATTAAAGACATTCGGTTTGAGACCCCAGAAATTCATTGAAACAGGCGTATTTTCTTCAAGTTTATAACGTTCATCATCTTCGTAATAGAAGATTCCATCTTCATCACGTTTGATTTTGGTCCGTTCGACAACTGTGGTCAGGTTTCCGTTTTCGTCCGTATTACAAACACCGCGTGAAACAGTACCAAATTCCGAAAGTGTATTGGCAACATTGTAGCCAACCATCGAATACTCGTTTTCGTCAGTTGACGTGTTCAGAAAATCGGCCATCACCTGGTACGCTTTACTACCGTAAAAATCGTCGGCGTTAATTACAGCCATCGGTTCTTGAACAACCGGCTCTGCCATCATCGTTGCATGGCTGGTTCCCCACGGTTTCTCTCTCCCGGGATGAATTACCGATCCCTCGGGTATTTTATCAAGCGATTGATAAACGTATTCGGTTTCAATCCTGCCTGTAAGATTGGGCTCAAACCTGGCTTTAAATTCTTCTGCAAAATCGGTACGGATCACAAATACAACTTTCCCAAATCCTGCACGGATGGCGTCATAAAGCGAATAATCAATAATTGCTTCACCATTTGGTCCAACTTCATCGAGTTGTTTTAGACCACCATAACGACTGCCCATTCCGGCAGCGAGTATCACTAAAGTTGGTTTCATAAATCTTTAACATTTAATTGTCGTGAAAAATTTTTCCGGCACGCAAAAATATCTAAAATATGCTTTCAATGTATTTCAGACGCAACTCAATCTTGTGGCCTATTCCGATTCTTTGTACCAACTGGAGTACATGTGGTAGTTGTTGGCGATACGGTTTATTTCGCCTTCAAGTAATTCAGGACTCAGTTCCTTTATTTTCTTTGCCGGAGAACCAGCATAGACAGACCCAGATTCAATAACCGTTCCTTTTGTGACAACAGCACCTGCTGCGACTATCGAATTACTATGGATAACAGCATCGTCAAGAACAACCGCATTCATTCCAATTAATACATTGTCGTGAATCGTGCAACCATGTACTACTGCTCCATGAGCAATGGAAACATTATTTCCTATATTAGTCGGGCATTTTTGGTAGGTAGCATGTATTACCGCATTATCCTGAATATTAACATTATTGCCAATTTTAATGTAATGAACATCTCCGCGAAGAACTGCTCCATACCAAATACTGCAATTGTCTCCTAAAGTGATATCACCAATGATTACTGCATTTTCAGCAAGAAAACAATTCTGGCCGAAAACGGGTGTTTTTCCCAGAAGCGATTTTATTAGAGCCATTCGTTTAAATTGTTTTAATTTGTACTCCAAAATTAGTAATATGCGGCGAATTTCGAAGAGGTTATCTCTTATTCGAATTTAAGTAGTCGGGTTTCATTGAAATTGGATTAATGAATATTTTAGAAAATTAAGACTTTCTTTAATAGATTATCACTAAATTGTTGTTTAATTTGCATATTCGTAAGTAAAATCGCATATATATATTATTTTTATAATCATGATTGAAACAAAGGTCATTGAACTGGAAGAGGTTGCGATCCGGTTTTCGGGCGACTCCGGTGATGGAATGCAGTTGACAGGTGCACTTTTTTCGGATACTTCGGCATTATTTGGAAACGACATTTCAACTTTTCCTGATTATCCATCGGAAATCAGAGCGCCACAGGGAACAGTTGCAGGGATTTCAGGATTTCAGGTTCAGTTTGGAGCAGGGAAAATAACCACTCCCGGCGATTTTGCCCATGTGCTCGTAGCTATGAATCCTGCTGCAATCAAAGCAAATGCATCGTTTATTAGACCTGGAGGGACTATTTTCTACGACAGTGATAGTTTCACCCAGAAGAATTTCGATAAGGCTAAACTGAAAACGCAAGACCCTTTTGAAGAATGTAATCTTCAGGATTATTTCAAGGTTGCAGTTCCGATTACAACGCTTACAAAGGAGGCGTTGAAGGATCTTGATATTGACAACAAGAGTGTACTTCGAAGCAAAAATATGTTTGCCTTGGGTTTAATATGTTGGGTATTCAGTAAGCCTCTTGATTACATTGAGAAATTTATCAAGCGGAAATTTGCAAAAAGTCCAGTGGTTGTTGAGACAAATCTGAGGGTTTTGCATGCGGGCTGGAATTATGGCTTAACACTTGAACATCTGACTCCCCGATATGTCGTTCATCCTGCTGAAATAGCAAAGGGAACTTACCGAAATATCAATGGTAATCTGGCAACAGCCTGGGGCCTGCTAGCGGCATCGCAAAAAGCTGGCCTTGACCTTTTTATTGGTTCTTATCCCATCACCCCCGCAACTGATGTTTTACAGGCACTTGCCGATCGGAAAGATCTTGGGGTTAAAAGTTTCCAGGCCGAGGATGAAATTGCAGGGATCTGTACTGCAATTGGTGCCTCATTTTCCGGGAAGTTTGCTGTCACCTCTACATCGGGACCCGGTTTCGCGCTTAAAGCCGAAGCTTTAGGACTTAGTGTAATGGCCGAATTGCCGCTCGTTGTTGTAAACGTGCAACGCGGCGGTCCGTCAACAGGACTTCCTACAAAAACAGAACAATCGGACCTGCTTCAGACCTTATATGGTCGTAATGGTGAATGTCCATTAGTTGTGATTGCAGCTTCAACCCCTTCAGACTGCTTTCATTTTGCTTACATGTCTGCGAAAATTGCACTTGAACGGATGGTTCCTGTTGTACTGTTGACTGACGGATTCCTGGGAAACGGTTCAGAACCATGGAAGATACCGACATTAAGTGAATTACCCATGATTACACCCCGATTCGCTACTGATCAGGCAAGTTATAAACCCTATGGCCGTGACGAGAAAACACTTGCACGTGAATGGGCGATTCCCGGCATGCCTGGTTTTCAACACCGGATAGGCGGACTTGAAAAAGATGCGAATGGTAATGTCAGTCACGATCCCATTAATCATGAGAAGATGGTTGAAATTCGTGAGGAGAAAGTAAACCGTGTGGTTGAGATGATACCCGATATGGAAACTTACGGTGACCAGCAAGGTGATTTATTGGTTGTTGGCTGGGGTGGAACTTATGGTTATATGGAGAGTTCTGTTCGAGAACTGAGAAAACGCGGTGTGAAAATCGGGCTTGCTCATTTTAATTACATCAGACCATTACCTGCCAATACTGCTGAGGTTTTTTCACGCTTCAAAAAGATTGTGGTTTGTGAATTGAACCTTGGTCAATTCGCAAGTTATCTGAGAGATAAACTTCCTGAATTTGTCTATCATAAATACAACAAAGTGCAGGGATTGCCATTTACAAGTCAGGAATTAGTTGAAAATTTTGAAAAGCTTTTGGAGGAATAGAGATGACTGAAATTTTAGAATATACATTAAAAGATTTTAAAAGCGAAAATGAAGTACGTTGGTGTCCGGGTTGCGGAGATCATGCCGTACTGAATTCGATCCAGAAAGCCATGGCTACACTGGGGATAAAACAAGAGGATTTTGTAGTTGTCTCGGGGATTGGTTGTTCCTCAAGATTTCCATATTACATGAGTACATTTGGTTTTCATACTATTCATGGTCGTGCAGCTGCTATCGCTTCAGGTGTTAAATGTGCCAATCCTAAACTTTGTGTTTGGGAAATAACAGGTGATGGCGATGCCTTAGCCATTGGTGGAAATCACTTTATTCATGTCATTCGAAGGAACATTAATATTAACCTGGTTTTATTTAATAATAAAATCTACGGTTTGACAAAGGGACAATATTCACCCACATCCGACCGGGGAACAGTTACAAAAACATCTCCACAGGGAACTATCGAATATCCCTTTATTCCCGGCCAACTGGTTCTTGGAGCCGGAGGAACCTTTTTTGCAAGGGCTGTTGATAATAACATCAAACACTCTCAGGAGGTTTTTGAATTGGCAGCAAAGCATGAAGGCACATCTGTGGTGGAGGTTTTGCAGAATTGCGTCATCTTTAATGACGGAATTCATGCTGAAATTTCTGATCCTAAGTTCCGCGAAGAGCGACAGATCTTTTTGAAACACGGCGAGCCAATGATTTTTGGAAATCTGAAAGATAAAGGACTTGTCTTTGACAAGGGAATGCTTAAAGTTGTTACAATTGGTGAAAATGGGATTACACGTGATGATATTCTTGTTCATGATGTTACAGAACCCAATGGATATCTTCACCAGCAATTGATCGGAATGAAATTGCCCGATTTCCCGGTAGCAATGGGTGTTATCCGTGCAGTCGAAACGCTGGTTTACGATCAAATGATGGAAAAACAGATTGCTGATGTGAAAAGTAAAGCAAAGATCAAGTCGATTGACGATCTTCTTAGCAGTGGCAATACCTGGGTGGTAGAATAACAAACAATCAAAATATATTGGGAAAGAGGCATTAGGCCTCTTTTCCTGTTTTTGATCAATTTTAATTAACTTTAGACTGTTTAGGTTTAATCGGATTAATCAATGGAAAATTTCGAAAACATCTCAATATCTGCTATATATAAGAGAAGAAAATCTGACAGAGATATCTTTCAGGAACTGATGCCCAACAAAGTGAAAGAGGTTTTGCTCTTTGCTACATTGTACGATTCTTACGCAATCGAAAGAGAGGGGCAATTTTCGGATAAGATATTTGGGGAATATCTTCAGCTCAATTTGTATGCAGCTCCACGTTTTACGAGTATAAATACGCAGGAAGAGGTAAATAAAGTTCTTAATTCGCGCCATTTTGACCTGGTTATTATTATGGCAGGGGTTGACAAGGAACTGCCGCTTAAAATTGTAGCCGAGATCAATGCTGCAAAACCAAGGATTCCAATTTTATTGCTGGTAAATAACAACAGTGATGTACGGTTTTTTAAAATTGCTGCAACAAAGATACCAGCCATCGACCGGGTATTCGTTTGGAATGGTAATTCGAATGTGTTTCTTGCGATGATCAAATACATTGAGGATAAGAAAAACGTTGCAAAAGATACGAGGCTTGGCGGGGTAAGGATTATCCTTTTGGTTGAAGATTCGATAAAATATTATTCGCGATACTTACCACTGCTTTTTGCAAGTGTGATGACACAAACCCAGGCATTGGTATCAGACGAATCTACTGATGAACTACATAAAATATTTAAGTACAGGGCGCGTCCTAAGGTGTTATTGGTTAGTACTTATGAGGGTGCATTGCAGGTTATTCACGAATATAAGGAATATCTTCTATGCGTAATCTCTGATGTCAAATTTTCCAGGAATGGCATCAATGACGAGGATGCAGGAATTGAGTTGCTTAAATTTGTGAAACAACACCTGCGTTACCCGATTCCATTGTTACTTCAGTCACACGATGTTTCAAACTCCGCAAGGGCTGATGAAATTCAGGCAGGATTCATCAATAAAAATTCTGATACACTTTCACACGACATTAATACTTTCATTAACAGCAACCTGGGGTTTGGTAATTTTGTCTTCCGGGATGGTAATGGCAATCCGATTGGGGTTGCGAGTAATCTGCATGAGTTTGAAGAGCTCGTTAAGACAGTTCCGGTTGAGTCCCTTGTTTATCACGGAAGGTCCAACGATTTTTCGACCTGGCTTATGGCTCGTGGGGAAATTAATATTGCAGAAAGACTGATTCCCTATAAAACGGAGGAATTTGACGATCCTTCAAAGATCAGGGATATCTGTTTGAGAATTTTCGGCGATGTACATGAGAAACGGAATCGCGGAAGGATTATCAATTTCGATCCGTTATTGGTAAATGGCAATCGCTATATTGTGAGAATGGGCCGCGGGTCACTTGGTGGAAAAGGGAGAGGTCTTGCCTTCATGTGTAATATGATGGAAAATATCGATATGAAAGCTTTACTTCCGGGCATTAATATCAGGATGCCGGCAACAGCGATCATCGGAGCCATTGAGTTTGATAAATTTCTGGAAACTAATGATCTGTATGATGTTGCTTATCATCAGACCGATTTCAAGAAGGTCAATGATGCATTTTTGAATGCGACCCTAAGCAGCACGTTGAAAGAGCGGTTATTACAATATGTGCGTCAGGTAAAGCAACCATTGGCGGTAAGATCTTCTGGTCTTTTCGAGGATTCGTTACTTCGTCCTTTTTCTGGCGTTTATTCTACTTTCTTGATTCCCAACAGCCACCCCGATGAAAATGTTCGTTTTGAACAACTACGGACTGCCGTAAAACTGGTTTATGCATCAGTCTTTAGTGATGATGCCAGGGCCTATTTCAATGCGATCAATTATAAGATTGAAGAGGAGAAAATGGCAGTTATCCTTCAACCTGTTGTAGGTCAAGAACACAACCAAAAATTTTATTCTGATATCAGCGGAGTTGCCCAGTCTTTTAATTATTACCCTTATTCCTATATGGAGCCGGATGACGGATTTGCCGTGATTGCTGTTGGTTTGGGACAAGCAGTCGTCGGAGGCGAAAAAGCATACAGGTTTTGCCCTAAATATCCGGCATTGAATAACAATTCGGTTCCGGATCAGGTCCGGGATTCTCAACGTGATTTTTATGCAATTGATATGGCGCATAACAGTTTTGATCTGACGATGGAAGGAGAAATGGCGGCCATTCGTAAGTATAAAATATCCGAAGCGGAAAAAGACGGGGCTCTTGAACATTGTGCTTCGACGTATAGTATTGAAAATGATTACATCTCTCCCGGCATTGGGATTCGTGGCCCACGTGTAATAAACTTTGCCAATATTTTGGAATATCAGCATGTTCCGCTTGCCGATACGTTGATATTGCTTATGAAACTGTTCAAACAGGCAATGGGTTCTCCTGTTGAAATGGAATATGCAATTGATCTGAAAAGCGGGGAGAACGGGTGGCCTACTTTTTATCTGCTTCAATTAAAGCCATTGATCAGGCGTGAGGAAGATGTTGAAATTGAATTGGGATCCCTCGATAATTCAAAGCTTTTATTGCTGTCGAATAAGGGGATGGGAAATGGCAAAATATCAGGAATATCAGATGTTGTTTATGTAGATACAAAACGATTTGACCGAACTAAAACCCGTGAAATAGCAAATGAGATTGCTGAGGTCAACAAAGTATTTACTGCCAATAACAGGCAATATGTGTTGATCGGGCCCGGCCGCTGGGGAACAAGGGATGAGTATACCGGAATTCCGGTTAATTGGGCGCACATCAATAATGCAAAGGTAATTGTAGAGATTGGATTACCGAATTACCCGCTTGATGGCTCGCTCGGCTCCCATTTTTTCCACAATGTCACTTCTATGAATGTTGGATACTTTTCGATTCCCGATATAAATAGTGTCGATTTTGTTAAGCTCGATCTTTTGGATAAGCAGGAGCTAATATGGGAAGGGAAATATGTCAGGCATGTGAGGTTTAAAAATGAACTTGAGATATTAATGGATGGCCGGAAAAGAACGGCAGTAATCAGGATTTAGAAATCTAAAAATAAATCAATGAGAACAATTAAAATTATTTCGGGAATAATTATTCTCCTGCTGGCGACCTATTTTCTGGGTCCCCAAATGCCAAAACCTGAATTGAATACTGAATTACCTGTTGTTACCGGAGACATCGGTGGATATGTTACCAAATTAGAATCCGCTGAAAAGGTCCGTCCTGGTAATGAAGCTAAAATTATTTGGGCAAATGACTCGGTTCATGCCCAAACCGAGTATGTTCTGCTTTACCTGCACGGCTTTTCTGCTAGTCGCATGGAAGGATTTCCGGTTAACGAAGATTTTCCAAAACGATATGGATGCAATGCATATCTTGCCCGGCTTGCAGCCCATGGTCTGATCACCGAAAACCCATTGATAGATATGACGCCATTTCGTCTTTACGAGTCGGCAAAACTGGCTTTGGTGATCGCGCAACAGTTAGGAAAGAAGGTAATCATTATGGGAACTTCAACTGGTGGTACACTGGCAATTAAACTCGCTGCTGATTTTCCGGATATGGTTTACGGACTTATTCTCTACTCACCCAATGTACAACTTAAAAATAAAGCATTTACATTGTTGTCGAAACCCTGGGGGTTACAGATTGCCCGATTGGTGGTCGGTGGCGATTTCAGAACTTCGGAGGACGATCCGAATAGCGAGAGTTGTAAATACTGGTATTGCCGTTTTAGGGCCGAGGGGTTGGTTTATCTGCAACAATTGGTTGAAGCGACAATGAAGAAGGTGATTTTCGCTAAAGTGAAGTGTCCATTGTTTATGGGCTATTATTATAAAGATGAACAACACCAGGATCAACAAGTAGAAGTGAAGGCAGCATTAAAGATGTTTAGCCTTGTGGGAACACCCGGAGCGATGAAGCGTGCAAAACCTTTTCCCGAAGCCGGAGCACATGTTATTGCCTGTTCCCTTACTTCAAAATGTGTTCCGGAAGTTGAAAAATCGACTTTTGAATTTGCAGAATCGATCTTAAAAATGGTGCCTAAGTAATTGCTACTATTTCATTTCGCTCATTGCCTTGTTTAATTCTTCCACAGCAGCAAGGCATTCCTTCTCAAATCTGCTTACATGTTGGGCATAGGTTTCTTTTCTGATTCCGCTAATTGTATCAAGCTGAAGCGTTTTTAAATCTTGACCGAGCTTATCCATTCCCATGATCATTACAGAGGATTTTGCTTTGTGGGCTTCTTTACCGAGTTCGGGAAACCGTTCTTCAGCGAGCAATTTTTTAAGATTTCCGATGAATTCAGGAACCTGCTCAATAAAGAGAAGAATGAGTTCGCGCATCGATTCCGTATCGCCTTCGGTTATAGTATGCAGATAATTAAGATTGGTAAATGCCATAATCTTTATTCGATTTTAAGGAAATTTTCTTCAACAATCAAAACTAACAAATAATATTCAAATTGAAGTGAGATTTTTCAGCTTTTACTCTCTTCGAAATATTTAGTTTTGCAATACGAAAAATATTAAAAAACAATCAGATGATAAGAACCCCTTTTTACGAGATTCACAAACGTTGTAATGCCAAGATAGTAGAATTTGGCGGATTTGAAATGCCGGTCGAATATACAGGCATTAAAGATGAACACATGACCGTACGCAATGGGGTGGGGGTTTTTGATGTTTCTCACATGGGCGAGATATGGGTTAAAGGTCCTTATGCGCTGTCATTTATTCAAAAAGTTACCACCAACGATGCATCAGTATTGCAACCAGGCCAGGCACAATATTCATGTTTCCCAAATGGAAAAGGTGGAATTGTTGACGATTTATTGGTGTATTATTTCGAACCACTGAAGTATATGCTGGTTGTGAATGCTTCAAATATTCAGAAAGACTGGGCGTGGCTCGTTTCTCAAAATGATTTAGGTGCAGAATTGGAAAATGCCTCAGGTAAGATTAGTCAATTGGCAGTACAAGGGCCTAAGGCATTGCAGATTCTTCAGAAACTGACCGAGACCGATCTATCTTCTATTAAATATTATACATTCAAAGTTGGGCGTTTTGCCGGCATTGATGATGTTATTATTTCTGCAACAGGATATACCGGCGCCGGCGGATTTGAACTCTATTTTTACAACGAAATTGCGGAACAGATGTGGGATGCAATTTTTGAAGCAGGAAAAGAGGCGGGAATAAAACCAATCGGACTGGGTGCCCGCGATACATTAAGACTCGAAATGGGCTTTTGTCTGTACGGGAATGATATTGATGATACCACTTCGCCAATAGAGGCAGGTCTAGGTTGGGTAACAAAGTTTACAGATACCAAAAACTTCACTGATAAAGCACTTTTTCTGAAACAAAAGAAGGAAGGTGTTACCCGAAAATTAAAGGGTTTTGAAATGATCGACAGGGGAATTCCGCGTCATGGATATGAAATTGTCGATGCCGAAGGAAATGTAATTGGCGTGGTAACTTCCGGAACACAGTCACCGGTACTTGAAAAGGGTATTGGAATGGGCTATGTTCAGAATGATTTCAGCACATTAGGTTCAGAAATTTATATTCTCATCCGCAACAAACGGGTAAAGGCCAAAATCGTTAAGACACCGTTTATTTAAGACGATGTCACATGTTAAGTATTCATTACTTACATTGAATTTTTTATTGATTTTTGTCATGTTTCTGACAAATGTGTTAATTTTGCGAGTATTCGACCGATAAGCTATTTGATTCACGATAATAGACACAATTATAACATTTATCACTTTTAATTTCCTTCAAATGAAAAAGCACAATTTTTACGCAGGTCCATCTATTCTTCCGGATTTTACGATTCAGAAAACTGCAGAAGCAGTTACCAACTTTGCCGGCACCTCTCTTTCTGTGTTGGAAATTTCGCACAGGAGTAAGGAGTTTGTTGCCGTAATGGATCAGGCGATAGCGCTTGTAAAAGAATTACTCGAAGTACCCGAAGATTACGAAGTACTCTTTCTTCAGGGTGGGGCAAGTCTGCAGTTTTGTATGGTTCCTTTTAACTTGCTGAAAAATAAAGCTGGCTATTACAACACAGGTGTGTGGGCATCGAAAGCACTTAAAGAGGCTAAATTTTTCGGCGAGGTTGTTGAAGTAGCTTCTTCAAAAGACAAGAATTATAATTACATCCCTAAAAATGTAAGTATCCCTTCTGATATTGATTATCTCCATATTACAACGAATAACACCATTTTTGGAACTCAGATCTACAAAGATATTGATGCTCCCGTGATGTTGGTTGCTGATATGTCATCCGATATCTTTAGCCGTCCGATCGATATTTCGAAATACGACCTTATTTATGCCGGAGCACAGAAAAACCTGGCTCCTGCTGGCGTAGCGCTTGTAATCGTTCGCAAAGATGCACTTGGCAAAACGGGCAGGCCAATTCCTACGATGCTCGATTATAACACCCATATCGATGGGGTATCAATGTTTAATACGCCACCTGTTCTTACTGTATTTGCAGCACTTCAGACTTTATTATGGTTGAAGGAAAACGGCGGAATTAAAGCAATGGAAGTAAAAAACCTGGCTAAAGCCAAATTGCTTTATGATGAAATCGACCGAAATAAGATGTTCACCTGTCCGGTTCCTGATCCTGAAGATCGTTCACGGATGAATGTTGTATTTGTGATGGCTCCGGGTTATGAAGAACTCGATAAAGCATTCCTTGCCAAAGCAAAAGAACTGAACATTCTCGGTATTGAAGGTCACCGCAGTGTTGGTGGTTTCAGGGCTTCTATCTACAATGCAATGCCGATCTCAAGTGTGGCTGTTTTAGTAGACGCAATGAAAGAATTTGAAGCTCAAAACTAAATTATGGCTGTATTAAAACCTTTTAAAGGACTCCGTCCACCTGTTGAGCTGGCTTCAAAAGTTGCCTCTCGTCCTTACGATGTACTAAGTTCGGAGGAGGCACGGGTAGAAGCAGCGGGAAATCCTTATACGTTATTGCACATTATCAAACCTGAAATCGATTTTCCAGCCGGAATTGATGAACATGCTGAGGCTGTTTATCAAAAGGCTGCTGAAAATCTGGATATCTGGCGTAACAATGGCTGGCTGGTGAAGGATGCAAAAGAGTCGCTTTATATATATGCTCAAACCATGGAGGGGAGAACCCAGTATGGTATTGTGGGTTGTGCTTCGGTGGATGATTATCTGAAAGGTGTGATCAAAAAACATGAATTAACACGCGCCGATAAAGAAGAAGACCGCATGAAGCATGTCCGTATTACAAATGCCAATATGGAACCTGTGTTTTTTGCTTACCCTGCCGTAAAAGAGCTCGACGACATTGTTGCTGATATTGTTGCAACGCAATCGCCGGTTTACGATTTTGTGGCAGAGGATGGTTTTGGACACCATTTCTGGCTCGTTGATAATGATCAGACCATTGATAAGATTGTAAAACTTTTCGCCAAAATTCCGGCTACCTATGTTGCCGATGGTCATCATCGCACTGCTGCGGCGGCGCTTGTCGGAAAAGAGAAGCGTGCTGAAAATCCAAATCACAAAGGTGACGAGGAGTATAACTATTTCCTTGCGGTTCATTTCCCCGACAATCAATTAAAAATTATCGATTACAATCGTACAGTTAAAGATTTGAATGGTCTTTCAGCAACCGCATTGATTGATAAGATTGGTGAAGATTTCGAAATTCAGAAAATCGGAACGGAAATTTATAAACCTGATCAGTTACATACTTTTAGTATGTACCTCAAGGGTGATTGGTATAAATTGGTCACTAAAACGGGGTGTTACAACGACAACGATCCGATCGGGGTGCTCGATGTAACGATTCTGTCAAATCTGATCCTTGATAATATATTGGGAATTAAAGATCTCAGAACTGATAAACGGATCGATTTTATTGGTGGAATCCGTGGTTTGGGAGAATTGAAGACAAGAGTTGACGATGGTGATATGAAAGTAGCATTTGCGCTTTATCCTGTTTCAATGGAACAACTGATAAACATTGCCGATTCGGGAAATATAATGCCGCCGAAGACGACATGGTTTGAGCCCAAGCTCAGATCGGGGTTGGTGGTTCACGAATTAGAATAACACACTTACAAATAAAGGCGGCCGGATTTGGTCGCCTTTTTTAATTAATCAATTAGCCCTTCAAGAAGTTGAAAACCCTTGAAGCGGCTTATGCCGGATACCTAGATCCGATAAAACTGTTCGATCCTTTACACTTTACCAATTGATCGCAGCGAAAATGACCCGTTCCTTCACAGGAAAGATATTGTCTGGCATGCAGAAGATATAATCCGTTAATTATAAGGTGTATGCGCTTATTCAGAAGTATTTTACCTGTCTGCCGAAGATCTTTGCCGGCACGTAGAAGATGTGTTACGGAGGCGTAGCACATCTTCTATACTGCGTAACACATCTTCTACGTAGCGTAATGATTCTTCTATGTGGAGTAGCGACTCTTCTACGAGGCGTAATGATTCTTCTACGTGACGTAATAACTCTTCTACATCGTGCAGCAACTATTCTACATGGTGTAGTAATACTTCTTCGTGGTGTAACGACTCTTCTACATGGTGGCACACTTCATCAATATAGTGATATTGGATTTCAATCTAATGAATGGCTTATCAGTTGAATTTCAATTGACAATCTTTATTGCAGTTTTTCCAGTCGTCAGATTATTTACCCGCTTTTTTCCTCCTGTTGAATTGAAACAGGTAAGCAAAAGTAACCTGAGCACCGTTACTTTGAGAGACTTTATAAGGGTAGTTATCTGGATTAAACAGATTTGGGAGACTGTAATAAGCGCGTCCTTCAAGCGAGAACGCACCACCTCTTTTCATGTGATATTCCATTCCGAGACCTGCAGTAAACAGGAAATCGAGCTGTTTGTCAATCGGTTTCCCAAAGTAGGTGCGATATCCCGGATCTTCTGTCGAAACGGCAGTCGGTGAGGTGAATTTTTCTTCTTCCGAAATCATATAGGCCACCTCAGGTCCAAGATTAAGAATGACCCGTAAAGCCTTACTTCCCATGTTGATATGGGTCATTATAGGAATACTGATGTAATTTAGTTTGCGCGCATAACCAATTGAATCTTCCTTCCACCCTTTTTGTGTATAATTTACCTCTACCTGGAAGCCGATATGTGGTTCGGAAATCAGCCGGAACATGATTCCACCTGTATTACCTTGTTCGAATTGTGAAATAACATTGGGATAAAACCTCACCTTCGAGAAGGTCATTCCCCCTTTTGCACCGATATAAAGTTCTGTCTTAAAATCCTTCGGTTGTGCAAATGCGGCAACAGACCATCCGGTAATCAGCAATAGTATAAGATATCTTTTCATTCAAATCGAATTGTAATCAAGCCTACTTTGTTCGGGTGTAAAGTTAAAAAAAATAGCATGGCTGTTTCAATGACTTGTTAAATACCATCGGTGAATCTCTGTTACAGTTTTAGCCGGTAATTAGCCACTTTTTTCTACATTTGAATAAAATTCTCCGGAGATGACGATTGAAAATAACTTAAATAAAATATATACAACATTACCTGATGATGTTAAGCTTGTTGCAGTTTCAAAGACGAAAAGCAACGAGGCGATTCTCGAAGCGTACACGGTTGGACAGCGGATCTTCGGGGAAAACAAGGTTCAGGAACTTGTACGAAAATGGGAAACTTTACCAAAAGATATCGAGTGGCACTTTATCGGGCATCTCCAGTCAAATAAAGTCCGGTCGATTGCACCGTTTATCTCTATGATTCATTCGGTTGACAGTCTTAAAATTTTGAAGACCATTAATGATGAGGCAAAACTTGTCGGAAGAATCATCTCTTGCCTGCTTCAGTTTCATATTGCCAGCGAGGAGAGTAAATTTGGTTTTTCGTATGATGAGGCCGTTCAGTTACTGACCGATTTCAAATCATCAGATTTCGAAAATATTGCAATCTCCGGAGTGATGGGAATGGCAACTTATACCGATGATGAGGCACAGATAAAAAAAGAATTTTCAATCCTTCGCGATATTTTTCAAAAACTCAAAGCGGATTTTTTTCGGGGAAATGATAACTTTCGCGAAATCTCGATGGGAATGTCGAGCGACTACCTGATTGCTATCGAAAGTGGCAGTACGATGGTCAGGATTGGCAGCACCATTTTCGGAGAGCGAAATCTAATCGCACACTAATTTCATAATTCGTAATTGATAATTCATAATTCGTAATTGATAATTCATAATTCATAATTCTCACGCTATGCCGAATTTATCGACAACTTACATGGGGCTTACCCTCAAAAATCCACTGGTGGTTTCCAGTTCAGGATTAACGAATTCAATTGACAAAATCCTTCAGCTCGAAGCGAAAGGGGTGGGGGCAATCGTTTTGAAATCTCTTTTCGAGGAGCAAATCACAAATGAAGTGATTGACGTCATCAACCAGGATGTAAAGCAAGTCTCTTATCCTGAGGCCGAAGATTATATTTGGGATTATATCAGGGAAACCAATTTGCAGACCTACCTCGATCTGATTAGGATCGCTAAATCGTCATTGAAGATTCCTGTGATCGCCAGCGTCAATTGCGTATCAGGTGACGAATGGATCGCATTTGCCCGTGATCTTGAAAAGGCTGGTGCCGATGCTTTGGAAATTAATGCATTTATAATGCCTACCGATCGCAAGATTTCATCTGCTGACATCGAATTCCGGTACCTCGATATTCTGACTGAAGTTCGCAGGGTTGTTAAAATTCCGGTGGCGATGAAAATCAGTAATAATTTCACAAATCTAGTGGGGATGGTTGATAAATTGTCTTCCAATGGTGCAGCGGCTGTTGTGATGTTTAACCGTTTCTTCGAACCTGATATCGATCTTGAAACGCTTACAATGACCACCTCGTCGATTTATAGTTCACCCGATGACCTTCGTCATTCACTTCGCTGGACTGGGATTGTTTCGGGAAAAGTTCCGAACCTCAATATTGCTGCGTCGACGGGAATACACGATGGGGAAGCCTTTGTTAAGCAAATTCTCGCAGGTGCTACCGTCGGACAGATTTGCTCGACACTCTATTTGAATGGTTTTGGTCAGATCGATGAAATACTCGACTATTTGAAGTCGTTTATGGTGAAATGGAATTTTAAACAGATTTCTGATTTTCGGGGAAGACTCAATTATTCAAAGCTATCCAATCCTACAATGTACGAGCGGGCACAGTTTATGAAATACTTCTCTGGCGCTAAATAGTTGAGAATCCTGTTTTGCATATTGGTAATCTTTACCTTTTTCGTTGATATTGCGAAAGGGGAGGGCGCTTCTTTTTCAATTAATTTAAACAACAACAATCCTGTTCAGTTTTGCTCAACTTCAGTTTCAATCGCTGAGCTGCTTTCCATCGAAACAGTAGGAGCTCCCAATATTAATGGGTTCAAAATTTCATTTAGTGAGGGTTATAAATTAAATGAAGATGAGTTAGTCGTACTCTCACCGGGCATTTTGAGAGCCAATTGGTCAGCATCTACCGGGGCCCTTGAGCTTACAGGTGGTATGGTAATTCAGGATTACATCAATGCGATCAGGAGCATTCAATATAAAAACCTTGTTTCGAATCCGACTTTAGGTGTCCGCAAAATCACGATATCCTTAAATGATGCCGACTATCTTCCTGAAACCAAACATTTTTATCGCTTTGTTGAAAGGTCTAACTTTAGTTGGTCTGCTGCCAAAGCTGAGGCGATGTCAACAAATTACTATGGATTACAAGGTTATCTTGCAACTGTAACAAGTCAGGGCGAAAATGATTTTATCAAACTTAAAACCAGAGGTGTTGGCTGGATTGGGGCATCAGATGCTACAAAAGAAGGCGAATGGCGTTGGGTTACCGGGCCTGAAGGGAAGGAAGAGGGCGGTATTGGACAATTATTCTTTATTACCAGTTCCGGACCCTACCAGGGCCGATATACAAACTGGAATAGTGGCGAGCCTAATAATGTAAATGGTGGTGAAAATTACGCACATATCACCGTCTTTAGTAATAATCAGGCCGGTTCCTATAAATGGAACGATTTGCCAGATAGCGGAGGTCAAGGTGAATATGTTTCGAATGGTTATTTGATTGAATTTGGCGGGATGGAGATTGCAACCCTTAATCTTTCTGCAACCCTTGAATTACATGTGAATGAAATTCCAATAATCGATTTATCAAAAATTGAAACACTTATTTGCGGTGATCGGTTTACAACCGTAAATATTGCTTCAAATGGCGCAACGAAATTTACATTGACAAGTGTTGACAATAAAGCCCAGGTGAATGGCTTAACAGTTACTGCTCTGGGTGACGACGGGATTTACCCAATGTTGTGCAAGGCATCAAATTCGAATAATACCTGCTTTTTGGAAAAGCCCTTCTCTCTTTCATTTTTCAAAACACCGCAAGGGAATCTGACCATCGACAAAGGGATCTGCAAAAAATATAGTTTTGACGCTTCTTTTACAAATGCCGCTGATCTCTCCAAAGCAAGATTTACCTGGATATTCGGCGGCGAGATAATTGCTGATGCAATTGGTCTGATCAAACAGAACATCCCGCTTGGGATTAGTCCCTTACCCGGCAATCTGGAGATGAAGGTGGAGGAAAACGGATGTTCCAACCATTATGAAATTAAGGATATTCCGGTTGACCCAACATTAAGCATTGCTGTTATAAATCCGATACGCTGCCAGCCGGAAGCCTTTGAATTTTTAGCAATGAATACTGAAACGGGAGTCCGGTATGATTGGGATTTTGGCGACGGGAAAATGGGAACCGGTGAAAAGCCTACGCATACGTATGAAAATGCGGGTAAGTATGATGTTCGTGTTACTGTTATCACAAATGATATAAAGGAATGCACCAATACTGCACTGGTTAAGGAGATGGTCTTTGCAGCTCCTCTTCCGGATGCGGCATTTGAGATGGACAATAATATTGTATATAAAGGTAAGGCAACTGTTAATTTTTCGAACAGGAGCACCGGATCAGGTTCATATTTATGGAATTTCGGCGACGAGTCCACTTCCGATTTAGGAAATCCCTCTCATAATTATGAAGTTACCGGTTACAGAACCGTCTTGCTAAAGGCTTACAATGAATATTGTTCTGATACTGTTTCTCATCAGCTTTTAGTTGCCTTCGACAGGTTATTTCCTCCCACTGGCTTTTCACCAAACGCACCTGATATTGCTGATCAGGTATTTCTTCTTAATACCGAAGGGATAACACCTGAAGGATATCATTTAACGGTGCTTAGTCGCTGGAATGATGTTGTTTTTGAAGTAAGGGATGAGATCAAAGGTTGGGATGGCCGCATGATAAACGGCACGTTTGCACCTGCCGGAGCGTATGTATGGATACTCAATTTTACCGATTTTTTAGGAAGGAAACATCAGCAAACCGGAACAGTCACTGTCGTTTATTAAGAAAATCGAATATAAATTATTTGTCAGAACATTAAAATTGAAAACCTTTTTTCTCATATTATTGATCTTTACTGCTTTCGTTGATACTACGAAAGGGGCAGACCCTGTTTTGACAATTAAACTTACAGATTCCACAACTGTTCAATATTGTAGTGGACCTGTTCCATTCGCTGAAAGCCTAATAGTTGAAGGAAATTTCATACTTCCTGGTATGAAGATTTCGATTAATGAGGGTTATAATGCAGGGGAAGACACATTGGTATATTCCGGTTCTATTGGTAATATTGTCGGTAACTGGTACAATCTTCAAGGTTATTTGATTCTTAGGGGCGATGCCAGCACGACTGCTGATAATTACCGGGATGCAATAAAATCTGTGAAGTACATGAATAATAAGCTCATTCCGACCCTTGGTAAGCGTAAGATCACTATTACACTTGAAGATGCTGATTATTTTCCGGGAACCGGACATTTTTATCGCTTTGAGAAAAACCTGGGTATAAAGTGGACAGACGCTGAAGTCGAAGCGAAATCGGATAAAATGAAGTATTATGGATTAAGGGGTTACCTCGCGACCATCACCAGTATGTTTGAAAATTCTTTTATCCAGTCAAAAACCACTGGGTTGGGATGGATAGGGGCATCTGATGCGGCAAAGGAAGGCGAGTGGCGCTGGGTGACTGGTCCGGAAGGGTTGAACGGAGGCCTGCTCTTCTGGAAGGGCAGCGGTTATCAGGCTAAAATGAACAACCCTGCAGGCGTTTATGGACCTGTAAATGGTGCATACCATAATTGGAACCGTTGGGATAAAGGTTTTTCTTCATCACTTGATATTCTGACCTGGGAACCAAATGACTATAAAACCAGTGCAGATCATGAAGAGGATTATGCCCATATTACATTTAATGCTACCAATCCTGGTGAATCCTTAAAATGGAATGATTACCCAAATGATGGGGGTTCTGCAGGATATTTAATAGAGTTTGGTGGAACGGAAGGTGATCCGGTTGTATATCTTAGTGCCACCCTTTCATTACAGGTAAATACACTGCTTTTTAATACGGGGACGATCAACCCTATTTGCGAAGGGTTAAGTGTTACGCTCAATCAACCGGATGCAAATACACCTGTGGCAACTTATACCTGGACTCCAACAACCGGACTTTCCGATCCTACTATTGCCAATCCGGTAGCAAACCCAATTATTACAACAGAATATACAGTAATCGGAACGCGTGGAAAGTGCGTGAGTCAACCAACGATTTTTAAGGTTTCCGTCAATCCAAAGCCGGTCTCCACCTTACCATCCTCCTATGATATCTGTAAAGGAGATCAGAAGGTACTTGATCCGGGAGTAAATTCTCTTTATACCTATAAATGGGGAAGCGGAGAGACATCCCCAACAATTTCTGTTAGTGCTGCGGGTGATTATTCGGTGACTTTGACAACCGATAAAAATTGTTCCGCACCGCCCTTTACGTCAAAGGTGATTGTGCACGATTACCCAACGATTGATCTATCATACGTTCAGAAACTGATTTGCGGTGATGCAAAAACTACGATTGCAGATATTAAAACAAATGCATCAGATTATACACTTCAAAGTGTTGACAACAGAGCTCAAATTAGCAATAAATCGGATGTTGCTGTTGCCGATTTTGGAATTTATCCGATGAAAGTTACCGCTAATCATGCTTTTTGTCCAAGTCATGAAGATTTCAATTTAGAATTTCGTGGAAATCCAAAAGGTAATTTAACCGTAAACGGACAGACTGCAGGCCAGAAGTGTTTTGGATATAATTTAGATGCTGTTTTTACACCGGATGGAGATCTGTCAGGAGCTAACTATGATTGGGAATTTGGGGGGGCTATCATCGCTAATGGGATCGATCTAAAGACGCAAGTGGTTCCATTAGGAACAAGTCTCTTAAAACGCGAGCTCAAATTGACCGTTACCAGGGATGGATGTTCCTATCCTTTTGTGCAAAATATTCTGGTCTCTCCTAAGCTAAACTTAACTGCAAAATTTTTTGATGGATGTCAGCCACTTGAAGTAGAATTTACTGCGACAAGCGAAGGGGCAGTTACTTATGACTGGATTTTTGAAAATAATATTGTAATTAACGGATTTACTCCCGTTCAAAAGCACACCTATTTGATTCCCGCCTCTTATGCTTTAAAACTCAAAGTAACGACAATTGATGGTTGTTCTAATGAAGCGACAATCCCAAATATGGTTAATGTTCATCCCATCCCCGATGTCAAGTTTTCCCTTTCACCAGCCGATTGTCTTGAACCGGGAGTTCATGAATTAGCCTATGCAGGGCTGATTGGAACTCCAAATGACACCTATTCCTGGGACCTTTCCAATCTCGATCCATCGGAAATATCAGCAAATCCGGGAATAACTCAGGGTCCGCTCCGCTTTGATTTAAAGACGAAACCAAAGGCAACGATCGGATTAAACGTGCTTTCTTCGTTCGGATGCCGAAGTTTGCCGGGGAGTATTTCATTGAAACGCAAACCTGATTTTACAATTAGCGCGTCTTCGTTGGCCGGATGTATTCCATTTACACCTACCTTATCGGGAGTGATCATTGCTACTGACACGAAAGATGAAGTCGATTTTACGTGGGATTTTGGTGACGGATCACCAACAGCTACCGGCACATCGGTTTCGCCAATCTATGATCTGCCCGGAAAAAATTATACCGTTACAATGACCGGGAAATCTTCAATAACCGGATGTTCCAATTTTACAACCAACGATTTATTAAAAACTTTTTCTCAGCCGAAGGCGGCGTTTAACATGGATCATAAAGTGGTTTATAACGATAAACCTGAAGTGAAATTTACCGACATCAGTACAGGAAATCCGGCTACCTGGTTATGGGATTTCGGTGATGGAGTAGCTTCTGTTTTGCAGAACCCTACTTACCATTTTGTGAAGACTGGTTCGCAGCGGGTAACGCTTGAGGTTTCGAATACAGACGGATGCACCGACGGGATTTCTGACACTGTTTTGGTTGCATTCGATCGTTTGTTTCCACCCAATGGGTTTTCACCCAATGCCCCGAATCGTATCGATCAGGTATTTCTTCTTAATTCTGAAGGGATAACACCTGAAGGTTATCATTTCAGGGTGCTTAGCCGTTGGAATGACATTGTTTTCGAAGCAAAAGGTGAGATTAAAGGGTGGGATGGACGAATGTTGAATGGCACATTTGCCCCTGCCGGAGCGTATGTATGGATTCTCAACTTTAGTGATTTTTTAGGACGAAAACATCAGCAGACAGGAACCGTCACACTAATTTATTAGGCATTGTTTTGTATTTAAAATC